>NZ_JBIWDP010000003.1:0-348629 GCF_044762075.1 Lysinibacillus sp. NPDC097195 | reverse complement strand
AGAGGTCACACCCGTTCCCATACCGAACACGGAAGTTAAGCTCTTTAGCGCCGATGGTAGTTGGGGGCTTCCCCCTGTGAGAGTAGGACGTCGCTTCGCTTTATTTTTTATGGGGAGGATTAGCTCAGCTGGGAGAGCATCTGCCTTACAAGCAGAGGGTCGGCGGTTCGAGCCCGTCATCCTCCACCATCTTATAAATTTTAAAAGTATTATCGCGGGGTGGAGCAGTGGTAGCTCGTCGGGCTCATAACCCGAAGGTCACAGGTTCAAATCCTGTCTCCGCAACCAAATTATGGTCCCGTGGTGTAGCGGTTAACATGCCTGCCTGTCACGCAGGAGATCGCCGGTTCGATCCCGGTCGGGACCGTCTTTATATGCCGGTGTAGCTCAGTTGGTAGAGCAACTGACTTGTAATCAGTAGGTCGTGGGTTCGACTCCTATCGCCGGCATCAGCCCTTGGAGGGGTAGCGAAGTGGCTAAACGCGGCGGACTGTAAATCCGCTCCTTAGGGTTCGGCGGTTCGAATCCGTCCCCCTCCACCAGTTTTTACTTTTAGGGGCATAGTTCAACGGTAGAATAGAGGTCTCCAAAACCTTTGGTGTGGGTTCGATTCCTACTGCCCCTGCCAAATTTTTCAGGTTAAACTACTGTTATATTTCATATGGCGGTTGTGGCGAAGTGGTTAACGCATCGGATTGTGGTTCCGACATTCGTGGGTTCGATTCCCATCAGTCGCCCCATATAAAACTATTGGGGTATAGCCAAGCGGTAAGGCAACGGATTTTGATTCCGTCATGCCTAGGTTCGAATCCTAGTACCCCAGCCATTTTATTAATAATATGAGCCATTAGCTCAGTTGGTAGAGCATCTGACTTTTAATCAGAGGGTC
The DNA here is from genome assembly GCF_044762075.1 of Lysinibacillus sp. NPDC097195. NCBI lineage: Bacteria > Bacillati > Bacillota > Bacilli > Caryophanales > Bacillaceae > Lysinibacillus > Lysinibacillus sp. NPDC097195. The sequence goes on along the minus strand of NZ_JBIWDP010000003.1, from coordinate 347,740 downwards.
GAAGGTTCGAGTCCTTCATGGCTCATCATATTTGCGGGTGTGGCGGAATTGGCAGACGCACTAGACTTAGGATCTAGCGCCGCAAGGCGTGGGGGTTCGACTCCCTTCACCCGCACCATTTATTTTAATTACATAATTGCCAGGATAAATAATCTTATGCACATGCGGAAGTAGTTCAGTGGTAGAACACCACCTTGCCAAGGTGGGGGTCGCGAGTTCGAACCTCGTCTTCCGCTCCAAATGTGCCGGGGTGGCGGAACTGGCAGACGCACAGGACTTAAAATCCTGCGGTAGGTGACTACCGTGCCGGTTCGATTCCGGCCCTCGGCACCATTTTTAAATATTATGCGCCCGTAGCTCAATTGGATAGAGCGTCTGACTACGGATCAGAAGGTTGTGGGTTCGACTCCTGCCGGGCGCGCCATAAAAAGATAAGATAGACAGTAACGGAATGTAGCTCAGCTTGGTAGAGCACTTGGTTTGGGACCAAGGGGTCGTAGGTTCGAATCCTGTCATTCCGACCATCTTTTAAATTGGGGCCTTAGCTCAGCTGGGAGAGCGCCTGCCTTGCACGCAGGAGGTCAGCGGTTCGATCCCGCTAGGCTCCACCATATTTGTTTAATTCCGGAGGTATACCCAAGTCTGGCTGAAGGGATCGGTCTTGAAAACCGACAGGCGGGTAACACCGCGCGGGGGTTCGAATCCCTCTACCTCCTCCATTTTTATTTCGGGTCAGTAGCTCAGTTGGTAGAGCATTAGATTGAAGCTCTAAGTGTCGGCGGTTCGATTCCGTCCTGACCCATCTTTTTTGCGGGTGTAGTTTAATGGTAAAACCTCAGCCTTCCAAGCTGATGTCGTGAGTTCGATTCTCATCACCCGCTCCATGAAGGGCCTATAGCTCAGCTGGTTAGAGCGCACGCCTGATAAGCGTGAGGTCGATGGTTCGAGTCCATTTAGGCCCATTATAAATTTATTCCGAAGTAGCTCAGTTGGTAGTAGCACCTGACTGTTAATCAGGTTGTCGCAGGTTCGAGTCCTGCCTTCGGAGCCATGGCCCCTTGGTCAAGCGGTTAAGACACCGCCCTTTCACGGCGGTAACACGGGTTCGAATCCCGTAGGGGTCATCAAATAAAGCATGTAGCATTTTTGCTACATGCTTTTTTCTTGTAATGGGGCTTTTTTCTGTAAGCTGATAAAAGTTTTGTTCGACCGTCTAGTTAAAATTTGAACAAAGTATTTCATATATAAAAGATGTATGTTTTCTGACGGATTTTTTCGTGGTGAATTTAATTTTGTTCATCTAATATGAGGATAGATGGAGGAAAACGACATGAATGTACAAGAGATACGACGTTTTTTAGCACTTTATCAAATGGAACAAAATAAGTCTGAACAATGGTTAACAAATAGATTACAACAAGTTGACAAAGAAGGTGTATATATTCCTTCAACAGAAGAGCTTACTTTTGGTGCACGCGTGGCATGGCGTAATAGTAATAAATGTATCGGTAGATTGTTTTGGCAATCATTACATGTTGAGGATGCACGTGATATTTTAGATGAGCATGCAATTTTTCAAAAGCTATTGCATCATATTCGTTATGCAACAAATGATGGTAAAATCCGTCCAACGATTACGGTATTTGCAGCTGACAGAGTGAGAGTCTGGAACCATCAGCTAATACGTTATGCAGGCTATGAAACGGCTGAAGGCATTGTTGGGGATCCACATTCGGTATCTTTTACAAAGGTTTGTGAATCACTAGGCTGGCGTGGAGAGGGCACAGCTTTTGATGTGCTACCCCTTGTTATACAGGTGGATAATCGAAGTCCACAATGCTTTACAATTCCTCAAGAGGACGTATTGGAAGTTGCTATTCGTCATCCTGAGCATCCCCAAGTAGAAGAGCTTGCGTTGAAATGGTATGCGGTGCCGATTATTTCGAGCATGCGGTTTCAAATGGCAGGTATTGATTTTCAGGCAGCCCCTTTTAATGGCTGGTATATGGGGACAGAAATTGGGGCACGCAATTTAGCCGATCATGATCGTTATAATATATTACCGAGAATAGCTGAAATTTTTGGACTCGATACCACGAGACAGGCATCGCTTTGGCGTGATCGCGCATTAGTAGAATTAAATATTGCGGTCCTTCATTCCTTTAAAGAAGATGGTGTCAGTATTGTCGATCATCATACAGCGGCACAGCAATTTAAGCTGTTTGAAGAAGCAGAACATAAGGCAGGACGTGATTTAACAGGTAACTGGACTTGGTTGATTCCACCATTATCGCCTGCAACAACTCACATCTTTCATAAGCCTTACAATAATGTGTACAATACGCCGAATTATTTCTACCAAAAACCCCCTTACTGAAAATGAGGTGGCTAATACTAGGTACTCAAGGTGTAAAGTTATTGAATACTTCTGATTGAAAAAAGTGTTAGATTGATTAGTCAATCTAACACTTTTACTTTTTAATTTACATATTCATTTTTAGAAGCTCTAAATGAGCAGAAGAATAGTAAAGCCGCAACGACAACAAATAGCCAACCAGCGGTGTTCCAGCCACCAAATAAATCATGCAGGTAACCAAATAAAATAGGGCCTACTGCGGCTAATAAATAGCCTAATGATTGGGCAAAGCCCGATAAATCAGCTGCCTCATATGCCGTACGAGTACGAAGTGTAAAGAACATCATGGCAAGTGAAAATGAAGCGCCGCCTGCTAATCCTAGCAATATCATCCACAATACCGCAAGACTAGTCCATTCCATGACAAGGCCAGTAAAGCCGACAACATAAAATGCAGTAAACATCAAAACTAGAGGTCGTTGTGATGTCATTTTACTAGCGATAATCGGTACAGCTAGAGCCATAGGTACTTGAGAAATTTGCATGATGGAGAACATCCACCCAGCACGATCTGGGGCGATTCCTTGTGCGATATAGATTTCGGGAATCCAAGCTGCAGTTGTATAAAATAATAATGATTGTAAACCCATAGCGCCAGTAACTGCCCAAGTAACGGGTGATTTCCATAATGGAATACGCGTTTTCGTAGAGGCTACAGTTGGTTCAGGTTTATTCGCTTTTAATTGAGGAATCCAAATTACAATCGTTACTACAACAAGAACTAGCGCAATAGCAAGTGCACCTTGCCAGCCAAGAGAAGCATTGGCTATTGGATAACTAATGCCAGCGCCAATTCCTGCAGTTAAGTTCATAGACATTGTAAAAAAGGCCATCAGTAAGCCTACGTGATAAGGGAATTTCAATTTCAACAGCCCTGGTATTAGGACGTTACCAAATGAAATAGCAATACCAATTATCATTGTACCGAACACGAGTAAACCAGTTGTACCAAGTGAGCGCAACACAATTCCTAGTGCTAATAAAATCGTTGATAAAAATAGTGTCAATTCAAGCCCCATTTTTCGTGCAACTACTGGTGCAATGGGTGACACGAGTGCAAATGCAAGCAATGGAATAGTTGTTAGAAAGCCTGCCAGCACATTGGATATGCCAAGATCCTCACGAATAAAGGAAATAATCGGCCCTACAACCGTTAATGGCATACGTAATGTCGAAGCAAGAAAGATGACACCGATGACTAATAAGAGCGTTGTGCCCTTCCAGTTAATCTTTCTGCTAGGATACGTAGATTCTTCGTTTGTTGTCAAAATAAGTACCTCCCTGATACAACAATTATAATTCAAGCCACTATAACACTTTAACACATTAATAAAAATAGTTGAATATTCACAAAATACGGAACTTTAATCGTTTTATTGAAATGTCTTAGGTCGTATGATAAACTAGGACACATCATAAATTTAATAATTATATGCCTCATGTTTGTATTGAGGTAGAGGTCGCGGTATTTATTAGTAAGTTAATGGAGATGACAAGCATTAACGATGTTAGCTGAAAGGAAATATCGCCGAAGTGTGAGGGGACTTGAAAACCTCATGCTGGGGCTGTCTCCGAAAGGAACAGAACTGTCACGTTGGACAACGTGTTGCGCTATCATTTTGAAGAAACAGAGGATTTACTTAGCCATCACAACGTTCATGTGATGGCATTTTTTTGCCTCTTATAAAAGGAAGGAAGCTTTAATGTGAGTGAGATAAAAGTTAATCAGCTCGGTCATAAAGCACCGGAGCTGAAAAAAGAATTAAAAAGCCGTCATATAACAATGATTTCATTAGGCGGTACTATTGGAACAGGTCTATTTTTAGCAAGTGGTGGCGCAATAGCACAAGCAGGGCCAGGCGGTGCACTTCTTGCCTATGCACTAATCGGCATTATGGTGTATTTCTTAATGACGAGCTTAGGCGAGATGGCAGCTTATATGCCGTCATCAGGGTCATTTAGTACGTATGCAACAAAATTTGTAGATCCTGCGCTTGGCTTTGCCCTTGGCTGGAACTACTGGTATAACTGGGCAATTACCATTGCAGCAGAAATTGCAGCAGTTTCTCTTATTATGAAGTACTGGTTCCCAGACAGTTCTTCTGCACTTTGGACTGTTATATTTATTGCGATTGTCCTAACATTTAATTTACTGTCTGTAAAAAGCTATGGGGAAAGTGAATATTGGTTTGCAATGATAAAAGTTGCAACGGTTATTGTTTTTATTATCGTCAGCCTATTGATGATTTTCGGTATTATAGGCGGGCAAGCACCGGTTGGCTTCACAAATTTCTTTATCAGTGATGGGCCATTCCATGGCGGCTTCCTTGCAACATTCGGTATATTTCTAGCAGCAGGCTTCTCGTTCCAAGGGACAGAGCTATTAGGAATCACTGCTGGAGAAACGGATGATCCAGGTAAAAATATTCCGAAAGCTGTTAAATCTGTATTTTGGCGTATTATTTTATTTTATATTTTAGCGATTGCAGCCATTGGGATGTTGATTCCATTTACGGATGCACGTTTATTATCTGAAGATATTGCAGTATCTCCATTTACATTAGTATTTGACCGTTTAGGCATTGCTTTTGCGGCTTCATTAATGAATGCTATTATTTTAACAGCGATGTTGTCCGCAGGTAATTCTGGTTTATATGCTTCATCTCGTATGTTATGGCAATTAGCAGTAGATGGCCACGCACCTAAAATTTTTGCAAAGCTTAGCCGTCGTGGCATTCCGATTTATGCATTACTACTAACATTAGCGGTAGGTTGCTTAGCATTTTTAGCTTCATTCTTTGGAGATGGCGTTGTTTATATGTGGCTTTTAAACGCTTCTGGGATGTCAGGCTTCATTGCCTGGCTTGGTATTGCTTTTAGTCATTATCGCTTCCGTAGAGCGTATGAAGCGCAAGGTTTAGACACGAATTTACTGCCATATAAAGCAAAGCTCTATCCATTCGGTCCACTGTTTGCATTTACTGTCTGTATGATTGTTGTCATTGGTCAAAACTATACAGCTTTCACGGGCGATTCGATTGACTGGTATGGTGTCCTTGTTTCATATATCGGTATACCGCTGTTCGTTGCCTTATGGTTAGGCTATAAAATTAAACATAAAACGAAAATGATTCCACTAGAAAAATGCGATTTAAAAGTGGAAAAGTAAAAAGTGAGCTGTCCTACTAGCGTAGGGCAGCTTTTAGTTTATGACCGTTGATTTCCGCTACGGGCGGACGCTTTCCACGGGCACAACGTAAGCCGCAACCCTCGCATACGCGCGGTCTGTTGCGTCTTACGTAGTTGTGCTGTTCCCGTAGGAGTCGCCGCCCTCCGCTCCAATAATTGTTTGAGTGCCTGGCACTTTCTATATGTTTTAGGCTGTCCTATCAGTAGAGGACAGCTTTTTTGTTTACAAGTATATGGTTATTACAGCATTAAAATTAAAAATAACATATGGTAAGCTATATAAAGTCAGGATAATCATTACAAATAATTATAAGAGTCGTTATTTAATAAAAAGAAGGTTTTTAGAAACGGGGTGCTTGAACTTGCAAAAACATATATTACTTGTAGAAGATGATGTAGCGATACGAGAAATGGTTGAAAAATTTTTAATGATGGAAGGCTTTGTTGTTACAGCTGTTTCAAATGGTGAAGAGGCAGTGCAAACTTGTTTAACAAAATCCTTTGATTTAATTATTTTGGACATCATGATGCCTAAATTAGATGGTTTAGAAGTGTTAAAAAGGGTTCGCGAAAAAGAAGCAATACCAATTATTATAATGTCCGCAAAAGATAGTGATGTTGATAAAGCATTAGGCCTTGGATTAGGTGCAGATGATTATATTGCCAAGCCATTTTCCATGTTGGAATTTTCAGCGCGTGTAAAAGCCGCCATTAGAAGGGCGACTCAATATTCAAGTCCGATGGAAGAAGCAAAAGGAACAATGACTATTGGGAACTTGGTAATTGATGTCGTTAATTTTTCAGTACAGAAAGATCAACAACAGCTGAAGCTGACTTCCAAAGAGTTTGCTATTTTAAAATTATTTATTACTAATCGCAATCGGGTTTTTACTAAACAACAAATCTATCAATTGATTTGGAATGATGACTATTATGGCGATGAAAATATAATTAATGTCCATATAAGAAGATTACGAGAAAAAATCGAAGACGATCCTTCCAAACCCCAGTATATTAAAACACTTTGGGGGATTGGCTATAAATTTGAGGGCTAGCGATATGACATTATTTCTAACAATTATTATTCTTTTTCTTATAGCTATCATTATGTTTCAGAGCAAAGAAAAACGGCAGCAAAACGTTACACTCCATTACATGCACACAAAACTACAAGCTATTATGAATACACAATCACACGAGAAAATTTTAGTTGCTACAACGAATCAAGAATTACAAACATTACTTACTACTATCAATGCATTGCTGGAGGATACACATAAAATACTAGCCAAACATCGCAAAACAGAAAGCTCGATGAAAAAAATGCTTGCTAATATCTCACATGATTTAAAAACGCCATTAACCGTTGTACTAGGCTATACAGAAATGCTGCAGCTACAACATTCGCTAAGCGATGCAGAACGCAATCGTTTACTTGCAGGAATCCATGTGAAAACAGAGGAAGTACTGAAGCTTATTCATACATTTTTTGATTTGGCCAAAATTGAAGCGGGCGATACAGATTACCCCATAACAAAAGTAAACGTAAATGAAATTTGCCGAAAAAATATTTTATCATTTTATGATATGGTGATGTCGTTAGGCCTTGATATTGACATTCACATACCAGAAGCACCGATTTATGCTCTAGGCAATGAGGATGCATTAGATAGAGTATTAAACAATTTAATCGCTAATGCCATCGCTTACGGGGCTGAAGGGCGGAAACTAGGGCTAACAATAAGGACTGATACTAGTGATGTTTATATTGATGTCTGGGATTGTGGCAAAGGGATTGATGAATTTCATATCGATAGCGTCTTTGAGAGAATGTATACGCTTGAAGACTCAAGGAATAAAAGCTTTCAAGGGAGTGGGCTAGGTCTCACGATAACGAAGCGGCTTGTAGAAATCATGAATGGTACTATCCAACTGACGAGTATACCTTATGAAAAAACGGTTTTTACTGTTTCCTTAAAAAGAATAATGTACTAAGCTAGCCCTGCTTGTAGAGCTAAAAATGCTCTATAGGCTTTTTTTCATTTCTTAAGAAATTTGTAAGAATCAAGTAATAAAATAGAGAGTTTTTCTTCTTATAATAAAGAAAGCCACAAATAAGGGAGATGGTTGCAATGGCGTTTATTGTAAAAACAAATCAACTTACAAAAGTCTATGAAGGAAATGAAGTAGTTTCCTCTGTCAATATACATGTGAAGAAGGGAGAGATTTATGGATTTTTAGGTCCAAATGGTGCAGGGAAGACAACGGTTATGAAAATGCTAACGAATTTGGCTAAACCAACAAATGGGGATATCGAAATTTTTGGTGAAAAACTAACGAATCATTCATATGAAGTGTTAAAGAGGATGGGTACAATTATTGAATATCCAATTTTTTATGAAAAGTTAACTGCTCACGAAAATCTCGAATTACATTGCGAATATATGGGATATTACAATAAAAATGAAATTGGGCATGTGCTGGATTTAGTAAAATTAATCAATGTGGAGGGTAAAAAAGTAAGAGATTTTTCACTAGGGATGAAGCAACGATTAGGTATAGCCCGTGCAATTTTGACTAAACCTGAGTTGCTTATTTTAGATGAACCCATTAATGGGCTTGACCCAGTTGGCATAAGGGAGCTAAGACAATTATTCAAAATGTTAAGTAAAGAGTATGGCATTACTATTATCGTTTCCAGCCATATATTAGCTGAAATCGAGCAAATTGCGGATACAATTGGCGTCATTAATAATGGTAAATTAATTGCTGAAGTATCAATGGAGCAGATAAGTCATAACCAGGCAGATTTTATTGAATTAATTGTGAGTGATGGGAAAAAGGCAGCCTTTTTATTAGATAGTCAATTAAAAATTGCCAATTTTAAATGTATAGATGAGCACTGTATTCGTATTTATGATACGTCCATTTCACAAAAAGTAATCTCTAAAACGTTAATAGAGCATGACATCGAGATTGAAGAAATTACTAGAAAAACAAGTTCCTTAGAGGATTATTTCATGAAATTGATCAATGGGGGGAAGGTCCATGCTTAATTTGATGCGTTTAGAAATGAAAAAATACCAATTTGCTAGGTATGTAAAAGCAGCAATCATCGCCAATATCGCTATATTAGGATTTATGTTTATGATTGTAGTTATTTCAAAATTCGAAGGTGATATAGTGCTAGAAAATTATCCTATAGCTTTCGCTATTATTGATTCATTTGTAAGATGTGTATTTATTATTTTTGCCGCAACATTAATAGCAAAGCTTATTATTGGAGAATATAAAAATAAAACAATTATAACAGCATTTATGTATCCGATTAATAGAAAAAAGTTCATTGCCGCAAAGCTTGCTATTGTCGTGCTATTTACATTTAGCGCTATAATACTTTCAAATATTTTTGTAACAATCATTTTCCTTGTAATTAGCACAAACTTCCAACTTGTTCAAGATACGTTGACGAATGCAATGATTATCCAACGCATTCCTACTGTGCTTATGAATGCTGTAGCAGCTTCTGGTATGGCTCTTATTCCATTGTATTTTGGTATGAAAAAATACTCCATTCCAACAACAATCCTGTCATCATTGTTGATTGTCATGGTTGTATCTTCAAATACGGGTAGTTTTTCCTTAAACGATATTATCATCATCCCTATTACATTAGCCATTATTGGCATAGTTGTAGCTTATTTAGCAATCCGCAACATCGAAAAAGTAGATGTTTAATATAGAAAAGCCCCTGTGTGGAATACAATACAGGGGCTTCAAAAGGCTTTGGGGAAGCCTGGCGAACCATATTTATTAATTATTTTCTGGTACATTAGACGTTGGGTAGACGTCTACAGTAAGTTTGGCAGGTGCCGTTAATTTCGCAAAGCTAATATATAGTAGGAAAGAAACTGCACCACCTATAATCCATGCTATATCTAGTCCATCTAGCATTTTAGCGATAGGACCTACATATAACTCCGTATTAATAAATGGAATTTGAATAAAAATCGTTAGCAAATAAATAACCATAGTTGGGATATTAATTTTGCCGAAAATACCATCCTTTTTATTGAACTCATCTGGTGGATAATGTACTCTCTTTAAAATGTAAAAATCTGTTAATGTAATCATGCTCCACGGGATAATAAAGAATAAAATAAACCCTAAGTATAATTGGAAATTAGCCATGAAATTGCTAGAGCTCCAAGTGGCAATAACAGCAATAATTACTCCAATAGCAATAGAAGTAATAGTACGTAGTCTAGCAGATGTTTTAAATGTTAAAAAATTGCTCGCAATCGATAAAATAATAATGCCTGCTCCATAAATGTTTAAGGAGTTAATAACCAGAACACCAAGTGATAATAATAGGGCAATGATGAAACCTAGTGAGCCCATATCTTTAATTTGTGCCATCACATTGCCGTTAACAACCATTGTCGCAATGGCAGCACCTAAAACCATCAACCATACTGAACTAGCAAAGCTTCCAAGGTAACTATAAGTAAACACCTTTTTCGATTGGGATGGGTGAATAAATCTTGAATGGTCAGATACATAAGGACCATATGTAATTTGCCATGTAACACAGATAGAAGTCATTAATAAAAACTGGCTGAAAGAAAAACTACCAGCATTTAAAAGCTCCATTGATACATTCATTAAAATCATAATCGATAAAATAAAAAATACTGCTGTAAAGCCAATCGTATAAATTTTCATTGATTTTTGCAGTAGGCCTTGTCCAAAAATAGCGAGAAGTACCATCGGAATAAGACTAACGATAACAGTTACATTCATGTTAAGACCGAGTGTTTCTTCCACGCCCTGGCCGACTAATACTGTATTTGTTGCGCCGTAGCCTAAATACATAATAAGAATAATTAACATCGGCAAAATGGCCCCGAAGTAGCCAAATTGTGCTCTACTTTGTACTACTTGTGGTAAACCTGCTTTTGGGCCTGTAGCAGAATGGAGTGCCATAATAGTAGCACCAATGCCGTGCCCTAATAAGATAGCAACTAATGACCACCAAAAATTTAAACCTAATACAATAGCGAGTGAACCAGTTACAAGTGTTGTAGAAACTGTACTTGCAGCAAACCATGTGAAAAATAACTCTTTGGCAGTGCCATTACGCTGTTCTAAAGGAATATGTTCATAACTAATTTCCTCAATTGACGAATTGCTCATAGATACCCTCCCTCTTATTTAAACATTTGAAATATAGTAATAGTGTTATAGCATTAAACAGTAACTTTTAATGATGGCCAATAACCAGATTGAATAGCGATTACTTCATTAATGGCTTTCTTTTCTACTTCGTTTACGAAATCTGGATAGCCTTGTGAATCTTGGAACGGGTCTTCTACATCACTTTTTACGCCGCATAATTCTTCAATAATGCGTAAAGTACAGAATGGAACATAAGCGTTGCTGTAACCACCCTCATGGCAAAAGACGATTTTTCCATCGGTATGCTTGTTTGCTAAGTTCATCATGATTTTCGTTAGCTCTGCAAAGCCTTCAGCAGTCATATTCATACGTCCAAGTGGATCGAACATGCCTGGATCTTGTCCAGCAGAAATAATAATTAGCTCTGGTTTATAGTCATTGACGATTGGTTCTACAATCGACTTAAATGCTTCAATATAGCCTGCATTTCCTGTGCCTGGAGGAAGCGGGATGTTGACGTTAAAGCCTTTACCGTCAGCTTCACCTACGTTTTCGGCATAACCGGTATTATTCGGGAAGCTTAAATGCTGATGTACGGAGAAGAATAATACACCATCTGTATCGTAGAATGCACTTTCGGTACCATTACCATGGTGTACATCCCAATCTAGCACCATTACACGTTCTAAATTGTACTTTTGTTTTGCATATTTAGCGGCAATCGCAACATTATTGAAAATACAGAAGCCAATACCTTTTGCAGCCTCTGCATGATGACCTGGTGGGCGAGTTAATGCATAAACATTATCGACTTCACCGTTCATCACAACATCCACAGCTTTTAAAGCACCACCAGTTGACAGTAAAGCAATTTCATAAGAGCCTCTACCAACAATGGCGTGATCCCCAGCGTCACCACCAGTTGTATCACTCAAATGCTTTACTTTATCTACATATTCCTTCGTATGGAACATTTCAATTTCCTCGCGTGTTGCAGAGCGTGGCTCAATTTGTTCTAATGCTTTCATTAAACCGCAACGGTTTAGTAAATTATTAATACGTCTTTTTGTTGAAGGATGTTCAACAAAGACATCTGTTTCTAAATAACCACCTGAAGGTAAATATAAAGTTCCACTTCCGTTATCATGCCAGAAATAACTTTCGTCAAAAATATAACCTGTTTTCATCAATTTTCCGCCCCTTCGTTTTAAAAGTAATGCCTATTTACCTATTTTTTCCTTGGTGCTATCCAAAGTTAAGGTGAAAATTAGTGCTTGCAGTCACAAAAATACTACTTAAGGCAGATTTTTCTTAAAATGAATTTAAGTCATCTTCCTTGGGATAAAATTTAAATGAATATGGTTCATTTGTCAAACTAATTTTTTTTCAATTAGGAAAACTTAATAAATTTAACTATTCTTTAACAAGAAAATTGTATGATTTATTAAAAGTATTAGTTGAATTCTATATTTGTTTGGATTACAATTTTTAAAAATTCAAGATTTTATAGGGGGGCGCATAATGGATAAGGAAAAACGCATCGTAACCTCTGCTATTCAACTATTTAAAGAACAAGGTATCGACAAAATAAAAATCGCTGATATTGTAAAAAGGGCTGGTATAGCACAAGGAACTTTTTATTTGTACTTTCCTTCAAAAATGTCACTTATGCCCGCCATTGCTAAAGTAATGGTTGATAATATTTTTGAAGCAATACAAAAAAATGTGGATGAGCAAGCAACACTAGTTGAGAAATTTAAACAATTAATCGATACAATATTTATGATGACGAGGGAGCATAAGGAACTTGTCGCAATCATTTATGCTGGTTTGTCGGCTTCGGATTATTTAAAAGACTGGGTAAATGCGTATACACCTTACTATAATTGGTTAAAAAAAGAGCTGGACGGCGCAAAGTCGAAAGGTGAAATTTTATTAGCAATTGATTCTTATTCAACGGCTAAGATGGTGTTTGGGTTAATAGAGGCTGCAGCAGAACGGGCTTACTTATTTGATTCAAAAGATGAAGTATTAATTGATGCAGACAAAAAAGATTTACTTGAATTTATTTGTAATGCGTTAATTTTAAACAATGCTGTTGCAAAAAAAGCATAGTAGCTAATTTAGTTATATTATTTTTTTGATATCTATAATTTTTTTTGTAAAACGATACCGCTAGTTTTTTTCACTTGATGTGTGGAATGTAAGTGATTGCAACATCTTCCAATAAGGTAGCGGATTTTTACTAAAATAATAAAGTAGTTTCTTTTTACGCAAAAAATGAATGAAGTTCAGTCATTATTTTATGGAGGGTTTTTAATGGGAAGAGCATGGTTGTATGTAGGGTTAACAAGTTTTTTTGAATTAGTATGGATCTACGGCTTTAACGTGGCCTCACATTGGTGGCACTGGCTATTAATTGTCATATTTATCGGGCTAGATTTGCACTTTTTATCAAAAGCATGTGAGAAATTGCCAACTGGCACAGTGTATGCGATTTTCGCCGCAATAGGCACGATGGGGACAACGTTAATGGATATTTTATTATTTAATCAAGTAGTGAGCATCGGTAAGCTTGTCTTTATTTTAATCTTAATTATAGGTGTGATTGGCTTAAAAGTTGCGGATAGCGTGGAAGAGCATAAACGTGCAAAAGAGGTGATATAGTATGGGATGGCTTTTTGTTTTATTAGCTGCATCGAGTGAACTTGTATCGGTGATTGGTTTAAAAAAATACAGCACAAAAAAAGGATTTATTAGTATGCTGCTCTACGTAGGAGGGTTTGCTGCGTCTCTTAGCTTTTTATATAAGTCCTTTGAATTTTTACAAACAAGTACAGCTTATGCAGTGTGGATAGGTATTGGTACGGCAGGAGCAGTGTTAATCAACATGCTGTTTTTCGGTGAATCCAAAAGTAAAGGCCGTTTAGCGAGTGTTTGCTGTATCATCATTGGAGTTGTAGGGTTAAAGGCATTGTCATAATACTTGGCTAGATAAAGCATTTAATGAATTTCGAGAGACTACTAGTTGATGGTAGCGAAGGCGGCGACTCCCGCGGCTTACGTGTGTGCCCTCGGAAAGCGGCCGCCGTAGCGGACATCAACGGTATAGAAAAAGTGTTAGATTGATTTTAGTCAATCTAACACTTTTTGCTTATTCTACCTATATTTTAAGCAAATAACGTTTCCCATAATAAGTAGATATTTAACGTAACGACAATGACAACGACAAACCATCCAAGAATTGTCGTAATACGGTGATTAACTAGGCTACCCATAATGGTCTTTTTACTTGTAAACATCACAAGTGGGATAAGCGCAAAAGCTATACCGAATGACAGAATGACTTGACTTAAAACAAGCGCATAAGTGGCATTGACACCCGCTGCAATAATAGCCAACGGTGGAATCATCGTAATCGCTCGACGTAAATATAGCGGAATTTTGCGTTGAATAAAGCCTTGCATAACAACGTCGCCTGCCAATGTCCCGACAGAAGAACTTGCAAGCCCTGCAATAAGAAGTCCCAGTCCGAAAGATACCGCTGCCATAGGTCCAAGCGCTTCTCGTAAGCCGTTATAGGCGATATCTAAATCCTCCACTACTAAGCCTTGCGTATGGAATACGGCTGCTGCAATAATCAGCATACTCATGTTAATCGCACCAGCGATAATCATTGCAATGACGATATCGATAAATTCGAAGCGGAAAATACGTCGTTTTTCATTGTCATTACGACCAACTACTCGATTTTGTGTTAATGAAGAATGCAAGTAAATAGCGTGTGGCATAACGGTTGCCCCTAAAATACCTGTAGCAAGTAAAAGGGAGTCAACACCATCAAATTGAGGTGTCAGCATTCCTAATGTTACGTCGCCCCAATTTGGCTGTGCTAAAAATGTTTGGAACGCAAACGCGAGCACAACAATGAGTACCATACCAGAAATACCTGCTTCAAACGCTCTAAAACCTCTACGTTGTAGTTCTAAAATTGCAAATGAACCAATGGCTGTAATAAGTGCTGCTGGCAGCATCGGAATATCAAATAATAAGTATAGACCGAGGGCAGCCCCGATAAATTCTGCGAGATCGGTGGCAATAATGACAAGTTCAGCCTGAATCCATAAAAATATAGAAGTTTTTTTAGAAAAGTTCTCTCTTGCTATTTCTGGCAAGTTTTTTCCCGTTGCAATGCCGAGTTTGGCTGATAAAGATTGAATGAGTACAGCCATTAAATTAGAAAAGGCAATAACCCAAAGAAGTAAATATCCGTACTGCGAGCCAGCTGTAATATTTGTAGCAAAGTTGCCGGGATCAATATAGGCAACAGCCGCAATAAATGCCGGACCTAGGAAAGGTAAAATGCGCCGCCAGCCTTTTATATCTCCATCTAAAACAGCTTGAGCTGCCGGTTTTGTAATTTGTTTATAGGCCATCTTGTTCCCTCGTTTCAAAAAGTATCGTAAATGAAATAAAGTTTCCTATGGGAAAATAATAATACTACTATTCTATAGCTAGAACTGAAAAATGTGAAGAAGTTTGCTCATTATTTTTTTGTAAATTATAAAAAATGCTGGTAAATGGTTGATTTACGGGGTGATTCGTGGATAATTGCTGAATTGCCACAAAACGATGTGAAACAGCCACGAATGGACTTCAAATCGCCCCCAAACCATACAAAATCGCCACAAAGGCAAATGAAAACGCCACCAAAAAATTTACAAAAAACCAGGCAATAACTTCTTTACTTTTTTTATTTACAGGCGTAATATGACATCATTATAAAAGTTTCAAATTTCTAAATCGCTGAAGCAACTAAACGCGGGGGACCCAATTTTGATGGATTGTGTAAACAATTCTTGGGGTGAATCTCTTTTTCAAGAGTAGGGCTACTCAGGCCCGAATCCGACAGCTAACCTCGTAAGCGTTAAGAGCAGAAAAGTTGGAGCTTGTCAGACGTTAAGACGTCTACAAGTCGTATTTAGTGATGACTTGTAGGCGTTTTTTGCTGTCATTTCTTACGATAAAAGCCCCAGTAGATAGAAAGAGACCGATTATGCGAAGGTGTAATCGATTTAGAAAAATGAAACACACTCTATGAAACTAGAAGGTGTTAAGGATGAGATCATCATTCAAACGTTATGTTATCGGTAAACCATTAAGATCCGATGCATTAGGGGAACAAAAGCTTAGTAAAACAAAGGCGCTTGCCATACTTTCATCAGATGCATTGTCTTCGGTGGCATATGGCCCAGAACAAATTTTAATTGTGCTGATGACTGTTAGTACGGTCGCCTTTTGGTATTCGTTACCGATTGCAGCCGGGGTAGTAGTGCTGCTTATCGCACTTACTTTATCGTATCGCCAAGTTATTTTCGCTTATCCACACGGCGGTGGAGCATATGTAGTATCGCGTGAAAATTTAGGGGTAAATGCAGGCCTTGTAGCGGGAGGGTCTTTACTTGTTGATTATATTTTAACGGTTGCAGTAAGTGTTTCAGCGGGGACAGATGCCATTACGTCGGCATTTCCAAGTTTGCATGCTTATAATGTACCGATTGCTGTATTTTTTGTTATTTGCTTAACAATCTTAAATTTACGAGGGGTTACTGAATCGGCATCTATTTTAGCGTACCCAGTATATTTATTCGTCGTTGTCATGTTAGTACTTATTGGGGTAGGAATGTATAACGTAGCAACTGGGCAAGTTCCAGCAGATTTACATTCTAAAATCGGTACACCTGTTGCAGGCATTAGTTTGTTTTTATTATTAAAAGCATTTGCTTCAGGAAGCTCGGCGTTAACAGGTGTTGAAGCCATATCGAATGCAATTCCGAATTTTAAAAGCCCAGCACCGGTAAATGCAGCGAAAACACTCCTAGCGATGGGGAGTATTTTAGCAGTACTCTTTATTGGAATTGTAGGCTTAGCTTATTTCTATGGAGTCGCACCAAATGCACAAGCAACGGTCGTTTCACAAATTGCCGAAGCAAGTGTTGGGCGCAATATATTTTATTATATTGTGCAAGGAACGACAGCAATGATTTTAGTGCTTGCTGCGAATACAGGTTATTCAGCCTTTCCTTTATTGGCAGTCAATTTATCGAAAGATGGCTTTATTCCGAGAATATTTCAAATTCGCGGCGACCGTCTTGGCTATTCAAATGGCATTATGATGCTTGGTTTAGCAGCTATCGTACTTATTATTTTGTTTGACGGCACGACAGAGCATCTAATTCCGCTCTATGCAGTTGGTGTGTTTATTCCATTTACATTAGCCCAATCTGGTATGATGCGAAAATGGTGGCGTGAAAAGCCTAGTGGTTGGGTTATGAAATTTATTATTAATTCAATTGGGGCAGCTATTTCATTTGTCGTAGCGATGATGTTTTTTGTTACTAAACTTCCTCAAGTATGGCCGGTATTTATCTTTTTACCACTTATTATTTGGATGTTTCATCGCATTAAGCATCATTACAATGCTGTTGGGGAGCAACTACGACTTAGTGGAGAAACATTACCGACCGTGGATGGCAATGTCTTTATCGTGCCAGTAGCCGGTATTACAAAAGTGGTAGAAAATTCACTGCATTACGCGAAGTCTTTGAACGTTGAAAAAGTAATCGCCTTTTACGTCGCATTTGATCAGGCAGATGCAAAAGCCTTTGAAGAAAAATGGAAAGCATGGCAACCAGATGTACGGCTTGTTACTTACTATTCGCCATATCGCAGTATTACGCATCCTTTGAAAAAATTTATTGATAAGGTAGAACATCAATATGCAAAAATGGGTTATCAAGTAACGGTAGTGATTCCACAGTTTTTACCGAAAAAAGGGTGGCATCATATGCTGCACAATCAATCGAGTCTATTAATCCGAACATCGCTGTTATTTCACAAAAATGTCGTCATTATGACAGTACCTTTCCATTTATCAAAATAATGACTAGCAAGCTCGAAAATAGTCTGATATAATCAGAACATAAATTGTAAAACACGAACGTTTACGTCAATATAATGCGTAAATACCATTAAATTCCGAAAATTTAAACTTTTTTCAGTGGTAGATTTAACCTTCTGCCGGATGAAGAGAACTATCAGCTTAATACTATTTCACTCATATAATAGCGAGAATATGGCTCGTAAGTTTCTACCGATTTACCGTAAATGAATCGACTATGGGTAGCATTGTTTTAGAAATAGGCATACTAAGTATGTTTTTTCTAATAGTTTCGACGTTTTTGCGCTGAATGCCTTGCTCCACTCGTAGATGAATGGAATCAAAGTATTTAGCGCTTTTTTTATTATTATAAGAAAGAAGGAAAAACAGCAATGAAGTTATTACACGACAAAATTAAGCAGGAAGGTAAAGTTTTATCTTCTTCTGTATTAAAAGTTGACTCATTTTTAAACCACCAAATCGATCCACAACTTATGAAAGAGATTGGGCATGAATTTGCAAATCGCTTCTCTGATGATGTTATTACAAAAGTATTAACGATTGAGTCTTCAGGTATTGCACCATCTGTCTTTTTAGGACTTGAAATTGGGGCACCAGTCGTATTTGCACGTAAACGCAAATCTTTAACATTATCAGATAATCTGTATTCTTCAAAAGTACATTCTTTCACTAAAAACGAAACAAATGAAATTTCAGTATCTTGTAATTTCTTAAATAAAGATGACAGCATCCTAATTGTCGACGATTTCTTAGCAAATGGTGAAGCGGTAAAAGGCTTACTTGATATTGCAGCACAAGCAGGGGCAAATGTTGTTGGTGTTGGTATCGTTATTGAAAAAGGCTTCCAAGATGGCGGTAAATTATTACGTGAACAAGGTGTTCGAGTAGAATCATTGGCAATTGTGGATTCTTTAGAAGATGGTGAAGTAACGTTTGCCACGGAGGATCGTGCATAATGAATGCCTTTAAGTCAACAACGCTAGCAATTCAACATTTACTTGCGATGTATGCAGGTGCTATTTTAGTACCGCTTATTATCGGAGATGCTCTAGGTTTTGATTCAAAGCAAATGACTTATTTAGTAGCGATTGACATTATGATGTGTGGGATCGCTACATTACTGCAAGTGTATTCAGGCAAATTTATCGGTATCGGTTTACCGGTAGTGCTAGGTTGTACTTTTACAGCGGTTAGCCCAATTATTTTAATTGGGACAAACCCTGAACAAGGGATTACTGATATTTATGGTTCCATTATTGCTTCCGGATTAATTGTCGTGGTCATCGCAGGCTTCTTCGGTAAGCTTGTGAAATTTTTCCCACCAGTTGTAACAGGTTCGGTTGTATCAATTATTGGTATTTCATTATTACCAGTAGCATTAAACAATATGGCGGGTGGACAAGGTGCGGCAGATTTTGCATCAGGTTCGAATGTTGCATTAGCGTTTATTACATTAGTTATTATTTTAGTTGTCTATCGTTTTACAACAGGCTTTGCTCGTGCTATTTCCATTTTAATTGGCTTAGTTGCAGGAACTGTTTTAGGCGCATTTATGGGGAAAGTAGATTTCTCGCCTGTATCAGAAGCGGGTGCTTTCCATATGGTGCAGCCATTCTATTTTGGCGTACCGACATTTGATGCATCAGCGATTTTGACAATGACGCTTGTAGCAATGGTTTCTTTAGTAGAATCTTCAGGTGTTTATTTTGCACTGAGCGATATTTGTAATAAAAAACTAGAGTCAAAAGATTTAGCACGTGGCTATCGTTCTGAAGGTCTTGCTTCTGTTATCGGAGGTATTTTTAATGCCTTCCCATATACAACATTCTCTCAAAACGTTGGACTTACGCGTATGTCTGGTGTAAAAGATCGCAAAGTCATTTACCTAACAGGTGCCTTCCTTGTAGCACTTGGCTTCTTACCAAAAATCGCAGCGTTAACAACAATCATTCCAACACCAGTACTTGGTGCGGCAATGTTAGCGATGTTCGGTATGGTGATTACGCAAGGTATGGGTATGCTTGTACCTGTTATGAATGAATCAGCGGAAAATGCGATGATTGCAGCGATTGCAGTTGGTCTTGGTGTCGGTGTATCCGTAGTTCCAGATATTTTTGCATCACTACCACCAGGTATTGCGATTTTAACTTCTAACGGTATCGTCTGTGGTTCGGTTACAGCGATTATCTTAAATATTTTATTTAACATGATTGGGCCAAAGCATAAAAATGATCCGATGCATGGGTGAAAATTAAATTAACGTTCTTATGCCACCTTCTTTTATCTAGTAATTTAGATTAGGAGGTGGCATTTTTTTCTTTTACCATAAGGGGGGACTCATTGGCATGTTTAAATGACGGATTCAGTTAGATGTTCTTGTCGTCTAGTCCCATTACCTTTGTTTAAAGTCATAGCATCTAGCTGGTTATGGTGTCGCCCAATTGGCACGACTGAAGGAGACGTCGAAACAGGGTCTTCGATAACCATGCAATCGAGCGCAAAAATATCTTTTATTAAGGCGTTTGAAATAATGTCAGTTGGCGTACCTTCTGCGACAAGTTTGCCTTCATGTAGGGCAAAAATATAGTCGGCATAACGTGCGGATAAGTTAATATCGTGTAACACCATCACGATGGTCGTGCCATACTTACGATTTAAATCTGTCAGTAAATCTAAAATTTCAACTTGGTACGTTATATCTAAAAATGTTGTTGGCTCATCTAAAAATAAAATATCGGTCTGCTGTGCTAATGCCATGGCAATCCAAACCCGCTGTCTTTGACCACCTGATAGTTCATCAATATGACGATCAGCAAACTCCGTAATTTTCATCATTTCCATCGCTTCTGCGACAGCCGCATAATCTTGTTTTGACCAGCCTTTTAAAAAGCGGTGATGTGGAAATCTACCTCTGCCAATTAAATCTGCAACAGTAATTCCCTCTGGCACAATAGGTGATTGTGGTAATAAGCCTAGTATTTTAGCAAGTTGCCTAGGTGGCATTGTTTGAATTAATTGTCCATCTAACGTCACTTGCCCTGCAGTCGGCTTTATTAGTCGAGCCATTGTCTTCAACAACGTAGATTTTCCGCAGCCATTCGCACCAATAATGATACTGATTTTATTGCTAGGGATCGTTACACTAACGTCTTGTAAAATCGTTTTTTTGTCGTAACCAGCCGTAATGTGTTCTGCTCGAAATGTATGTGTTGGCTTCATGTTATAAATCTCCTTTTCGATTGATACGGATTAATAAATAAATTAAATACGGTGCACCGATAATCCCGGTAATGACGCCAACAGGATATCGGGCATCAAATGCAAACTGACCTATTAAATCTGCAGCTAATACTAAAATAACGCCAATCAAGCCTGCAGGTACGATAGTTGAAAAGCCTACACCAACTATTTTTTTGGCAATAGGACCCGCTAAAAAAGCGACAAAAGCAATAGGACCAGTAGCTGCAGTAGCCGTGGCAATCATCAATACCGAACTAAGTAACAGCAACAAACGTGTTTTATTCGTAGCAACACCGAGTGATGTCGCTGCGTGCTCACCAAGCTCTAATATTTCTAATCTAGTAGCCAAATAAAGGACAATGGGCGTACAAATACAAACGGTGCCAATCAAAGGATAGAGATTTTCTATTTTCGCTCCATTCAAACTACCACTTAACCAACGCATCGCAGAAGGAATGTCGTACGTATTACCAATGACCATTAAATAAGAGATAAAAGCGTTTAACATGGCTTGAATACCAATACCAATTAAAATTAATCGCCCGATGGAGAATGAGCTACCTTTTGACAAAATAAAAATAACGATAGCTGTTAACAGTCCTCCTAAAACAGAAGCAATTGATACAACGGCATTGCTTGCATGCAAGACGATAATACAAAAAACAGCAGCAGCACTAGAGCCAGCTGTGATGCCAATAACGTTAGGGTTGGCCAATGGATTTCGTAGCATCGTTTGGAAAATATATCCGCCAACGCCGAAGGCAAAGCCTGAAAATAGACCAGCAATCATGCGTGGTAATCTGATTGTTCCTACTGCAAAAGAAGCACCTTTAACATTTCCACCTAATACTACACTGACCACATCTTTTACTGGATAAATGGTATTGCCAAGCATCAGCATTAAAAACATAAGTCCAATCGCCATTACTAATAGCAAACACGTCATGAGTATGAAACGACGTTTGCGTTTCATTTTGGAGCTATAAATTGCCATCATTGTTTCATTCATCATAGTGCACGCATTTTCGCTTTCATTGTAATTAAAATTAAAAGTGGGGCTCCTATAAAGGCAGTAACAATACCTACTTCAAGCTCGCTTGGACTGCCTATTAGTCTTCCACACACATCAGCTATTGTTAAAATAATGGCCCCAGCTAATGCGGAAAGGGGGATAATATAGCGGACGTCTGGACCGATTATTAAGCGAATTAAATGTGTCGCTAGCAAACCGATAAAGCCGATTGGCCCGGCTAAAGCTGTTGCCGCACCGCATAATAAGACGCCACCAAATGAAGCAATAAGTCGTATCGTCCCAGTTTTCACACCTAAGCCAGTTGCCACTTCATCTCCAAGTGCAAGCGCATTTAACGCTGGCGCAGAAAAAATCGCAATACCGAGTCCAACGATTAAAAACGGAATAAACAGTGTAATAGTATCCCAGCTTCCTGATCCGACACTGCCAACTTGCCAAAATCGAAATTGATCCATTACTTTCGTGCGCGGAATCATCACTGCCACTACGAGTGATGATAAAATAGCGCTCGTTGCTGCACCTGCTAAGACGAGCTTTATCGGTGTTGCGCCGCCACTACCAAGCGATCCAACAGTAAAGACAAATATAGCAGTAATGAGAGCTCCTATTATGGCCAGCCAAATGTATTGATGTGCAGAACTAATATGTAAAAAAGCAATTCCGCACACAACAAATAAAGCTGCACCTGTATTGACACCTAAAATACTAGGGTCAGCAATAGGATTGCGTGTGACAGATTGCATTAATGCACCCGATACGCCTAAAGCTGCACCGCACATAAAGCAAAAAATTGTTCGGACAATTCTTTGGCGAACAACATTGGCTTCATGTGATGCAACTTCTGAATGGAGTAAACCATCCAGAAGTTGACTCCAAGTAATCATCCGAGAACCAAATACAAGCGATGCAACGACACTAAGGCATAGCAATATGAACAGCAAAATAAGGAGCCTGCTTAAGTTACGAGGCATCAAAATATGCTTTTTTTCTGAGACGGAAGTATGCATCATGTTATTTCAGCTTTTTCGCAACATCGGAGATTAATGATAAATACTCGTCAATTGTGTATTGAATGGATAATGGGTTTGGGTTACCTGCGGCAGCTAATGGCGTATTATCAGTAATGACGACTACTGCACCATTTTGAATTGCTGGCACTTTTCCTAAAATAGGGTCAGCTTGTAATGCCGCTAACGTTTTGTCATCACCATAAGTGATAAAGATTTCGGCATCCTTTAAAGCATCTGCATTTTCAGCACTTAATTCAATATAAAAGCTAGATTCATCAGCAATTTGATCTTTAACGCTTTGTGGATAGTCCATACCTAATTCCTCTAAAAATTCACCGCGAGGATCAGCTGGTGTATAAATATAAAACTTCGATAAATCAGCTGCATTGAACGAACCAAATGCTGCTTTTTTTCCTTTTAATTCTGGGAAACTACTTGCCTTGTCGGCAATTAACTTCTCAGTATCGGCAATTAATTGCTTGCCTTCTTGTTCCATACCCATACCTTTTGCATTGTATAAAATTTGGTCACGCCATGAAATTACCCATGGGATTTCTGGATAAGCAACTACCGGCGCAATTTGGCTTAAAGTATCGTAGTCCTCCTGTGTAATACCTGAATAAGCAGCTAAAATAACATCTGGGTTAGAGTCCGCAATGGCCTCGAAATCTAAACCATCGGTATCTTGATAAATCGTTGGATTTTCTTCTCCTAATTCTTTTAATTTAGCTGCAGTCCAAGGCAACATGCCGCTATCATCTTGTACCCCATAGTTTGCTGCGGAGAAGCCCACTGGTACAACACCAAGTGCTAAGGCAACATCATGGTTTGCCCATGCAATCGTTGCCACACGCTCAGGTTTTTTTTCTATGACAGTTTCTCCAAATGCATGCTTAATGGCAATTGGATACTGTGTTTCAGTTGACTTAGCATCTGTTTTTGCTGTTGCATCTTTTGAATCGGTAGATGCTGAGCCAGACTCTTGATCTGCGCATCCAGCTAAAGCAAAGGAAAGTACAGCTATGATGAACATTGTAAATAATGAAAAGTAACGCTTTTGATTCATATTAGAATAACACTCCTACTAAATATATTTTAAATGATAATGATTATCACTATCAATGAAAATATATATTTATTACGTTCGAATGTCAATAGATTGTTTTATTTATATATTTAAGACATTTAAATAAAGTAATATTTGGTATTATATAGGTTGGAGGGTAGTGGGATAAATGGTATGTGATGAATGTGGCTTTGATGAAGCAAAACAAGAAATGACTTGGCGAAAAGAAGTGACATGCGATGACATATTATACACTTTGTTAATACCAAGATAGTCGTCTGCTGTGTTAGAAGAAATTTTGCAGGGTGCAATAACAGCCCATTACGAAGCCAAGCCATTAACTATTTATATTGATACATTAGAAATAAAAATATCGGCATGTACGAGTTGCATGTTATGAACAAATAATTATCGAAGAGATGTTTTAACTTAAAGGGGGGCTTTGATGGCAGAGAGAGAAAGAGAAAATTTAAAAGCAAAAGAGCAAAGATATAATCCTGGGGGAGCATTAAATAGTGCAGAAGCTCAAGCCCGCACAGGTGCCCCAAGCAGTGGGTGTTTAATCAATATCGGTTCGCTCGTCATTATTATCGTAATTATATTATTAGTTAGAGCGTGTTCAAATTAACGCTAAACTTGAGGGAATTGCGATAGAAGCAGGCGAATCGCCGATAAACCCATGGGAATCGCCGATAGAAACAAGCGCGCAGCAAAAAAGTGGTAGAAAGATTACGGTCAATCTACCACTTTTTCACGTAGTTTCTGCCGTTCAAGCAGTGAGTTTAGCCATTTTGGAAATGTAAAAAAGTTTTCGGTGCTTGGTGTTTTCTACTGTTAATTAAAGTAATACAGTGAGCCAAGCGTTCAATGCCAAGTTTAATTTGACTGTCATTTACTTGTGAAATACATAAACGTAATATATTGTCCTTTTTATATTCCGGTAAAAACATTCTAGAGGCATCATCAACATATACATGTTGTTCGTTTAGCATATGCACTATTTGCTTGGCTGTTATATTATCAGGTAAAACGATGGATAAGTAAAAACCTGATGATGGCTTAGTAAAAGAAGTATTAGCCGGGAGTAATAATTCACATGCCTCTTGCAGGATTTGCATTTTTTTAAAATAGAGCGCTTTAATTTTTTTAAGATGGTTTTCAAACATGCCATTTCTTAAATAAATTTCTAATGCTCCTTGAGATAAAGCGGAACTATTAAAATCTGCACTAAATTTATAGCGTAAAAAACTATCAACCATTTGAGTAGGTAACACGACAGTGGCTATTCTTAACCCTGGTAGGAAGATTTTCGAAAAGCTTTTGATATAAATGACTCTTCCAGAAGGGGCAAATGAAAAGAGAGGATCTGATTTGGTATTTTGGTCAAGATCGCCTAAAAAATCATCTTCCACTATATAGACATCGTATTTCTCCGCTAACTCCACAATTTTTTTCTTCTCGCTATTCGTATAACTATGACCAAGAGGATTATGAAATCTTGGAATGACATAGAAAAACTTTATGTCATGATTACGAAAAATATATTCCAAACGCTCAAGGTCAATGCCGTCCATTGTTACTTCAATACCGTAAGTTGTTACTTGATGCAACTGTATGGATTCAATTATCCCAAAATAACTCGGTTGCTCGATTAAAATATTGCTTCTGCCATTTGGAAAAGGCATTGTTACGAATAAGTTAAGTGCTTGCTGAGAGCCTGAAACGACGACCAATCTTTCGGGTTGGGTGAATACCTGTAAACTTTGCAAATATGTCGCGAGCTGTATACGCAATGAATAGAGACCTTGTTGATCGGTGTAAGTGAACAGCTCTTCTTTATATTGTTCAATCGCTTGATTCATACAATGTTGAAAATCAACGTAGGGCAATGCGTGAATATCTGGACCAGCAGAATAAAAATCAATCATTTCGTTCGCATGCTTATCATGCTGAAATTCATTCACTACATAATAACCACTTTTAGGAATGGCATAAATAACATGCTCTTGTTCCAATTGAGAATAAGCTCGAATAACCGTATTTTTACTACACGAAAATTGCTCAGATAATTGACGTACAGATGGAAGCTTACAACCTGCATAAAGTTTGCCTGTTGTTAATTGCTCTTTTACTTCCTCTATAATTTGCATGTATTTGGTATCTATATTGACTCCCCCTTTAACTGTACCAGGACAGATAAGTAAAAAAGCTATTTATTTCATATAAGTGTACCCGTTAGTATTTGATTATACCAGAAGCTGGTACCGATTATGAAAGGAGAGTGGCTGCATGCAAGTGGAGAATAAAGGGAAGCTCGGTTTGCTCTTAGGGCTAGTAGGTGTCATTTGCTTTAGTTTAACGCTGCCGTCTACAAGTGTTGCTGTAACTTATTTTGGCGCGACTGTCGTAGGGTTAGGTAGGGTAGTTGTTGCCGCTATTTTAGTAGCCGTTATATTTATTGTTAAAAAGCAAACGCTTCCTACTCGTCGGCAATTTAAAAGTCTTGGAATTGTAGCATTTGGTGTTGTTTTTGCCTTTCCACTACTTACATCGTGGGCAATGGCATCCTTGCCTGTTGCTCATGGTGCGGTGGAATTAGCGTTATTACCGTTAGCAACAGCCGGATTCGCCATGTATAGAGCAGGTGAAAAGCCATCATTCAAATTTTGGTTGTCGAGTTTCATTGGTGCGCTCGCTGTTATTGTTTATGCCATTCATCTAGGGTTTGGTCAAATACAATTTGCCGATTTAGCGTTACTTGCAGCAGTCATTATATTGGGTCTTAGTTATGCAGAAGGTGGTTTGCTGGCAAAAGAATTAGGGAGCTGGCAAGTGATTGCATGGGCCATTATGATGGGAGCGCCTTTTTTTATTATTCCGGTAATAGTCAATTTTTCAGCTGACATGCTAGATGCGCCAATACAAGCTTGGGTTAGCTTTTTGTATCTCGCCATCGTAAGTCAATTTCTTGCCTATGTTGCTTGGTATAGCGGGATGGCTATGGGCGGTATAGCAAGGGTGAGTCAAATCCAATATTTACAGCCATTTTTGATGATATTATTTGCCACCATCTTTCTAGATGAATCCATTACTTGGTTTACGCTGTTGGTTGCGGTTATCGTCGTTATAGCAGTTTTAATAGGAAAAAATGCACCAGTATTCACAAGAGGCGAAAGAATAAACAATTAAAAAAAGGAATGACATGTATGGGATATAGCTTATGGAATGACCGACTCGTATTAGATGAGAAAGTGATTATTGATTCGCAGGATCGAGGTTATCAATTTGGAGACGGCGTATATGAAGTCATTAAAGTTTATGATGGAGAGGTATTTACATTAAATGAACACCTCGATCGTTTTTATGTAAGTGCAGAGAAAATAAAACTAGCCATTCCTTATAGAAAAGATATGTTAATGCAGTTATTGCGTGACCTTGTGCAAAAAAATAAACTCGCTACTGGTCATATTTATCTTCAAATTACACGAGGCACTAGCCCACGTCAGCATCATTTTCCGGAAAAGTGTACGCCAGTTTTAATAGCAAATGTTAAGGAAAATCCACGGCCGTTAGCAAATTTCGAAAATGGTGTGAAAGCAACGGTTTTAGAGGATATTCGATGGTTGCGTTGTGATATTAAAACATTAAATTTATTGGGACCTGTATTAGCAAAGCAGGAGGCCTATGAGAAAGGTTGTTATGAGGCAATTTTACATCGTGATGGAGTCGTGACAGAGGGGGCTTCCTCGAATGTTCACGCCATTTTAGATGGGGTACTCTACACACATCCAGCGAATAATATGATTTTAAATGGCATTACACGCAATGTTATGCTCACGTGTGCAAAAGAAATGGGCCTATTAGTAAAGGAACAAGCTTTTACATTAGAGCAGTTAAAGACGATGACAGAAGTCATTATTACATCTACAACATCCGAAATTACACCTGTTATTGAAATCGATGATTATGTTGTCGGTACAGGAAAGCCAGGGGAATGGACACGTAAACTGCAAAAACAATTTAATACAAAAATTCCTGTAGCGATTTATAAGTAATCTTACGTAATACTTTATTCTATATCTGTGTTGTCCGCTACGGCGGACCTTTCCGTGGGCACACGTAAGTCGCAATCCTCGCTTGCGCGCAGGTTTGTTGCGTCTTACACTGTGTGCGTTTCCGTAGGAGCCCCCGCCTGCAGTACCATCAACTCTTCTGCAAAAGCATGAATAGCAAGGTTTCATACTTTTACATATTGAAAAAAGCCATCTGCCGTTGATAACCGCTACTGCGGAGCTTTTCAGTAAACGTAATGTTGTTTGTGTATCAAGATACCTATAGCACCCTTCAACGAATGAGCATGCACTATGTATACACTTTTACTCCTAGTAAATAATTTTCACTTATTTATAAGAATATCTTGAGAGATTAAAGTATTTTTTCCATGTAGCCAAGTCTAAAACATGTTCAATTCAATTTTTTCATACTATAAGTACATGCTTAGTCTCGGAGGGGGGTTGTATGTTTTTTCTGAAGAAGGGCTTGGTCATTATAGTAGGAAGTATTTTGATATCATTAGGCATTAACTTATTTTTAACACCTTATCAAATACTAGACGGTGGCGTTGTAGGGGTAGCGCTAATTTTGTATTATTTGTATAAACTAAAAATAGGCCTGATGATTATTATTTTAAGCATTCCAATATTCATTATAGCCTGGTTTAAATACAGAGCTTATTTCTACAATAGTGTGCATGGGTTAATTGCCTCGTCGTTTATTATTGACCTGTTAAAGCCTATAAGAAATGTCATTCAAATCGATGCGATGTATAGCGCTATATTTGGCGGAATTTTAGTTGGTTTTGGCATCGGTTTAATGCTTCGCTATCAGACAAGCACTGGAGGAACAGATCTTGTTGCACAGTTTTTAAGTGATAAAACGGGCATGAATGTAGGAATTCTTATTTTTTTTATTGATTCAATCGTTATTGTTATAGGAGGTTTTTTACTGTCCTCCAATACATTAATTTTGTCCATCGTTACTGTATTAGTCGTAGGCATTACAACAAGTATCATTACCAGTTATGCAAAATAAAAAATAGCTTCAGTATAAACTGAAACTATTGTTAGTCGAGCGTTATTGTTAGTTATTCATCATCCGTTTTTTTGGATAGGCGGGCTTTACTTCAGCGATTAAAATAGCGAGTAATATTAAGACAGCGCCTATAATCATACGGCTCGTTAGTACTTCATGTAAGAAGATGACCGATAACACCATGCCGAAAAAGGATTCTGTTGACAGAATAATGGCTGCCTTTGTAGCAGTTGTATATTGATTTGCTACGTTTTGACAAAGGTACGCAATGGTCGTTGAAAAAATACCTAAATAAATAATTGAATAGATGGCCTCTTTTTCAAGGGTAGTTGGAATATCGCCTTGACTCACGACGACTAAAATACCTAAAATGGATGCCGTTAAAAACTGAATAATCGTAAGAGCGATTGCATCTTCCTTTTGCACAAATAGGTTTGTACAAAAAATATCAAAAGCAAAGGCGACAGCACAAGCGAGAGAAAGAGCATCTCCGATATTCATTGTGAGCGAACCTTGTAAAGATAAACATCCGATTCCAACAAGCGCTATAATAGAGCCGATAATTTCATAGCCATCAATACGTCGTTTGTAGACAGCGTAGGCAATAAGCGGCACGACAATAACGTTTACTGCCGTTAAAAACGCATTTTTAGAAGGCGTCGTATATTGCAAACCGACTGTTTGAAGGGCAAAGGCAATGTACAAAATCGTTCCTAATATAATACCTTTCCAGACTACAGATTTTGTTGCTTTTTTTAACTTGTAGCCAAAAATTACGCTTAGGATAATCGAAGCTATTATAAACCTTCCTGCCATCACTTGATAGGCAGTTAAATATTCTAGTGCAACGGCTGTTATTACAAACCCGCTACCCCAAACGATAGCAGTTGTTAGAAGCATGCCATCAGCTATGTATTGTTTCATCATTTTTCCTCCTTACTCCAATAAGGATAGCATGAGAAGGAAGAAAAGAATTTGACTGTGATTCTAAACTTTCAGGCGTTTTTTTGTACTTATTCCAAAGCTTCTATTAATCTGCTAGTTTGCTATGTAATAAGTACATTTTAACGGCTGCTGATAAGCGTTCATAAAATACATAATCATTATCTAATGGTGCTACTAACTGGCGTATTTTTGTCATGCGATAGCGTATCGTATTTGGATGGCAAAAGTGTGCAACAGCTACTTCTTTAATATTACCTTTTTTTGCAATATAGGTGATGGCAGTATTCAATAAATCTGTATCGACTTTTTCATCAAGCAATGGTCCTAGATAGCTATTAACATAATTAATAGCAAAATGCGGGTCTTTCCGATGCAGTTCAATAAGTAGGCTTTCTGATCCAAGCTGTTCGTAATGACAAGTAGCAATCATATCAATTTCCGCCATGATGCGAGCAAAGAAGGCTTCGCGAACAGCAAGGTGAAGTGCTGTTTGTGTGACATGCATTTGACTGTAGCCAATCGTGAGTTGGTCTGTAGAAATATCATACATAGTCAGCCATTCAGTAAGAAATTTTTCAAAATGAAAATGCTGAGATGGGTTGGTCACGATAATAAAGATACTATTTTTATATTTACAAATAAGCCCTGTTTTTAATAGTAGCTCTAATTGTAAAAATGGTTGCATCCATTGCGTATCTTTTACTGATAGCATTTGAATATTGGCGACAAATACATAGTTTTCAAATGGTTTGTTTAACTGTTGCAAAAAAGAGGTAATTTGTTCATCGGATATTTCTTCTTGAATAAGCCGTTTCATAATGGTTTCTAAAAAGAATGTATAATCTTGTGTTTTGGCATAAGCCATTGTTTCTAAAATGATTTTTTCGAAAAATTCATCGCCGCCAAATCGTAATATCGGGAAATGATGAGCATTCGCTAAAGCGAGTACTTCGTCGGGTAAATCATTATAAATAACGGGCTTATAGGCTAAGGCGCTAGCGTCTAATTGAATAAGGCTTTTTACAGCATGTAATAAATAGTCGGGTTGCTGTTTGGCAAATAATAAACTGCTGAGTACTACACTTTTGGGTGTGAAAATTGTTTCTCGAACCGTTTCGATATCCGGAGAAAATTCAAAATCAAGAATTTCAACATTTTGGACAGGTTTATGTAAACCATTGCTACCTGCAACTACTGTAAAATCCTTTGTAATAGGCAATTGCAAAAAGTTTTTCACGTTCATTAGGGAATCTAGACCTTTCCAATAATTTATTATTAAGTATCGTACCATCATTTTAGGCTACATGAATATAGTTGCTAGCTTTTATTTGAAATGGACAAAAAGAACCGCCCACGAATGGACGGTTCCAAATTATTTTAAATGTTTGCAAAAAGGTCAGGCTTTCTATTTTTTAACGGATTGGTTTGTTCAATTGCGTAGCCTACATTTAGGATACGTCCTTCGTTAAAGGCTGGTCCAATAATTTGTAAGCCAATTGGTAAATTACCTTTAAATCCACATGGAACAGAAAGTGCTGGTAAGCCCGTTAAATTACTTGGTCCAGTGAAGCGAATAATATTGTCGATTAAGTCGACTTTTTCGCCATTCAAATCTGCAAAGTCATCGCCAATGGTATTAGCTACAATCGGTAATGTAGGTGTGATTAAAACATCTACTTGATTGAATATTTGCGTAAACTCTTGCTTAATTTGTCTCCGTACTTGTTGTGCTTGTAAATAATCAACGGCTGATGGTAATTCACCTAGCTCAAACAAAAGACGAATATCATTACCGAAATCTTGTGGTCTCGTTTGCATATCTGAGTGGTGGATAGCAGATGCCTCAGATAGAGAAGTAACAAGCTCCGCCCATTCTGCATATTGCAAGGATGGGATTTTCACAACTTCTACCTTTGCCCCTTGGTCTACTAATTGTTGAATACTTGCCCGAACTGCACGTTCAACGTCTGAATCTACTCTGTTAAAGAAATAATCCTCATTTACACCAATGACTAAATCTTTCACATCACCAGAAATTTGCTGTAAATAATGATCTACCGGTACATTGACACATGTAGGGTCTCGATGGTCAAAACCTGAAATAATTTCGAGCATGGCCGCGGCATCTTTTACCGTTTTTGTCATTGGTCCAATATGGTCTAAGCTCCAAGCAAGCGGGTAGCAGCCATATTTACTTACACGACCATGCGTAGGTTTCAAGCCGACAATGCCGCATGCTGAAGAAGGAATCCGGATTGAGCCTGCTGTATCGGTTCCTAATGATGCTACGCTTGCGCCAGCTGCTACGGCTGCACCTGAACCACCGCTAGAGCCGCCTGGGATTTTATCGAGATCCCATGGGTTGCGTACAGGTCCATAATGTGGATTATTATTGGTAATGCCCCATGCATATTCGTGCATACTTAATTTTCCGGTAAAAATAACACCAGCATCACGCAGCTTTTCTACAACGGTCGCATCATAATTTGACACAAAATCTTTATGGATCTTTGAAGACATCGTCGTGATTTTATCTTTAAAGTATAAATTATCTTTTAGTGCCAGCGGAATGCCGTGGTACATGCCGCGGTACTGACCATTTAAAATTTCTTGCTCTGCCAATTTAGCTTGCTCTAAAGCCTCATCCCGATAAAAAGCCATGTAAGCATTAATTTTCGGCTGACTTTCTTCAGCAAAGTTTAAAATTTCCTTCGTCAATTCGACGGGAGAGAGTGTTTTGTTTTCAAGTAATGGCGCCAATTCTTCTACAGATTTTAAATGTAAATCAGTTTTCAATATGGTCACCTCCAGGTATGTTGCGAATCGCGATATCCGCATCATCAATTGCAATGCCTTCTAAATTGCTGCGAAGTGATTGCATACTTTCCCACCGTGTTTGCAGTAGTTCAAGGTGCTCAGATTTTGCTGTAATTCCTCTGTTCTCCAATAGTTGTTGAATAGACAAACTCATTGACATGATCCTCCCTTGAAAATAATTTATCTCAATAGGTTTTCCTATAAAGACCTAAGAAAAAAATAAACATCTACTAGCAATCTACAATTTTCAGAATAGAAAGAAAAATACTTACTATATTTAATGATAAATAATCAAAATAATTTGTCAATAGTGACTGGCACATAAACAATTCAAAATTGTTTATGTGCCAGTCACTCGAACAATTCTGAATTCTTTTTACAACTACTTCATAGCACATTTACAATGAAAGTTTACAATGGATAATAATAACCAATTTAAGAGGTGGCAAATGGAGTCTGTTGTGAGTCAAAACGTGAAAACAAGCAGTGTTTTTTTATATTTAAATCATTTATACGAACAGCATCAAAACAATACTTTATATATAAAACGATTAAAAGCATTGCAAAAAATTATCGAGGCTAAAGATTTACATACTTATTTTCAACCGATTGTGGAGTTACAAACAATGCGAACAATGGGGTTTGAAGCATTAAATCGACCAACCCCTTCTGATTTATTTAATAGTGTCGATCAATTTTATGAATTTGTAGGACAAACAGACTGCGTCTTTTTATTTGAACGCTTTTGTCGTAACCTTTCTTTGCAGCGTTTCAAAGAGCGCCTGTATGGAGAGCTACTAAATCATGATTTTACCCTTTTTCTCAATATCCACCCAAACGTCTTACTAGATAAGAAATATAACAGTGGTGAAACATTACAATTGCTCAAAGAGCTCGATATTAAGCCACAGCAGGTAGTTTTTGAGTTAACTGAGCGCAGTGCTGTGTTAGATTTTGTGGAGTTTGAACGAGTATTATCACATTATCGTTCACAAGGTTATCGCATTGCAGTGGATGACGTGGGGTCAGGCTATAATAGTTTAAAGACGCTAATTTATTTAAAGCCTGAATTTATTAAACTAGATCGCTCATTAATTCAATTTATCGATAAAAACTGTGAACAACAGCAACTTGTTACACTATTAATGAAGTACGCTGAACAAGCCGAAACAAAAATTATTGCAGAAGGAATAGAACGGCAAGAAGAGCTCGAATATTTACAAGCCATTGGCGTCCACTATGCACAAGGATATGCGTTAGGGAAGCCAGCAAAAGATATTCAATTGGGGGAAATAAGGGTGGATGACGATGCAGATAGGAGAAGTCATAGAAAACGTTCCTTGTATTGATGAATTTGTGAAAAATAAAGAAGTCGATTTACTTTTTACGAGCAACCCATCATTGCGAAGTGTAGTTGTTGTTCGAGATGGCAGACCAATTGGACATATTACCCGCACGCATTTCTATCAAAAAATTGGTACACGTTATGGTTATCATTTATTTATGGGACGACAAAATCAGCTTATCATTAAAGATAATCCCCTTATTGTAGATTATGGGACACCTATTACCGAAGTTAGTACGGCGGCGATGGGTAGGCGAGCAGAGGATCTATATGATGATGTTATTGTCATTAGCAAAGGGCAATATGTTGGGGTAGTCAGTATTAGAGAACTGCTATTAAAGCTGGTGGAGACGCAAGTAGCCATTGCGAGTTTTTTAAATCCTCTAACAAGCTTACCTGGTAATAAATTAATAGAAGAAAAATTAGAAGAAGCATTACATCTTGAAAAATATAGTCTAATTTATTTCGATTTAGATCATTTTAAAACGTATAATGACACCTATGGTTTTAAAAAAGGGGATAATGTTTTGCTCTATTTAACTGAAATCCTCAGTAGAAATATTGCCGGTGTAAAAGATTTCTTAGGACATATCGGCGGCGATGATTTTGTAGCAATTGTTCCACATTATGAAGTGGCTGGCATTTGCCAAACGATTATTGAAGAGTTTGATGCTCGTATTATTGATTTCTATGAGCTAGAGGATTTGCTTCGAGTACAAGTTCCAAATAGAGCTGGAAAATTAGAACGTTTTACCTGTACTTCATTATCTATAGCTGTTATGACAAATGAATATCAGCAATTTACGTCCGTTGACCAAATGTCTGATGCTGTAGCTCGTTTAAAGAAAGAATGTAAAAAGATATTGGGAAGCTGTTATTTAATTAATAGTAAAGAAACCTACCTCGTCCATTAAATTTGTGTAGCGGAGCGGTGCAAAAATTACTGCAAAGCAGAAAAAAGACCTACCTCATTTAATACATGTGGTAGGTTTTTTCGTAAATATATAAACACTCATTGAAAATGTTAATAAGCGCTCCAGCCTGCGTCGGCTGCTATTGCTACACCATTAATCAGAGCTGAATCATCAGAAGCTAAAAATAGGGCGATATTCGCAATATCAGCAACTTGACCTGCTTTTGGCATAAGTTGAACACCTCGCACAGATTGTTCCATACCAAATGGGTCAACGTTGGTCATTGTCGCTGCGAAACCTGTTTCTACATGTGCTGGTGCAATCGCATTGCAACGGATATTTTGTGGACCGTAGTGAGAGGCGATGTTTTTTGTCATACCGACAACAGCATGTTTAGCGGTTGTATAAGCTAGTCCACCGCGACCACCAGTTAATCCAGCAATAGAAGCCATATTGACTATTGTTCCGCCGCCATTTTCAATAAAGATTGGTAATACTTGTCGGATGGCACGCATTACACCGTTCACATTAATGTCCATGACACGCTGCCAAATGGCATCCTCTACATTTGCAGCTGCTTGCATATTGTCACCAACTCCAGCATTATTGACTAAAATATCTATACGACCAAAATGAGATACCGTATTAGCAATCATTTTTTGGATATCCTCTTCTATAGCGACATTTACTTTAACACCAAATGCCTCTAATCCAGCTTCATTAAATTCAGTAACGGTTGCAGTCAATGCGTCCTCATTGAAGTCAGCAATGACGACCTTTGCACCTTGTTGTGCATATGTGCGTGCTATTTCTTTACCGATTCCTGCACCACTACCTGTAATAATCGCCACTTTATTTTGTAATTTTGCCATAAACATTCTCTCCTCCCAAATGTAAGTACACTATTAAACTAATATGATTGTATTCCTTTTCAGTAGTTTAATCAAACTAAATGAAGCGCTTACATTTTTAAAAATACTAATCTTAATAAAACATACTTGAATAATAGGTATTATAGGTATATAATTCGATTTACATTTATTAAAACAACTTAGGGGGCCTTCTATTGTCAACTTTACAAGTCATTCTGAACGTAGCACTGTTACTTGTGTGCGTTGGAATTTTAGTTATTATGAACAAAAAACACGTAAAATTCTCCAATCGTGTTTTTGCTGGTCTAGGCTTAGGTATTGCACTTGGTCTAGGACTGCAATTATTTTATGGTATTGATTCGGAAGTATTGGCTGAAACAACGCCTTGGTACAACATTATTGGTACTGGTTATGTGAAGTTGCTTCAAATGGTAGCAATGCCATTAGTATTTATTTCTATTTTAATTGCCTTTACGAAAATGACGATTGGCAAAAATTTCGGGAAAATGGCTGCCTTAATTTTAGCGATTTTAATTGGTACTACAGCAGTATCCGCAGGAGTAGGGATTCTATCAGCGACAATTTTTGATTTAGATGCTACGCAAATTATGCATGGCGACGCCGAAACTGAGCGTGGAGCATATTTAGAAGAAAAAACAACAAGCATGACTGCACCTGATTTACCAACGCAGATTATCGAATTGTTCCCTGCAAACCCATTCCTTGATTTAACGGGAGCTCGTTCAACATCAACAATTGCCGTAGTTATATTTGCAGCATTTTTAGGTTTTGCTTATTTACGTGTTGCGCGTAAAGATGAAGAGATGGCCGCTACTATTAAAAAAGGTATAGATGGTGTGCATGCCTTAATTATGGGTGTTGTAACGATTGTGTTACGTTTAACTCCATTCGGTATTTTAGCAATTATGGCACGTACAGTTGCAACGTCTGACTTTGGGGCAATTTACAACTTAGGCAAGTTTGTTATTGCTTCTTATGTTGCATTAATTATTATGTTCCTTGTTCATTTACTGATTCTTTCATTAAGTGGTTTAAATCCATTTACGTATGTGAAAAAAACGCTTGAAACATTGTTATTCGCCTTCACTTCACGTTCAAGTGCGGGGACTTTACCGATGAATATTAAAACGCAAACAGGAAGATTAGGTGTGCCAGAAGGGATAGCGAACTTCGCAGGTTCATTTGGTTTATCGATTGGTCAAAACGGTTGTGCCGGTGTATATCCTGCCATGTTGGCTATTATGATTGCACCGACTGTTGGTATTAATCCGCTAGATCCTGTCTTTATCATTACTGTTATTGCAGTAGTGGCGATTAGTTCATTTGGTGTAGCAGGTGTCGGTGGTGGTGCGACGTTTGCAGCGATTCTTGTATTATCGGCGCTTCACTTACCAGTTGCACTTGCTGGGATTTTAATTTCAGTTGAGCCATTAATTGATATGGGACGTACTGCATTAAACGTAAGTGGTTCGATGACAGCAGGGGTTACAACAGCACGTGTAACGAAAGAGTTAGACACAGAAGTATATAATAACAAAGCAGTTAGCGCACAAGTCGCTGACTTATAGGCTCTTTAATAGTGGAAATAGTATGCTAAGTGGTTGCTTAGTATACTATTTTTTTGCGTTGGGCAAGAAGGAGGGGATTAAAGGTAGGTGTTACAGATTGCGTTTTTTTAAGCTGATTGTAGGCTTTTAAAGCGTAGTCATCCACTGTGCTAACACTCAATATAATATAATCGGCAAGCGCCCCTAGCACCTTGCTAAAAGCGTTTAACGTAATATGCGTTTTAAATAAATTTACTAAAAATTCTAAATTGTTTGGGTGCCTGGCACTAAAAAGGGCCCTAAAAAAAGAGTACGGGAGCGAATAAAGCTCCCGTACTCTTTTTAGCACCATTAGCGCACTGTTAATAAGTATTTTTTATATTATCTGCACTTTTAGCAGTGTCATCCACGTACTTCGCGATTGTGTGGTTGTCAGCTGTAATGCTTTCAATTGATGCATTCATCTGTTGCAGTGTTGCAGTGGCTTCCTCAATAATTGCTGCAAAGTCATTTGTTGATGTATCAACATTTTGGCTATTTACAGCTACTTCATTTGATAATTGCTCAAATTCATTAAATTGCGTTTTTAATGAATGTAAAATGTCGCTTAATTGAATGAAGTTTGCATTAACTAACTTTGTAGACTCTACACTTTGATGTAATGTATCACTACTTTTTTGCATATTAACCTGTGCTAATTTATTTGTTGTATTAACATCCGTTAAATTTTCTGTAATTTTAACGGTAATATTATTCGTTAAATCTGCTAAGTTTCTTA
Source organism: Lysinibacillus sp. NPDC097195 (assembly GCF_044762075.1). Taxonomy (NCBI): domain Bacteria; kingdom Bacillati; phylum Bacillota; class Bacilli; order Caryophanales; family Bacillaceae; genus Lysinibacillus; species Lysinibacillus sp. NPDC097195. The sequence goes on along the minus strand of NZ_JBIWDP010000003.1, from coordinate 309,317 downwards.
TTTCTTGCGCCACAACGGAGAAACCTTTTCCGGCATCTCCGGCACGAGCTGCCTCGATAGAAGCATTTAAAGCCAATAGGTTAGTTTGTTCTGTAATTTGTTGGATATCGTTCGCAAACTGATTTGTTTCTTCTATTTTTTCAGTTAAAGCTTTGAAATTTTCGCTTAAGTTAGCAATAACGTCTTGAAGACTATTCATTTCAGTGGTTAGCAGGTGAACTTTTTTATGGCCTTCATCTGCTAGATTGCTAGATTGAACAGAATCATCTATTAAACGAACTGTTATTTCGTTCATAGAGTGGATTGCAGCTAAGTTATTTTGTGCACTGTCTGCTATTTTAGAAATTTGTTCACTTTGTATCATACTACCTGTTGATACTTCATTCATCGCTATTTGAATCTCTTCTTGCGATCTTAAACTAAACTGAACTTTTTCGTTAATTTTACTAATACTATCAGCAATAACATCGATTTCTCGTTCTAGATGCATTTTATGTTCTTCTTTTAACTTCGCATCTGCTTCGGCTATTTCACTATACTCTTGTAATTTTTTAAATTGATTTTGATTCATACGAATTAATATTGTTAATAGAAAACCAACAAAAAGATAAATGATAACAAAAGAACTTATATTTACGACATAGGGCTTAAATTCAGGTGAAGGGAAAAGGTAAATTAGGATAAGCGTTACTAAACCTAAAGCATAACCAACACCGAAAATTTTGTTGTTAAATTGCACAGCAGCAAATACCGCAAAGAAAAATATGGATAGCGCTGTAGACAATTGACCGCCATGAATCAATACTAAACAGATATTAAAAATATTCATAACGATAACGATTAAGTAGGGGAATACAATTTCCTTCTTATAACGATTACTAATTATGTATATCAATGGATAAAATATAATTTGCGCGCTATAGAAAAGGATAATCCAAATATCTGGCTTTAAAGAAAATGTACCAATTAGACCTAAAATTGTAGAAGCTAAATAAGTGAAAAGCATTAGTTTGTTCTTATTTTTTAAGTCTATTAATTTTAATTGCTCAATCATATTGCACTAAAGACCTCCTGTAAAATTGTTATATTAAAATAGTAATTAATCACTAATAAAGGAAATAATTTACCTTTAAATTAATGGTTAAGATTGATTATATTAATTTTATTAGTAAGTAGTAAAGACTTATTTTCGATTTTTTCCTATGTTAGTTATAACTACCTATTTATGAGGTGAGAAAAATAGATAAAAATACTTTTGTGTAGATAGAAAAAAAGGCGCTGTCAAGTACTTTTTCTTCTGAAAATGAATTTTCTGTGAAATTAATTAATTTAATATTAAACAGTTTAATGGTAAAATAAATTGCAGGTCACAGAAGTTTCACATTTGTTGGAGGTGTTTACGTGGGGCGAAAACAAGATAAAGTCTAGTGTAGTGGGGTTTTAGAGGTGAATTAATCAACTGCGTTATTGCTTGCAGAAACATTAAAAGTAAGCTATCGCGGGTTTATATAAAAAGAGTGTATAAGCATTTTGATATAGTCAGTGCGCAAGGATTCCACTTCATTAAAAAATCAATTTTCAAGGAAACCGTAAATTCTTTTTATAAAGTAGATCCAACTTAAATATTGTGCATATAGCTAATGCTAATGGCGCAAGTTAAGTAAAGCAAGTATACAACATTATGTCTTTTTTATCATTACGTTATTGCTAAATTGTAGTCTTATGGCGAAATTTGGCGTTTCGTGTAAAATAAATTTTTTTAAATAAAAGGAGAAATAGGGAAATGAGTGCTAATAAGAAAAAGTTTCACTTTGCATGGCTAGTTTTACTAGGTTTATGTATTACAGTCGGTCTAGCTAAGTCTGGACTAAACAGTTCTGCAGGTCTATTCTTACCATCAGTATCGGAAGACATTGGTGTAGGTCTAGGGAATTTAACGTTATATCTAAGTATTTCATCAATCGTAACAATGATCTTCCTACCAATTGGTGGTAAGTTAATGGCTAAATACGATACACGTATTTTACTTGTTGTTGCAATTATTTTACAAGCAGGTTCTTTCGCTTTATTCGGTATGATGAGCTCAGTATGGGGCTGGTATATCCTTGCGATTCCTCTAGCTGTTGGTGGTGTATTAATCACAGTATTAGCAGGTCCGGTATTAATTAATCAATGGTTTAAACAACGCAGTGGATTAGCTTTAGGTATTATTACTGCTTCAGGTGGTTTAATTGGAGCTTTCTCTTCTCCGGTAATTGGTAACTTAATTGCTAACCAAGGTTGGAGAAGTGCTTATATTATGGTAGGTGTTGCAGCTATCGTAATTATTGTTCCAACAATTATTTTCTTCTTAAGAAAATCACCTCAAGAAAAAGGTTTATTACCTTATGGTGCTGAAGCAACTAACACTGACGAGAAAAAAGTAGAGAAAGATACTAGTAATTCTGGTATTTCTTTCGCAGATGCTAAAAAATCATTAGCATTTTCATTATTACTGTTGTTCTTCTTTATCATTACTTCTGTAGCAAGTTTCTCAATTCACATTCCAACATACCTTGTGAATCAAGGATTTAGTGTGAAATTTGCTGGTAACATTATGTCTGCTTTAATGGTCGGCGTACTTTTAGGTTCTATTCTCTTTGGTTATTTAATCGATAAAATCGGACCAAAAACTACGACAATTATCGCGATGGTAATTGGATTAGTATCAATGTTATTATTGTTATTCTTTGTACAAAGTACAATTGCAATTGTAGTGGCTGTTGGCCTATTCGGTTTCGTATCAGCTTGTATCGGAACATTAGCTCCTGCTATTACTGCTGCATTATTCGGTAATAAAGATTACAGTCAAATCTATTCAACGGTATCTATCGGTTTGGCAGTTGCGGGTATTATCGCACTACCAGCATATGGCTACATTTTTGACTTTACTGGAAGCTACACTCCTGTATTATGGATCATTGTTGTTATGTTAATTATTAATATCATTGCTGTACTAGTTGCTTTCGGCAATAAAGAAAAAATGGTGAAAAATGGTTTGTGGAAATAAGCCATATCATTAATTATAAATAATGGTATTAGACTACACCCCGCTTGTTGGACAAGCGGGGTGTAGTTTTTTTATTTCCTGTTAAAATTCAGAATTGTTTGGGTGCCTGACTTAAATGGGTATTTAAATTATTTTTACGTAAAAATCTTTGCCGTTTATTATTTCAGGTACTTCAATATTGTAATAAGTTTTATAGTAATCATAAATATTTCGCGCTAAACCGGAGTGTCCATTTAAATAAGTTCCCTTTTTAATCTCTTTCCTTGGGTTGTGGAAATCAAAATATAAGCGTGAATCGTGGCACATTGTATTTAAAATGGCTTTAAACTCTTGTTCCTCAATATGAATGCCTCGTGTATACCGGCACTCTCTTCGATACGTATCGTGTGAGACATTCACTGGAGAAGGCTCTAAAATCATTTCGATTTTTCTATTCAAATGTCAACAGCTCCTTTCAAGACTCTTACTAATATTATTCCATCTATTATAAAGTTGTCAGAAAATTATATCAATATTAAACTGTCGCAAAGATTTTACATACTTCACTAGTGGGGAGGCATTTGTTAAACTACCAATCCTGTTGTTGCATTTCCTCTGCTATCACTTGGAGATCATAGGAGTTAATAGTTAGAAGTATATAGTCATGGTTTTCCATATATTTTTCAGCCAAGCGCTTGATATACTGCGGGGAGCCTTCATTTTCTTCATCATAGACGAGCAATAGACCATCCGTATTTTGAATAATAAATTTGTCTTTCTCAGTGAATTGCCAAGGCGCTTCATATGGTTTTTTTGTGACACTCGTTACAAAGTCTGCCCGTGCCACAAGCGACTGATATTTTTCTTGTTTCATTTCTTGCCAGTTCTTGTCCTGCTCTAAAAAAGGTGTAATGATGGCATATTTTAAGTCAGGGAACTCTTCCTTTAACGTTAAGACAACTTCGGCAGCCCATGTTTCCACGCCTTGCTGACCACTAATAATAACCCATTCTAACCCTTCATCTATTAAAATTCTCAAGCGGTTTTCTAACGCTTTTTTAATGATAGGAATTCCTGGATGCTTGTCGTTAAATATTCCTAGTTCATGTGGTTTATAACCTGTAATTATCATTCGTTGTAACACTAAAAAGCCCCCTAAGCTGTTTTTGTACTTACAGTATACAGTAGGGGGCGTTTGAAAACGAATAACAGAAGGGGCTAAGAGATGTGATGCAATATTTAGCAACGGGTATTTGATGAAAGTAGTTAGCGATTAAAGTGCAAAAATTGTTAAAACGAACGTAACTGTTGCGCAAATGCCTAGAAACCACCAAGTGTCAGTGAAATCCTCTTTAGAGCCACTATTCATTTGAATTACTTCCTTTCTGTTTAATCCGACTACTCCAAGACCCATTTGTCCAAATGCAAAGTACTGCTTTAAATGGACCCCATTTTCACCTTTTTCACATTGCAAGCTATATACTGCAATGCAAAAATGCCCTCAAACATACTTAATTTGAAGAATAAGCCTAGACTATATCCGTAAAACACAGTAGTACAAATAAAGTTTGCAATAAGATTGGTCAACGATAACTTACCGACACTTTCAAAAGCAAGGCTGTAAAGCTCGTGATTGAAATAGAAAGGCGGCTAAACAAAGCTCCTGCTGCTAACAGCAATGAGCCTGCTATAAGCAACATGTCATTTGTGTAAGTTCTAGGTATGATTTCTCACAAGTGCCATGCGGAAAAATAATGGACTGACAATAAGCGCTATAGAATAGTAGTGGATTATCAAAGCCAGGAGGTAAAACGTTTAAGCGGAAATCATAAATTTCTTGATAGCTTCCATTAGCATAGCGCATAGATGGTATTCGCTTTATCAATTTAGACGTCCATTGCCTTTTTATCTTCAATGAGCCATCATTTGAACTATAAGTGAAGGCTGTCGCTACTAAAAATAATAGGCTACCTCAAATAAATAATGTTTTTGCTGTGCGATTTATGAACGGAATGGAAAATAACATAAAATAGCCATAACTAAGTAAAAGGCGGTCTTCCCATAAAGGTGTTTCGTGGAATAATCTAAGTGCAAAAAAAACGGTGCACGGCGTAAAAAATGAAAAAAAGTGTTAGATTGATTGCAGTCAATCTAACACTTTTCATCGTTATTTATCTTTTACATTGCTCCGATGGTTGTTCCAGTTTCACATAGCGCCATAAACTATTGGCGATATCACGTGCTTCAGCTGCATGTTCTGTTCCGACAAATGCTTTTCTGAAAGGCGTAAGTAGCGATTCAATAATAAAGAGCTTTGGTTTTTGCTTTTGAAGTTCTTCTAAAAGGAATGTTGCAAACTCAAAACCTTCGAGTGTTTCGTCCTCTGAAAGTCCCTTTATAAAGCCTTGCAATTGCTCAATCACCACTTCTTTGCTTACATGTTGATAATTTATGACGTTTTGTATCGCGTTAATCATGTCCGCACTAATAAGCACTTCTTTTGATTCAAGCATAGTAGGTATAATTACGCTTATATTGCGTAATGCTACTCGTACAATTGCTTCGCGGTTTAAATATTTATAATCAGCTACTAACACGGCACGTAAAGAAATATTAATCATCCCGAATGTTTGAACGGCACATTCATAGCTCATCGGTCTAATTTCTTCACCAAACACTTGGACAAGTCGATTTGCAAGCCACTCTAGTTCTTGGAAGTGATAATTTAACAGGATTTTTTTTAGCTCCCTATCCCGTGAATGGAAAATTGATTCAAAAATTTGTACTAGGTTGTGCTCGCGATTAACATGCATCAATACAGCAACTTGCTGTGTTAATATTTCTAAATCTGTAGGATCTTTTCCGTAAAGAAGCTCGTGTCGACGATTACTTGCTTCCTCGCGACCCTCGTCTAAAATGGCGATTAAGCATTCGTTCTTAGAAACAAAGTGATTGTAGAAAGTGCCCTTTGAAACTTTGGCTGCGCTAATAATATCGTTAATGGAAGTATCTAAAAATCCTTTTGCTGTAAATAGCTCCCGAGCTGCAGTGATAATTTGTCTTTTTCTTTTGTTCATGACCTCACCTTTTTAAATTATTATACTCGTATTCTACAATGTAAACGCTTATATATCAACGTTTTAAAATTTTTTAATCTTAATTGTTGAAAAAAGTAGACTGCGAGTATAAAATTAGTTTTATCGCAAAACAACAAGGAAGAAAGAGGGATATAAATGAATAATGACTTAACAATGAAAAAGCCCCCTTATGGCATGATTGCCATTTTGTTCGTGGGTGCTTTTGTTGCTTTTCTTAACAACACATTGTTAAATGTTGCATTGCCAACAATCATGAAAGATTTTGGTATTACGTATGCACAAGTACAATGGCTTGCAACGGGTTATATGCTTGTAAGTGGTATTTTAGTACCTGCTTCAGCATTTTTCGTGACACGCTTTAAAAATAGACATTTATTTATTGCTGCAATGTCTATCTTTACAATAGGTACAATTATGGCAGGCTTTGCTCCAACGTTTGGCTTGTTGCTTGCAGGTCGTATGGTGCAAGCAGCGGGGGCTGCGAGTATGTCGCCATTATTAATGAACGTTATGTTGACTAGCTTCCCGAAAGAAAAACGTGGAGCAGCAATGGGCGTATTCGGGTTAGTTATGATTGCTGCACCGGCGATTGGCCCAACATTATCAGGGTATATTGTTGAACACCATGACTGGCGTATGCTATTCCAAATGATAATACCATTTGCAATTATCAGTCTGCTATTTGGTATTTGGAAATTAGATAACGTAATGGAAACACGTAAAGTGCACTTAGATATTCCTTCCGTATTATTATCTACAATTGCGTTTGGTGGTATTCTATACGGTTTCAGTACTGCTGGTGATAAAGGATGGTCTAGTCCTTGGGTTTACGGTACGATTATCATCGGGTTTATTTCTTTATTTATCTTCATCTTTAAACAATTACGTATGGAACAGCCTTTACTAGAGCTACGTATTTACAAATATCCAATGTTTGCTTTAGCTTCTGGTATTTCTGTAATTGTTTCGATGGCGATGTTCTCTGGGATGATTTTAACGCCTGCATATGTGCAATCAATTCGTGGCATTGAGCCTTTTGAAGCTGGTTTAATGATGCTTCCGGGTGCACTTGCAATGGGGATTATGTCTCCAATTACTGGTAAACTTTTTGATAAGTTCGGACCACGAATTTTAGCCATCACAGGTTTAACAATTACTACAATTGCAACATTCGGTTTAACAAAATTAGCGTTAGATTCTAGTTATACATTTATCGTATCGCTGTATACAATTCGTATGTTAGGTATGTCAATGGTAATGATGCCAATTATGACGAATGGTTTAAATCAATTACCACAAATGATGAACCCACATGGTACGGCAATCAACAATACATTACAACAAGTAGCTGGGGCTATTGGTAGTGCGGTTTTAGTTACATTTATGAATAATCGTACAAAATCAACAGCAGCTGACTTAATTGCCGAAGCTAAGGAGAAAGCAGCACAATCAGGTGTTGTACCTACAGCAGAGCAAATGCAACAAATGCAAGAACAAATTATGCAAAATGCTTTATTAGATGGTATTACACATTCCTTCTTAATCGCGGCATTCCTGACAGTAGTTGCCTTAATACTTGCGTTCTTCTTAAAACGTGTAAAAGTAGAAAGTGCAGCAGCTACAATGGACTTGAAAAAACCTACAAAATAATTAAAGATACAAAAAGAATCCCACCGACAAGCTTGTCGGTGGGATTTTTATTGAAGAATTGTTTGAGTGCCTGACACTTCTCAGAACACTTCTCAGAACACTTCTCAGGTGCATTTCCCCGGGTGAAAAGTGTGGGATAACCCTCGTGAATGCTTGAATTGTTGAGGCTTTCTATGTTCCTGTCAAAGGCTTGTTTTTCATAAATTTCTAAATTGTTTGAGTGACTGGCACTCAAACAATTTAGTTATCTTTTTTAAAGAGGGCTCCTGGCCAAAATGCGTACTTGCCAAGTACTGTTGTAATGGCTGGAACTAGTAATGGTCGCACGATAAACGTATCGAGTAAAATACCGATAGCTGTCACGACACCAAATTGAACTAATACTTGAATTGGTAATGTAGCAAGCACTGCGAATGTACCTGCTAAAATAAGCCCGGCTGATGTGATTACACTACCAGTATGCACAACGCCTTCTTCTACTGCTGTTAAGTGATCCTTCGTTTTGCGTTTCTTCCAAATCTCTGAAATCATAAAGATATTATAATCCTCACCAAGTGCCACTAAGAATACAAAGGCATATAGCGGAATGGAGCCTGAAATGGCCTCTGCGCCCATAATATGATGCAAAATAAGCCATCCTGCACCAAGTGCGCCGAAATACGAAATAATAACTGTAGCAAGCAAATAAACGGTTGCTGTTACTGAACGTAAATAGACAAATAATAAGACGGCTATTAAAGCAATCATTGTCGGCATGATGACAGATTCATCACGTTCAGTCACTTGTTTTGTATCGTATTGACTAGCTGTTTCTCCACCAATCCATACGTGGCTATCAGCATTTTTTATTCCGGCATCTTTAAGTAACTGTACAACTTCTTCTTTTAATTCCGGAATATGATCTAAAGATTCCTGTGCATATGGGTTTGCATTGAATGATAACTCGTATAATTGAATAGAATTGTTTTTCGTACCAATTTGCACATCTGAAACATTATCAATATATGAAATGTTTGTAAGTTGTTGTTGTAAATCTACATCATTACCCTGTGTATCGATAACTAGCTGTACTGGTGCTAGCTCGCCAGGTGAAAAATTCTCTTCTATTAAAGTAAAGCCTTCACGGGACGGCATATCTTCTGGGAATGAAGATAATAAGTCGAATGTATATTGGATTCGTGGTACAAAGGCTGCTAAGCCACCAAGGAGCAAGACAGTGACTGCAATAACTATCCAAGGCTTGTGCGTTACAAAGCGCCCAATTTTATGACTAACTTTATGTGAAGATTTGTGCTGTTTTTTGCCCTTAGCTTTTGCCATTTCCTCTGTACGAGGAGTGAAAGGGAAAAAGGCTACGCGCCCAATAATTACGAGAATAGCTGGCAAGACAACTAGTGCTGCAATCCCCATGATTAATACACCAAAGCTAAATGGCACTGCGAAGCGTTGGAAAGAACCATAATGGGCAAGACTAAGCGTAGCAAGACCAATAACAACCGTTAAGGCACTCATCATAATAGCGCCACCCGATTCTTTCACAGCGAGTTTCATTGCTGTCGCCTTATCCTCAACAGTAAATAAAATTTCTCGATATTTTGAAATTAAGAATAAACAATAGTCTGTTCCTGCACCAAATAATAATACGGTCATAATGGAAACAGCTTGTGAATCTTTATCAATCCATCCTTGCTCTGCAAAGAACCCGAGCGTTGGGCTAATGACACCATAAGCAAGGCCTACAACGATTAATGGGATAATTGCAAGTAATGGAGAACGATAAATTAAAATTAATAACACTAATACAAGAAGCACTGTCGCAATCATTAATTTCACATCAGCTTGTGAAAATAAGCTAACGGCATCAGTTGCAATGCCGACAGGTCCAGAATAGCGCACATGGAGTGCATCGCTTGATAAATCTTTATCTAATTGGACATTATTAGCATCCATTGTTTTTGTTAATGTATCAAGACTTTCTTGTAAAGCATCGGTTGAAGCATCTTTTTCAAAAAATACAGGTGTAACAATAGTAGAACCATTTTCAGATGTAGATGCTGCAAATGCCTGTGGGGGCATTTGATCATAAGGTGGAACTAAAGTTTGTTTATCTAAAGGATTAGCATTAAGTTCTGCATAAACCTTTTGAATGGCACTAAAATCTTCGTTTGTTAACCCGCTTTCTCTATGCCAAACGAGCAATAATGGGGTACCGGCATCATTTGGGAATTCGTCAGCAATAATTGCTGCTGCTTGCTCAGACATTTCATTATCGGGTAAATTTTTACCTGATTCACTGTCTATGCTATTAATCTGTGGCCAAGCAAATGACAGGACGAGGACAAGTAAAACCCAGCATCCGAGTGCTAAAAAGCGCCCTTTTTTATTTGCCACCATTGAGCCCCATTGCTCAAGTGGATGTTTTTTCATGAGAAAACCTCCGTTTCATGTAATGTATATTAATTATATATACTAGAAGGTTAATTAATCAATAAAGAAGTTTTGATATGTTATAATATGATTAAAAGAAGCACATTATAAGGAGGCGAACTTGTTGAAACAATCACCGCGTGTTCTAGGAAGACCTCGCCATGATGACAAGGCTAAACCTACAAAAGATATTGTCTTGGAGACAGCGACAATGCTATTTATAAAAGATGGCTATAAAAATGTATCAATGGATGACGTAGCGAAAGCTTGTAATGTTACGAAAGCCACCATTTATTACTATTACCCAACTAAAGGGGAGTTATATACATCGGCATTAGTTGCAATGATGCAAAGAATTAGAGTCCATATTGAACGAATTTTAGAACAGCCTATCCCATTTAAAGAGCGATTAGAGCAACTTATCCAAGTCCATTTATCAGCCACTGTAGATATTGATATGAAGAACTTTATGCGAGAAGCTACAATTAATTTATCCAATGCGCAATTAAAAAAAGTGCATGCATCAGAAAATGAGATGTATAAAACGATTGAACAGACGATGCAACGGGAAATGGAAATAGGGACAATTCGTGAGGGGGATGCGGAATTTTTCGCCCATACGTTTATGGCATTAATGTCCGTTGGCTATTTTAAGGATGGCGAAGGAAAAAGACTGTTTCAAACAGTTAATGAAGCGGCAAAAGAGATTATTAATTTCTTTTGGTTATCAGTCGAAAAGTGAGAAAAATTGTAGGTAATAACATTTTTTAAAGCGTCCTTGCAGAAATAAATTAGTTGATAAACTTTCATTATTTTCCAAAACAAGCAAAAATAGAGCACTAACAGCTTAAAATGGTTTACAAATAAACTATTTTTTAAAGATTGTGCTGTAGTTGATTGAAATAATGCGCAAACAGTCTTATAATGGATGTTGTAATATCACCAAGATAAGAGATAAGGATGGAATTGTGATGCGCTTTGTGCAAAATGGAGAATATGTAACAAATCATGAAATTCGCTTTCCAGCCCTTGTGACTGGTGAATGTAAGATAATCCGCTGTAAGGACTGTTAAGAGATCGCTTAATGGTCTTTTTTACATGGAGGCAATATAAAAAATAGTATTATTGACGGCAAAGGAGAGTTCAAAAATGTCAGAAACGAATAACCAAGCACAGTCTGAACAATTAACTGTGAGTCAAGAACAATTAGATGTACTAGACCAACTATTAAAGCCTGAGGTACAAGAATCTCTAACAACTTTAGTTGAGCAATTACCGAAGCTAACTGAAATGATGACGTTATTAACTAAATCATATGAGTTCGCTCAAGCAGTTGCAACTGATGAAGTATTAAAAAGCGATACTGTTGGTGCTGTAACAGAAATGGCTGCGCCAGTAGTAGGATCAGCTAAACAACTTGCAGCTACTGCTATTGAAGCAAAAGATCGTGCTTCTGAAAGCCGTGAAGTAATCGGTTTATTTGGTCTTGTAAAAATGATCAAAGACCCACAAGTTCAAAATGTTTTCCGTTTTGTTAATGCTTTTTTACAAGTAAACGCTGAACGTAAATCTAAATAAGACCCGATATATATTCAATTTGTAAGGACGGAGGATTAATTAATCATGTCAAAAGAAATCGTCATCTTAGGTGCTGGTTACGCGGGTGTATTAACTGCATTAACAGCACGTAAGTATTTATCAGCTGATGAAGCTAAAATCACTGTAGTAAACCAATTCCCAACGCACCAAATCATCACTGAACTTCACCGTTTAGCTGGTGGTACTATTGCAGAAGGTGCAGTAGCTTTACCGCTTAAAAAAATCTTTAAAGGTTTAGATATTGATTTACAAATCGCGAAAGTAACTAAATTCAATGTAGATACTAAAAAGGTTGACCTAGATAATGGTTACACTTTAAATTATGATACATTAGTGGTTTCTTTAGGTAGCCAAACTGGTTTCTTCGGTATCCCAGGATTAGAAGAAAACTCAATGGTACTTAAGTCTGTAAACGATGCAAACAAAATCAACAAACACATCGAAGATCGCATTAAAGCATATGCACAGTCAAAAGACGAAGCTGATGCAACAATCGTTATCGGCGGTGGCGGTTTAACAGGTGTTGAACTTGTTGGTGAGATCGTGGACAACTTCCCGAAAATCGCAGCAAAACACGGTGTAAACTTTGCAGATTTAAAAATTAAATTAGTTGAAGCTGGTCCTAAAATTTTACCAGTACTTCCAGATGTACTTATTGAACGTGCAACTGAAAGTTTAGCAAAACGTGGTGTTGAATTCATCACTGGTACGCCTGTAACAGGTGTTGAAGGTAACGTAATTTCACTTAAAGACCGTGAGCCAATCGTTGCCAATACATTTATCTGGACTGGTGGTGTAGCTGCACTTCCAATCGTAGCTGAATCTGGTCTTGCTGCTGACCGTGGCAAAGCAACAATCAACGAATTCTTACAATCTACATCTCACGAAGATGTATTTGTAATCGGAGATGCTTCTGTTGCATTACCAGCTGATGGTGGACGTCCACTTTACGCACCAACTGCACAAGTTGCTTGGCAAATGGGCGAATGCGCTGGTTACAACTTATTCGCACAATATAAAAACCAAGAAATGAAACCATTCTCAGCAGTTAACTCTGGTACACTTGCAAGCTTAGGCCGCAAAGATGCAGTTGCTACTATTGGAGCTAGCAACACACAACTTAAAGGTCTTCCAGCAACACTTATGAAAGAAGCGTCTAACATTCGCTATCTTACACACATCAAAGCGCTATTTGGCTTAGTGTATTAATATTAATCATAACTAAATAAAATGCCCCGTGGATGTTAAGGTAATTAACATTGAACGGGGTGTTTTTATCATTACATAAAACTTTAAAGAGTAGAACGCAAAATATTTGGCAAATTCATTTGTTGGGTTGATATAGAATTAAATAAGATTTTGCAAATATTGTTAACTATTTAATTGTAGCGTATGCTAAAGGATATAATTAAAGTGTAGGGAGTGAGGAATACATGGGTCGCGATCGAAAGTTTAGTACGCTCGATTTATTTTTAGAATCAAAAAAATTAGTATTAGCTGTTGGTTATGAAGGATTTACGATAGCTCGGTTAGCAGAATCGTTAGAGGTTTCACGAGCAGCTATTTATAAATACTATACAAATAAAGATGAATTACTTATGGATTTTATGCTACACGAAATGGATAAAAACGTGAAAGAGTTATTATCAATCCCTGCAGATTTATCTTACCTTGACCAATTAGACGAGTTATTGCATAGTATTTTCCGTTCCAAGGATTTACATTTGCTATTAGGAATTGCTGATATTATCCCAACGTCCAATAACCCGCAAATGCTAGAAAAAAAAGAAAAGCTATCAGCAATGCATTTTAATATGTACGGGCCTTTAATGCGTATTGTCCAACAAGGAAAAGAAGAGGGCTTTGTAGATGTAGACATACCAAATGATCTTGTCCTCGGATTTATTTTTCAGAGTATTAATATTCCTAATCATAGTCAAATGGATGATGTAGAATTTATCAAATTTACGAAGTTATTAATTTTAAATGGCGTAAGAGGAAAAAATAAGTGACACATGTGTAACTAATGAGTATAATACTAGTTGCGTATGTGTACTTTTTTTTATTCCAAAGTGACACATGTGTAACTTTAAAGTTTGGAGGAGGAAATTTTCGATGTTTTTAGCTTTAAAAGAAATTAAACATGCAAAGTTACGCTACTCAATGATTACAATGATTATTGTGTTAATAGCATGGTTAACGTTTATCTTGTCTGGTCTTGGGAACGGACTTTCCACATTAAGTGCAGCTACAATAAAAAATCTTAATGCTAATTACGTAGTATATGAGGAAGGCTCAGGATCTAAATTTAGTAAATCTTTAATTTCTGCGACGTTAAAAGAAAAAATAGATTCACAAAGTGAAGTTGAAGATAGCGCATTATTTGGCTCTGCAATGGCGGCTGTTTCTAAAGAGGGTATTGATGAAAAAACCGATATTGCGCTATTGGGGATTGAAGCAGGTTCATTTATCGAACCAAAAGTCATTGAAGGTAAGAAACTAGATAAAAATATTGAAAATGGAGTTTTAGCCAATAAAACTTTACAAGACAAAGGCTATGCAATAGGTGACGAAATTAAAGTGGATAGTTCAACAATAGTACTGAAAATTGTCGGCTTTGTTGAAAATGAAACCTATAACCATTTACCGGTATTATTTAGCACGGTAGAACAATGGAGAGCTTATCAATTTGCTGCACCAGGTGCCAATAACGGCATTGAAGACGTTGTAAATGCTATAGCAATTCAGGCATCTAATTTAGATACAGATTCCTTTAGTAAAAAGATCGGTGACATAGAAACGGCAACGAAAAGTCAGGCGATTAATGGAATGCCAGGGTATATGGAAGAGAACGGGACAATTGTAATGATGCTAGTGTTTCTTATTGCTATTTCTGCATTTGTTATAGCAGTATTCTTTTATGTTTTGACGATTCAAAAGACACAACAATTTGGTGTAATGAAAGCCATTGGTGCAAAAAATAGCTTTATTACAAAAGCAATTGTGTCACAAGTGTTTGTCATTTCATTTGTAGGCATTCTTATAGGCGTCGTGCTGACATATTTAACAGCACTTGTGTTCCCGGAAGGCATGCCATTTAACTTAGATCCTACACTAGTTGTACTTTATGGTTTCGCTCTTTTACTAATTAGTGTGTTAAGTTCTTTTGTCTGTGTTCGCCAAGTGTCTAAAGTAGATCCATTAACAGCATTAGGGAGAGTGGAATAGATGCAACGTTTAGAAGTGAAAAACATGACGAAAACATATGATGAGGGCGGTTCAATTATTACGGCTCTTAACAAAGTGTCAATGGAAGTAGAGGCAGGTGAGTTAGTAGCCATTATTGGTCCTTCTGGTTCCGGGAAAAGTACATTATTATCAGCAGTTGGTGCTTTGTTACAGCCTACATCAGGTAGTGTGATTGTAAATGGTAAAAAAATTGAGGCTCTAAAGGAGAAAGAACTCTCTGAATTTCGCTTAAATGAGATAGGGTTTATTTTACAAACATCTAATTTAATACCTTATTTAAATGTGCTAGATCAACTACTTTTAGTAAAAAAAATGGCAGGCAAAGTATCAACTGCTGATCAGCAGTTTGCAAAGCAATTATTGTCAGATTTAGGGTTAGAGAAAAAGCTAAAAAAATTTCCGAATGAGTTATCCGGAGGGGAACGTCAGCGTGTAGCAATAGCCCGAGCATTTATGAATGATTCAAGTGTAATTTTAGCAGATGAACCAACAGCAAGTTTAGATTCTAAGCGCGCTTTCGAGGTTGTTCAGCTTATCTCTAATGAAGTGAAAAAGCGTAAAAAGGCGGCTATCATGGTAACGCATGATGAGCGTATGTTAACTTACTGTGACCGAATTTACCGCATGGAAGATGGTGTTTTAACACTACAATCTTAATATATAGTACTCAATATGAGAACGGCTATTTGTCTTCATTAATAAAGTTTACTTTTTCATTCGATTGATAGCCCTTACTCGTATATCGTCATTCATGGTCTACTGATTGAAGATAAGTTTTGAGCTCTGATAATAATGTCTGACAGCGAATAATGGACTCAACTGTGTTGTGAGCAGTTTCTAATGAATGATTAGCATTTTCTGCAATTGTCAGCTGATGGGAAGCAAGTTGCTGCATCCTTTCCTCGGAGAAATGCGGGTCAGCAGTTCCAATAGCTATAAATGCTCGTTGATTTGCTAAGTTTTGCATAACATGTTCAAACGATAGCGGCGGTGTTAACAGTATATAACGAGAAGGCAGTAAGGTCTCCTGCGGTATGTAATAGTCAGAAATCGGTAATGTACCAAGCGATTTACCGATATACACAGCTTCTTTGTAGGCGTTCGATTGTAAATAATATGTCACGATAGAATTCACACTGTGATAAACCATTTCTGAGATAGCTTTTGCTGGTTGGTTAAACTGATGTTGTTCAAAGGTATAACAAACTTGAACAACATCATAGCCTAATTCAAGCATTAACGAAGTAGCATAATGCAGTAGTGGTTTGTCATAGTTGTACCCTGTACCAGCGAACATAAAGCAAATTTTATCACTGTTCATATTGAAAAAATTGTAAGCGATATCGTTGTAAGTTTCTTTACTAGGTTTGATGGTCATCAAAATCCCTCCTAATCCAAAAGTATTGAAGTAATTAACTAACTATTATCAGGAAAATTTAGTTATAATTTTACTATAACAGGGAGGAGGGAATTTATGAAGGCTGTGACGATAAATGCTTTTGGACCGCCGTCAGTATTAACTGTTGTAGATTGTCCAAAACCAATGATTTCAAAAGGGGAAGTGCTCATTCGCACGTCCTATACAAGTGTAAACTTTGCTGATATAAAAAATCGAACAGGCAATAAAGCAAAAGCTAATTTTCCAATGATACTCGGTTTGGATGTAGCGGGTGTTATAGAAGAGGTATTTGATGATAGCAGTGGATTTAGCAAGGGTGACCAGGTCATTGCCTTTCCTAAAAACGGTGCGTATGCACAATATGTTGTCGCCAATGAACAGCTCGTCTTCCGCATACCAAAGGGTGTACCTCTTGAAAAGGTAGCTGCGATACCGACTGTTTTATTTTTATCTTATATGCTAACGCATCGGATTACACAAATTAGTTCTGAAGAGAGTGTGTTAATTCATGCTGCATCAGGTGGGGTTGGCACAATGCTGATACAAATGGCGAAAAATTGCGGTGCAAAAAAAATTATTGGTACTGTAAGCAATATCGAGAAAGCGCCAATTGCATATGAGCTAGGTGCACACCATGTGCTAACATATGACGATTTTAGTACGAAAGTTAATGACTATACGAATGGTCTTGGGGTCGATGTTATCTTTGATTCCATTGCAGGAACGGTTACACAAGAAGGTTTTAACTGTTTAGCTCCATTTGGTACACTTGTACAGTTTGGTAATAGTAGTGGTGAAGTGGGGCAAATCAAAACGTCGGATTTACATAGTAGCTGCCGTAATGTCAAAGGCTTTAGCTTAGGGACGACTCGAGCGTTAAAACCAGAACTGTTACAACAAGTCGCTTCGGATGTTTTTGCATTATTACAGGATGAAAGTTTCCAAGTGCCCATTGCTGCCGTGTTTAGCTTAGAGGACATGGAAAAGGCACATACCTTGATGGAGAGCCGCCAGCATCAAGGGAAAATATTAATTAAAATTGTGTGAGAATTGTGTGAGTGCCTGACACTCGCAAAGAGCCAAGGAAAACCTGTATTCCTTGGCTCTTTCTAAATTGTGTGGGAATTGTGTGAGTGCCTGGCACTATTTTAGTTTTTCGTATATTCTTCTTTTGCGGTATAGCATGATGCCTGTCTCGGCAATATCTTGCATCATCCCTTTATTGGCGTAGGCCCCGAAAATCATGCCTGCAATCGGTACCATTTGGAAAAGTTTTTTCCATCCCATTTGATCGCGATATGTGAAAAATACTTCCTGCCAACCTTGAAGCTGTGAAATCATCTTTTCAGATACATTATTGTTGCTATGCATAGAAGAGAGCTCCTCCAAAATAGCTTCTTTGCCAACAATATCAGCAGACGTAAATTGCAGACATTTCACAATGAAAATACGTTCCATTTTATCATTCGGGTCATAGCCATGAATAATTGCAATCTCTTGTAAAGTCTTTAGAGCCATTCCTAAAATAAAGGGGATATCAATTGCTAATGTGAAAATACCACCAAAACCAGTTGAGGCACCTTGGACTGTTGCCAATTTTACGCGCTCTTTTTGAAGCTGGCCACTAAGTGCAATCATCTCCTCTAAAGGAATATTGCCGATATCAGAGATTGTAAAAATATTTTGATCCGAAGAATTTTTACGGATTTTTTGAAGCATCGCTTGTTCATTGATTAAATATTTGCCACCAGATTGAATATAGCTTCCGAGCTCATCGACAAGTAAAGCTAATTTTTGTTGAATAAAAGCCGGAGTCATCTTATCTAAAATTTTAAAAGGTATTCGCCCTAATCTTTCCCAAAACCATAGCCCTTTTTGATCTTTTTCCCACGCTTCTATTTCCTGTAAATAGTTAATTAATTGCTCCTGAGTGTCCATTCGACTATTCCCCTTGTAAGTGCATTTAATTACAATACGTAAACTAGTTTAAAAAGTTTCAAGGTAACGTAAGACTATTGCCAGACAGATGCAAGCAAGGCAATGCCTTCATCAATTTCCTCTAGTGCTAATCCGCCATAGCCAATAATAATCATGCCATGTTCACTAGGTAATTGAAATGATGTAGAACAAGGATAGACGTTGATTCCTACTGCATGTGCAAGGTGAATGGCATCTTGCTCCGACAATCTTTTAGGTAATTTCACAATAATATGTAGTCCAGCATTCTCACCGATAATTTCGAATTCATCAGAGAAATAACTACGAATCGCTGCCAGTAAAGTCTGCTGTTTTTTACGGTAAATAGTGCGCATTTTTGCTAAATGTTTATCGAATAATCTTTGCGATAAAAAGTCTGCTAATACGAGCTGATCTAATTTGGAGACGATAGATTTTTGTTCCTGATAAAAGCGGATAAAGGGCTCTACAAGAGACTTAGGTAAAATCATATAGCTCATTCGTAGAGAAGGAAGCAAAGTCTTCGAAAACGTCCCAAAGTAAATGACTCGCTGAAGCTGATCCATATTTGCCAGAGATGGAATGGGAAGCCCTTTATAACGAAATTCAGAATCATAATCGTCCTCAATAATAAAAGCATCATTTAGTGTAGCCCATTGGAGTAGTGCTACACGTCGTTCCATGGACATAAACATGCCAAGTGGAAATTGATGAGCGGGTGTTGTGTATAACATGTGAATACCCTTATTCGGCACGGTAATTCCTAAGTTATCCACAGGAATAGGATGAATTGCTAAACCACATTGCTGTAAAGTAACTCGTACTCGTTTAAAGCCTGGTTCTTCTAAACCGACTTCAATTTCAGGCCCGAAAAAGTGGCATAGCGCTTGCAGTTGGCTTTGTGTACCGCTATAGACCAAAACTTGCGATGGTTCACACATAACTCCTCTGGAGCGATTGACATAGTGGGCAATTTCCTGACGTAAAGCAAATTCACCCTGCCAAGGACTTGTTGATAAAACATCCACAGTAAAGTGTTTTTTCAGCAGCTTTTGATAGGTTTTCAGAGGAAAGGCGGTTTTATCCACATGACCATTATTAAAATCAAATTTCACTGTATCTTCGCTTGTGGATAAGAAAGCGACATCTTTGCTTTGTGACTGCTGAAGCCATTCCAAATCAAATGGCGCTATATAATAGCCTGAGCGTTCTTTACTATAAATATAACCCTCTGCTAGTAATTGCTCATATGCCTCTTTAATAGTATGAACACTGACATTTAATGTTGTGGCAAGCGTGCGCTTTGAAGGTAATTGTTCGTGTGCTAAAAGTTTCTTTAAAAGTATAGCTTGTTTAATGTTTTCGTAAACCTGTACATATTTAGGCAAATGTTCTGAGAACGAAATAGCAAGTTCCATCATCTATCAACTCCCTGGTATGGCCAGAATTTTAATAATTGGTACTATCTATCATATCAAAATTACCGTTTAATAATGAAAAAGGAGTGTGGACAATGGAATTTAAAGCTTTGGAAAATGAGGTTGTTTTATTAAGACCACTAGCAAAAGAGGATATACAAGGGCTACTGAAAGCAGGCAGTTATCCAGAAATTTGGCCGTATCTATCCACAGTGATAGAAAAAGAAGCGGATGTGCATAACTTTGTGGAAAATGCGTTGACTAAAAAAGATAAAATGGAGGAGTTTCCGTTTGTCATTGTGGATAAACGTTCAGGTCAAATTATAGGTTCAACCCGTTATATGGATATAGATTGCAAACATAAAAGGCTGGAAATAGGCTCAACATGGCTTACCCCAGCAAGTTGGCGAAGTGCGGTAAATACAAATTGTAAATATTTATTACTGAGCTATTGTTTTGAAGTACTTGGTCTACAACGAGTACAAATTAAAACAGATTATGAAAATAGACGATCCCAAAAGGCAATTGAAAGGATTGGGGCAATAAAAGAAGGTGTTTTACGCAATCATATGGTACGCAAAGATGGTTCGACACGGCATACGGTCATGTATAGTATAACAATAGAAGAATGGCCCGTAGTAAAGGTACAGATGGAAAGCTTGTTAGCAAGGAAGTAACTTAAAAATGCAATAGACATTACTGTTAATTATTAAAAAAGAGTAAAAAAATGGATTTTTATTAGTCTAAAAAGCTAGTTTTCGTTAAATGATGTGTTGGCTTTGGCATTCACGGGTAGATAACATAAAATCTATTTTGAAAAGTGGGGGACTAGTATGTTAAAGCCGAAATTAACATTGCGACAAATTTACGGTGATAATGCTGTGTATACACCTCGTACGCCATATAGCGATAATCCGTGGATGATGGATGACTGCCATAAACTAGATGCTTTAACAGCAAGGGAAGTTGCCATTGCGGATATTCCTGTTTTAGTACATCGAGCGACACAAACAGAGAAGGCTCAAAAACTACATGAATTAGCGGGTTTAGATTGGGTCGAGCAACCTTATACTTACGAAACACAAGAAGAATATTTAGCGCAATTAGATGCCTGGTGTGAAGAGGGGAAAACGATTGTTTGTCAGTACTTGCATGACGCCGAGCATATGAGCCGTAATTGTTATTGGATGGATGCTGCTAAGTTTAATGAACTCAATACAAAAGCATATATTGACCACTTAATTGATAGCAAATATGTCCCAAGTCGTTTAAATATCGAATTATATAGATTATCTGATGCAATGAAAAATTGGAAGCCACCTGTTGTCCTCAAGCCAGGAGATGATTCACCCACTTCTGGTGGTTATGGCGTCATCATTTGCCAAAATCAAGATGAGTTAACAGAGGGTTTACGTCAATTTCGGATGAATGGAACGGAAAGTATTATTATTGAAGAGCTTTTACAGGCAAAAGATAATTACAGTTGTCAGTTCGTTTATAGTGAAGAGCTAGGTATACAGTATTTAGGTGCTTCTCAACAAATGACAGATGATAATGGTATCTATGAAGGAAATGTTATTGTAGAAAAAGTACCAGAAAAGGTCATCGAAGTAGGTCGTCATATTATGGAACGTGGTGTAGCAGAAGGATTTGTCGGTGTGGCAGGTTTTGATTTAATTGTAACAGAGGCTGGAGATGTGCAAGCAATTGATCTGAACTTCCGCCAAAACGGTTCGACTTCTATGTTAATGTTCCATGAAGCATTAGGTAAACCTGTTAATAAATTTGCTACCTATGCAGCAAAAGATGTGAAGGATAATGAAACATTCTATCAAAAAATTGAACAATATATTAAACAAGGTGTTCTATTTCCACTAGCATTTTATGATGGGGACTACTATGACAATAAAGTAGAATCGCGATTTGTTGGTGTTTGGTATGCAGACACATTAGAAGAAATCGAAGAACTCGAACAGCAATTGCTGTAATGAAAAGTTTAAAATTATGTGAGTGCCTGGCACTAGGTTTTGGAAGCCGCAACCCCCGCTGTTATGCGGTTTGTTGCGGCTTCGATTCGTTTTAGCTTATAAATTGTGTGAGTGCCTGGCACTTAATCTACCATTCTTTTTTTGTAGATTAAGCCTGTGGCAATCCAAGCGATTGCTGACCAAGCAATAATCGTAACGATAGGAATAATGTAGTCCATCGAAGAGTAGCTACCTTCTAAAGCATCTGCTAAAAGGATGAGTTGGGCACTTGGAAGCCACTTTGCAATTTCTAACACTGGATAGACAGAGGCTAGTGCTAAAGCGAACGGGCCAAATGAGAAGATAAACATGACAGGCAGCACGATAATAGATGCTTCCATTATGGTTTTGGCAAACAAGCCACATAATGTTCCAAGGGCGATATAGAAAATAATTGAAAGTAATAGGGCGATAGCTAAAATGAAAAGATTAGCCGGCTCGTAACCAACAAGGTAAATGGACAAACCTACTATAACAATCGTCACAATGGAGACGAATAGACTTTTTCCTATTAAAATATCTGCAAGTGAAGCGGGAGACAGCATTAAACTGCGAAGCGTATTTTTCTCTTTTTCTTCGGCAATCAAGCAACATTGTACATAAGCAGTAACACCTGCAAAGGCTAAATTTATCGGTAAAAAATAAGCGTCAATATTATTAGTGCCCATTTTATTGTAAGCAAAAGCTAAAATAAGCGGTAAAAAAATCATCACAGATACTGCGTAATTTCTGGAAAATTCCTTGTAATCCTTCATAAAGATGGCTTGAATACGAGACATAGAAATATTCATATTAAATCACTCCCTGTTATTTGCATAAAAATATCGCCTAAAGTTGGTTCATTTGTATAAATACGTGCAACAGCATTAGCTTGCATCCAATCATAGAGTTTCTGCGCATCTTGAGCGCCATTTTGAATCGTTTCACTTTGCCCATTGGTTAATTCGACCGTAAAGGTTTCGTCTCCAAATTCCTGTTTTAACTGCTTAGGAGAACCAATTGCACGAATCTTTCCCTGATGTAAAAAAGCAACACGATCACAAAGTATTTCTGCCTCGCCCATATCATGTGTCGTTAAAAAAATAGTTGTCCCCAAGGCATTTAATTTTCGTAAGCCATTATAAATATGCTGTGTATTGACAGGGTCGAGCGCTGAAGTGGGCTCATCTAAAAATAATAATTCCGGTTTATGCATAATGGCACGCGCTAATGTAACACGCTGAATCATCCCTTTAGAAAGTTGATTTACTTTCTTTTTCCGCTCAGCATAAAGGTTCACAAAATCTAACGCCTCTTTTACTGCTGTATTTGGCAAGTGATATAAGCTACTATAAAGTAATAAATTTTCCTCTATTGAAAGCCGTGTATATAGTCCGCTATTATCTGTTAAAATGCCAAAGCGTTGGCGGTTTTGACTGGTTTTCATTTCACTGGCAGGTCGATTAAATAAAGAAACTTCTCCAGCAGTTTTTTCTGTTTGTGCAGTTAAAATTTTAATTGTCGTCGTTTTCCCGGAGCCGCTTGGACCGAGGAAACCAAATATTTCTCCTTTTTTAATAGTGAAGGAAACATCCTGTAATGCTGTCTCCTTATGAAAGACCTTTTTTAAATGTTGTACATCAATGACTGTCTCCATATGTAACCTCCTGTGGTTGTTGATATCTCCACTTTAAGGCACGATGCGAAACGAAACATTAAATTACAGGTGAGAGGCGGAAAAATAAGCTTCACAGGAGCAATATCCTGCTGACAGGAGTCGTTTATTTCCTGGGAAATCTACTATATTCCGAGTATTTCTTTTAAATCTGCTAGTTTATTTTTCGACAAAGGTACTACTGTTTTTTCATTGCTGTTTAACGTAAGACTGTAGCTGTTACGGGTCCAAGTAATGATTTCACGTACTTTTTGGAGGTTCACGATATAAGAACGATGACTTCTGAAAAAGCCGAATGGTGTCAATTTTTGCTCTAAGTCAGTTAATGATAACGTACAAGGATAGGATTCACCGGCTACATAGACGAAAACGTTACCTTCTACACTTTCGATATAGTCAATTTCAGGTGGATTAAACAAAATTAATTTGTCATTCTTTTTTGTAGGAATTTTATCGAGTTTAATGGCAATATTTTCGCTTGAAGGGGGAGATGCCCCTGTGTCTTCCTCTTTAAGATCGAGTGGATGCAGACCTATAGCGTCTAATCTGTATATTTCGTTGCACGAAATGAGTAAGTCCTCCAAATTATTAGAAAGTAAAAGTATGGATTTTCCTTGTTTTTGCAGTGCAATTAATAATTGCTGAACGCTATGCTTAGAAAATTCATCGAGATTTTGAAAAGGCTCCTCAATAATTTGATTATGTGCAGTATTAAGATATGTATGGAGCAGTTTCAAGCGTTGCTTCTCGCCATTTTGGAGTTTATTTATTTTCGTATTTTTTTGTTCGGTTAGAGCTAAGAGCTTTAAGATGGCATCTTTGCTGTTTAAAGGCACTGTAAAAAGCTTAAAACAGAATTGAATATACTCCATTACTGTTAGCCGCTCATATAATGCATTTTCTCGCACATGACTATATGAATTAGGTTGCTTTAAAAACCACTGCATTAATGGCTGAATCTTTGCTACGTCAGTATAAATGCCAATGATACTAGCAGACTGTAATGGCAGTTGGAAACTAGGGTAAATAATATTACCTGCTTCGCTATAAGGTTCGATAACAATCTTTTCAATTTGAGTCATTCTAAGTCCTCCCGAAAGCTTTTGCTGCGTAAAAAACGCAAAATTTCAGATTGTGCCTGTTGATAACTTTGTTGACAATAATTTAAGTTGTTGTCATCCATAAAACCATGATTGCCAGAAAATTGACTTACTTGAACATTAGGCAATTTCTCTAGTCCATGCTTTAATTCATTGACATCAAAGCTTTTCTCGTTATTTGGCAATATGACAAGCGTTGGGCATGTGGGATGTATGTCCATATATTGACGGATTCTTGAACCATATAAGCAAATAATACGATCTATTGGATAAGTAGATAGTCTCCAAGCTAATGTTGCGCCCACACTAAATCCCATTACAACTACTTCCTGATAGTGATTTTTAGCTTCCATTAGGAGGGTTGTTAGCTTTTGAAGGGGTTTATCAAAACCGATTTCTTGTATGTAGTAGTCATAAGCTTCCTTTTCCTGATTATATGTAAATACTTCTGCGTTTTGATAAAGTGAGATGCATTCGACGCTCGTATTCGCATCACTATACGTTCGCGCTTGTTTTTTTATAAAATCATTAACTCCGTAAATCTCATGTAAAATAAAAATTTTTCTGCGCATTGCTTTCTCCTATATCTTTTTCCATTAGTGTAACAAAAAGTAATAGAAGCGTACATTTTATGTTTTTCTTCACTTCGAAGAGAAACCTATAAGTAATGGACATAGCTTTTTCTTTTTTGGACAACCTAATTTAGAAATAATAGCATGAGGTGATGATCATGATTGTGGAGAGGTCGTCCGATTGGCAAGAAGGATTTATAAGCAGGCTTGAAAATCTAGAAAATTGGCATAGTTGGACATTATATAACATGAACTATGAAATTGTGAAAATGAATTTAATTCCGGAATTTACTGGTTTGCAAGCACCTAAGTTTTTACCGAAGCTAACGCCACTTGCCCATCAGCTAGAAGCCGCTCAAACCGTTATAGAACAAATGAATGGTAAAGCGATATTGGCGGATGAGGTGGGGCTTGGTAAAACAATTGAAGCAGGATTAATATTAAAGGAATATTTAATACGAGGGCTCGTAAAAAAAGCATTAATTCTAGCACCTGCATCGCTTATTAATCAATGGATGGAAGAATTAAATCAAAAATTCCACATACCTGCTATTGCTTATAAAAAAAATTGCCCAATTGAGCGTTACGATATTGTTATTATGAGCATGGATACAGCAAAAAAAAGCCCACATAAAGAACTTATTTATGCCCAAGATTATGACATGATCATTATTGACGAGGCGCATAAGTTAAAAAATCATAAAACCCAAATTTACGAATTTGTACAAGGGTTAAAGAAGAAGTTTTGCTTATTATTAACGGCAACACCGATTCAAAATGATGTGTTCGAGCTTTATTATCTTATTTCATTGCTCAAACCAGGTCATCTGGGAAATTATGAAACATTCCAATCTGCATTTTCCGCAAGTAAGCATGACTTACAGCACGATGATTATTTAAAGGAACTAGTCAATCAGGTAATGGTACGAAATAGACGAGAAGATACAGGTGTTGAGTGGACAAAACGCCGTGTTCAAATTGTGCCCATCCATTTTAGCCCGGAAGAAATGGAAGTCTATCAATTACTTGGCTCCCTTACAGCAACAGCCTCGTTTTCATTAATTACATTGCAAAAAGAAATGTGTAGTAGCAAAGAAGCAACCGCATTAACGTTATCCAATATGCTTGAAAATAGTGAGGAACGGGAAGAGTTAGAAGCCATTCTAGCAAAGGTTATGGCATTAGAAGTAAATTCTAAGGCTGTTAAGACACTTGAAATTATCGAACAGGCTAAGGATAAAGTCATTATTTTTACAGAATACCGTGCAACTCAAATATATTTACAGTGGTATTTACATTCTCATGGTATTACGAGTGTGCTGTTTAATGGTAAGTTCAATAAAAATAAGCGTGATTACATGAAGCACTTGTTTAAAGAAAAAGCGCAAGTACTAATTGCCACAGAAGCAGGTGGGGAAGGGATTAACTTGCAATTTTGCCACCATGTAATTAACTACGATCTGCCTTGGAACCCAATGAAGTTAGAGCAACGGATAGGGCGTGTTCACCGTTTAGGACAAGAACATGATGTCCATATTTATAATCTTGCAGTAGAAGACACAATTGAAAAAGATATATTGGCATTATTGCATACAAAAATTGATGTTTTTGAAAAGGTAGTTGGAGATCTAGATGCGATTTTAACGAATTTCAAAAAATCCGTTTAACAAAAGAAAAAACCAAGCATTGGCGGATGTCCCAGATGACAATAGAAAAGCAAGTTAGGATGTAATGAACGCCAAGGCGTAATGATATTGTAAGGGGAGAGGGGCATGTATCCACAACAGGTTCACAATTATTTACGACAATTTTTCTTAGAAAATGAATGTAGTATGGTATACGAGGATGAGCATTACCTAACAGTACAATTAACGATTGCAATGGATAAAAGAATTATGAATCGCCCTTTTTACTGGCAATACGTAGAAGCTACAAATGGTGAACCTAACCCTGCACAAGTGACATTCATTACAGATCAAAATGCATTGTCGGGGAAAATTCTTGGGGAAGTTGTGCATTTTGGATCACCGCGGCTCAATCAAATTTTTCAAGCAACGAGAGAACTAGGTGCCTTTGTTCAAATGTTTCAAAAGGTTGATCCGGCTTTAGGTCAAGTTATGCTTACGCCATGGCTTGGCGTAAACTATAAAGTTTCGTATTGCTGCGATCGAACGAAAGAAATGCTCTACTCTTTTGGCATCAACTTATTAACAGGTACGATTAATGAACATTTCCATGAAACAATCAATAAATTCGATTGGGAGTTAACGCAGTCAGAAGATGCATTTTATGTACAATATATCATTAAACCTGTACGAGCATTGCAACGCTTGGATGAAGCGATAGATGCCATTATTCAACAGGATGACCATAGTTGGGCTGAACAAGCTAAAAAAAGATGGCAAAGAGCACAACGCGTATTAGACTATTTTTATGAAGATGTAGAAGAAAAACCAGAATGTTACGAAATAGAAAAAATGGCTTTAGAAGAACAATATGATGCCAAAATTAAGATAGACATTATTAATGGTGGGTTATTTTACATGAGGTAACATTGAGGAAGCCGCAACGATTGCTCGTGCGAATCGTTGCGGCTTTCGTTTTATGCTGTTCTTAAAATTCTTTAGTCGTTTTCCACGATATTTTGCAATTGTGCCAACTTATTATCCCAAAATAAATGGAAGTATTGTAACCAATCTTCAATTTCCTTTAACCGGTCGGTGTGTAAAGTGTATACTTTTTCTCGGCCTTTTTTTTGGGCAGATACCAGCTTGGCTTGCTCTAATATGTGTAAATGTTTGACGACAGCTGTGCGACTAATTGTAAAATGCTCCGAAATAACAGCAATTGGTTTATCGCTTGCTGCTAGTAGTTGCAATACATGCCGTCTTGTTGGATCGGCAATTGCTTGGAAAACATCATATTTTTCCGCAAGCTGTGTCATTTTGCTTCTGCAATTTCTTTTAATTTTTTGCCTACAAGCATTGTCCAACCGCCATCCATATTTTTTCGAACAGCTTCAGCTGGCATGTTTGCCTTTGGAATGATATGAGATGCTTCTTTCCAGCCACCATGCGTAAGTGTAAACTCTGTTTGTTCCCCAATTTGCTTTAACTCAAATGTTACATACCAACCATCTGTATCCCATGCAAAACGTACAAAATGTGGTGCTTCTACTTTTTCTACTTTACATGGCGAAGGTCCAAATGGAGATTGTAGTGAAAATTCATGTCCCTCGACAGCTTTAAAATCGTTTGGCATAAACCAAGAGCCAAGTTTTTCGGCATCTGTCACCGTCTCCCATACTTTATCAATCGGTGCATTTAACATAACCGTTTTTATAATATTTTGTAGTTGTTCAGGCATTGTATAAGCTCCTTTATTATAAATATAACCATAAGGTGTTACAAATATATAACACCTTATGGTTATATGTCAATCACAATGGATATGGGAACTTCTATCTTTTTTAAAAGGAATACGTATGGTAGAATTATTTTTATAATTTTCAGACGTTTCGGAGGTGGTTGGCGTGGAGAATATCCCGATGTTTTTATTAATGTGTATTTTATTAATTATTTTGCCTGGTCCCGATACTGCAATTGCGACGAAAAATACATTAACAGTGAATAAAAAGGGTGGGTTGCAAACAATAATTGGCTCATGCTGTGGGTTATTTATTCATACTTTAGCAGCAGTCATTGGCCTTTCTGCAATTATTGTAAAATCGGCTTATATCTTTGCAATTTTAAAATACGTTGGTGCAGTGTATTTGTGCTATTTAGGTATTAAAACATTATGGACATTAAAAACGATTCGCTCGCAGTCGCCGGTAGTCAATGATGACACACAAATCGATAATAAATATGATCACCAATCGTGCTTTAAACAAGGTTTCTTCACCAATGTTACAAATCCAAAGGTAGCTGTGTTTTTTTTAACGTTTTTGCCACAGTTTGTGGACGGTTCAAACGGCACATTTTTCCCATTTTTACTGATGGGCCTTATTTATACTGCTTTAACGGCAATGTGGTTTATCTTCTATGTTTATTTACTAGATAAAATTAGCGCCTTTATGAAGAAGCCGGTAACAAAAGCGGTAATTGAAGGCTTAACAGGAACGGTATTAATAGCATTCGGCATTAAATTAGCATTAGAGAAGGCTAACTAACATTAAGGTGCCAGGCACTCGAACAATTCTGAACTTTCGCAGCGTTTATGGCGGTGAAATGTGGGCTTACACTATGCCCGCGGAAAGCGAAGTGGATTTTTCCAATTTAGCATTTCGAGAGGTGCCAGGCACACAAACAATTTTATAATTACTAAGGAAAAATTCATAAAGACTCCTGCGGGAACGCACAAGTTGGAAGACGCAACAGAGCGCGCGTTAGCGGGTTGCGGCTTACACTATACCCGTGGAAAGCAAAGTGGATTTCTCCAATTTAGCATTTTGTGAAGTGCCAGGCACGGAAACAATTTATAAAAAAGACTGTAGACATATCCAAATTTTATTGGAGTATATCTACAGTCTGAGACATGGGGCGTACAAGCCTTAATGTCTTTTCTAGTTGCAAGCTCAACTAATTGTTGAGCAGCGCATTATTTTTGTTGGTTTGAAGCCCAAAGGTTTGTATCAGCGATTGTTGGGTTCGCAATGTAGTGGCCGCCTTCAATTTGAAGTGTTTGACCAGTCATGAATTTAGATTCATCAGATGCTAAGAATAATACTGCATAGCCGATATCATCTGCTTCACCGTTGTATGGTAATGCATTGTATTTAGTGAAAATTTCTAGTAATTCTTTTGGTAAACTGTTTTTCGCAGCTGGAGTTAAAATTAAACCAGGAGCTACAGCGTTACAACGGATTTTATCTTTACCGTATTGAGTTGCAATATATTTTGTTAAGTGAACTACGCCAGCTTTTGTTGTACCGTAAGCTGTACGGATTTGGTCACTTGCAAATCCACCCATAGATGCAGTGTTAATGATAGAACCACCACCAGCTTTTTGCATATGTGGAATAGCGAAACGGCTACCAAGTAATACTGATTTTAAGTTGATGTTTACTAGACGATCAAATTCTTCTAAATCCATGTTTACTACATCTAAGTCTTTTTGTAAGTTTGTTGAACCTACATTGTTAAATAATACTGTTAAAGAACCGAATGTTTCAACAGTGAATTCTACTGCTGCTTTGATTGAATCAGCATTACCAGCATCTAAAAATACTGCAGCTGCTTCATAGCCTTCTTTTACTAATGCATCAGCAATTTCTTTTGCACCGTCAAGATTATAGTCAGCAATAACAACTTTAGCTCCTTCTTTAGCTAATAAAGTTGCTGCTGATAAACCGATACCTGATGCACCGCCAGTAACAAGTGCTACTTTATTTTCAACACGTTTCATAATAAAATTCCTCCTAGAGTGAGTGATAAACTGAGTATTGACATATAACAATAAATCATACTCAGTATTACTTCATTTAATTGACATTAGATAGTTTACCACTAAACTAAAAAGATTTGAAATAAAAAGCACAATTTATTTACAAATTTCCTCCTATAAAGATTAGCTATTAAAAGTTGTGAACCTAGTATGATGCCAATTATCACTTCTTTGAAATAGGTGTACCACTTTACATAAATGCTAATAAAATAGTTAGGAAATACTATCTTTGTGGTTGTTTATTTGTAAAAATAAGTTTTTTCAAACGTTCCTCCATAACCTTCTTCTTTTCTAATCGATTCTTTCTATTATGAAGCATTCTTTGTAACAAGAAGCTTCCAATGATGATGACACATAAGATGAACAAAAAAATAAGCATTAATAAAATCCCTTTTATTTTAAATTTAGTACAAAACAATTAACAATGGTGACAAGTCCTCGTTCATGACTTCAATAGTCACTTAACAAAGCAAAGAAATCGACCTGTTATTTAGTAAAAATGAAAGAATGAGCGCTATTGAAATAATATGTAAACCTTGCATGATTGCTTCTCTAGTAAAGAAGTCACATCGATAATTCATTATTAACAAAGATACGATTACTAATGACAAAGGAAAGTAACATTTTTAAGGCAATTATTTTATGTATACCGTCTTGCAAAATGACGATCTTTGAAAACTGTAAATTCGCTATGCGATTAGCTAATGCATATTCATCACCATTTGCGATGGATTCACCAGTAGGGTGATAGCCTAATACAAAATTACCAGCATAGGAATTCTTTAAGACGTTTGGGTGCATCGATTGATAGTGCACTTCTAAAATACTATCTGTATCGTTCATCAGTTGATTAGCCAGTAAAAAGCTTTTTAATGCACCTTTCAAATCAATGGCGATTGCAGTATCTGCTAAAATTGTACGAAAATAAACAGAAACAATATTGGCATTTCCTATAAAGGGTTTAACTTCTACATGAATTTCTCCTGAAGGTAGAACAGATAATTGTACGATTGCCTCATCACGACCATCTGTTAACTTCATCAGTGTTTTTCCGTAGTGCATACTTTTTATAAAAATACGTTTACCATCTATATAAGCCGCTGCAATTTGACTATGTTCAAGATGAAGCGACTTCGCTTCAATTCCTAATACTTCTACGCAATTTTGTAGTTCATAAACATGGTGATGAAATGAGAAACCGGTATAGCCTAAATTTACAGTACGATTTTCAAGCAATTGCTTTAACATCTGTTCTATCTCCAATCTTCGATAAATTATGACAAAATTCTTATTTATTATAGGAAATAAAACTCTCAAAAATCTCTCAACTAGTCAAATATACCGGTATTCATAAAAATTTACCATAGATTAATCTGTAATATAAAACAAAAAACCCCTTATGAACATGAGTTTTGTTCAAAAGAGGTTCTAAATGGCTATTTTTTAGAAGAAGTACAAACCAATACTAATGATGATACCTGTAAAGAGTAGGATAAATAAACAGAAGCCCATAATATCCTTAGCCTTTAAACCAGCAATTGCGAGTGCAGGCAGCGCCCAAAATGGTTGAATCATATTTGTCCAAGCATCTCCCCATGCAATGGCCATCGCCGTTTTAGCATAATCAGCCCCTAATTTAGTGGCTGCATCCAACATAATCGGTGCTTGAACGGTCCATTGACCACCCCCTGAAGGCACAAAAAAGTTAACAAGACCAGCAGAAAAAAATGTGAATAAATAAAATGTGTGGTCGTTTGAGATGTTGACAAACCACTCTGAAAATACTATGGCTAAGCCTGATGCGGTCATCATGCCCATAATACCGGCATAAAACGGAAATTGAAACACAATACCTGTTGTTGTTTTAATTGCATCTTGCGCAGCGGCAAGAAAACGCTGTGGCGTGCCGTGGAAAATAATACCGAGTACAATAAAAATGGTATTCACAACATTTAAATTTAAGACAAAGCCCTTTGTAGTAAAATGATGAATTAAATAAATAACCCCAATAAGACCTATTAAAATGGTTAATAGATAGCTACGTTCTGAACGACTTGCAAAATGTTTTTCAGGCTTAGGTAGTTCTATTTTTTCCTCAAATAATAAGGAAGGCTCAATTTCCACCATATCCTCATCCTTTGGCATCATCCAACGATTAAAAAATGGCAGTGTTAAGATAATAACAACCACAATAAATAAATTGTAGGTCGAGAATAGTGTAACGTTTGTTGAGATAACCCCCATAATATTAGCAAATGGATGACCATCCGTTGCAATCGATAACGGAATCGAACCTGC
Source organism: Lysinibacillus sp. NPDC097195 (assembly GCF_044762075.1). Taxonomy (NCBI): domain Bacteria; kingdom Bacillati; phylum Bacillota; class Bacilli; order Caryophanales; family Bacillaceae; genus Lysinibacillus; species Lysinibacillus sp. NPDC097195. The sequence continues at coordinate 276,397 of NZ_JBIWDP010000003.1, read as the reverse complement.
TAAACCACCGTGCCAAATAACAAATCCAGAATAAGCACTTGCGATTAATAAACGATAGTCTACTTTTTTAACTTGGCGTGCAATTTCCTTTGCAAAAAGTGCCCCAATTACTAGCCCGAATCCCCAGTTAATCCAACAAGCAATTAAAGAAATAAATGTCACAACAATAATAGCCATACTTGGCGTTTTAATTCTACTTGCTGCTGCAGTGAGCCCTTTTTTAAAGACAGGACTATTCGCCAAAATATGTCCAGCAGCTAATACGACGACCATTTGCATTGTAAAAGCTAGTAGCTCCCAGAAGCCATCTCCCCAGTAAGTAATCATGTCCAATGGCGAGGAATCTGTTAAGGAAACCCCTAATAGTAAAACTAGTAATGTGAGTATAGTGACAAAAATGTACGGATCGGGTAAATACTTTTCCATAATAGCATTTGATATTTTCGTTAGTGTTTTCAATTACATAATCCCCCTTTTAGTCTTAGTAACACTCATTTTTAATTTTACATAGAGAAATCGGTAAATAAAGAGAAAATTCGAATGAAGGATGATGAATGATACATGAGTTAGAAATAATACGTTGTATTATAAGCGATGTCGTTTGCTGAAAATATTATTTACTCAATAAGAAAACCTTATCGTGCTGCAGTTTATAGCTATTGTTACTTTGTAGAAGGATTAACAGGAAAGAAAGAGAATTGATAACTAAATAGTACTTTTAGAAAACTTTTCATAACAAATAAGAATAAATAAGGGGTGTTCAGATGGAATTGCGTGATTTAAAGGCATTTATGGAAGTAGTGGAACATGGCAGTTTTACAAAAGCGGCGAGTGAATCCTTTGTGTCACAGCCGTCATTAAGTAAGAGTATAAAAAAATTAGAAGACAATTTACATGTAGAATTATTAAATCGAACTACACGCCAGGTGGAGTTAACCGATGCGGGTCTTATTGTGTATAAACAGGGCCAAAAAATTATGCGTTCTGTCCATGACTTACATAAATTGCTCGATGATTTATTGAACATTAAATCAGGGTCAATTAAATTAGGTATCCCACCACTTATTGGCACTTTATTTTTCCCTGAAATTGCGCGTAAGTTTCATCAACAATATCCAAATGTCCATTTAGAGCTCATTGAACGAGGAGCGAAATTAATTGGGACATTAGTAGAAAATGGAGAAGTGGATATGGGCATCGTCGTGTTACCTTCAGATGAACGAAAATTTATCGTGCAATCACTTGTGGAAGATCAGTTCTTTGTTTTTATTAATGAACAACACCCACTAGCACAGCACGAAGCTATTTTATTACAAGATTTAAAAAATGAAGTTTTTATTACTTTTACAGAAGAATTTACATTGCATGATTATGTCATTAAATCATGTCAAAAGGCAGGATTCACCCCTATCATTGGCTACAAAAGTTCACAATGGGATTTAATTGTGGAGCTCGTATCTTCCAATTTAGGCGTAACCCTTTTGCCTTATTCTATTGCTGCAAAGCAGACGAATCATAATGTCAAAATTATCCCTTTACAGAACTTTCATATGCCTTGGCGCCTTGGCGTAATTACGAAAAAAAATACATATCAATCATATGCTTTAAAGCAATTATTAAAGACAATTCGAACGGAAGAAGAATAGTATAGTTAGATTTATGCAAAATAAGCATAAATACTATTCCAATTAATTCCTTTACTTGCGATTTAGTAATGATGTAGAATTTTCCTTAATAAACGAGCAATTATAGGGGGTTTCGATATGGAAAACGGGAAAGTGTGGAATACGTTTGAGGAAGCCGTTGCAGATATTAAGGATGGTGCTACATTAGCAGTAGGGGGATTTGGCTTATGCGGCATTCCTGAAAAGGCAATTGCTGCGTTACAGCAAAAGGGAACGAAAGATTTAACGGTAATTAGTAATAACTGCGGAGTGGACAATTGGGGATTAGGATTATTACTAGCGAATAAACAAATAAAAAAAATGATAGCTTCCTATGTTGGTGAAAATAAAATATTTGAACAACAATTTTTAAGTGGGGAGCTGGAAGTAGAACTTGCACCCCAAGGGACATTAGCAGAACGTTTACGTGCTGGAGGAGCAGGTATTCCTGGCTTTTATACTGCTACAGGGGTTGGCACACCAATTGCTGAGGGTAAAGAAGTAAAGGTTTTTGACGGCAAGGAATATATTTTAGAACAAGGGATTGTCGCAGATTTTGCACTTGTCAAAGCATGGAAAGCAGACAAGCTTGGCAATTTAATTTATCGAAAAACGTCTCGTAACTTTAACCCATTGGCTGCGATGGCCGGTAAAATCACCATTGCGGAGGTTGAGGAAATTGTAGAGGTGGGCGAGTTAGATCCAGATCATATTCACACACCAGGTGTCTTTGTGCAACGTGTCTTACTCGGTGACAATTATGAAAAACGTATTGAGCGCTTAACGGTCAGAAAGGAGGAAGCATAATGTTAGATACTAGATATAAAATTGTTAATAGAGCTGTAAAAGAAATTCAAAATGGTATGAATGTTAACTTAGGTATCGGTATTCCTACACTTATTGCCAATGCCATTCCTGCTGATTATGATGTATTGTTACAATCCGAAAATGGACTTCTTGGTATCGGTCCTTATCCCGATGAACATGCAGTAGATCCTGACCTTATTAATGCGGGAAAAGAAACTGTGACTGCAGTGAAAGGTGCATCCTATTTTGATAGCGCAGAGTCCTTTGCAATGATTCGCGGGGGGCATATTGATCTTGCTATTCTAGGTGGAATGGAAGTATCTGAAACAGGTGATCTTGCCAATTGGATGATTCCTGGGAAAATGGTAAAGGGCATGGGCGGCGCCATGGATCTTGTTGTCGGTGCGAAAAGAGTCGTTGTTGTAATGGAGCATGTCAATAAAAACGGTGAGTCGAAAATTAAAAAGCAATGTGAGTTACCGTTAACTGGAAAAGGTGTCGTGCACAGATTAATAACAGATTTAGCTGTTTTTGATTTTACAGATGCAGGTATGCAGTTAATAGAATTAGCAGAAGGTGTAACATTGGAGGAAGTTAAGGCAAAAACCGCTGCTTCATTTGATGTTGCTTTACCACATTAATCATTAGAGACCAGTTTACTTTCAGGAGTAAGCTGGTTATTTTTTAAGGATAGGAGTGTGAATGTATTGAAAGACCAAATTACAGCCGAGATTATGAAGCGATTTAATAGTCCTGATCGTGATGCAAGACCACTTATTGTTGCTATTGATGGCTTAGGGGGTGCTGGTAAAACAACGTTTGTAAATGAATTAGCGACCACGTTGAAAAAGGAATGTACTATTAATGTGTTACATATGGACGATTATATTGTCGAAAGTGAAAAACGTTACAATACTGGTTATGATCAATGGTTTGAATATTTTTATTTACAATGGGATGTAGCATGTATTAAAAATTTTCTCGAAAAAGTACATGGCAATGTTCAAGAATTTACACTTCCTTTTTATCACAGTGCTACAAATACAGTGTTTAATATAACAAGAGAATTTATAGCGAACAGTATTCTTTTAGTAGAAGGAGTCTTTCTTCAGCGCAATGAATGGCGGAAGTTTTATGACTATACAATATTTTTAGAATGCCCTTTAGAGTTGAGAAAAAAAGGGTGTTAAAGCGTGATGCGTATATAGGGGATGAATCGGCAATAATGCGGAAGTATGAACAAAGGTATTGGGTTGCGGAGGCTTATTACTTAAAAAAGGAACAACCATTAGTAACAGCAGATTATATATGGTTCGCGCGATAGAACTCAGACTATTGACCGTTCTCCTCTCAAGTTTTTCCATTATATAATTATCCTAAAAGGAGAGATGATGATGAAAGAACTATGGGCGCAGGAAGTTGTACAGGTACGTGTCGCAAGACCAACTAATCAGCTAACAGCAATAGAGCGATTTTATTGTGAAGGATTAGGTTTAGAAAAGATTGGCTCGTTTAAAGGGCATCGAGGCTATGATGGTATTATGATTGGTCTGCCGAATGCCCATTATCATTTAGAATTTACTGAGCATGTTGATGGTAGCCCATGTCCTGCACCGACGAAGGATAATCTTCTTGTGCTGTATATGCCAAACCCTGAGACCATTCAACGTATCGTGCAACGACTGGAGAAAATGGGATATCCAGAAGTAGCACCAGAAAACATTTATTGGGCAGAAAAAGGTGTGACGATTGAAGATCCAGATGGTTGGCGCCTCGTATTAATGAATACAATAGGGATATAAATTTTATTGGAGCTCGAAAACGAATACCCTTACTTTTATATGAAGGAAAATCATACATAGTTTCTTAAAGAGCAAGGACAAAAGAAAAAAGTGTTAGATTGACTACAATCTAACACTTTTTGCCGTGCTGTTGATGTTCGCTACGGTAGTCCTTTCCGTGGAAACAAATCAATCGAGAGCCGCATCTTCTACTTGTCCGTGTCTTAAAGCGTGAACTTCATTTCACAGAGCAGTATTTTAATCGCCTAGTGCTGGATTCTCTCTATATTTAGTCGCTATGGACTCGATGTTTAATTGAGCGTAATCAGCCCAATTGACGGTTCTAAAGTCTTCTTCGTCAAAATACACGCTTAATACTTCTGTCATTTCTTCATTGTTATTAGCACCGGTTAATGGAGCGAACCAAATAATCGAAGGCGTTTTCACACTTTTTAATTTAGAAAGCTCCGCAAAGATTCTGCCCGAATCTTTCAGCATCTGATTTTTCGACCCTTCTCGAACATCTGTATCTTGAATCGATATTGTCACAATACCATCCGTTTCTTCTACAGTAAATTTATTTTTAACGATTGCTCCTACAATATCTTTAACAGATGTGTCTTGATCGACGGCTACTTCCTTCGGCTCAGCATTTTTTCCACAGGCTGATAGTAATAATGTGAATAGCACTAAGATGTAAAGTAGTTTTTTCATGTTCATTCCTCCCTTGTTACTCCATATATGTTCAAATTGCGTATGAATTATACAAGGGGAAAGGGAGTTAGATTATTTTTTCTAACGAATGAAAGAAAATCATCTTCCGTGCATTGCTAACTACCCGAAAGTGAAAGGCATGCGTAACGTATGTTATTCATTTCTTATAAATTGGACAATAAATAAAACAATAAATAATAAACACATCGCTATGCCCATATACAAACATTTGTAAAAAGCTTTATTGTCCGTTCCTTTGTAATCAAAACCACGATTTAATATGACGAATCCAAAAAGGACCATGATTAAATTTAAAAATAGTGGATTGAATCCAGCAGGAACGACAAGAAAAAACATGAAAATGACTAGTATGACATGTATGTACTTTCTTATAGGATGGATAAATGTAATCTTTTTTAAAAATTTCATAATATCACTCCATATAATATATTGACAAATAAATTAAGTAATTTTATTATTCCGAATATATAATAATAATAATTTGAGAAAGGGGCAATAGTTATGAAAAATAGTATAACTTATATATTGATTTTTACTTTGCTTTTTTCGTTCCTTACTCCCAAATATATTAACGCACAAAAAATAAATAATTCAGAGAGTAAAGTGAGTATAGGTTCGGGCGTTTTAGAAGGCTATACCTTTACAACAACTATGAATGATAGCAAGAGGAGTGTTTTGGCGGATAATGGTGTAGAAAAATATGAAGCAACATATGATTTAGAAACAGGAGACTTATATTTAGATGGTCAGTTAGTTCCATCAGAGTTACGTTCTTTAGTTGATGAAATTGGAAATAGTATGGTGAGTGAAAGTGAGGGGAATATTAACAGTTTCACTATCAGACCTTTTTCGGTTGATCAAGGTGCAGGTTTTGGGGGATCACAATGGAAATATGAATGGACGGATAATGGATCATTTAGCTATACTTCTTTAGCAGTAGGTGCGCTTGCAGGACTTGTTGCTTCAATTTTTACTGGAGGAATAGTGGTACCAGCCATTGCGGGAGTAGTATCTGCTTTTGTTAGCGCTCTATCGTCTGAAAGAGGACGTATCTACTATACATGGAAACGATATACTAAACCTCATTGGAGGTGGCCAGTTCTATACAAAGAATATAAAGATGAAGTATGGTTCTACAAAGATTCTAATCGCTATCAACTAATAACATCAGCAACTTTTTATCGTTAATCAAATATATATCATTAAAATATAATTAAAAAGCAAATGCTCATTGGATTTTCTTTTAAAAATAATTTATTTAACGGCTTGGCCCTTTAATTCTAATGGGTTAAGCCGTTCGTTATTTTTATTTCTTGTATGAAACATCCTTCATTAGCAATTTGAAATATTATATAAATAAAATAATATCAACCAAAAACAAAAGGATGTTCGTTTCTAGTTGATATTATTTCATCAAGTTCTATTTATTTGCTTACTACATCTAGGCACCAAGAGAAATTATCCCAAGCTGAATACCAACCGTTGAAAATTTCTGATGAATCATCCCAACGAACTTCAAATTTTCTATGACCTTCGATATCTAGTAAATACAAAGCCAACGTTTCATCTGCTTTAGAAACTGCAATTTTCATACCGTTTTGAAGTTCTTCTTCAGTAAATGGTACATCCGAAACGGAACGTAGCTGTGCTTGTTCAAATACTTGTTTGTTAATAATTCTGTAATTCATAATAAACCTCCAATAAAACTTTCTGAATTTAAATTTCTATTTTTACGTGCCAATAACAGGACTATAAAAGTATATCCTATATTCATTGAGTAAAGAAAACAAAAAAATGATTAGCCAAGCTCTTTTTGTCTAAATTGTTGCTAATGACTGGCTAAAATTTCAATGATTTCATGAAAAAACTAAAACAATTTGTTCTTATTCCAATGTTACTAGGAGCAAACAAAAAAGTCCAGAGACTCTCAAAAACGAGCAGTCCTGGACTTATTTATTACATAAAACTACATTGATATAACTTTAAAAGAGTAGATACTTATTTTTTATTCGGATAAGTACCTTTTAAAGTGTACTCAGCTAAGACATGTCCCTCCATCGCATGATACAGCTCATTCATTAAAAATCCATTTTCTAAGTCGACTGTAGTATCTAATGCATAGACATGAATTTCGTAAGTATGTGGTTTATCAGGTGGAGCCATCCCACCGTAAAAGCTAGAGAGCTCAGGGCTTTGACTGCCTCCTTGAGGGCTCATCCAACTATTGACACCTTGGACAAAATCAGTCGCTGTCTGGCTTTCATTTTCTTTTAACTCATCTTTTTGAATATTAGCTGCAGTCCAATGAATCCAAGAGAATCCTTGACTAACAGGGAAAGCATCTTTGTCCTCTATTACTAATGCATAGGACACCGTTTCTTTTGGGGCATTTTCGAACTTTAATGGCAATGAATAAGTAGGCATACCATGCTCATTAAATGAATCGCCTAATTGCCCATATTGATCTTGAATAACGCCATCCACTATTCCAGAACTTGTTACGACAAAAGTCTTTTCATTTTTGCTACTGCATCCAGCTATAGCTAGCAGTGAAATAATAGATAGCATAAATAAGTATTTTTTCTTCATGGTGTGTACCTCCATATCATTTAGTTGAGGTCATCATAACATGGCGAAAAAATAATCGACAATTACCCACTTTTTTGTAAGGGTACTACATTTGCTGAAGTCCTAATATTTCATTTTCTTCGATATATTGAATCCCTAATCGTTGTAATATCTCTAAAGACTTTAAAACTTCTTGCCCCTTTGGACTCAAACGATATTCTACTCGAAGCGGGTAAGTGGAAAGATATTCTTCTTTCTGCACTAGCTGAAAATCCATTAGCTCTTTTAATTGTTGTAACAGCATTTTTTCAGTTATTCCTTTAATGTCACGTCTTAACTTTGATGGAGATGTAGGACCAAGCCGCAATCGCCAAATTATAATACATTTCCATTTGCCTTTAATCATGTCTTGAACTAGCTCCAACGGACAAGTATATTGTTGCCTTAATTTGATGATAATCGCCTCCTATCGGGTCTTTTTCAGTTTTTTTATACCACAAACCAAAAAAACAGACAATTGAAATTAATTAGATAATGTGCAGTTTCTTTTTAATAGAAGGTAAATATTTGCTTACTGTTGAATAAGTTAATATATGTAAATAAATGGATGGTTGAGGTGGATGCTGAATGCTAAAAGAAGGTGATATTGTTAGACAAACGTTACAAGCTTTAAAAAAGCGTTTAGAGGAAAATGGGGATGTTCTCCAAATTCAAAGTGAGCAAGGATATTTATATAAAGCTAAATGTACATTTAATGCTCCTGCAAGTGAGAAGGAATTAAAGGATTTTGAGCAACAAACAGGATGGATCATTCCGTCAGACTATAGAGCATTTTTGAAAATAACGAATGGCTGTCGCTTATTTGATGATATTCATTACGGTGGGGAAATTGAACTGTATAGTTTACAACAAATTATCGACTATAATAAACACTTTGACCAATATGAAGGCTGTTATGCGATTGCCTATATTTACGAAAAAAATATTGTTATCAATTCTTCAATATATTCACAACACAATTTGAATTACCTATGTTGGAAAGACCACATTGCTTCGTTTGAAGAACTGATACCTCTCGCAATGAACTTTGAATTATGGTTGGATAGGTTTATTGTATGCCAAGGAGCACCATTTTGGTGGTGGGCTAACGAGCGAGCAGAACATTTTTATACATAGAGTCGGAGGAATATATCGATAGTGTAACAGATTATTGAAAATTTTTGGTGGAGTTGAACCCTAAAAAACCTTGATGAAATCGCAAACAAAAGAGGTGGATTATCTTATGAAGAAAATCTTGCTTAGCTTTGTTTTTGTTCTAACAGCAATTATTTGCTCATTATTTATAACCTACAAGCATCTTCAACAACCAACTGAAAAGGATGTACTGAATATAACAAAAAATTGGTCTAAATCAGCAGAGGATGTTTATCTCATCAAAGAAATTGATGAGCAATGGCTAACGATCTTTCGAAATAGCCAATCGATAATGGTTGCAGTACTAAAACAAAATTGGCTTGGTACATGGAAATTAAGCGAGGAAGGTACGCTATCCTCAACGTATTACCCTCCATTAGAAGACGATCAAATTACATGGAGTGCATCAGGAAAGAGCAAAGAGAATGTAAGTTATTATTTTGGAGTCATTATAGACCCTGAAATCGTTAAAATAACGGTAGAGACGCAGAAAGGTATTTTTGAAAATGCGAACATTATAAAGTCGGATGGGCAGCGTTTTTTTCTTAAGAAAGCACATGGACCAATCTATTTGCCAGTGAACATTAGCTGTTATTCAAAATCGGAAGAATTAATTTATTCCTCCAAATTTCCTGTCCATAAAAAATAGTTTGGCAAAAAAAGTGATTGTTCAATGAGAGCAATCACTTCATTTAATGTAAAAAAATGAAACGATTTAACCATTTGAGAGTCTAATTTGGAAAAGGAGGAAGGACTTTGAAAAAGGTATTTTTATTAATGAGTATTTTTGCACTTTTCTTAGCGGGTTGTTCCAATGTAAATAAAAATTCCCTTGAAGTAGAAGACAATAAGGAAAATTTCCCTCCATCTATGACAGGCTGGGTTCATGTTGATGGTAAAAAGTATGAAATAGAAGCGGGTGGCTATCGATGGGAAAGGAGAAAAGGACTATCAACTGAAACTGTTCTAACCGATCATGCATCTCCCAACCAAGTAGCCGAAAATCTTGATGCTATTCCGTTAGAACCTAGTACGAACATCCAAGTCGAAATTGAGGAAAATCCCACAATCAACGTTTATCTTTGGAATGAAGACGGTCGAGAGAAAGGAATTTTATTGCATAACGATGAGATAATAGCTCCGATAAGTAAGGGGCGATATGTATATGAGGTGTTCGCTCAATGGTCAAACGGTGAGGTTTCATATACATTTGTCGTGGAAGTAAAATAATTTATTATTACAATTGACAACATCATCAAAGACTTTTATTATTATGTAGACCGTTCGTTATAATTTTTGAAGGAGGTACAGCCTATGTCTAGTAAAAATTCATCACGAGAGAAAATACTAGAAGCTGCAACGCGACTTTTTCATCTGAAAGGCTACCACGCTACAGGTTTAAGTCAAATTATCCAAGAGAGTGGGGCCCCAAAAGGTTCTTTATATTATCATTTTCCAAATGGTAAGGAACAATTGGCTGTTGAAGCGATCAATTTATCAGCAACAAGAATTGCGGCAGAAATTGAGCAAAATTTAGCAGCTTTCGAAGATCCAGTAAAGGCTTTCCAATATCATATAGAAAGTATTTCGGGGATTTTTCAAGACATAGAACCAATATCAAATTTAAAAAACGTTCCAATGGGATTACTCGCCATGGAAACAGCATTTGTCAATGAGAATTTACGCCAGGCTTGTGAAGAGACCTTTGAAATATGGGGAAATCTTTACTTTGAGAAATTAAGAAGTAGTGGGTTTAGTGAAGAACGTGCATTCTTAATTAGTAAAACCATCGGTGCCTTAATTGAAGGTGGCATTACACACTGTATAACAAAGAAATCGGATGAGCCTTTAATTCATATTAATAAAATGATCCCTTTATTGCTTACGAAGTAACAAGGGGCTTCATTTTTATGCTTATTATATAGACCGGTCTAATTAATTAGAGAAAGAAAGGAAGTATTTTATGGCTCCATCAATGCAAGTTGTGCCCGTACGCAAACCTAAAAGTATGGCTTTTGTCCTTATGTTTGCGGCTTTTATCGGGTTATTTAGTGAAACAGCTTTAAATATGGCACTGACAAATATTATGGCTGATTTCACCGTGACAGCTGCAACAGCGCAGTGGCTTACGACAGGTTATTTATTAACAATCGGAATTTTAGTTCCTGTTTCATCCCTTCTTATTCAATGGTTTTCAACAAAACAGTTAGTGGTTGGATCATTAATTTTTTCAATTGTGGGAACGATTTTAGCAGCGTTAGCACCAAGCTTTCCCATTTTACTGCTAGGTCGTATTATTCAAGCATTCGGAACAGGTATTATTTTACCGCTCATGATGAATGTTATTTTATTAATTTTTCCAATTAATAAACGTGGAGCAGTCATGGGCTTAATGGGGCTAGTTATCACGACAGCGCCTGCAGTTGGGCCAACATTAGCTGGGTTAATTGTGGACTCATTGGATTGGTCTTATATTTTCTGGATTAGCCTTGTTTTTTATGCAGGGTTAGTGATAGCAGGGCTTCAACAAATTGATAATGTCTCTAAGATTACGAAACCAGCGATTGATGTGCTGTCCATTATTTTATCGACGCTTGGATTTGGTGGCTTTATTTACAGTTTAAGTACTGTTTCAGAAAAATCTTTTGCTTCAGCAGATGTATATATCCCGTTTATTGTTGGAATCGTGGCTATCGTTTTATTCGTCATTCGCCAATTTAAAATGGAGCAACCAATGATTAATTTACGAACGTTTAAATATCCTATGTTTACGTTAGGTACTGTGTTGTTATTTAGTGGTATGTTACTAATTTTATCAACAGCTATATTATTGCCGATGTATTTAAAAGGCTCTTTACTATTTAGTGCTACGGTTGCTGGTCTTATTCTTTTGCCAGGTAGTGCGATGAATGCGATGTTATCACCGGTTGTAGGAAAGCTGTTCGATCAATTTGGCGCAAAGAAATTTTTACCACTCGGTTATCTGTTCACCTTTGTAGGAAGCATCTTTTTTATTTTCACGATTTCCGCTCATACACCTGTTTGGCAAATAATTGTGGCGAATGCAATATTCTTTATTGGTATTTCGATGATTATTATGCCTGCTCAAACAAATGGTTTAAATCAGTTACCACGTGAATTATACGCTGATGGAGCTGCAGTAATGAGCACATTACAACAAATAGCAGGTGGAACAGGAACAGCGTTAGCTATTACATTAATGGTTAGTGGGCAAAGCAAATATATGGAGCAATTCCACAATGCTTCATCATTTGAATTATTGGCACAAGGAACAAAGTACGCTTTCTTCTTTATAGCAGCCATTGCCCTTGTTGGCCTTGTGCTATCATTTTTCGTTAATGGAAAGCGCGTGGAAAATGTAAGGTAGCATAAAAATCCACTTGAATTTCTATGGTGCAAGGACATCGATCGTGATTGTGTCTTTGTACCATGGGAAGTAGTGGATTTTAATTTTTATAGCATCCTATCAGCGAAGCAATGTAAGGGTTGTTGCAATAGCATTGTCGATAAAAGAACGTTGAGGGCGAGATTTCATCATAACTGTTAGACCTATTAACGCAACAATCAGTGACTGAGCCAAAGCTTTTGCATCAGTATTTGCTTCGAGTTCTCCCGTTTTTATGCCTCGTTCAATGGTCTCTTGAAAGATGACCGTTAGATACATTTGATGTTCTCGCGTCAAAATTTCAAACTTCTCATCATGTGGTGCTAGTTCCACCATCGTATTAATACAAAAACAACCTTTATTAAGCTCTTCTGTGTATCCGTCATTAATGATATCGGCAAAGAAATTAGCAAATGCCTCTTGTATAGAGGAATAACTTTGAAGTTTCGTTCGAACTTCGGATGGATAAACAATGGTCTTAAAAAAGCCACGAAATGTTGAAATCATAATTTCGTGGCTGTTAATGTATACCTAAATTAGATTTGTAAATAACTTAAAGGTTTTTTCTTCACAAAGTTATTTTCAATAGATTGAAGAACTTCCTCATTACCAGGTAAACTCACAGTTTCTTTTGCTTGTTCAAAAGGAAGCCATTGATAGTCGTTATGCTCATCGTTTAATACAACAGGTTGTTCTTGATGAACAAAGCCTACAAAGACAGGTGCTATGTAAATGTAATTTTCTTGCGGAGAGAAAATTTGATCAAATTGGTTCGAGGAATACAATACGAGCTCTGTAATTCCTGTTTCTTCAGCAATTTCTCTATAAACAGCTTGTATTGCTGTTTCACCTTCTTCAATACCCCCTCCTATATAGCACCATGTATTATGTAAATGATGAGATGCTCTTTTGAGTAGTAATACATGATACATATTATTTATTTCTTTTAATAAAATAGCAGCGATACCAGTGGATTTAATAGGAATTATGCTCATATATTTTCCTTAATCGAAAGCAGTAGTATTTAATTCATGCTCAATGATTTTGTCTATTTCATCAAAATGATTAACTGTATAATGAGCTTTTTCTAATTCAGATTCTTGAGAGAAGTCAAAACGAACACCAATTGAAATCAAATCATTATCTAATGCCGCTTGAATATCTGAAGAGCGATCCCCAACTACAAAGCCATGGTTAATATTATTTTCTTTTAAAACGGTAGCTACTAACTCAGATTTATTCCCTGACGCAATTAAATCGATACTGTAAATACCTTTAATCCATTTTGTTAACTGATAAGTATCTGCGATTGCTTGTAAATACTCGGTTTGCCCATTACTTGCAATGAACAGAGGGTAATGTTTCGAAAGCTTTGCTAGAGTATTTTCTACTTCATTATATAAAGCTCCATTACATGATGAAATTTGTTCAATCAGTGCCAATTGGAATAAGCTATTGCTTTCTTGGCGAATTTCAATACTGTGTTCTGGACATAAAGTTTCCCATACAACAGGTAAAGGTACACCCATTATTTGACGATATTTTTCAATAGGTGTAGTGCCTGTCCATAGTCCGTTTTTACGTAGTTGTTCAAAAGTTGCTTCTAGTGCAGGCTCTAAAATTAAGTTTGTCTGATATAATGTACCGTCCATATCGAAAATAATAGCTGAGTTCATTTATTATCATCCCCTTTGGAGTGTGTTACGTTAAATAACGAAATAAATTGTATTATTGTTCCATTTTTAGGGCGGGTTTTTGAGAAGAGAAAAGTGCCTGTAGTGGCACAAAGTTAAATTTTTGAGAGGAATGAATATAATCTAATGAAAAAATTACATTCGAGTGGTCATGCGCTTATACCAACAAAAGATGTATTATATTTTGCGAGTTATTGCGAAGAACAAAAGCAAACTTGTTATTTTCAATACGATGCGGAGCTTTTAAGGGAAATACCAAAGGATTCTTATGTAAAAAGTAATTTCGGTGAGAAATGGGAAAAAGTACTACGTCAATTATCCAACTCGAACTTCTCTTATATTGAAAGTATTGCAAAGTGTTGGATAAATGAGGATGGTCAATCTTGAAAAAAACAATTTGTTATTCAGTCGGATACAGGAATTTACTTGATGGATACTGATGAAAAAAGGGTGATTTCATAAGGTATTTGGCTTTTAGTACAAAAAAACTCACCCTCCAATAAAGAAGGGTGAGTCGCTTTGAAGCCCTGAGGCTCTAATAGTAAATATAAAAGCCGCGTATGCCGTATTTATTATAGAAAGTTTTAAACCACCACTCCTCAAAGTGGGTGTTCGCAGAAGTTTTCCTGCTTATCCTCATGCACCTTAGTGTGAGGCCCGTCATTCCAACTCCAATAATAAAACTCCCTTTTACAGCTTAAAGGTTAAAACTTAATATTATACGAACAATGCAGCCTTTAAGGATATAATAATGCATGCTAAACAAAGATGCAAGTAAGAGGGTTTATGAAAAAAAGTCAATGGGCACGTGCTCTTAAACGTGAAAATAATGGATAGTAAATGCTTGGATTATATAGCGGTGCTTCATATATTTTTCACAAATACGAACGGAAAATGCGAACAACCTTTGCGAAATGATAGTAAGTATGTAAAGATAGGAGCGTAATCATTTATCTATCGAAATGTAAAGGGAGGAAGCGGAAATGTCAGCATATCCAAATTGTCCGAAATGTAATTCTGAATACACATATGAGGATGGCGCAAACTTTGTATGCCCAGAATGTGCACATGAATGGAGCACTAATGCAACAGAGCAGGATTCAGATGCACTGATTGTAAAAGATGCTCACGGTAACTTGCTAGCAGATGGTGATGCGGTAACCATTATTAAAGATTTAAAAGTGAAGGGAAGCTCTTCAACTTTAAAAATTGGCACAAAGGTAAAAAGTATTCGTCTTGTTGAAGGGGACCACAATATTGATTGTAAAATTGATGGTTTCGGGGCGATGAAATTAAAATCAGAGTTTGTGAAAAAAGCGTAAGCAAGCAATGATAAACGAGCATCTTTCTAACGAGAGATGCTTTTATCATTTAAAACCTACGTAAAATAATGGCGAAAGCGGAGCCGAGTAGGGCGAAAATTGTATGTAAAAGAGCTATATAGCTAGCGCCCGCTATAAGTGAGCTAATTTCTATTAAAGAGAAGTTTTTAATATAAAGCGGATTGCTAAAATTATTTATAATGGCCCAAACGAAAACGGGAATAGAGCTTATTGCAAAGACAATCCAAATGTTTTTATAAAATAAATAAGTAAGGCAACCAAACAGGGCATATAACGCGACAAAGCTTTTGTGATTGCCAAGTAGTGACGAGTTCAGGGCAAACATAAAAGATAGCACGATGAAAACCAAATGGAAAAATGTTAAGGTGCTTTTCATCGATAAGTTGTGATTAGATGATAGCTTCGATGCGGCTAGTTGCTGACAATGCTTGCAGTTAGCTAAATGTTGCTCAATAAAATCAGTCGTGTCGGCTTGGAGGCCATTCGTTTTATATAAGGGTAGTAAATCTTCTACAACGGAACATTCATGTGACAAAATTTTCCCTCCTATCACTTCTATTATACGACTTTTTTCAGAAAATAAAAAAAGCCTTCCGTCGATCAATTCACCGGAAAACTTGTACATGCACGTTATTTTTTTGTGTTTAATACTTCATTTGTTAGCGCTTGAATATCAATATGCGTTTTCTCCTTAACCGCATCCTTTAATATTTCAGTTTTGAAATAGTTTACAGTTGCTGGTAGGGGAATCAATAAAAGTTTTGACAATGCCGATTGATACATGTAGACAAATTCCATATCGGTATTGCCTCGTTTTAATTCCGCAAATGCTTCATAAAACTGATCTAGTTTGTCAGCAAACTCAAGTAAACGTCCTTCAATTGTTGCATCTTTGCCTTCTTTCATGCGGTCGAAAAAGATATCTTGGAACTCTTTAGGGATTTCGTTCATAATGAATTTTTCCATCATTTTTTCTTCCACATGTGCAAGCATCTGTTTAAGCTCAGGGCTAGCGTGTTTTACAGGCGTTTTAATATCTCCAATAAATACTTCTGCAAAATCGTGGTTAATAGTTTTTTCATATAACGATTTCCAATTCACTGTAGCACCGTTCATTTCTTCCAGTGTAGCAAAAAACATCGCATATTGAGAGACCTTCCAAGAATGGGCAGCTACATTATGTTCTTCAAATTTGAAGCGGCCTGGTGCACGAATAATGCGTTCTAAATCATTAAGACTTGTAAAAAAATGATGAATTCCTATAATAATCACTCCTATTTGTGTCTATAAGTGCATGTTACTATAATAGATACCCTCTTTGTGTAGATTTCAAACAATTTTACAATGATTGACGCTGCGTTTACAAAGGATTCACAATTAGTATAAGAGAATGTAAAGGGGAATGCTATAATTAGTAAGACTTATTAAAGGGAGAGTATGCAATATGATATCGATTTATACACTTCTTCTATATATACATATTTTAAGTGCGGTTCTTTCGATTGGGCCTTTGTTTGTTGTTTTAGCAATCGTCAAAAAAATGCGGACAGCTTCACATGTGGAAATGCCAGCCTACATCCACGTATTTCAAGGGGCCATTACAATTGTAAAACATGCTGGGCATGTTTTAGTTGCGTCAGGTATTTTGTTAATGTGGCGTGGGGGATATCCGTGGACAACGTCTTGGGTAGTGCTAACATTTTTAGTGATGGCGGGATCCATTGTCTTTTTGGCAAGAGCATTTAAGCCGACCATTCGAACATTTAATACGCCTGCTTACAATCAGCAACAATTTGCCGCGTTATTGCATCGCAAGGCATGGATGTATATTGTGTTATTGCTAATAATGCTATGGCTAATGGTAGCAAAGCCAGTACTTTGGTGATTAGCAAATTGTATAAAATTGTGTGAGTGCCTGGCACCATAAAAAAATCCACTATGTCTCCGCGAGCCTAACGTAAGCTGCAGGAGAACATGTGGATTTTTTCTTAATTTTCATAATTGTTTGCGTGCCTGTCACTTTTTGGGGATGTGGAAGGTGATGGTTGTTCCTTTGTTCGGTGTGCTTGTGATTTGTAACCTTTGTCCATAGATTCTTTTTAAGCGTAAATCTGTATTACGTAAGCCGATGCCTGGACTAGAGGTATTTGTTTCGGATAGCAAGCCGTCTAATGTACTAGCGTCTATCCCGATACCGTCGTCAATAACACTTATGGCTACATATTGTGAAAGCTCTTTAACGCGAATGCAAACCGTGCCTCCTTCTTTTTGTTTTAATACACCATGCCGTAGTGCATTTTCTACTAAAGTCTGAATTGTAATAGGTGGAATTTCAATATTGATGTTTTCATCAATGTCCCAAACTATTTGCAATAAATCTCCAAAACGTTGCTGTTCAATATAAAGATACGAACGGACGAGCTCAAGCTCATCGTGAAGCGGTATCACTCGTTGCAAGTTTTTCACATCAAAACTGGCGTGTAAATACTTGCCGAAATGGTGCATTAAGTCAATCATGCGATTCGGATCAATTGTACTAAGTGATGCAATGGTATTCAGCGTATTATATAAAAAGTGAGGCTGTATTTGAGCCTGAAGCCATGCTGTTTCTAAATGTAGTCTCTGATGAATGCTATATTTTAAGTCAATTAAAGCGCGACAACGTACTTTCAGTTCCAAGGAATTGATAGGTTTCGTAACATAATCATTCGCTCCAAGTGCAAATCCAGTATAGACATCTTCAGGATTGCTACGAGCTGTTAATAATAATATTGGTAGCTCTAGTAAGGAGTAGTGCGCGCGAATATTTTCAATCAAGGCATATCCAGAAATATACGGTAGCATGGCATCCATAATAATTAAATCCCATCTTTGCGAAGGCAATAATTCCATTACTTTTTCGCTACTTGTCAGTGCAGTAATATCATATTCTGTTGTGGTAAATAAACTTCGCATCATTGTTAAATTAGCAGGATCATCATCAACCATTAAAATTTTAAACTTTTTTTCTGAAGGTACGGATTCAAAGTTTACAGCACTCGTTGATAAAAATACATTCTCTTGTGGTGTATTATCCTGCTCCTCAACCTTCATATCTTCAGCAATCGGCAAAGTAAAAAATAAATCGAGGACATTATTTGGACTTGCGTTGATTTGCAATGCCCCACCGTGTAAATCAATTAATTGCTTAGAAATTAATAAACTAAGGTGAACGCCATCATTATCTTCCAGCCCTTGTGCAAAAGAAAATTGCTGATCTAAACACTTCATATCGTTTTTATCCATACCAGAACTTATATCTCTAATATGGATAAGAGCCATATTTTTTTCTATAGTTGCGCTAATTTCTATCTGACCAGCATTCGTATACTTAATTGAGCTGTGTAAAAGATTAAATAAAATTTGTATAAGCCGTTTTTCATCTGCTAGTACATAAGGGAAGCTTCTTGCGATAGTAGAAGTCATTTGGATTTGTTTGCCTGTTGCGATAAAACGCAGCATATCGAAAACTCCTGAGACAACGGCTTGAATACTAACAGTTTTTTTATGAAGATGTAAATTGCCATCTTTTAAGCGGGTATAATCCAAAATATCATTTAGCGTGAAGGACATGCTTCGTCCAATATCAATTAAATATTTTAAATTCTGTTTGTCTTCTGTATCAAAATGATTGTTTTTATTATCATAAATTGTTTGTCCCAACGTAATCATTTTATTCATAGGGTCCCATAATTTCTGTGCATTGCTTAATAAAAATTCATCCTTCATATCCACATCTTTTTGTAATTGAGCAACAAGTAGATCAATTTGTTGTTTATTTTCATAAAAGCGTTGAAACCAATAACCTGAAAAACCTAAGGCAATCATTAAATAATCGAACGGATAGAAAGGAATATCTATGACGAAATACATTTTAATTAAGCCCCAAATGATGCCATTGGTTGTACCGATAGCTGTGAAGGCAATAAAAGCTGAACTTTCTTGATTTCCTATGTACTCCTTTAAGGCAAGTGCAACGACAGATAAAAATGACACGATATAGAGTAAATAAAACAGCAGATTAACGGTGTATAGCCAACCAATAGGCAATAGTAAGATAAGCAATGTTGCAATGCCATATAGCATGGAGAACCATTTAAAATATTTTACTTGTTGATATTTCTCTAACAAGGTGCGCATAAATTGCACAAAGAAAAAGGAAGCACCGAGGTAAACAATATTAGATAGTTTTACTGACCATGCATAATCTAGATGTAACCAATTAAGTATGGATCGATCATATGTAATGAGTTCATCAGCTAACGGTAAAAGAAAACCGACAGTAAACAGCAATACGATTTTTTTTCGGTAAATAAAGAGGAAGACAAGGATACTAAATAATGCAAATAAAATGAGTAACATTGCAATAAATACAAGTGATAATTGTGTAATAAGTTGATGGTGCATCATAGCTGGCGCTGAGCTAAAAGAAAGTCGTTTAGTAATAACTGCATTAGATGGTGTATCAAAATTGGATACATGTAATATAACGTCAATCACAGGCTGCTCTTCCGTAAAATAGACAGTGTATGGGGCCGCCTGTCCCTGATGCTCACTGGCATTTGTAGACACAACGCCTGACTGACCTACAAGTTTCCCATTAATATACAGGGCTGAAGCAGTTGCGATAGCAGGAACTTGGATTGCATAACGGTGATCTGAACGATTGTCATTAGTATTTAATAAAATTTTTAAACGATAAGTGCCGACTTGTTGAGTCGTAGCTGATGCATCTTTCATAGGGATGGTTCTAATCATTTGTTCTAGAAGATTGGAGTTAGTTGTATCTACTAAAACTTCAGGATAATAAATCCATTCGCCATTCATTTGAAAAATGATATCCTCTGATAATGACTGATTGCGCATATCTAAAATACCTGCCTGTGCAGTTGGTTGCTCCTGTGATGGTGTAAAATATGCTAGCCAAAGTATGCGGAAGATTGTAAGGACGATAAAAATGAAAGCTATAATGAGTAAATGTCTGGCAAAAGTTTTTTTCAACGCTTCATTGAACCTCCTATAAATCGTAATATATTGCATTGTTTTACCATGCCATGCATTTTAGGAAAAGAAAACTTTATATTAAGAAAATGATAAAATTTAGTTCTTTTTACGTAATATTTTTTTGAAAAAACAGGTTAAAACGATTAGTTGTTAAGTATTTTTTAAGAGGTATGACGTATGATGTTAAAATAAAAACTTTTAGTAATGGAATGGAAACACTATATAGCTTTAGCAAAATATCAATCTCAATGGGAGAAATGATCTGTTGTGGGGAAATTCAATTTTAAATTATCGTTTGTCATTGTTAGTATGGTGATGCTTACTGTACTCGTTACATCTAGTATCAGCATTTGGTTTAGTTATCAAAGTTTTAATGACATGCTTATCCAACCTAAACTTATTATGCAGGAAGAGTATATGGGGAAAGTTTCAGAAATAGCTGAACATAATGTCCAAGGGGTAAAAGGGATAATGAAAAACAGTGAGAAAGAAATGGTGGCGGACGGAGACTTTAAAAAAGCTGTAAATCAGGAAGATATTCTTTCGATAAAAGTGTTCTTAAAAAAAATATTATTTCCTTTGTTAGTCATGCTTGTAATCGTTTTCATAGTAGTATGGTGGTTTGCTTTAAAAATTACCCGCCCACTGCGGGAAATGACTAAAAGTGGACAAGAGGCCTATGGGGTTAGCAATTTAAAATCGGTGGATGTTTGGTATGCAGAAGCGAGTAACTTAAAAAATGTTCTGCTAACATCAATCTGCGATTCACAAAGTAAAATTGAAGAATTAACTGACCAATTAAAATTAGATTCCTTAACCGGTATTCCTAATCGGCGAAGTATGGATCAAGTATTGAATAAATTAATTGCAGAAAAAGTGCCACATGCCATACTATTAATCGATTTAGATGATTTTAAAATAGTGAACGATACATATGGTCATACGGTCGGTGATGAAGTTTTAAAAGCCTTTGCCATCCAGATGGAAGAAATTGTACAGCGGCAGGGGAGTTGCTTTAGATATGGGGGAGAAGAATTTTTAGTTGTTTTACCGCATACCGCCATAGATGACGCTATTAAAGTAGCTGAAGAATTGCGGCTTAAACAAGCATTTGCAGAAAATCCAAGTGGGCGTCCGGTAACTTTGTCAGCAGGTATTACTGTTTTTACATCCTATATTAGTGACCCCAATCAATTAATTGCAATTGCTGACCAAGCATTATATGAGGCAAAACAGTCGGGTAGAAATTGTATACGGGTAGTTGATGCTTCCCTCGTGGTTAATTAAACGAGAAAAAAGCTAGAAGACGTGGACAGTCGGTGTGTAAGTCGGGATGTGCTTACTGTGCTGAGTGGAAAGCACCACCGTAATAGACAATAACAATGCAAAAAGTGTTGGATTGGTGGCGGTCAATCTAACACTTTTTTGCATTTATTTCGTGCTGATTATTTAATCATGCGCAATTGTAGCATATAACTCTAACGTTTCTTGGTTAGGAAGAATCCCGAGGTCTGTAAATAAATTTTTTTTAAATGCTTTGTATGCTTTTACTGCATTTGCACGATTATCTTCATCTACATAATGTTGTATAAGTTGTTGGATTATTTTATCAGAATAAGGATTATACTCAATCATCAAAAGTAAGGTCTGCTCCCGTTTTTTAAAATTATTTGTTATTGTATAATGCTCCACTAAATAACTGAGCAAAAGTGTTAGTTGGTTGTGAATGAAATTGGTTTTACTATGAATCCAAGCGTAATCTAAGGTTGCCATGTACTCACCTTGATAATTTTGAATAAAGACTTCCGCTTCATCTATAGCGAGCTCACCAACTTCCTCTTTAGTTTTAATTAGCTGTTCTAATTCCAATACGTCACAGTGAAAATTATCCAATCGTAAAATATAACACCCGTTAGCATATTGTAATACGTTTAAATATCCTAAAGCAGATAGCGTTGTTCGTAGATAGGAAACTGTTGTATGTAGTTGCACCCTTGCCTTTTTATAATCCGTTTCTGCCCATAAAGCATCAATAATCGTGTCTCTTGGAATATGCGTGTAAAGATTGGCTAGTAAGAAGGCAAATAACTCTTTTGTTTTAACAGTTCGCCAATGCACGACAGTTTCGTTATATAAGACAGTGAAGCCACCTAAGCAACGGATACTTAGAGATGGTGATGGTTCATTTAGCAGATTTTGTGCAGGCGTTGTTAGCTCTAGTTGAAGAAGTTCGTGTATTCTGTTAATCGTGGTTTCAAGTCGGGCTTTAGAAATGGGCTTTAGTAAATAGTCGAGAGAATTAATTTCAAATGCCTCAATTGCATAATCTCGGTAGGCTGTAACAAATACAATACTGACATTCTTTTTCCACTGCTTTAACAGTTGAGCAATTTCCAATCCGTTCATACCAGGCATTTCTACATCCAAAAAGGCTACGTGGAAATCTAATGTCGGTGCTTGATCGAGCAAATCTTGAATCTTAGAAAAAGCTTTAACAACTTCTATTGAATCAAATTGTGCTAACTGTTTTTCCATGTTTAAAAGAGCTAATGGTTCATCGTCTACTATAATGACTCGAATCACAATAGGAACACCAACTTTCAAATTAATATACAACGCAACATATTTTACCATTATTTTAACTTTATTTACCATTTATAAAAGTGGTGAGTACTTTTAGAATGTAAAGCGCCATATTTGATTATGGTCTTTTTTTATCTCCACATCCAGATAATTTGTAGCGCTATATGTTAAAACCCTCTATAAATTCGTGCTTAAAAAACATCTCCTTTTCTATCTTATCGGTTAATAAGACTGTATTTCCATTATATAAAATATGCAAATAGATAATAGTGATTGGAGCTGTTTTTTCCCAATAAATTGTTTGTGCTACTAAAAAAATAAGTGAAATTGTATAAATTACCGGATAAATAGTAATAATTTGTAATATCAGGTCCGATGTCCTGTGATATTTAGCTACATTCTACAATATTGCGTGCATATTTAAGAGCCTAATTCTCTAGTGTGCTAGCAACAGATTGTAGAAATTTAAAACAATTGGAGGTATTACTTATTATGAAGAAAAAAGCGATAGCACTTGCTGTGGCATTGACTCTTGGCGTAGGAATGTTCGGGAGTACTACTTCTGCTAAGGGGGTAAATGCTGGTGAACTGGGTGGCAAACTTTGGGGGATCCCGTATATTTATAATTTAAGTTTAGCTGAGTTTCAACAGTTAGATGAAATTGATTCCATTTGGGTTGAGTCGGAGCAGTTGCTAGGTGTAGAGAGAATTCTAAAGGAAGAAAAGGAAGATAAGGAAGATAAGGAAGATACTACTCACCGTATTGAAGCGGGCGATACATTATACAGCCTTGCTAAAGCCTATAATGTGAAAGTCGATGATTTACAAGAATGGAATAACCTCTCGTCTGATTTAATTTTTGTCGGTGAAACTTTAGCTGTGAAAGCATCTGCAGCAAAACCTAAACCGACAAAAAGTATTGCAAGCGCTGCTAAGAAAACTACAACAAAACCAGTTACCAAAGCCGTGAGTGCGCCAACTAACAAAGATGGTCAAACTTATACGATGCGAGCAACAGCTTATACTGCTTATTGTGAAGGATGTTCGGGTATTACAGCAAATGGTACAGACATACGCTCCAATCCAAATTTAAAAGTAATTGCCGTTGATCCTCGGGTTATCCCGCTCGGTACAAAAGTATGGGTAGAAGGTTATGGAGAAGCAATTGCAGCAGATACTGGTGGTGCCATAAAGGGGAATAAAATCGATGTCTTTATCCCTTCTGATGGACAAGCCCGTAATTGGGGAGTTAGAACAGTTACAGTGAAAATTTTAAATTAATAACAGTAGGGATTTCTCAGTATTATTATGGGAAATTCCTATTTTTTTCTATAAGTATAAATACCCAGTTATCAGTTGCGCAATTATTCGGACAGATGATAAAATTATAAAAAAAGGAGGTAATTTAATGAAATTGACAACTTTATTGGTTATTTCTTTGGCTGTATTTTTGGTAGGTTGTGCTGGTTCGAAGGAGAATGCTGAAAAAGAAAGTGTCCAATCAGATACTCCATTGACAGCTAGCGCAAAAGTAATTAGTTCTAATAATGAAGATATAGGGGAAGCGCGTTTTGAAGAAGAGGCTAATGGTGTAAAAGTAACGGTAGAGGTAAGTAATTTACCTCCTGGCAAACATGGTATGCATATACACGAGGTTGGCAAGTGTGAAGGACCGGATTTCGGTACTGCTGGCGGACATTTCAATCCAACGCTGAAAGAGCATGGCAAGGATAACCCGCATGGTCATCATTTAGGTGATTTACCGAATTTAGAGGTCAAAGAGGATGGCACTGCAACAATGACTGTCTTTGCAGAAGGTTTGACGTTACAAAAAGATGCTGAACATTCTATGATGGATGGAGAAGGCACTTCCATTGTCATTCACGAAAACGAAGATGACTACACTACAGATCCGACTGGTGAATCCGGTGGAAGAATTGCCTGTGGTGTCATTCAATCATAATAGAAAAGGGCTATAACTTAATAAGTATCGTCTTATATTATAGACAAAAGGCAGTAAGAGTTCTCTCTTACTGCCTTTTAGTATGTTAATCCCCATTTAGAAAAAACCGTACTTATAAAGATTCTATCAGCGATTTCTAGGGATTTCTCGGCGGTTCGAGAAGTTTTACCGGTGATTTTTAAGGTTCAATCAGCGATTCGAATGGTTTAACAGGTGATTCTAGAAATCTTGATATGACCTTTTATTATTGTGATGAGAAAACCCAATTTTCCGTTGCATAAGTATTGGCAGAGATGGGCAACATCAGAAATAGAGGAGGTAATAACATGAAAAAAATATCAATATTACTTATTTCTTTGACTGTATTTGTCGGAGGATGCAACCTTTTTAATAAGAAAGAGGAAAAAGTAGCCGTTAACTCTAATGCTAATGCGTCCTTAACAGCAACTGCTAAAGTCATTGGCGCTAATAATGAAAGTTATGGTAATGCTTATTTCGAGGAAGAGGACAACGGAGTCAAAGTGACATTAGCTTTAAGTGGATTACCAGCAGGAAATCATGGAACTCATATCCATGCTGTTGGTAAGTGTGAAGCGCCAACGTTTGAATCAGCGGGTTCTCATTTTAACCCGACAAACAAAGAGCACGGCACTTTAAATCCGAAGGGCTATCACTTAGGTGATTTACCTAATTTAGAAATTGGGGAAGATGGCACAGTCGATTTAACTTTCTTAGCTGAAGGTGTTACACTACAAAAAAATGCTGGAAATTCACTACTAAATGGAGAAGGTACAGCATTAGTAATTCATGAATCAGCTGATGACTACAAAACAGATCCTGCTGGCAATTCGGGTACAAGAATTGCTTGTGGTGTCATTCAATAATGAAGACGGGTAAGCCCACCATAACTTTATGGTGGAGCTTATCTTTTTTTTTCAATGGATTTTCGCGGATAAACAAGATTGTAGGTGCTGTATAGCTCCCTACCGTTTTTTAATGTAATAAATACAAGTTAGTAGACTTTTATACAAAATGTATACATTATTTATATTAATATAATTTCAGAAAATAAGAATTTAAAAGTTTAGTAGAGAAAATTAAAGGGTAAAGGAGATGTTTTACTGAAAGGGGTTTATTGAGGTGTTGGACATTCTGTATAAATATAATTATCTGAATTTACTATTAATGTGTTGACATAATTATACTAAGTTTGATAATTTTAAATTGATTCTTAATTATAACCAAAGGGGGAAGGTTACTATGAAGAAAAAACATTTTAGTTTATTGATGCTACTAAGTGCCATTGCATTATTAATTTTAGCTGCATGTGGGACGGATAGTAGTACAGGGTCGAAGGATTCAGGAAATGGTGATACAGCAAGCTCTAAGAAGCCAGATTTTATAAGTTTATTAACAGGTGGAACACAGGGGACTTACTATGCATTAGGTGGAACATTTGCTGATTTCATTTCAAAAGAAACAGGCATTAAAACGACTGCTGAAGTTTCACAAGCATCTGCGGCTAACATGACTGCATTGCAAGATGGTAAAGGTGATATTGCGTTTGTGCAAACGGATATTGCTTATTACGCAACTGAAGGAAAATTAATGTTTGAAGGTAAAAAAATCGATACGATTGCTGCATTAGGCGCACTATACCCTGAGACGGTTCAATTAGTGACGACTGAAGCTTCTGGTATTAAAACATATGCTGATTTAAAAGGAAAAAAAGTTTCTGTAGGCGCTCCGGGTTCTGGTACTTATGCCAATGCGGAACAATTACTTGAAATTCATGGTTTAACAATGGATGACATTAAAGCGCAAAATCTTGACTTTGGTGAATCGGCTGATGGTTTACAATCAGGTCAAATTGATGCTGCATTTATTACCGCTGGTACACCAACAGGTGCTGTAGAGGCGTTAAATGCTACAACTAAAGTCAATATTATCGGTGTAGATGCGGGTAAAGCAGATGAGCTTATTGCCAAATATCCTTACTATGCAAAAGATACAGTACCAGCTGGTACTTACGGTATTGCAAAAGATACGGAGACCGTTTCTGTTCTTGCGATGTTAGCAGTAAATAAGGATCTTTCGGAAGATATTGTTTACCAAATGACAAAGGCTATTTATGACAACACAGATAAGATTTCACACGCCAAAGGAAAATTAATTAATGCTAAAACAGCTTTAGATGGTATCAGCATTGATATTCACCCTGGTGCTCAAAAGTACTTTGATGAACAAGCTCAAAAGTAACTTGCCTGTTTGAATTGTTTGATCAGTGATGTGATTTTCTGGACATTGATAAGAGAATGGATACTTTCTTACACATACAATTGGGGCTCGGATTGCGTAAAGCTTCGGGCCCTTTTTTATTACGAACAGGCTAAAAGCGGATAGTTTTTAAAGTGGGGGAATAGATGTGATGCGAATGAGGAGATTAGTATTTGTAATAGCGATATGTAGTATTGGCGTTGGCATATTCATTTTTCTTCCTCTTCAAAAGGTATTTGCATTTACAGAAACACGGATAGACAATCCAGTCGTGCATTATTTACCTTTTGCTGGTGATGATGCTTTTGGAATAAGGTACACACATTCAATCCATAAATCAGATGTGCTTGAATATTATCGAAGCGTAGCAGGAAATCGTATTCAAATGTTAGGGATGGAGTATGAGGACTTAGCGATTGGTATGCCCGCCTACGCAGAGGAAAATCAAACTTTAACACAAAGAGATGGAAAATATTTTTTGCAATTTGATAAGGAATTTATTGAGGATTTTACAATTTTTATAGGGGACTTAGATTTAGATCTTGTATTTGTTTATAAAAATTATGAATATGATTTAAAAAAAGATTTGCAAAGGGGTAAATCCTATTTATTTGAGGTGAAGCGTATATCGCTATATGAACGATGGAAAGGAGTTAGATTGACTTGACAAAATTACAAGAACGCAACAACGAAGTAAAAGAAGAATTCGAACAAATATCGGCAGAAGAGCAACAAGCCATACTTGAAAAATATGATATTGAATCCAATGTACGTACAATTTCGGGTATTATGAAACATGTCATCTTCTTTGGATTATTAGCATTCTCCTTGTTTCAGTTATACACGGCTATTTTTGGGCAATTTACAGCACCAATTCAACGAACGATCCACTTAGGGTTTGGTTTAGCACTTATTTTCTTGCTATTCCCAGCTCGACGAAAAGCACCAAAGCATAAAATTGCCTGGTTCGATTATATTTTATCGTTATTAGCTGTAGTGGTCGGTTCGTATTGGACATTGAATTATACGGAGCTTGTTAATCGTAATGGTACCATTACACAGTTGGACTTTATTGTCGGTTTAATAGCGGTAGTTCTCGTGCTTGAGGCTGCTCGTCGTGCAGTCGGTTTACCGATTACGATTATTGCAACATGTTTCTTGATTTATGCTTATTTTGGCCCTTATTTTCCTGCCTTTATGGCGCACCGAGGGCAAGATTTTGAAAGCATTGTTAACCTGATGTATTTTACGACAGATGGTATTTTAGGAACGCCAATTAGCGTATCTGCTACCTTTATTTTTGTGTTCTTATTATTTGGGGCATTCCTCGTAAAAACGGGAGTTGGCCAATATTTTAATGATTTAGCGGTAGCGTTCGCTGGAAAATTAATTGGTGGGCCAGCTAAGGTAGCTGTGTTCTCAAGTGCATTACAGGGGATGATTTCGGGAAGTTCTGTAGCAAACGTTGTAACATCAGGTTCGTACACAATTCCGATGATGAAAAAGCTAGGATATCGGAAAGAGTTTGCAGGGGCAGTTGAAGCAGCAGCTTCTACTGGTGGTCAGTTAATGCCTCCGATTATGGGTGCCGCGGCGTTTCTAATGGTGGAGTTTATTGGACGCGGAATTACATATTGGGATATTGCCAAAGCAGCCGCAATTCCTGCGTTGCTTTATTTTACAGGGATTTGGATAATGACGCATTTTGAAGCGAAGCGTGTCGGCTTACGAGGCTTACGTGATGATCAAATGCCTAACCGTAAAGAAGTATTTAAGAAGATTTATTTATTACTACCAATTATTGCTATTATTGTACTGATGTTAACGGGTACACCTGTAATGCATGCTGCCCTTTACGGTATTGTTATTTCAATTGGTGTAACAATGTTCAACAAAGATACACGCTTAAAGCCGAAAGATATTATCGATGCATTAGTTGAGGGAGCTCGCACAGCATTAGGTGTTGTAGCAGCAACAGCTTGTGCGGGTATTATTGTAGGTGTAGTTGTGAAAACAGGTCTCGGCTTAAGTTTAGCTAATAGTTTAGTAGCGTTGGCAGGAGGCAGTATTATTTTAACACTTGTCTTCGTTATGATTGCTTCGCTCATTTTAGGAATGGGCGCGCCAACAACGGCCAACTATGTCATTACATCGACAATTGCAGCGCCTGCCATTGTGGCATTATTATCACCAAATACACCACAGGAATTAGTGCCAGTTGTTGTCTTATTATCGGCGCATTTCTTTGTATTCTACTTTGGTATTATTGCGGATATCACACCGCCAGTGGCACTCGCCGCATTTGCTGCTTCCGGTATATCAGGTGGCGATCCAATTAAGACAGGTGTTAACTCGGCAAAGCTTGCCATTGCAGCGTTTATCATTCCATATATGATCGTGTTCTCGCCGGCTTTGCTAATGATTGATACAACAATTCCGCAAATTTTATGGGTTGTATTTACAGCTGTTACCGGAATGGTGGCAATTGGCGCTGGCGTTATAGGCTTCTGGTACCGAAAAGTACTATGGATCGAGCGTTTATTTGCGATCGTAGCGGGTCTATTGCTTATCTACCCTGAAAAGTTCTCGGATTGGGCAGGCTTGGCCATTTTCATTGCGCTAGTAACGATTCAAATTTTAACACAGCATAAATATGGCGGTAACGGCTCTGATAACGGAAATTCGCAGAGTAAAAGTGTAACAGTTTAATAAAGTTATTAATAGTTAAGAAGCGTACATTAACGACATAGCAAAAAGTGTTTAACTAATGATGTTTGTACCATATAAACAAAATGAAACGCTGATGGTAGCGAAGTTGGTACTTCTGTTCAGCATGCACGCAAAGTAAGGCGCAACAAGCCTGCGCGTTAGCGAATTGCGGCTTACAAGTGTGTCCGCGGAAAGCACCGCCGTAGCGGACGTCAACGGCCTCGAAAAGTGTTAGATTGATGGCAGTCAATCTAACACTTTTTCTTTTGTCTCCATCGATTAGTGGATATAACAGAAGAAGAAATCTGGATATTTACATGTAATTCCACAAAATTCAATGTGTTATTATCTCGATAAGAGATTAAATTGATATAAATTATGCATAATAAGTATTATTTGTTGATTTTCCGTAAAAAGATAGTATATAATTTAATTATCAGAAAATTCTATTAATAAAGGAGGCAAGATAATGGAGCTTAATTTTAATTCGAAATTTGAAACGTATTTGATGGATCAAGAGCCTGAATTACAAACGACAAATAATAATGAGGAGCAACCACTTCAAATACATTATGAAGAATATCCAGAGGGTTTTTTTACAAGCTTATAATTGCATTTTCAAAAGGCTGTGCTAAAAGTGGAACTAGATCTTTTAACACAGTCTTTTGCTATGTATAAAAGAATTTTTCGCACATTTTCAATAAAGTTTACATAAAATAATAATGATTAATTGAGTGTTTTATTACCAAGTTAAATGATATTTAAATCATTATAGTACTAATTTCATATATACTTTTCTAAAAAGCTTTCATGTATAATGATTGGAAAAAAGATGTATCGAGGTGTCGTTATGACAAGTGCAGCAATGTTAGAAGAAACGATGTATCAATGGTTTGAACATTTTCATAATTATCCAGAGGTAAGTTGGAAGGAATTTGAAACAACGAAGAAAATTGCGTCTATCTTAGACGACTTAAATGTATCTTATCGTTTGTTAGGCGATGTACCAGGGTTACTTGCTGAAATTGGTACAGGCGATGAGATCGTGGCAGTGCGTGCAGACATTGATGCATTATGGCAAGAAGTTGATGGTAAATGGCAGGCAAACCATTCATGTGGTCATGATGCTAACATTACAATGGTACTAGGAGCATTATTGCTGCTAAAAGATCGACCATTGCAACATCGTGTACGTTTTATTTTTCAACCTGCAGAAGAAGTAGGGAATGGTGCATGTGCTGCATTTGAACGTGGTGCTGTAGATGGTGTTTCGCATTTATTTGGTGTTCATTTGAGACCGATTGAAGAGCTTCCATTAGGAAAAGTGTCACCGGCTATCCACCATGGTGCTGCTTACTTTTTAGATGGTACTATTCATGGTACGGATGCACATGGTGCAAGACCACATCAAGGTAAAAATGCGATTGATGTCATAATGGCAATTCAATTAATGTTAACGAGTATTCATTTATCGCCGTTCGAGCCACACTCTGCAAAGTTAACGAAGATTATTGCAGATGGTGGAAGCACGAATATCATTCCGGGTAGCGCGAGCTTTTCAATGGATATTCGAGCGCAGCATAATGATCAGCTGGAATTGCTCCGAAATCGTATTGAAGCTGGATTGAAATCAATACAGCAACAGTTTGATATTGAACTAAATTGGAAATGGCTTGATTTCACCCCTGGTGCCGAAGTGTCGCCGATTGCGGCCAATATGGCTAAAAATGCTATATTAGAAACGCTTGGTGAACAATTTTTAGCTGATGAAATTACAACGCCAGGTAGCGACGATTTTCATTTTTATACAGTTAAAAAACCGGAGCTAAAAGCGACCATGATTGGCATTGGTGCTAATTTAGTACCTGGTTTACATCACCCGAAAATGACTTTTGAACGAAGTGCATTAATCGATGCATCGAAAGTACTGGCGTGTTTATTAGAAAAAAAGCCTGAACATAAATAAAAAATATTTTGAAGGTTTCATCAAATTTTGGTGGAGCCTTTTTGTTTGCGCTATTTTAAAAGAATGCATAAAAATGCGGCGTTTTGAATGGTTTGTATCAGCTAGTTGGAAGCGTTTTTTTGCCCTTTAACTATGATAATTGCTATAGAAGCATAAATTTTTTGCGTTGACTTTATATTTTTTGAATATTAAGCTAAAAAACGTAAAAATATATTTGCGCTTGTGGAATGGGAAATTGTAATTAGGTGCAAAAAAAGGGGATGGGACAATGAAAAAGGAAATTAGTGCGACTTGGGCACTCCTAACTTTTGTAATAATGATAACTACGATGTTATTTACAGTAGTTGTGTTAGAGCAAAGTCCTCACGTGCCACTGATCGTGGGAACAATTGTAGCAGCAATTGTTGCCAAAAAACACGGTTATAAGTGGGTGGAAATTGAAGAAATGATGTATAAAGGTATACGCCTTGCTCTTCCTGCAATTGTCATTATTATTTTAGTTGGTTTGACAATTGGCGCATGGATTGGTGGGGGAGTCGTTGCCACAATGATTTTTTACGGTTTAAAATTAATTTCTCCAGCTTGGTTTTTAGTGACGATTTTGCTATTATGTTCAATCGTTTCACTAGCAATCGGTAGTTCTTGGTCGACAATGGCAACGATAGGTGTTGCTGGTATGGGTATCGGTTTAAGTATGGGTATTCCAGCACCGATGATTGCAGGAGCAGTTATTTCAGGTTCTTACTTTGGTGATAAAATGTCACCTTTATCGGATACGACGAATTTAGCAGCAGGTTTAACAAATACAGATTTATTTGCGCATATAAAACATATGCTTTATACGACAATCCCGGCTTTAATTATTACACTTGTTGCATTTGGTTTTATGGGAAGACGTTTTGCTGATGTAGCAATGGATTCAGAAAACATATTGACGACGCTTGCTGTTATGGAAAAAAGCTTTGTTATTTCACCGTGGCTATTACTTGTCCCAGTAGGGGTAATTGTTATGGTAGCGAAAAAGGTTCCAGCAATTCCAGCGTTAGTTGTTGGTATTATTTCAGGCTTCTTATTACAGATTTTTGTGCAAGGTGGAACACCAACGATGGCTGTTCATGCATTACAAGAAGGCTTTGTTATTTCTACAGGAAATGAAATGGTGGATGAGCTCTTTAATCGTGGTGGCTTAGATTCAATGATGTATACGGTTTCAATGACAATTGTTGCCATGACATTTGGTGGGGTGTTAGAATATTCGGGCATGTTGAAGGCGCTTATGGATGTTGTGGTGAAGTTTGCTAAATCTACAGGTAGCCTTATTGCTTCAACCATTGCTGCATGTATTACAACAAATGCGACATGTTCTGAGCAGTACATATCAATTGTAGTCCCTTCACGGATGTTTGCTGATGTCTATCAAAAACGAGGCTTGCATTCGAAAAATTTATCGCGCGCTCTAGAGGATGGGGGAACGTTAACATCCGTATTCTTCCCTTGGAATACTTGTGGGGTATTTATATTAGCCACATTAGGTGTTAGTGCTATGGAATATGCCCCATATGCAATACTAAACTTTACGGTGCCAATTATTTCAATTATTTATGGCTATATCGGATTTAAAATTATTAAAATGACGCCAGAAGAAGTGGAAGCAGCAGAGCAACGTAAAAAAGAAGTGCAAGAACAAGAGATGAATAATATGGTTGCAGTCGACTAAGACTGTGAATTAAATGAAAATTAAGACAAGCCCCATCAGTAAATTGCGTTTGGTTAGTGAAGTAAGGCCGTAAGCATGGAATATGTCATATGCTTAGGTATTGCACTAGCCAATGAGCAACGCTGTGTTGGAGCTTGTCTTTGCCTATTAATAGGTTGCAAAGTTTAATTCGTATATTGTGCGAGGACGACCTTGTTGGTGTGTCATTTCTTCACCAACAATCTTCGCATAACCATGATCAACCAACTTTTTAATAATACGTTCAGTTGTTCGACGTGTAACTTGCAAGTATTCTGAAAGATTTTGTGCTGTAAATTGTGAAGATTGCCGTTCTTTACTGAATTGAATAATTTTTGAGATGTTTAATGGACTTAAGCTTGTTTGTTTTGCCATTTGTAAAATATACGGATCTTTCGTTTTTAAAGACAGTTTACCTTCAAATTTTGGGAATGGCCCTAATAGATTTTTGTGTTCATCCAAAATATATATTTCAAAAGGCTTAGCAAATTTCAATGCCTGTGTAGCATTCTCAGCTGCTTCATAAATGGAGTGTCCATAGCCAAAGGCAAGTCTGAAAGGTGAATCTAGCTGTTGGCTAAGCTGCTGGAAATGTTCCTTTTCAAGCGCATTTTGTAAATGTCCAGCTGTTGTATATAGCTCAAAATAGTTAGGATTAATTTGCTTATAAGTTGCATGTGTAGATGTAGTTATATTGTGTAAAATATCTGCACTACGATTGTTGTAAGGAATATCTAAAAATCCAACGACAGCCTTTGCCGATTCGGATTTAGTAAGTAGTGATTGTGTTTTTGTTTCTTCTAGACATTGCATAATTGAACTTGTGGCATCGATCATACGCATAGCAGGTATGTTACGTAGCTGTAACTCATCATATACACTATGAATGCTGGTGATGACAAAATCGATGTGCTGAGCATCCCATAAGGCAATATGCTTATGCAAGACATTGTCTGTTGGTTCTGTAATGGAAATGCGATGAACATAAGGTTTTGCGCCAATATATTCAATCTCAGTTAGTACGTTATCAACGAATGTTGGATGCATGACGTCTATGGACAGTCTTGGTAAAGGGATTGCTTTGTTTGCTATAAGTGACAATAAAGTCGTAGAAATGGTCATCTCATCTTGTTTTAAGTAATTCCAAGGAATCGGTAATGCTTCAAGAGATGATTGGGCATATAAATATGGCAATGTACCTCCTAATAGAAGTGCATCACATGGGTTGATTTGCTTTAACAAAGCCGGTGCATCGGAAGGGTGTTTGTAAAGATAAAATTCTATTTGAATATTCTCTATGTTTTGTGCGATACTAGAGATACGCTTTTTAAAAGCATGAGAGCATATTACTGCTATTTTTGTAGACAAAGGCATCGTTCCTTTTTATATTTTTTAAGTATTTAGCGACATATTAACGACAACATAAATTATACAGGAGTATGATAAAAAATGAAAATCCAACAAGTAGAAGTTTTTGCGATTCAATTACCACTTATTGAGCCATTTATTATTAGTTATGCTACATATAATACAATGCCTTCGATTATTTTGAAAATCACAACAGATACGGGTATTGTCGGATACGGAGAAGCGGTACCGGATGAACATGTAACAGGCGAGTCATGGGAAAGTACGTATGCAGTATTAACACACCAGTTAGTACCGGCCATTATGGGAGAAAATCCAATGGCTTTTGAAAAGCTTCACGATAAAATGAATCATATTGTGAAGGATGTACCTGCTGCTAAAGCAGCAATTGATATTGCGTGTTTTGATATTGCTGGCAAAGCATTACAAGTGCCGGTTTATCAGCTGCTTGGCGGACGTTATCATGATAAATTCCCAATTACTCATGTGTTGAGTATTGGAACGCCTGAAGAAATGGCAGACGAGGCAGCTAAACGTGTAGAAATGGGCTATCAGTCATTTAAAATGAAGGTAGGAACTGAAGTTAGACGTGACGTTGCTCGTATAAAAGCAGTACGTGAGCGTGTAGGCGAGGATATTGCGATACGTGTCGATGTAAACCAAGGATGGGGCAATGCGGCTACAACATTACAAGGTTTACGTGCACTAAAGGATTTAAATATTGATTGGTTAGAACAGCCTGTTGATAGTGAAGATATTGATGGCATGGTAGAAATTAAATCGAAGTCCGATGTGCCGTTAATGATTGATGAGGGGCTTCGTGGCGTACGTGAAATGCGTGAAATTATTGCAAAGCGTGCAGCAGATAAAGTAAATATTAAATTAATGAAATGCGGAGGCATCTACCCTGCGATGAAATTAGCAGTTATGGCGGAAATGGCTGGCATCGAATGTCAGATTGGTTCGATGGTGGAATCGTCTGTAGGTTCAGCAGCTGGTTTCCACGTTGCATTTTCTAAAAAGATTATGACAAGTGTCGAATTGACAGGGCCTCTGAAATTCTCTAAGGATGTCGGAAATTTACACTATGATGTCCCATTCATTTGCCTGACAGAACAACCTGGACTAGGTGTAGCTGTCGATGAAGAAGTTCTGAAGGAACTATGCCAATTTTCAACAACCGTAACAGCTTAAGGAGGCTTCAACATGGATAGAATTTATGAAGGTCTGCTTGGACAAACGCCTTTTTATGTCACGATATTACAACTGCACCATTTACCAGCTATACTGACATTGCAACAAGAGGTATATGAAGTATTGCCGGATCAAAGCATTTTACAGCCTTTATCGACAGAAGAATTCGAATACATTTTACAAGGCAATGGCTTGATGATTGGAGCATATGTTGAAAATAAGCTAATTGGCTTCCGAGCATTATTAAATCCACCTGTTGATGACGAGCACCTTGGATATGATTGTGCTATTCCAGAGGAGCAATTCCATCGCGTGTTATATCAAGAAATCTCGAATGTTTCGCCCCTTTATCGAGGTTATGGATTACAAAAAACATTAGCAACTATTGTGATGAATGAAATAGATTTAAATAGCTATGACTACGTTTGTTCAACGGTTAAACCGTATAATATTCCGAGCTTAAAGGATAAATTTTCACAAGGGCTAGTTATCAAGGGCTTGAAAATTAAATATGTAGATAAATTACGCTATATTTTTTATAAGGATTTACAACTTGAACAGCCACAATATGTTGAAAAAAAAGCTGTTGTCATGTCAGATACAGCCATGCAACAGCAGCTTTTAAAAGAAGGGTTTACAGGAACTTCGATGTATGAAGAACAAAATGAATGGTTTGTTGTTTTTGAAAAATAAAAGAAAGCCTTACTTTTCACCAAACGTGAGAAGTAAGGCTTTTTGTTATTTCTTAAGTGGACAAAATCCACATGCCAAAAGACCAGGAATATCTTTGGAAAAGCAGCAAGATTTGCGAACCGGAACATTTACTAAATTTGTAGGACTCTGACCACCGGTATATTCCGCCCACCACGATTTTTGCGAGAAACGAGCCCATGTTTTAGGGTTTTCTAATACTTCGATATCATCCATTGCTTGGTCTGCCAAGCCGGGGTTAGCCAATAATTGATGGTAATGCCAAAGTAGGTAGCCAAAGAAATTTTCCCAAATGGTTAAAGGGGAAATTGATGTAACTTTACGCAGCTGCGAAACGATGACATGCCCGTCATATAATATTTTTTCAATGACAGCTTGTCGCTCTTCTTCTTCCACATAACGCCAATCGTTAGGATTAACGAACATAGCGACAGTGAAGCTATTGAATTCCTTAGCCGCATCAAAGCGAAGCTCAATTGGTTTTCCGTCCCAAATTTCATCGTAGGCGGCAAGCATATAAAGTTGCATAGCAAAAAACATGCCGTAGCGTCGTGCAAAATGGGAGATAGCGGCTGTTTCTGTTGCGGCATCTGTAATGCCCATCATAAGGTTTAAAAAATCAGGATGGTAAAAGTCTTTATGTATATCAGCTAATGTAAAAAGCGTTCGTTTTGGCTCTGTTGTATAAATACTGTAGGAATTCAGTTGTCTGACTTGATCCATCGTTAAAGCGGGCATTGTCATCACCTTTTCTTTTCAATCATTACCTTCAATTATATGTTATTCATTTTTACTTCACAAATGGAATGCAATATAGTAAAATACATTAAACATATAAGAAAGGTTGGTTTTAGATGTCATTAACACATGCAATTCCAAGACCGCTTGTTCGTTTCAATCAATGGACAATTTTACTTAGTGTATTAGTATCATGGATTACAGGCTATGCATGGTTATTAGCGATTCCCTTAGTTGCTAACTTACTCGGTGTTGTATGTCATTTTAATCCGGTTATTAGATTTGGAACATTGTTTTTACGAAAAGCTCCTACTGCCTATATACCGGAGGATGCACAGCAACAAAGGTTTAATTCCAGCATTGCTTGCATATGTTTAGCTAGTGGCCTAGTAGCCTTTTTGTGTAATTGGCAAGTGGTGGGGTATGTGATGACTACGATGGTAGTAATTGCTTCATCGGTTGCAATTGCTGGATTTTGTATCGGTTGTTTTTTACATTTTCAGTTAAAACAATGGCAATACCGCCGTTCATTGAAAAAAGCTTTATGACCAATAAAAAAATTTTTAGTTAATTTAAAGATTGTAGTTGACAATTTAATTGATAATGATTATCATTATCAGTGTAAAGATTATTCCTTCTCTGCAAAACGAGTGTAGAGAGGATGAACTTTAGCTACTTTTCTCCAGAAGTTTGCTAGTTCATAAAGCGCTCCTAAAACCCCCCTCATTTTTTGGGAACGTAAAATCTCTAGACGACTCATCCGTATAGGAATGAGTCGTCCTTTTTTGTTAAGCCAACAAAACATAAGCCTTTATTAAGTAGTGCTCGACTGCTCAGAAGGGGATGTTGGCTGAGGAACACTTTTCTTTCCAAGAATCATCGTATAGTAGCTATGCAATAGCATACCGACAATGATAACGCCAAGTCCTGCAAGTGCAATCGGATCTGGAAACGCAATGCCGAGTAGTAGTACTTCACCAACAATGACAAATAGTATTTCCGTTGATTGGGTTGCCTCCACAGCAGCTAGTTTGCCTT
Organism: Lysinibacillus sp. NPDC097195; assembly: GCF_044762075.1. Classification (NCBI taxonomy): domain Bacteria; kingdom Bacillati; phylum Bacillota; class Bacilli; order Caryophanales; family Bacillaceae; genus Lysinibacillus; species Lysinibacillus sp. NPDC097195. Next base: position 237,880 of record NZ_JBIWDP010000003.1, on the reverse strand, counting down.
GATGTTCACGAACGCGATCAGTTGCGATGAAAAATAGAATGGTCGCAATGACGCCTGAGCTAATACCGACTAGTAATGATTGTAACACTTGGTTTAATGAAGGTAGCCCAACGGTCAAAACGGCATACAAAGCCATGACAATCCATGCAGGCATCGATGCAACAGTCATACCTAGTACCCGTTGGAATGTATCAATGCGTCCTCCACAGATCTCCATCATTTTACGATTACCGAGGGGGTAAGCAAATGCTGCAATAACTACCGGTAAAATTCCTAATACTAGATTTTTCGATGTTACAGACTGTGCTTGTGGTATTTGAATAAGCAAAATCCCTACTAAAATAACACATGAAATAAGAAAGGAAATCAACGGAATTTTTTGACGCACTGTTTTTCCGGCGATTACTGACACAAATAGGGGAGCGAGTAGTACACCAGCAACAATTGTAAATTGCCATGTACCTGAAACGAGCCAGCCTGGACCGAACGCTGCTGCAAATGTAAGTGGTGCATAAAAGAGCACAAAGCCAACAAAGCTCCATAGTAGCCATGCTACAGGTTTATTTTTCATTTCTTTTGTAAGCTGTGAAAAGCCCTTACGATAAAAGACGATAACTAGTAAAAAAGGTAGCATGAAGAAGTAACGAAGTGATGCACTCCATAGCCAACTGCCACCTTGCAGTTCCATTGCATGATTAAAAATAAATGTTACCGCAAAAAATAGTGAAGCTATAATGCCTAATGCAATTTCTTTCATAATCCATCACCTAACTTTTATGTAATTCGAAAATTCAGTCATTAATATTGAGAATGAAAGCCAGTTTATCAATCTGTCCCCATTCTTTCGTAGTAAAGAAAAATCCGCGTAGACTCCTAAGAACAAGCAAATGCACCGATTTTAATGAATTGTGCTAGTCGTGCCTTATTCATCGGGAGCGAAGCGGATTTTAGCTTAAAGACTGTTTATAGCGTCTTTATTATTAATTTTTATCATTCGAAAGTAAATAAACTTACTTACCTTGTTGTTCAAATAGCTGCACGATTTCAATAATAACTTGTGTAGCTTTTTCCATTGTTTCGGCAGATACATATTCGTATTTACCATGCATGTTCTCGCCACCAGCAAAAATATTTGGTGTTGGTAAGCCCATGTAAGAAAGTTGTGAGCCGTCTGTACCGCCGCGGATAGGTAATGTATTTGGGGTAATATCTAATTTATCCATTGCTTGGCGTGCAATGTCTACAATTTCTTTTACAGGCTCAATTTTTTCACCCATATTATAGTATTGGTCTTCGATTGAAATTGTCAGTGCATCTTGGCCAAATTGTGCTTGAATTTTAGCAGCGGCATCACGCATTAATTGTTTTTTCGCCTCGAATTTTTGACGATCGTGGTCACGTACGATATAAGAAAGCTCAGTATGTTCAATAGCCCCTTTAAAGTCCATTAAATGAATAAAGCCTTCATACCCTTCTGTTTTCTCAGGTACCGCATCCGATGGCATTTCGTTTTGGAATGCAATAGCCATTGTAATAGAATTAACCATTTTATTTTTTGCCGAACCTGGGTGTACACTTGTGCCTTTTGTTGTCACTTTCACACCTGCAGCATTAAAGCTTTCGAATTGAAGCTCGCCTAATGGTCCGCCATCCATTGTATAAGCATAGTCAGCCCCGAATGCAGCGACATCAAATTTATGAGGTCCGCGCCCAATTTCTTCATCAGGTGTGAAAGCTACACGTAATTTGCCGTGCTTAATGGAAGGGTTATTAATTAAATATTCCATAGCCGTCATGATTTCAGCAATGCCTGCTTTATCGTCTGCACCAAGTAATGTCGTGCCGTCAGTCGTAATAAGTGTTTGTCCAACGTAATTTTTAAGTTCGGGGAACTCTTTTGGCGACATGACTAAATTTTCATTTAATCGAATGTCACCGCCATCGTAATGATCAATTCGTTGCGGATTAACATTTTTGCCTGTGAAATCAGTCGCTGTATCAACATGTGCTAGAAAGCCAATTGTTGGTACTTCTTTATCTGTATTTGCTTCAAGTGTTGCAAATAAATAGCCATTGTCATCTAAAGTAATGTCTGTTAAGCCAATTGCGGCAAGTTCATCCTTCAAAATATGCAATAAATCGAATTGCTTTTGAGTAGAAGGAGTTGTTTCGCTTGTGAAGTCTGATTGAGTATCGATTTTTGCGTAGCGAATTAATCGCTCGATTACTTGTTCTTTCATAGAATATATGGCCTCCTTTGTAGGTGTCTGGCACTCAAACAATTCAGAATTGTTTGAGTGCCAGGCACTTTCATTGTACCACTTTACTTCGGATTTCGGAATATTGAACAATGCTCAATGCAATAAGTATTTGCGCACTATAATACGTCAACATAATTACTTCGTGCGAGAAAGGTAGTGGCATAACAAATTTATTCACTGCTAAATACGAATCCGATGCGATAAACAAAATTGCGCCAACTATAGCGAATGCAGAACGGGTGCGAATGGCAGTCCAACCCATTGTTAAGATAATTGCAATATAGGCAAGAACGGCAAATGTAAGTATTGTTTCACCAGATTTAAAGACTGTGCTAGCAATCCATATAGCCATCATTACGCCATATAGAAGTAATAAAACTTTTGCCCAAGTTGGTACTGGCTGTTCATTAGTGCTTGAAAAAGCAAAGATATAAAAAATATGGCCTATTAAAAAGCTAGTAAGACCGATAAGGAACCATTGTAATGTGTAGTCTCCTATCATACAAAATACTAAGCCAATAACAATTAATAATTGATATTTTTTGATCGCCTGTACTTTTGGAATTGCTGCCATGATAATAATCAAAATCATCGGGATAATTTTGAAAATAAGTATTACTCTTTGGTCAATGTGTGAAAAGAAAAAAATATAATAAAGACCAAATAAGATGATAAATGCTAACAAAATTTTTCTAACCAAATTTTCAGCTCCTTTTCTTTGAAATTCTCTATTACTGCTTAAATTCCCTTTTTGATGACAAGTTCTTTTAACATCCTATTAATCAGTAAGCGTGAAGGCAATATCCGTTCAATTTATGTTTGAAACTTTTTCTCTATGTAACCGTAAATAAGAAAGACAGTAAGTGAGGAGAGGGTGAATAAAATGACTAAGCTATTAATAGCTTCTGCAGTCATTGCAATTATTGCGAGTGTATTGTTAACACCGCTCATAACAAAAAAGCGTGAAGATGGACAATCGAAGAAAGTAGTGGGCTACTTTTTTATCGCTGTGTTTGTTATCGGATTTATCGCATCGGGTATTGCGCTCTATGTGACAAAAATTGATGTTAACTGGCTTGTCTTTTGGCCGGTAATTATACTACTAACTTTATGTGGTGCATTTTTAGCAAGTGGTATTGAAAGAAAAATAAAAGGTCTTTTATTTTTAGCGAGCTTAGTAGTGGGGGTCTATGTATTATCCGCACCACTATGGAATGCTAACGAAAAATTTAAATCTGCGGAAATGAAAGAAGAGGTCGAGATTAAGCCGTTTGATGAAACGCAAACACCGGCGAGTGTCCCGCCTAAATTCGTCCGCAATAAAATGAAAAAGGCATTTGGGCAAGTACCAAATACAAGTTATTATGAGCTAGGACGTTTACAAATACAGAAGGTTAATGGCGAGTATGTTTATATCGCACCAGTGGAATTTTCAGGCTTCTTTAAATGGATGAACGGTAAGACGACACCAGGTTATTTTACAATGAGTGCCACAGACTCAGCGGACAATCCAAAATTTGTTGCACAGGAAATGAAATATGTCCCTTCAGCTTTTCTAAATGCTAACTTAGAACGTCACATGCGCTTACAGCATCCATTTCTTATTTTTTATGGCGATGTCCAACTGGAAATCGATGATGACGGTAAACCATACTACATCCGTTCATATGGAGAATTTATATCTGCTCGAAATGGCTTCGACGTAAAAGGTATTGTCCTTGTGGATGCCTTGACAGGTAAATCTGAAGTTGTGAAATTAGCCGATGTGCCAGCATTTATTGATGGTGCCGTTTCACCTGAGACAGTAAGTTTACAAAATAGTTATTATGGCAAATATGTTCATGGTTATTGGAATAGTATGTTTGGTAAAAAAGATGTCAAGTTGCCTTCTGATGAAGGGACCGAAGCAAATGTCAGTCCGATTTTCGATGAAGCGGGCGATATGTATTATTTCACAGACTTCACGAGTCCAAAAGAGGGCGTCGATTCTATGCTTGGTTACTCATTAACAAATGCCAGAACTGGTGAAGCAACCTATTACACAGGAAATAAAGATGAATCTTATATGGATTCACAAGGTAATTTGCAAATTATTGAAAAGAAATTTATTGAGAAAAAATGGGCTGGAGAAATGCCTGTTTTATATAATTTTTATGGAGAGGCGAGTTGGTTAACAGCAGTGCTAGATTCTAATGGCTTCTTACAAAATTACTTTATTGTTTCTGCCGCAAATCCTGAGATTTCAGCTTATGCTACAACACCAAAAGAAGCGTTAAAATTATATAAAACAGCGCTAACTCGTGGTGGCAGTACGGTCGATGGTAGTTCACATGCAGAACAGAAAAATGCAAGTGGAACAGTAGTGCGTGTCTATAAGGAACGCCTTGGAGACTTTACTGTAGTATCGTTTTTACTGAATAACGGTGAAAATTATTTAGTAAGTGCTGAAACTGAGCCTCTTGCTATTTACTTACAAGAAGGCGATGAAGTCATCCTCACGTATAATGAAACTGGAGAGCAATTCTTACCAGTACGCTCGCTTATCATTAAAGGTTTACAATAAAAACAAAAGACGATCAGCACAATGAATTCTATTGTCTTGATCGTCTTTTTTATATGTTTTGCTTCTCGATGTACCGAAGCATTTTTTCTTTATGGTTGGAAAAAAGTGTTGACGCATGTTCGTTTAATGCGAGAATTTCTTGCATATAGTCATGCAATAAATTAAGTTCATAGTCAAACGTAGAGGCTGATTGTTGTTCGATTATATATTCCAGTAAAAGAGCATGCAATACTACTACTTCAAGGTTTTGTGTATTCGTAACAAATTTCAAATTTAAAATGCTTGTATAGGAAACGAATTGATCGACATAGTCAATCGCGTCTTTGTATTGCGTAAGGTCAATATGTTGTTCAAGCCGTTTTCTTAAAAGTAAACAGTCATTGTTTAAGTCTTGGATTTTTAAAAATAAACCTCTTACGCTTCTCTTATGTTGTTGTTCTAGGGTACGAGCAAGATGCTTATTGACGTAGGACATGTTGACATAACTCCTTTCGAGATAAAGTCCTTCTATTAATATTAATGGAAATGTTGGAAAAGGGAAGTGTCTTTTCGTTTAATTTGTCCCTGAATTTAACATATAGAACAAGACGATAATACTAGTTTGTTAATAAAAAGCCATTTGTAATTTGAAAAAAATGGAGTTATTATCATACGATAGTAACTCCATTTTAATAATTCTATTTCCAGTTAAATCCTTTTTTAGCTAAGAAGCTATTGATATGAGGACGACGTTGTTCAATTAGGAAATCAGCCATTTGCTTCGTCCAGTTATCAATTTTACGATTGGAGGAACGACTATTATAATAGGCTTCCATCGTTTCATTGTAAGAAGGTAAAAGTTCCTCATACTTTGCTGTATTGTATTCATTTTCATGTAGGACGGCTGCAACTGGTAAACGAGGCTTCACCTCATTACGTCGAGCTGGAACACCGATTGTTAATCCGAACAATGGGAAAACATAATCAGGCAGATTAAATAATTCACTAATTTCTTCAGGCTTATTACGCACACCGCCGATATAACAAATGCCATATCCCATAGATTCAGCCGCAATTACAAAGTTTTGCGCAAATAATGCTACATCAGCAACACCAACGAGCACGTTCTCTGCAGAATCCGCAACTATATCAACGCCCTCTAATTTTCCTGCCATTTGCAGTCGTTTAAAATCTACACAAAAAACAAAAGCACCGCCCGACGTTTCGTATTGACGTGGATTTCCAGAAAGTAAGCCTAGTTGCTCTTTTTTCTCCTCGTCTGTTACCCAAATTACGCTATATGCTTGAACAAAGTGAGATGTAGCAGCCATTTGTGCAGTAGCAATTAAATCTTCGACAATCTCTTTAGATATTGGATTGCCATCATAAATACGAACAGAAGAGTGACTACGTAATAATTCTTTTACCATTTAAAAATCCCCTTTTACCCATTTTATAAAAAGCATAGCACGCTTTTTTTCTAAAATCGAATGATAGATTCCATCTAGAACGTTTCTTATCATTTAGCAAAGCATGAGACACAACTTTTAAAAAGCTATTCTTTCTTGTTTACGTAGTGCCGACAAAAAAGCACCGCCCTAGCAGATATCAACGGTATAGCAAAAAGTGTTAGAGTAATTGCCGTTATAGTAACAATGAAAAATACATCGTAAAGTAAATTATTTTGTTAGATATAGCTTAAATCTTCTGAATAGTGTAAAATTATGTATGGCGACAGGTTATTTATCTCCTGTTTTTTTACATTGGTTGGGTGTACCAATGGCAAGGGCAAATAATCTAGTTGAAGTAAATAAAAGTGGGATGGAGGAATAAGGAATGGATGAAAAGTTAGCAAAAAAGCTTCGTAATGAACAGTTACGAAACAAAGTTGTAACAGCAGAAGAAGCAGCATCTTGGATTAAGGACGGCATGGTACTTGGTATGAGTGGATTTACACGTGCGGGTGACGTAAAAGTGGTACCGCTTGCACTTGTAGAGAAAGCGAAAACAGAAAGCTTCAAAGTAGATGTATATACAGGTGCATCTCTTGGGCCAGAAGTTGACCAATACTTAGCAGAAGCTGGTGTTATTCGCAAGCGTAGCCCTTTCCAAGCTGATTCAGGTATTCGTAATAAGATTAATAGTGGAGACATCACATATGTGGATGCCCATTTATCACACAATGCGGAACTAGTACGTCAAGGTATTATTGGTCCTATTGATTTTGCGATTATTGAAGCTACTGCCATTACAGAAGACGGCTTATTAATTCCTACAACTTCAGTTGGTAACTCTCCGATTTTCGTGCAAGAAGCAGACCAAGTCATCATCGAACTAAACGTAGCTCAGCTTGATGCATTAGAAGGTGTGCATGATATATTTGTACCAGGACCTCAGGGTAAACGCGATCCAATTCCAATGCTAAAAGCGTCAGATCGTCTTGGCACAATTGGTATTCCACTAGATTTAGATAAAGTAAAAGGCATTGTCATTTCAGATATTTTAGATGCGCCATCGACAATTGTCCCTGCAGATGAAGAAACGGACATTATGGCAAGTCACCTACTGAATTTCTTGCGTGAAGAAATTAAAGTAGGTCGTTTAACTACGAGTTTACGACCAATACAATCAGGAGTAGGGTCAGTAGCAAATGCTGTATTACTAGGCTTCAAAGATTCTGAGTTTGAGAATTTAGAAGTGTATTCAGAAGTACTACAAGATGCAGTATTTGAATTAATGGATGCCGGAAAAGTAAGCTTTGCATCTGCTACTTCTATTACCCTATCTGAAGAAGTAGGAAACCGCGTTTATGGGAATTTTGAAAAATATGCTGATAAATTAGTATTACGCCCACAGGAAATCTCTAACTATCCTGAAATTATCCGCCGACTCGGCTTAATTTCGGTCAATACAGCACTTGAATTGGATATTTACGGAAATGTCAATTCAACACATGTTTCAGGTACGAAGATGATGAACGGTATTGGTGGTTCTGGTGATTTTGCTCGTAATGCAAGATTAGGTATTTTTGTAACGAAATCGTATGCAAAAGGCGGCAAAATTTCGAGTATCGTGCCGATGGTTTCGCATGTAGACCATACTGAACACGATGTCGATATTATCGTCACAGAGCAAGGCGTTGCAGATTTACGAGGCTTAGCACCTAAAGAGCGTGTAGGCCGTATTATTGATAACTGTGCGCATCCAGATTATAAAGAACAGTTATGGGCGTACTTTAACGAAGCGAATGAAGCGACAGGTGGACATCATACACCACATATTTTAGAAAAAGCACTTTCTTGGCATGTGAATTTAGCGAAGAACGGTACAATGCTAGATCCATCGTTTGCTAAATAATATATTAAAAAGAGTTAGATTGAGTGCTATCAATCTAACTCTTTTTGTTATGCGTTTGTTGTCCACTACGGCGATGCTTTCCGCGGGCACATAGTAAGCCGCAACCCTCGCTAACGCGCAAGGTGTCTGCGCTTACGTTGCGTGCGTTCTAAGCTGGAGTCTACGTGGATTTTTACTGGAGGTCATAAATACATGCCTAGCATGGAAATTGTTTTAGTGCCTGGCACCCATCTTAATTCATAACGATTTTTTAAAGGCAGATGTTACTTTCGGTTCGGTACCATTGAGTAGCCTTTTGATATTTTCGATATGCAAGATGAGTGCTAAGCATAACAGTAGAATTGAAATAATAGTTGGGCCAATGCCAGGTATCCATAAATAGGTCGCCATACAAAAAGCAAGATAAAACTCAAGCACTCCAATGATTAAATAGTTTGTTAGTAAAGATAAAATAACAAATAATATAAGTGCAATTAACGCGACTTTCCAATCGACGGCAAGTAAAATGCCAATAATGGATGCTGTCCCTTTGCCACCTTTGAAGCCCATATGAAAAGGGAAATTATGACCTAAAATAACACTAGCAGCCATTGTATAAATTAAGAGCCACATTTGTATATCAGTATAGTTTGAGGCATGTGTGGCAAGGTAGTTGAGGGCACAGAGTACGGCAAGGACCCCTTTACCAATATCAATTACTGCTACTAAAACCCCGTATTTCCAGCCGAGCGATAGGGTTGCATTGGAGGCACCGGCATTGCCATGCCCAGCCTTTTTTAAATCTACACCTGATAAAAATTGTGCCACTTTAGAGCCATGAATGCAGCCAATTAAATAACCAATAACAATCATAATAAAAAATATCATGGCTTTTTCCATTAACAAATGCTCCTTTCAATTTATAAGTTTAATATAGTATATGTGCTCTTATTACGTAATGGAGCAGACAGAAGTTTCAGAAAAAAATAATTTTTACTGTTGACAGAAAAAAAGTCTATGTTTATACTGTGTAACAACGATGGAAATTGAATCACATACTCTTATCAAGAGCGGCGGAGGGAATAGGCCCTATGATGCCCGGCAACCAGTGAGTGACGAACTTGCTAAGGTGCTAATTCCTACAGATTCTTACTTGGATCTGGCAGATAAGGGGAGGAAAACTTGCAACCGCAACCCTCTTCTTAACTGAAGAGGGTTTTTGTTTTCTACACATAAATCCTCCTCATCTCCGGTACCATCGTCAAAACCACTAAGGAGGAAGAAAACATGTCGAATTTCAAACCAGAAACATTACTATTACACGGTGGTCAAGAGCCTGACCCAGTGACAGGTTCTCGAACAGTACCAGTGTATCGTTCAACAGCTTTCGTATTTAAAGACACTGCTCATGCGCAACGTCTTTTCGCATTAGAAGAAGCGGGTAATATTTATACACGTATTACAAACCCGACTGTAGATGTATTTGAAAAACGCGTCGCTTTATTAGAAGGTGGTACAGCAGCAGTAGCACTTTCATCAGGTGCAGCAGCAATCGCATTTTCTATTTTAAATCTTGCAGGAGCAGGGGATGAAATCGTAGCAGCAAGCTCTTTATACGGAGGCACATATAACTTATTAGCAAATACACTACCAAACTACGGTATTAAAACGATTTTCGTAGATGAAACGAATCCTGAAAATTTCCGTTCAGCAATCAATGAGAATACAAAAGCAGTGTTCGCTGAAATTTATGGCAACCCGAGTTTAAAAGTGCTGGATGTTGAAGCAGTAGCAACAATTGCGCATGACAATGGTTTGCCGTTAATAATTGATAGCACATTTGCTTCACCATACGGAGCAACACCAATCGATTTCGGTGCAGATATCGTTGTACATTCAGCAACAAAATGGATTGGCGGTCATGGTACCACGTTAGGTGGCATCGTTGTAGATGCTGGGAAATTTGATTGGACTCAGGGAAGATTCCCTGGTTTTACAGAGCCAGATGCGTCTTATCATGGTTTACGTTACGGAATTGATACTGCAGCGGCTGCATTTGCCACAAAACTGCGTGTACAATTACTTCGTGACTTTGGACCAACATTAAGTGCAGATGCTGCATTTAACTTATTGCAAGGTTTAGAAACGCTTCATTTGCGAATTCCTAAACACAATGAAAATGCGTTAGCAGTTGCAGAGTATTTACGTAACCACCCATCTGTGGAATATGTAAATTATAATGGATTAGAGGATTTTGCTTCCCATGATTTAGCGAAGAAATATTTAAAAAATGGCTTCGGTTCAGTGCTTACATTTGGCATTAAAGGTGGCCGTGAAGCAGGGCGTCAATTAATAGACAACGTAAAATTATTTTCACACGTTGCAAACGTTGGCGATGCCAAATCATTAATTATTCACCCGGCATCTACAACACATCAACAATTATCTGCAGAGGAACTTATCCAAACTGGCGTTTCCGAGTCGCTCATTCGCTTATCAATCGGACTAGAAGCAGTAGAGGATATTATTGCAGATTTAGAGCAAGCTATCGCACAAGTAACAACTACTGAACAAACAGTAGAAGCATAAAAATAGAAATGGATGGTGTCGTAGCGTTAACGTATTTTCTCATTCGAAATGCCTCATTTGGTAATGCGTATAACGTTGCAACATTACTCATAGCCTCATTCGGCTATTGCTTTCATTAATACCAAGTAATTTTATAAGTTTTATTGACTTAGTGAATACCATGTTATATACTAGGAATTAAGTTAAATGTTCGCTCGGCTACCAACCTCGAACAAAGTGAAACCGTGTAATACACAAACGAACAAACATTTGTTTTCATAAGTGCTCCCCCACTTTTGAATAAAGGGAGTAGCTACATAGCCAGTAGTTACTCCCACTTAAAAAACTGATCGAAAAGGAGTGTTAGAAATGGGAAATGTCTATTGTGCACAAAATATAACTGCATATTTTATTTATGAATTAAATGAAAGTCAGCATTTTGTGAACAACATGTCCATTCAAAACTTACTTTCGACAGTTGAAATGAAATGGCAACAAACTTTTGGACATAGTGCTTTCAATGAAATTATCTATGCTAAAGAAGAAGGATTTATAGTAAAAGAAGTTTTTGAAGAGTATAAAGCTCACGGTTCAGATCATATTGTTCTTCCGGCAACAGAGTATTATTTGCAATATGGATCTTTTCAATTAATTGAACGCACTTATGCAGTACCAAACTTTACAGAAGAAGAAGTAAAGTTAGTGCAGTCAGTTTTAGCACAATATCGAGAGCGCTTATTTTTACAGGCAAGTTAACCTTCCCTTATATTATTTAGCTCATTCTCTACTGCTATAGGGAATGAGTTTTTTTATTATGTTACGCTAGACTTGTTAAATTAATTGAGACTTTTTAAAACAGCCATTCTATAAGGACTATCTTCATACATATATAATAGAAGAAAGGCAATTCATTTTTAGCTAAAAGAATCGTCAATAATTGTTCAAAAATTATAGATTTATGAAAAAAACGTATAATAAAGGCAATGAAACCGATTTCTTTTGCACGCCTAGGGAAAACAAATGTCCATCCTAGAAAGATTTTTCTTGTGCAATGTATTTGTTTGCGTTACAATTTTCTTTAGATTTGAATTTTGAATTATTTGAATATGTGCATGTAGGCACAGACTTTATATAGATAGAAAACTGGAGAAAAGTACGTTGGAGGGAATAACTAGTATGGCAACTATAAAGGCAGCGATCTTAGGATTTGGAACTGTTGGTCAAGGGATTTACCATATATTAAATGAAAAACGTGAAGAACTAAAACATAAATTAGGCATTGAATTAGAAGTAGCAAAAATTTTAGTAACCGATGCTAGTCGAGAACGTGTTCCAGGTACAGCACATTTAATGACAACGAGTATGGATGAGGTGTTAGCGGAACCTGGTATGCAAGTAGTATTTGAAGCCATTGTCAATGAAGAACCAGCTTTCGGTTATTTAAAGCGTGCGGTGGAACATAAATGTCACGTTATTACAGCTAACAAGGTGATGTTTGCGAAACGTGGCTTAGAGTTGCAAGAGCTGGCAAAGGCTAATGGTGTATTCGTTGGCTTTGAAGCAACAACTGCAGGTGGTGTACCTGTGATTAAAACGATGAAAAATATTTTGCTTGTCAATGATGTGAGTCGTATTCAAGGCATTTTAAATGGTACATCCAATTATATTTTAACGAAAATGCGTGCACAGGGCTGGTCTTTTGAAAAAGCCCTTAAAGAGGCACAGAACTTAGGTTATGCAGAAGCAGATCCATATAATGATATATCTGGTCAAGATGCCTTTAAGAAGCTAATGATTTTAAGTGCATTAGCATTTGGTGAGCAGCCGGATTGGGCAGACGTTGAAGTCATTGGCATTGATTGTATTTCAGCAGAGCAGGTCAAGGAAGCATGTGAAAAAGGCTTGCGTTACCGCCATGTAGCTGAAGTGGAGAAATTAGCGAATGGCAAAGTAGTAGCAAAAGTCGGCCCACTATTAGTAGACAAAGAGCATCCGTTATATCCAGTCGATGATGTCAATAATGCCGTCGCGCTAGAAACCAATTATATTGGTACATTAACATTGGTAGGACCAGGTGCAGGTATGTATCCAACGGCAAGTGTGATGGTCGAGGATTACGCTGAGATTATCGGTAAACGTGCTGGCTTTGTAGTAAGTATTTAGTTCATTAGGTGCCAGGCACTCAAACAATTCAAAATTGTTTGAGTGCCTGGCACTTTGAAGTTTAGTCTTCGTCTTTCACGTCGATATCTTCAGGAATAGGTGTATTACGCCATATTTCTATTTCTTCTTTTATCCGTTCTAATTGTTCAAAATAGGTGCTAAATTGTCCGCTATTGATGAGTATTTGATCACCATCGTAAATTGAACGGATGCGTCCTTCGTAGACAAGTCGTCGAACTTGTTCCTCTGGCATGCCAAGTTCAATGGCTGTTTCTTCAATTGTTTTATACATAATTGGTCGCTCCTTTTAATGTACTTATTATACCTTCTCTTTTATAGAAAACATAATAAGAGAAAGTAGATAGGGAATTGTTTGGTTTTGGATAAATCTGTATAGTTACTAGTGAAGGTGTTATAAGTAGGAGGGAATAAGCAATGGTCTATCCATATTTTTTTGTACTTCTAGCAGCTATTTTATGGGGCACGACAGGGACAGCCCAAACCTTTTTAGATAAAGATGTCTCCTCTATCAGCGTAGCAACTATTCGCTCCGCAATTGGTGGAGGATTACTATTAGTTATCGTTGTGTTGCTACGTAAAATATCTTTTCGCACATGGTCGTGGAAATGGACACTATTAGCAGCCGCAAGTATAGCCTTATTCCAAGGACTTTTTTTCACATCCATCCGTCTAACAGGTGTAGCGCTTGGAACGGTTGTGACAATAGGCAGTGCTCCTATGTTTGCGGGTGTAATAGAGTGGCTACTATGGAAAACACGTCCAACGAAAGTGTGGGGGATAGCCACGATTATGACCATTACAGGGTGTATTTTACTGTTCATCAATAATGAAGATGGCGCCATTCACATAGGAGGAATTGGGCTAGCTATCTGTGCAGGGGTATCTTTTGCCGTCTACACAAATATGAGTAAAAAACTAATGGCACAGCAGGAAGCATTACCTGCAGTGGCCATGACATTTTCAATTTGTGCACTTTTATTACTACCGTTTTCCATCAGCAGCGGTTTTAGCTGGTTAGCCGTTACCTCCAACTTGTGGACAATGCTTTTTATGGGCGTTATGTGTACAAGCATAGCGTATTTATTGTTTTTAAGTGGGCTTCAGAAAATTAACTCATCATCGGCTGTAACTTTGTCACTGGCAGAGCCATTAACTGCGGCTATGCTCGGTGTATTGCTCGTAGGGGAACATTTAAGTTTCACATCATGGTGTGGTGTAGCAATGTTACTTGGAGGTATTGTAGTATTGACATTTGCAGGCAGAAAAAATAGTACGAATGAAAAAATAAAAGCTTAAGAAATTCTTCATTTTTATCCTTGTTGGTTTTTAAGATTTTATATGTACACTATTAATTGAGAGCGAGGTGTATATCATGACGAAGTTAACAGTTCTTGTAACAGATGATGATCAAGATATTCGTGATGGTATTGAAATTTACTTAAAAAATGAAGGCTATCATGTCATTAAAGCAGCTGACGGTGTGGAAGCTCTTGAGAAGCTGGAACACAATGAAGTACATTTAATTATTTTAGATATTATGATGCCTAATATGGATGGCATTACGGCGACATTTAAAATTCGAGCAGAACGCAATATTCCAATTATAATGCTGAGTGCAAAAGCGGAAGATGGCGACAAGATTCATGGTTTATCCGTAGGAGCGGATGATTATGTTACGAAACCATTTCATCCTTTAGAGCTTTTGGCGCGTGTTAAATCACAATTGCGTCGTTATGTACAACTTGGGACGTACAATGACGGCACGGCAAAGGTCGAGATTGATGGTTTAGTGCTAGATGAAGATGCTAAGGAAGTTGTGTTAGAAGGTGAACCTGTTCGTTTAACGCCAATTGAATACAAAATTACAGAATTACTAATGAAAAATGCAGGGCGTGTTTTTTCGATTCGAGAAATTTATGAACGTGTTTGGAATGAGGAAGCTTATAATGCTGAAAATATTGTAGCGGTCCACATTCGAAAAATACGTGAAAAAATTGAAGCCGATCCGAAAAACCCACGTTACTTAAAGGTGGTATGGGGCGTTGGCTATAAAATGGAAAAATAAAATAGAGAAGTATATTACGATAGCAGGGTTTGTGGCAGGTGTAATCGGTCTCGTTTATTTCGGCATTTATGCATATCAACTTGTAAATGCCCGCTCCTCCGAAATGCTACAGTTTTTAGAAAAAATTTTTTAGAGGAGAGTCGAAAATATGAGGGAAAAATGGAAACCTCTACTAGCACTTATTTATTTAACATGGTTTATTTTCGGTATATTTACATTTTCTAAAATTGGCTATCAATATGTAGGAAAGTCATATTTCCAATCGACAAATTTCCAAAATGAATTAGAGGCTTTTCAAGCAGAACTAGGACCGCTAGTACTAAACGTACCTACTGCTGAAGAATTAAAAAGCAAGATTACAGTGACGGATAGTGAGATTGAAGAACACCGTAATTACTATGGTTCGTTAGGTACGCAAATCGACAATATAAAAAGTCAATATGAAGAGAAAATACAGGAAGCAGCAGATAATAATGCAGTAGAATTAAAGACAAAGCTTGAAAATGAACGAGATGCTAAAATAAAAGATATTACGAAAAACTTTGAAGATGATGAATATGTTCGAAAGAAAATTGTGGCGCAGAAAGGTGCGCTCGTCGATAAATATATAAAAGCTATAAAAGATGAATCGAAGGAATTTGGGAAGAGATATAAATATTGGTCTTATGAATTAACAAATACAGAAACAGAAGAAACATATCGTTCAGGTGACATTTCTGAAAGTAGTGTATACAAAAAATCTTTTATAAATCATCCACTAAGAACAGGAGTCATTAGTAATAATTCAAGCCATCTTTTATACGGCTCAGAAGTTTACCTTGAATCTGAACTATTGAATGAAACGACTGAATATACAGGAACGATTTCAATTTCTAAAAATGCTGCACAATCCGCAGAGGTGATGGCTGGTTATGATCAATTTAAACGCAATCAATATTTGTTTTCTGTTATTTGGCTAACATGTCTTATAGCAGCAGTATTTGTTTGGAAATGGCGTAAAGAATTGTTGCCGACAATAGGTTCCTTAAAGGAAAAAGAGACGCTAGCTAAGCTACGCATTGATGTCCAAATTGCGTTACTGTTCATTACAGGTTGTCTGTACTGGATGTCTTCATCGATTGCCTTTGAAACAATTGAATATACGTATCAATCCAATTATGTACGTTTTTTAACTGATTTTGTATTTATACTATTAGTTTTAATAATTATTAGTGTTGTGTTTTTCGTACAAGCCATTTGGTTGTATGAACGCGTAAATACAGTTGAAAAGTTAAGTGAAAATGTGAAAGATAGTTATTTATGGGGAATTGGAGAATCGATGACTGATTTATTTTTAAATCGTTCTATCGCACTACATTCCATTGTCTTGGTCGCAGCTGCCTTTTTTGGTGGAGGTAGTTTTGTTGCGAGTGTGGTGACAGGCGGAGGATTTCCGATTATGGTTTTCGGCATATGTACGATTGTCGGTATCCCAGCATTGGTAGTCTTCCTGTCAAAAATGGGCTATTTAAATCGCATTATGAAGGATACGAAAGATATGGCAGAAGGGCGTCTTAACCGTGATGTAAAAGTGAAGGGGAAATCCCCATTAGCAGCCCATGCGGAAAATCTGAATCATTTGCGTGAAGGTGTTCGTACATCGATGCATGAACAAGCGAAGAGTGAACGTTTAAAAACAGAGTTAATTACAAATGTTAGCCATGATTTACGCACGCCTTTAACATCGATTATTACGTATACAGATTTACTGAAAAATCCGGATATTACGGAAGAAGAGCGAAAGCAGTATATTCATATTCTCGATAAAAAATCCGACCGTTTAAAAGTACTGATTGAAGACCTTTTTGAAGTGTCCAAAATGGCGAGTGGTAATATTGAGCTTCATCGCAGCCGTGTGGATGTTACACAGCTCGTTCAGCAGGCGGTAGGGGAGCATGAAGAGGATTTATGTAAGGCGCGCTTAGATTTACGTATGTCGATGCCTCAAGATGCTATTTACGCTTATGTAGATGGACAAAAGTGGTGGCGATTAATCGATAATTTAATCGTCAATGTATTGAAATATGCGTTAGAAGGTACACGGGTTTACGTTACGCTGAAAAGAACGACGAACGGTGATGCTGAATTTACGGTAAAAAATGTGGCAAAATATGAAATAAGCGAAAATGCTGATGAGTTATTTGAGCGCTTTAAGAGAGCAGATGCTTCACGTCATACAGAAGGCTCAGGGCTAGGATTAGCCATCGCCCAATCCATTGTAGACTTACATGGTGCACGTATGAGCATAGAAGTAGACGGCGATTTGTTCAAAGTCATTGTGCGTATACCGGCAGTGTAAAAGGCAAGAGGCCGGTACAAAGAGATAAGTGTTAGATTGATTGCCATCAATCTAACACTTTTTCTATGCCGTTGTTGTCCGCTACAGCGGGCACGTCGTAAGACGCAACCCTCGCTGACGCGCGGGCTGTTGCGTCTTACGTACTGTGCTGCTGTTCCCGCAGGAGTCGCCGCCTCCGCTACCAACACTAACAATGCTTTATAACCCTATATTTTTTGCAATAATCATTTTCATCACTTCATTTGTACCTGCGTAGATGGACATTACCGGTATATCACGATAACGTCTGGCAATTTTATATTCCTCCATATAGCCATAACCACCGTGCAACTGCATGCATTGGGCAGATATATCCCGAGCATTTTCCGTAATCCAATATTTCGCCATCGAAACTTTTGTCACAACGTTCTTACCTTCAATATGCTCTTCGATTAATGATTCTAAAAAAGTTTTCCCAAGCTCTACTTTAGTCGCCATTTCGGCAATTTTAAATTGTGTATGTTGGAAATCACTAATGGATTTCCCGAAAGCTTGACGAGACTTCACATAATCGATTGTTAAAGCGAGCATATCTTCCGCCGCTGATTGAGCCGCAATGGCTACAGCTAAGCGTTCTTGTTGGAGTTTTTCCATCATATAGGAAAAGCCTTTACCTTCTTCCCCTAGTAAATTTTCTACTGGAACACGACAATCTTCAAAAAATAGTTCTGCTGTATCTTGCGCATGCATGCCCACTTTTTCCAGTTTGCGCCCCTTTGTAAAACCTGCTGTACCTTCCTCAATAACGAGCAGGCTAATACCCCGATGCTTTTTCTCAGCATGAAGGTTCGTTTTTACTGCAACAACGACTAGATTACCCTGAATACCATTTGTAATAAATGTCTTTTGTCCATTAACAATATAATGATTCCCTTCTCGTATTGCCGTCGTTTGGATATTGGCTAAATCTGAGCCCGCCCCTGGCTCCGTCATAGCAATGGCTGTAATCGTTTCTCCAGTTACACATTTGGGGAGCCAACGTGTTTTTTGTGCATCTGTACCATAGGACTCAATATACGGGACAACAATATCATTATGCAAACCGACACCGATCAGGCTTGAACCTATACGTTCCAGTTCTTCTTGGATAATGACACTAAAGCTAAAATCTAAGCCAAGTCCACCATATTGTTCTTCTACTTGCGGACATAAATATCCTAATTGACCAAGTTTACGCCAAAAATCAAGTGGAATAAGACCGTCCTTTTCCCATTGATTATATTGGACCTCAGCTTCATCAGCTAAAAACTTACGCAATGTTTTACGGAAAAGCTCATGTTCTGTTGATTCAAATTTATACTTAGCCACTTGCATATACCTCCCTTATTTTGCTTTTTTATTAATTAATTTACTATTGATATTAAATGTTACTGGAATATGATGTGAAATTAAAGTGCTTTTAAAAATACGTGACGGATAATGTAATGCTATAATCACTATGAATATACGAAAGAAGAGGACCAGTATATGGCAAAAATTAGTATAGGCGTTCTTATTGTAGGTATATATAGTGCTTTAACTTTTTATTTAGGGTGGAGCTTAAAGCAATGGCTTGAAGCGATGAAGTGGTTTCACTTTCCAGTTCTGTATTGGCTAGTGCTGTTTATTATTTCTTTTAGCGTTATTATAGGAAGAATACATGAGTCACTACGATTGTTTTCAGTGATAGGGAATTACTGGATGTTCATATTTGAATATGGCTTACTGCTATGTGTGACAGCACAAATTGTACTGTGGCTAACGCCGTTGAACAATATTCGGCTAGTTGGCAGTGTAGCCCTTATTGTATTTTTCATATTGGGGATTGTCGGTTCATATTTGGCCTATTCTCCAGTCGTGCGCCAGTTAAATATTACGATGGATAAAAAGGATAGCGAGCTATCGTCGATGCGAGTTGTTGTGGCTTCCGATTTCCATTTAGGTGTGCTATCAAATAAAAAACATTTACAACGTTTTGTTCATTTAGCAAATGAAGCAAAACCGGATGTTGTTTTTTTAGCCGGAGATATTGTTGAGCATGATCCAAAATGGTTTGTGCAAGATGGTATGGCAGATGTCATGAAACAGCTCAAAGCTACTTATGGTGTATATGGTGTACTTGGCAATCACGAATATTATGGAAAGAAAATTCCTGCATTTGTAGAGGAAATGAAAAAAGCCGGTGTGGAAATTTTACGTGATGAAACAATTCTAATTGACAATGCGTTTATAATAACAGGCCAAGAAGATATTACGAATAAAGAAAGGCTCCAACTCGCTGACTTGAAATTGAACGACCAATTGCCTTGGTTTGTGATGAATCATACGCCAAATGATTTAATAACACCAGCGCAAGTAGGAGTAGACCTTCATCTATCTGGACATACGCATAGAGGACAACTATGGCCTAATCAGTTTATTACGGCACGTGTTTTTGAGCTAGATTATGGTTATAAGAAGAAGGGACAAATGCATACACTTGTTTCATCGGGCTTTGGTTTTTGGGGGCCACCAATGCGCATAGGCAGCCGTTCAGAGTTATGGGTCGTTGATATTACTTTTCAGTAAAAGAGGTAGTATAAGAAAAAAGAGTAGCTTATAATAGGTTGGTGCATTCTTAAACAAACCCGCGCTACGTAGGTTGATGTTCGCCCTAATCAACTGTAGGTCGGAGGAAATGGAATCACATTATTATTAGGTTAATGCTGTTTTCCCCACAGAAAGCAAATGTAGAATAACGTTAAAGGTAAGGTGACATTGTGGATATAATTGAATTATTAAAGGCACTAATTTTGGGCTTTGTCGAAGGAATGACAGAGTTTGCACCTGTATCGTCTACAGGTCATATGATCATTGTGGATGATATGTGGTTAAAGACAGAGGAGTTTTTAGGGAAGTATCCAGCTAATACATTTAAAATCGTTGTACAGCTAGGATCAATCTTAGCAGTCATCGTGGTAATGTGGAAGCGTATGCTAAGCTTAGTTGGCTTATATAATATTGATGGACAATCGAGGTCAATGAAAGGTCGCTTCAACTTAATGCATGTCATTGTCGGCATGCTGCCAGCAGTTATCCTAGGTTTTGCATTTAAAGACTTTATTGACGATCATTTATTTAAAGTAGAGCATGTTATCTATGCATTAGTTGCTGGAGCCATTTTAATGATTGCAGCCGATAAATTTGCACCAAGAAGACCTAAAGTGGACTCATTAGATGATATTTCTTATGGCATGGCATTTAAAGTTGGCTTAGTGCAATGTTTATCATTATGGCCGGGATTCTCTCGTTCAGGTGCAACAATTTCAGGTGGCGTTCTTTTTGGCATTAGTCACCGTGTAGCTGCTGATTTTACATTTATTATGGCTGTACCAATTATGGCAGGTGCCAGCCTTGTATCAGTATTGAAAAACTGGGATACGCTTTCAATGGATTATTTAGGATTTTATGTAGTCGGTTTTATTAGTTCATTTATTTTCGCATTACTATCTATTAAGTTTTTCTTAGCACTGATCTCCAAAGTAAAACTAATGCCATTTGCAATCTATCGTTTGGTATTAGCGGCTATTCTAAGTATTATCATTTTTATGTAAACGAAAAAAGTCACTCAATTGTCACAACAATGAGTGGCTTTTTTGTTGGAATATAGAGCGATCTTCCTTGATATAGAACATGAAAATATTATAGCTATCTAAATGATAACAAATAAAAAACTAATTTATAGGTATTTATAATTACATATTAGGCATTGTGAGTGTCATTTGGTAGTGTTGTAGATAATTCTTACTGAACTATTGTAACTAGTATTACAAAAACTCTATAATCATATAGAGAAAGGACATCTTCCTTTTTCTGATAATTGATTTTTAGCAAACAAAAAAGAATCACACAATAATGGGGTGGAAAGATGTTTCAATTTAGGAATAGACCTAAGCAAAATTCAATTGCTATAAATGATGTGTCAAATACAGGTGTAATTTTACAAGATCAGGAACGTCTGTTACAGTTGCATCTAGTCAATCTCACGCAAGAAGATTTACAGTTAATAAAAAGTTTAAAGCCATATGTAGAGCAACATGTTGTGGAAGTTGTTGAAACATTTTATAACGCTGTAGAAAGTGTTCCTTCTTTACAAGAGGTTATTCAAAAGCACAGTTCTAGTGAGCGTCTTCGCCAAACACTACGTCACCATATTATTGAAATGTTCGAAGGGCGAATAGATGATGCTTTTATAGAAAAACGGCGTAGTGTAGGAAAGATGCATGTGAAAATTAATTTATATCCAAAGTGGTATTTAGCATCTTTCCAAAATTTAGAAAAATCTTTACTTAAAATTGTATATAATTTACAACTATCGAAAAGTGAAGAGGAAAAGTATTGTGATGCTATTAGTAAAATTTGTAATTTCGAACAACAAATTGTTCTAGAGGAATATAACAATTACTCAAACTCTTTAGTAGAGGAGCAAAGAAAAAGTGTGCGGGCACATATAAAGGGGATTGTCGGTGGGGTTTCGACGCAATTAGAGGCGCAATCCCATGAAACAAATGAGTCCGTTATGGAGCTTATATCCAGTACAAAGCAAGTAAATGCTTATTTAAAAGAAAGTATTGATGAAGCAAAAACGATGCAAAAGGTTTCATCGGAAGGCTATTCGAAAATTGTCTTATTAAATGAGCAAACAGGAAAAATTAATGACAAGACAGCTGAGATGGCGATGATGGTGGAGGAGTTAAACGATTCTTCCTCAAAAATTAATAAAGTAATTGAAATGGTAAAAAATATTTCGGGTCAGACAAATTTGCTAGCATTAAATTCAGCTATTGAAGCTGCAAGAGCAGGGGAACATGGAAAAGGATTTGCAATCGTGGCAGATGAGGTACGGAAACTAGCAGACCAAACGAAAGGATCTGTGGAACAAATTGCGGATTTAATCGGTATGTCTAATGGCATTACGAAACATGTTGTACAAGCGATTCAAGAAATTCAAGAACTAGTCAATAAGAGTATTGAACAAAATTTAAATTCATTACAAGCATTTGATGCTATATCGGGCTCCGTAGAGGGTTCTATCGTTAATTTTCAAAATGTCGGTAGTCAAATAACAGAGTTGGCGAATATTATTGAATCCATTGGTGAATCTTCTGAGGAATTAGAACGTGCCGCAAGTCGTCTTGATGCGACGATTAAAGATTTTTAACAAAGATGTTTGCCAAGAGTTAAGTCTCTTAACAATGAACATCAGCAAAGCTGACGACTCTGGCGATTTCCAGTGGGGAGCAGAAAGCACCTACTATTGCGGACAGCTATAAAACGCTAGGATGGTAGCGGAGGGCGGTGACTCTTGCTCAATACGCACAACATGTAAGACGCGGGTACCTCACGCGCAATAGCGAGGGTTGCGTCTAAGATGTGCCCCCGGAAAGCGCCCGCCCGTAGTGGTCACTCCTGCTCAAAGCGCTACGATGAAAGACACAACAAGCTCCCCGTAGCGATCAACCATGGCAAAGTAAAATAAGTGTTAGATTGATGGAAGCAGTCAATCTAACACTTTTTCTCTTATAAAGGATAAAACCCCGTAATGGTAGGATGAATTCATACAAATCAAGGATAGATTTACATAACGCTAAAAAATACCTATTTTTAACGTGATACATGCAAAGATTGGATATAAAAGCTTGCTTGTGACCTTACAATATTAGTGTTACGCTAAAGGCAACATGGGGAAATGAATAAGGGGTGTTGAAATATGAAAAAGAAATTATTTATTACACGTAAATTCCCTGCTCAATTTGTTGAGCCTTTAGAGGAATATTATCATATCGAACAATGGGAAGAAGAAGAAACAGTTATACCGCGAGACAAACTTTTAGCTGCTGTAGCAAATTGCGAAGTATTGTGGGTAACGATTGCAGATCAAGTCGATGAGGAATTACTTCAACACGCCCCCAATTTAAAATTAGTAACAAATTTAGCAGTTGGCTTTAATAATATTGATGTGCCTGCACTGCGCAAACGAGGCATAATGGCGACTAATACGCCAGGTGTTTTAACAAACACGACTGCTGATTTAGTATTCGGCCTATTACTAGCAACTGCACGTAGAATACCAGAAAGCGAGCGCTATTTACGAGAGGGCAAGTGGGAAAGCTGGTATCCAATGCAGCTAGTTGGTAAGGATGTATCTGGTTCGACGCTAGGAATTATCGGTATGGGACGAATAGGGCAGGCTGTTGCAAGACGAGCGAAGGGCTTTGATATGAATGTCTTGTATCATAACCGTAGACGTCGCCATGAAGCAGAAGAAATGTATGGTTTTCGTTACGCGTCCCTAGAAGACCTTTTAACAAAAGCTGATTTTGTTGTCATTATGACACCTTATAATAGCGATACTGTTGGTTTAATAGGCGCAAAGGAGCTTGCTTTAATGCAGGAAGATGCTGTATTAATTAACGCATCGCGTGGAGGAATTATTGATGAAGATGCTCTTTATGAAGCATTGAAGAATGGCAAGCTCTGGGCTGCTGGGTTAGACGTTTTTGAACAGGAACCAGTTGCATTAGATCATCCATTGCTAACCTTGCCTAATGTTGTTGCGTTACCGCATGTTGGTAGTGCATCGTTAAAAACAAGAACTGCTATGCTCATGCTTAATGTCAATGCACTTATCGCTTTTGGGCAGGGCAAGCCGATATCCAATAGAATTGACTAAAACGGGATATAGATTGTAGGGTTGCTTAAAGCAAGCAACCCTAACAAGAAATCAACTACGTTTTCAATAGCGAATCAAGCATATCAGAACGAGTTTCGTTATTTATTGAACATATCAAATAATCCACCAATACCGCCTTCACCTGATGAATGTCCACCACCGCCTTGCGAAATTGGAGCAGCTGCAAAGACACGACTTGCTAATCGGCTAAATGGTAATGATTGAACCCAAACCGTACCAGGACCGCGTAAAGTTGCGAAGAAGATACCTTCACCACCAAATAGTGCAGTTTTTACGCCGCCAACCATTTCAATATTGTAATCAACATCAGATGTCATTGCCACTAAACACCCAGTATCAACACGTAATACTTCACCAGGTTGTAACGTTTTTTGATGAATTGCCCCGCCTGCGTGTACGAAGGCCATACCATCGCCCTCAAGCTTTTGCATAATGAAGCCTTCACCACCAAAGAAGCCTACGCCTATTTTTTTCTGAAATTCGATCCCAACAGAAACCCCTTTAGCAGCTGCTAAAAAAGCATCCTTTTGACAAATAATTTTGCCCTTATGTTGACTTAAATCCATTGGAATAATCTTACCTGGATAAGGCGATGCAAAATAGACATGGCGCTTGCCAGTTCCAACGTTTGTAAAGGTTGTCATGAATAAGCTTTCACCTGTCACTAGTCGTTTACCAGCACCAAGTAATTTCCCCATAAAACCGCTTTGTGAACTACCTCTTGAGCCATCACCAAAAATTGTTTCCATGTGGATAGCATCATCCATCATCATTAAAGCACCAGCTTCTGCTACGACCGTCTCTTGTGGATCAAGTTCAACTTGCACATACTGCATGTCATCTCCAAATAATTTGTAGTCGATTTCATGGTTATTCATCGTGTAATTCCTCCAATTTCGTGTAATGTTAATGTATACGATTTTACGTCACATTAGTTTCATTACATAATTATTAATTTTAGAAAAAAAGGGATTAAGATAGAAAATGTCGAATATAAAAAACTAGAATGTGTATTATTTATCTTTGTAGTCAGTCGCTTTTCGAAGTGCTGAATTAATGCACTTTAGTATGACTGATAACATGATAAAGCCTTTGGCAATGTCACCGATTGTACTTGTAGCCTAGCTCAATAAGGAAAATCGGATTTTTGGCATTTCACAATGCATAGAAGCGATGTAGTGCGCAAAAAAGCGCAAGCGACGTATTCAAAGCCAAGGCATCATAGACATAACAGGGGGTGTTTGTAATGGAAATTAAAAACTATATCGGCGGTAAGTGGGTTACACATTCGCATTTACAACGTATAGCAGTAACGAACCCTGCAAATGGAGAGCACTTAGCAACAATACCACTCTCAACTGCAAACGAAGTATTGGAAGCGGTTACTGTAGCGAAGGCAACACAAAAAGATTGGGCACTTGTGCCAGCACCAAAGCGTGCAGATTATTTATATGCCATCGGTCAAAAGATGAAGGAAAAGAAAGAGTATTTGGCGACCGTTTTAACAAAAGAAATGGGCAAAGTGATTGAAGAAGCAAGAGGCGAGGTACAGGAAGGCATCGATATGGCGTATTATATGGCAGGAGAAGGACGACGCTTGTTTGGGGAAACAACGCCGTCAGAGCTTGCTAATAAATTCGCTATGAGCGTGCGTTCACCAATAGGGGTAGTTGGCCTTATAACGCCGTGGAACTTCCCTGTTGCTATTGCGACGTGGAAGTCTTTCCCTGCTATTGTCGCAGGCAATACGTTCATATGGAAACCATCCAATGAAACACCAATGATGGCCTATGAAATGGGAAAAATTTTTGAAGAGGTAGGCCTGCCAGATGGGGTAGCCAATATTGTTTTTGGCACGGGGCCGACAGTAGGAACAGCATTAATAGAGCATCCAGATGTAAAGGTGATTTCATTTACCGGCTCTACTTCAACAGGTAGTAAGGTAGCTGAACTTGGCGGCAAACATTTAAAGAAAATTTCGCTAGAGATGGGCGGCAAAAATGCAGTCATTGTTATGGATGATGCGGATTTACAGCTCGCAACAGAAGCGATATTATGGAGTGCATTTGGTACTGCAGGTCAACGCTGTACAGCATGTAGTCGTGTCATTGTGCATAAAGATGTAAGAGAGGAATTAGAAAATCGTCTGCTAGAAGCAATGCAATTTTTAACAATAGGAGACGGTTTAGATGAAAGTGTCAAAATCGGTCCGGTGATTAATAAAGCAGCGTTGGAAAAAATTAATCATTATGTACAGATTGGCAAACAGGAAGGTGCAACATTATTAGCAGGAGGCAAAATTTTAAATGAGGCACCTTACGATAAAGGCTTTTACTATGCGCCAACATTATTTACGAATGTAAAGCCTCATATGATTATTGCACAGGAGGAAATTTTTGGTCCTGTCGTCTCTTTAATTGAAGTTGCATCCTTAGATGAAGCAATTGAAGTCAATAACGGTGTGAAATTTGGCTTATCAAGCTCTATCTTCTCACAAAACGTTAATACAATTTTCCGCGCGCAACGCGATTTAGATACTGGTATTGTTTATATCAATGCAGGTACAACAGGTGCAGAAATCCATTTGCCATTTGGTGGCACAAAGGGGACAGGAAATGGCCATCGAGATTCCGGTGTTGCAGCACTGGATGTTTACACGGAATGGAAGAGCATTTACGTTGACTACAGCGGGAAATTACAAAGAGCACAAATCGATACAAAATAACAGATCAATGAAAGGGGATGTTCTTGATGAAAGTTGTTGTATTAGGTGCAGGATTGATGGGGAAAGAAGTAGCTCGTGATTTAATAAAAAATAACAATGTTGAACGTGTCATTTTAGGGGATATCGATGTAAAGACAGCTCAAAACTTTGTAGATACATTAAACACAGATAAAGTTGAAGTTGTGGAGCTTCATGCAGAAAACGATGACTCCTTAACATCAGTTATTGCAAAAGGTAATGTTGTAGTTAATGCACTGTTTTATTCGTTTAATGAGCGAGTTGCAAGGGCCGCAATCGAAGCTGGTGTGCATTCAGTCGATTTAGGCGGACATATCGGTGGTGTCACTGACAAAATTTTGGCATTACATGAAGAAGCACAAGCAAAAGGTGTAACTATTATTCCTGACCTGGGGGTAGCTCCAGGGATGGTCAATATATTAGCAGGCTATGGCGCAACGAAATTAGATGAAGTTGCATCGATTAAACTGTATGTAGGTGGTATTCCAACAGAACCGAAGCCACCACTTCACTATACACGTGTCTTTTCTTTAGAAGGTGTGTTTGACCACTATACCCAACCATCTAAAATGATTCAAAAAGGTAAACTAGAAGAAGTGCCGTCGTTATCTGGCATTGAGCCTATCTATTTCGATGGATTTGGTGTGCTTGAGGCATTCTATACATCGGGTGGTATATCCACTCTTTATAAAACATTCCCGAATGTCCACACATTAGAATATAAAACAATTCGTTATAAAGGGCATGCTGAGAAATTTAAATTGTTGGCCGATTTAGGGTTTTTAGATGCTAGTAATAGTGTAGAAGTAGAAAATCAAGAAGTGCCTGTAAGAGCAGTTGTCAGAGAAGCACTGAAGAAAAAACTAGAACTTGGCACAAAACCTGATGCGGTCCTTTTACGGGTAATTGTTGCAGGTGAAAAAGCACAACAGCAGGTCACATATGAATACGAATTGGTAGTACGCAAAGATATGACAAATAATGAAACAGCGATGGCGCGTGCAACAGCGAATACCATTTCTGTCGTGGCCCAAATGATTGGCGAGGGCACGATTACAAAACGTGGTGTCTTTGCTCCAGAAACGATTGTGCCAGGTGAGACATATATTAAGGAAATGGCGCAACGTGGTGTTGTCATTAAAGAAACATCTCATAAGTCAGCAATGATTGTGAAATGGTAGGTGAAGGGCATTGAATTTCGAATTTACAACTGAGCAGGAAATGCTACGGAAAACCGTACGCCAGTTTGTTGACGATGAGATCATGCCACATATTGCAAAGTGGGATGCTGAAGGAAGCTTTGATGCAAGCATTTGGTCAAGGCTTGCTGAACTTGGCTTAATGGGTGTTTGTGTTCCTGAAAAGTACGGTGGTAGTGGCATGGATTATAATGCACTTGCCATTGTTTGTGAGGAACTGGAGCGTGGGGATACAGCTTTTCGAACAGCTGTATCCGTCCATATCGGGTTAAATAGTATGACACTTATGCAATGGGGCACGGAGGCGCAGAAACAGCAATACCTTGTGCCACAGGCGAAAGGTGTTCGTATAGGTGCTTTTGGGCTGACTGAGCCTGGAGCAGGTTCGGATGTAGCAGCCATGTCAACAACGGCAGTACGAGATGGTGATTATTATGTGTTAAATGGGCAAAAAACATGGATTTCCTTATGCGATATCGCGGATCATTTTATTGTTTTTGCCTATACTGATAAAGCTAAAAAGCATCATGGTATTAGTGCTTTTATTGTGGAACGCTCGATGGCGGGCTTTACCTCTAAGGCGATTAAAGGAAAGTACGGTATTCGTGCTGGTAATACGGGCGAGCTATTTTTTGAGGATGTTCGTATTCCTGTTGAAAATCGTTTAGGTGAAGAGGGGGAGGGCTTCAAAATTGCTATGTCTGCACTGGATAACGGTCGTTTTACAGTGGCAGCAGGCGCAGTTGGCCTTATTCAAGCTTGTCTTGAAGCTAGTGTGAAATATTGTCATGAGCGTGAGACATTTGGTAAGCCTATCGGTGAACACCAACTTGTTGGTCAAATGCTAGCGAAGATGGAAGCGGGCTATCAAATGAGTCGCTTGCTCGTTTATCGAGTTGGCGAGTTGAAAAATAACGGTATTCGAAATACAAGGGAAACGTCATTAGCAAAATGGCAAGCGTGCGATTTTGCCAATAAAGCAGCAGATGACGCATTACAAATTCATGGTGCGTACGGTTATTCAGATGAATACCCTGTTGCACGCTACCTACGAAACTCGAAAGCACCAGTTATTTATGAAGGAACACGTGAAATTCACACCATTATGCAAGCCGATTATGTACTAGGTCGACGCAAAGATAAACCACTAGCTAAAATGCTACCAAAGTGGCCATTTGAAGAGTAAACAAAGCCATTAATGTAAGGTTACTCAAGTCGAAAGGCATCTGGAAAATCCATTCCAGATGCCTTTCGTCATGTTTGAGTGCCAGGCACTCAAACAATTTTGAATATTTATTTCACGTATTGCGTTTATTTTTATGAAATTTTTTCTTGAAATGTAACTTTATAACCTTAAAATAGTCTAACTATAAAACAAGTATATGAAGGGGTGGAAAATAATGAGAGGTAAATGGTTAGCTATCATGATTATTGTTGTTTTAGCTGTCTTGCCTGGGATATTCACAGTAATGATTTCCCCGACGGCACATGCTAAAGCGGCAAGTACCATTATGTCAACGCAAAGTTGGACGGTATCTTTTTCTCAAACATTAAAGGCAAAAAATATAACGGATGAATATGTCTATGTTACTGATAAAGAGGGGCAAAAGGTGACAGCAACGATTACATTAGGGGATGATAAAAAATCGCTTGTTGTTAATAAACTTTCCCCGGGAAGTTATCAAATACATGTGAAAAAAGGAGCTTTTGCTTCTAGTTCACTTAAAACAAAAACTCATGAAGTTGCATTTACGGTGATTGATAAACTAGAGACGGTCAAATCCGATAAAGAGTTGCAACAATATTTTGAAGCACTTGTGGCAAATGGTAATGTAGAGCGGGAAGTGAGCGTTCTTGAAGATAGTTCTTCAAGTAGTAAAGATAGCGCTTCTTTAGCTGATAATGCTTCTACAACAAACAACCAAGTAGAAGGTGTAGAGGAAGGCGATATAGTTGTTGTCAAAGATGGCTTTATTTACGCTATTAAAGATCAAGTTATAACGGTTGTTGATGCAAATAATCCAAAAAGCTTAAAACTGGCAACAACAATTAAACAAAAGGAATCTCAATATATTACGAAGTTAGCGCTATACGATAATGTGTTAATTGCTATCGGAGAAGAATATATTGAAAAAGCAAACACAAGCATGTCGACAGCCATGTTTTACGATATTACTAATCCATTAAAACCACAATTGATCCGGGAAGTTGCTCAAGAAGGTTATTTACAGGATATCCGTATCACCAAAGATACGCTGTATTTAATTGGCACTATGCATCCGAATTATTGGATACTGCAAGAGGAAGGGACGTCGGATTTAAAACCAAAAATGTATGATAGTGCTGTCAGCAAGGCATACACAAGCTTGCCTGTTGATAAAATTTCGATTTTACCAAATACAATGGACGGCACCTATAGTTTAATTACGGCAGTAGATTTAAAAAATGGCGTCAAAACGGTTGCTAAGACAAAAGGCTACTTAGGTGGTAGTAGTGGCCTCTATATGTCAGAGGATGCGCTTTATTTAACGACACCAATTTATGAAGGGAATCAAGTTGTGCCAACAGGAGGCATGATGGATAGAATCTGGATGCCTGTATCCAGTAATACACAAGTGTTTAAATGGGACGTAGATGGAACGGCCTTGAATTTTGTCGGCACAAGTGAAGTCAAAGGTTCGGTGTTAAACCAATATTCTATGGATGAATACGAGGGGAATTTCCGCATTGTTACGACCGAGGGCAATATGTGGGACGAAAAAAATATTTCTCGCAATCATCTATTTATTTTAGATAAAAATTTAAAGGAAATTGGTGCAGTGAAAAATTTAGCCCCAGGGGAAAAGGTGTATTCTGCTCGTTTTATGGGGGAGAAAGCTTATGTCGTAACATTTAAACAAGTTGACCCACTATTTGTAATCGATGTAGCAAACCCGAAAAAACCGCAGGTGCTAGGGGAACTAAAAATACCAGGGTATAGTAACTATTTACATCCGTTAGATGATACGCATCTAATCGGCATTGGTTATGATACCGAAGAACGCTTTGATAACTTTACGAAAAGTAAGTTCACCGTAACGACGAATATGAAATTGTCGCTATTTGATGTAACAGATTTCAACAATCCAAAAGAGCAATCTACGGTGAAAATAGGCGGAAAAGGTTCTTATTCGGACGTACAATACAAACCAAAAGCATTATTCCGCAATAAAGACTATCATTACTACGGCTTCCCGGTTGTGCTATATGAAGCAGCAAGTAACGATGAAGTCGTATACCAAGGTCAAGGCGCACAAATATACGAAATTACAGCAGAGAACGGTATTATATTAAAAGGTAATATTATAGATAAAAACACGAGTGAGCCGTATGAAAATTGGGAGCATATTGTCCAACGTGTAGTGTATGTAGGGGATGCTTTATACACAATTGCACGCAATGAGGTGAAAAGTTACCAACTGAACGATTTTAAAGCGCTTGATACATTAATTATTAAATAAGCAATGAGAGAAGGAAATCGCCGATAGAAGTAGATAAATCGCTGATAAGACGGGGGAAATCGCCGATAGAAGTTCGCGAATCGCCGATAGGACAGGAGAAATCGCTGGTAAAGCCCCATAAATCGCCGATAAACCGAGGGGATTTAATAAAAGAAAGTGTTAGATTGATTGCAGTCAATCTAACACTTTTTCTATTTTCCTATTGGCGATATGGAAGGATTTCAGATACTGTTACAAATTCATAGCCTTCGCTCTGTAAGTAGGCAAGAACTGCATCAAGACCATCAGCAGTGGATTGATGGATATCATGCATTAAAACAATGGCATTGTTGTGTAAATTATTTTTAATATATGTTAATACTAATTGTGAATTGCGATGTTTCCAGTCCAATGTATCGATGCTCCATAGTACAACGGGAACAGGTATTTGCGCATCGATGTCATCATTCGTAGCGCCATATGGAGGTCTAAAAACTGTTGCACCTTGGTTTAGTGCTAGTTCAATTTCATTGGCAGTAGACGTATATTCTTTTAAAACTTGCTCCATTGGCATTTTAGTCAATACTGGATGGTTCCATGTATGATTGCCGATTTCATGACCACGCGCCAGCACATCTCTTGCGATATCAGGATAGTGCTTAACACGACTGCCAAGCATAAAGAATGTAGCTTTAGCATGGTATTTATCAAGCGTATTTAAAATTTGTTCTGTTACTTTTGGATGTGGACCGTCGTCAAACGTTAACGCTATCCGTTTAACATTTGAATCTCCTGGGGTCGCAGGTTTCGTTGGTTCCATCTGCTCCATAGCAATCTGAAACTCTGAGGCTAGCAATGGGTTAATCAGTGATAGAGAAAGCTTCACGATTGGCGCACCTGCTGAGCTATTCGCTACTTCGTTTTCATCAAAGTAAAAAAGGATGGAATCATCGATAATAGCAAAGCGCTTAAAGTTTTCCCACTTTGGCTCAGTTACTTTAAGCAACTCAGTTTCATTCAGCTGATCTTTTAACTGAACGTTTTGCTGTAAGTCTTTGCGAACATATGCAGCTAAAGTTGCCAGGTTATTAGTATCGTTCTGTAATAACGTCTGTATTTTAATCTGCTCACCTGTCTCGGCGTTAAAGAAAAATGTTGTTGTTGAGACAATATGTTTTGCTCCACCTAAATACAGCATTTTTGTCAGGACAAAAGAATAATAGTGTTCGTGATAGGGGAAGGTTTCTAAATTTATCGTAAGCTCGCCCGATGCCTCTTTATTCTTATTTTTTTGCATTGCTAACAGATAGTTTTCTTTAGCATCCGTAATATATTGTTGTACGGCATCGTCAAAAACTTTATGCTCTGTTTGTGGATAGTGTAAGGCAAAAGGTGTGCGTTTGTCTTTAGAAACATCAGATACAATACGTATGCCCGGAAACGCAGAGTTTTCTGTGGATATTTTACTTGTAGTTTCACCAGCTGTGTCTTTCGAGGCACTAATTTTTTGGAACTTAAAATCGTCCTTAGACAGTATAATGACAAGGATAATGGATATTAATGTAACAATAAGCCCGATTAATAGAAAATCAATTAATGGGCCGCGTCTTTTTCTGCGTTCCTGTACCAATGTGGATATGCTCCTTTCTATAATTATTCTTCTATAAAATCAGACGTGCAAGACACTGGAAAAGTTATAGAAATCTATGAAGTTTTTTTGAATTAAATAGAAATATAATAAAAATATAGTATATGTAACAGTATTTCGTAATCGCCGAGAAAAGAACGTAAAAAAACTTGTTTGAGCAAACCCTATTTTACAAAATAAAGCTCACTAAAAATCGAATAAAAATGGATTTTAATCTGAAGGCATTGTATCATGTAGCGACAGATACAATTATTCCAAAATATAATTGATAATATCGAAGATTTTTGGTTGAGTTTTTATTTGCAGTTCGTTACTATATGCAAGGAACCTTTTGAAGGAGGTAGATAACTGGAATGCAATCACATGAAGTGGATAATGAACTTACTATTGACTGCTTGCTACTTGCAGGACGAATTATGATTGAAAGTGGTGCAGAAACATATCGTGTGGAAGATACGATGTTGCGTATGGCACAATCTCAAAATATGCTAGATGCGCAATGTTATGCTACACCTACAGGGATCATTTTTTCGTTAGGCAAGACACAGCCGACGAGAATCACTTCGATTTCCAGTAGGGTCACAGATTTGCAAAAAATATCCTTGGTAAATTCAGTATCTAGAAGACTCACATCTCACATAATATCATTAGAAGACGCTTATGACGAGCTAAAGTCGATACAAAAAACAAATTATTTTTTACCAATTTATATACAAGTATTTGCAGCAGCACTTGCAAGTGGCTGTTTTTTGATTATGTTTAAAGGCGGTTGGTCAGATTTCCCTGCAGCATTTATAGCAGGAGGACTTGGATTTCTCACACTCGTTTTAATGAATCATTTAACAAAAGTGAAATTTTTCTCAGAGTTCACGGCTTCGTTAATTATTGGTAGCATTGCTTTTTTTGCAGTGAAATTTAACTATGGCACAGAAATTGATAAAATCATCATTAGCTCTGTGATGCCATTAGTGCCAGGTATTTTAATTACCAATGCGGTAAGGGATTTAATGGCAGGTCATTTTATGTCAGGGATGGCAAAGGGAGCGGAGGCGTTTTTAACTGCCTTTGCTATCGGCTCGGCAATTGCCGTCATCCTATCGTTTTAGGAGGCGGGAAAAATGGATATCATCATACAATTAATCGTAAGCTTTTTTTCAACTGCAGGAATTGCAATTATTTTTAATGTACCTAGAAAAACCTTATTTCACTGTGGTTTTGTAGGTGTCATTGGCTGGATAATTTATTATTTGTTAACTGAGCGTGGTATGGACGTAGTAGATGCATCGTTTTTTAGCTCATTTATCATAGCGATTGTTGCACATTTATATGCACGACGCTTTAAAATGCCGATGATTATCTTTATTGTAGCAGGCATCATTCCACTTGTGCCAGGGGGAATGGCTTACAATGCAATGCGTAATGTAGTCGAGGATGATTATTTACAAGGCCTACAGTATGGGCTAAAGGCATTTTTAATTACTGGTGCCATTGTGATGGGATTAGTGTTTGCAGAGGTATTAATGCAGTTTGTGTTTCGAGCTGTACGTTTGAGCAAAGCTAAACTACACAAGTCCTACAAGAAATAAAGCGCACTATTAAAAAGAGCTGATCCGTAAGTTGGAATACTTAGGAACAGCTCTTTTTATTATTTTACAAGTAATGCCTCGATTTCTTCTGGTGTCACGGGCTTGCTAATATAGAAACCTTGCATAGCATCACAGCCATAAGTAACTAACAGGTCAGCTTGGTCGGCTGTTTCCACTCCTTCAGCTACTACTTTTAACTCCATAGACTTGCCTAGTTGCACCATACCGTGCATAAGCTTCTGTGTTTTTTCGGACTTTAATAATGAACTAGTAAAGGTTTTATCAATTTTTAATGTCTCAATCGGTAAAATTTGCATATAGCGGAATGAACCATAACCAGTACCGAAATCATCTAATACAAAAGCGACGCCCTCATTTTCAAGTTTGCGCATTTGTTGTGTAATAAAGGTTGCAGCTTCTGCTTCCAATGCAAATTTTTCAGTAATTTCTATTTGAATAAGGTTTGCTGGACAATTCGTTTTGGCTAACGTATCAAGGACTGATTTGGCCATGTTTTTATCACGGAATTCACGGACAGACGAGTTAATGGCCACTTTTAAATTGTGCCCTGCCTTCTTCCATATCAGTGCTTGCTCACAAGCCTTTTCTAGCATAAATGACCCGATATTGTTGATAAGCCCTGTCTCTTCTGCAATTGGAATAAGCTCATCTGGTGACACTACGCCAATTTCTTCATCTTCCCAACGTACAAGCGCTTCGACAGCTGTAATTTTCCCTGAGTTTAAGTCAACTTGTGGCTGATAAAGGACTTTTAGGTTTTTCTGATCAAGTGCTTGCAATAGACGTTTTTCAATTAAAGCTTTACGATTCAAAGCTTTATGTGTCGCTTTTGAAAGCGAGACAACTTTATCTCCACCAGCTTCACGTACGTTAGTAATCGTCGCGATGGATGCCTTCATAAGTTGAGAGAAGGTTGCTTGGTCCTCAGGGTAGCGTGTAATACCGCCGCTAATTGAAATAGGTACGGCAATATTGCTGCTATAAATTGGATGTTGTTGTAAATAGGACAAGAATCCTTGGATAAACCATTCACTTAATGGTGTAATGACAACAAAATCGTTTTCATTAATACGTGCCATTGTACTATCTTGGAAGTACATTTTAATACGGTTTGTAAATTCAATAATAAGACTTTGGTTAAGTTGTTGATCATGTAATTCTTTTAAAGTGTAAAATTTATCGATACTTAAATAGACGAAGGAGAAGTGTTTTTCCTCTTCAATCATTTTAGAAATAACTTTTTCTAGGCGATGTGCATTCATTAAGCCTGTTTCTGTATCGATATAAGCAATTTTTTCAAGCTGATGTTGAATCGTTTTAGATTTTGTAATATCTTTTTCAATTAAAATAAATTGTTGTTCATTTGCCTCTAAATTAAAAGTTGGAATAGCAGTTAGCAGTACCCAATAGGACTGTCCTGTTTTCGTCACTTTTTCGATTTCACCTTGCCACGTATGACCATTATTTAAATTGCGCCAAATGGTATTTGTAATCTTCTCGCTCGCTTCATTTTCGGGGAATAATTGCCAAAATGTTTTGCCGATTACGCGTTTTGGTGTCCATTGGCTAATTTTTAAAAACTCTGCATTACATTCTAATATAAATCCATCACGATCGAGTGTGACAGTCATAAAAGTGGAGTCTAGACCTTGCTTTAAGTCAGCGTAAGTACTGCTGTTTGAAACTGAATTAATCATTAACTCTGGTAACATAAACATAATGAGAATCAGGTGTTCACCTTGTTCAAAGAATGGTTTGGCCAGCAATGCTGACGATATTTCATCATTCGACTGTGTGTACACTTGAATATTGTCTATATATGTACTTTCTTCATTTTGTAAAATCGATTGAAACGTCTCAATTGAAAGATTTCTTAGTAGATTTTCATGTATGGATGGAGTAGTATTTCCTGTAATGTCATTGACTGAAAAGCCAAAAAGTTCTTCAGCGTGTTTTCCTGAAATTTTTGCTTGTCCATTTTGTTTAATAACAATTGCAGGAAAAGGAAGTGAATTTATATAATGTTCATCTATCGTAAATGATTTATGCTTAAGACTCATGATTATTCGATCTCCTTGGGTAATCTATATATACTAATATTATAGAGAATTATCGGGAATTAGTCATTATGAATATAATTGTAAATATTTGATAATCGTAAAAAATAGGACTTTTCTAGTGAACTAAATGAAAAGACTTGAAGAAAAATAACAATTTTTAGTACGTATATAGGAAGCGGGAATTGAATGGAACGTTTAAAAGGTATACTTTTTATTATCACTGGAGCAATGTTGTGGGGAGCGACAGGCCCTTTAATGGAATGGTTACTTAATCATACAGCATTGACAGTTTCCTTTATGCTGACAATTCGCTTGTCAGTTGCAGGTATTTTCTTACTTACATATTTGTTGTTAACGGGTAAAGATATCATTAGTATTTGGCAACAAAAGTTTTGGAGTAGACAGCTCATTACCTTTGGTATTATAGGCATGCTCGGTGTGCAATACGCTTTTGTCGGAGCTATAAATGAAAGTAATGCTGTATTAGCGACGTTACTTCAATTTTTAGCGCCAATATTTGTAGTTGCCTATGTCTCTCTTAGTTTAAAGAAATGGCCACCTAAATATCAAGTATTAGGTATTATGGGTACGTTAATAGGATTATTCTTGTTACTAACGAACGCTTCATTTGACTCTTTGTTAGTTAGTAATAAAGCCTTACTGTGGGGATTAGCGGTTGGATTGACATTTGCCTTTTATACGCTATATCCAGCCCGTCTTATGAAAGAATGGAATGTGCTCCTCGTAGTAGGCTGGGGGATGCTAATCGGTGGTGTAACATTAGGTATAATAAGCCGTGTTTGGCAATCGACTCAATGGACGGTCTTTGTAGATTTGAAAATTACAGCATTAATGTTGGCATTAATCATAACAGGTACAGTTGCCTTCATTTTATTTTTAAGTAGCATGAAGTATATTACTGCTGTAGAGACAAGTATCTTATCTAGTATTGAACCATTAACAGCGATGGTAATTTCAGTCATAGTATTTGGTACATCGCTCGGTTTGTGGCAATTAGTGGGAGTTTTCGTTATGCTTGTATGTGTAACGTGGCTATCTATTGCCGGTGAAAAAGCATAAAAATATTATTTGTGTAGGCGATATTAACTAGACATCGTATGCATGATAATTCTTCTCAAACAAGGGGGAGAGAATGTGAAAACAATTTTTTCGTATGTAAAACCTTATAAATGGACTGCCATTTTTGCATTATGTTTAATGTTTATTGAATTATTTGTCGAGCTTGTTCAGCCACTTATTATGGCCAAAATTATTGACGAGGGTGTGCGTGCTCAAAACCATCATATGATTGTACAATGGGGAGCGGTTTTACTTGGTTTATCATTTGTGGCCTTCCTAGCAGGCATCGTCAATTCTTATTTTTCATCACACACTGCGCAAAGTTTTGCTTTTGATTTGCGCAATGCTTTATTTGAAAAGATTCAATCTTTTACATTGGCAACCTATCAAAAGTTTTCCACGGCTTCACTGATTACAAGGCTGACGAATGACGTAACGCAAGTACAAACAGTGTTGTTTATGAGTCTTCGCATTATGCTACGTGCGCCACTTGCTGTAATTGGGAGCATCATTATGGCTTTTGTTGTTAATGCAAAGCTAGCGTTATTTTTAGTCATTGGTGCACCAATTATTTTGGTATTCCTTATTTTTATGGTTGCAAAAGGTGTATCTTATTTTGGCAAGGTACAAAAGCGCGTAGACCGGTTAAATCGTGTGCTCCAAGAAAATTTGCAAGCAATGCGTTTAGTTAAGGCATATTTACGTGGAGCATATGAGGCTTCACGCTTTGATCAAGTAGCTTCACGTTTAAAGGTAGATACGGTTAAAGCGTTGCGCACGATGGAATACATTATGCCTGTATTATTGCTCGTCATGAATATGAGTTTATTAGCCGTTCTTTGGTTTGGTACAAAGCAAGTTGCTACAGGCACAACACCACTTGGTGATATTGTGGCG
Organism: Lysinibacillus sp. NPDC097195; assembly: GCF_044762075.1. NCBI lineage: Bacteria > Bacillati > Bacillota > Bacilli > Caryophanales > Bacillaceae > Lysinibacillus > Lysinibacillus sp. NPDC097195. The sequence continues at coordinate 199,122 of NZ_JBIWDP010000003.1, read as the reverse complement.
ATTGTCAATTATGCAATGCGTATGACAGGGTCGTTTTCAATGTTTGCTTTTATTATTATTTTTTATGCACGTGCGAAAGCATCAGCAGAACGTATGACAGAGGTACTTGCTGTTGACAATGAAGTAGAAATTACATCGCTATCTAAAGAACAAGATGGGGCCAGCGAATTGAACTTAGGGGAGCTGGCATTTAAAAATGTAAGCTTCCGCTATCCTGGTACAGAAACAGCTGTATTATCTAATGTAAGCTTCCAAGTGAAATCGGGTGAAAAATTAGCCATTATGGGCGCTACAGGTGCTGGTAAATCGACATTACTACAGCTTATTCCACGTTTTTATGACGTGATAGAAGGCCATATTTTTGTAGAAGGAAAAGATGTTCAGCAATGGGATTTGCAAGAGCTGCGTGACATTATAGGATATGTACCTCAGCAATCATTATTATTTACAGGAAGTATTGCAGATAACGTTCGGTGGGGAGATACAGCAGCCGACATGGACGAGGTACTGCATGCCACGATGCAAGCACAGATTCATGCATCTGTTGAAGATTTCCCAAGCGGTTATGAGACGCGTGTTGGGCAAAAGGGTGTTAATTTATCGGGTGGTCAAAAACAAAGATTATCGATTGCACGGGCATTATTAAGAAAAGGGCATATTTTAATGCTTGATGATAGTACAAGTGCGCTCGATGTTAAAACAGAGCAAGCGCTATGGGACGCGCTTAGTGAGGAAAGGGCAACGATGCTCGTTGTTACGCAAAAAATTCGTACTGCTAAAGGTGCAGATCATATATTGTTAATTGATGCAGGGGAAGTAGTCGGCTATGGGTCACATGAAGAGCTTCTGGAAACCTCTGAACTGTATAAAAAAATCGCAATCTCCCAACAGGAGGTGGAATAATGGGATTTTTCCAAAAGCCTTTTGGTTATGAGCCGATTTTATCGAAGGATGATGTCAAGCAGGTCGTAAAGAAAAAGAAAGGGCCACGTGCAGCTGATTGGCAAAGCACACTTTGGCGATTATGGAAGATTGTCGATGAACAACGTATGTTGTTAATAGTGGTCCTGTTACTTGTGATGGCTAGTTCCATTTTAGCGCTGCTAGGTCCATATTTAATCGGCAAAATCATTGATATATATGTCATGCATGGGGAGTTAAACGGATTAGGCAGTAAAGTAATATTGCTCATTGGAATTTATGTTCTTTTAGCAGTCGCATTATTTCTACAAAATTACTGGATGATTGGCATTGCCCAGCAGACGATTTTCCGACTGCGTACAAGTGTTTTTGCACATTTTCAAAAGCTTCCTATAGCATATTTTGATAGACGCCAACATGGTGAATTAATGAGTCGTATGACGAATGATATTGAAGCGGTTAGCTCGACTTTAAATAGTTCTTTTATCCAAGTATTCTCGAGTGTTTTAACGCTCGGTGGCACGGTTATTATTATGCTGAGCTTGAGTCCGTTGCTAACAGTGTTAACTATGACTATAATCCCACTAATGTTTTGGGCGATGCGCTGGATTACCCGTCGAACAGCGCCACTGTTTAAGCAGCAGCAAGCAGCAATTGGAGCGCTTAATGGCATGATCGAAGAGACAATTTCCGGGCAGCGCATTGTTAAAGCCTTTTCACAAGAAGAGCGTGTAAAGGCAGAATTTCGTGACAAAAGTTTGCGTTTGAAGAATACAGGCTTTTAGGCACAGACATACTCGGGTTATATACCAAAGGTCATGAACTTTTTAAATAATATGAGTTTCACGATTGTTGCAGGGATTGGCGGTGTACTGGCATTATACGGCCATGTGTCCATTGGGGTTATTGTTATATTTACAGAATATGCTCGGCAGTTTACACGTCCATTAAATGATTTGGCAAACCAGTTTAATACGGTATTATCTGCAATTGCAGGAGCTGAACGGGTATTTGCACTACTTGATGAACAGCCCGAAGAGGAAGTTTCTACTGCGAAAAACCATACGTTATTAGGACAGGTAACATTCCAACATGTGTTTTTTAAGTATGATACTGCGCAAGAATCCTACACATTAAAGGATATTAATTTTACGGTTGAGCCAGGGCAAACTGTTGCATTAGTTGGTGCAACAGGTGCAGGAAAAACAACAATTTTACAGTTAATCGCTAGGTTTTATGAAGTTACTAAAGGTGAAGTATTATTTGATGGAGTTAATGTAAAACATATTGAACGGGAGGCACTTCGTTCGCAAATGGCCTTTGTATTACAGGATCCATTTTTGTTTGAAACAACGGTCAGAGAAAATATACGATATGGTCGTTTGGATGCTAGTGATGAAGAAATTGTGGAAGCAGCACAGCTTGCCAATGCCCATGATTTTATAATGAAACTAAAGGATGGTTATGACACGATTTTGACGGCAGACGGTCGTGAAATTTCGCAAGGACAAAAGCAATTACTGTCCATTGCGCGTGCCCTTATTGCAAATCCAAAAATATTATTGCTCGATGAAGCAACAAGTAGTATTGACACCGTAACAGAATTAGCCATCCAAGAGGCACTTGATCGGCTTATGCAAGGTCGCACAAGCTTTGTCATTGCCCATCGATTAAATACCGTACACAATGCGGATGTCATACTTGTTATGCAAAAGGGTGAGCTAGTAGAAGCTGGATTACAGCATGAGTTAATCGAGTCAGGAGGCATTTACGCCCAAATGCTAAACTCGTCATCCCACCATTTAGAAGAGTAAGGTATAGTAAGTTGACGAATTGCCGACATGACGTAGGAAATCGCTGATAGAAGCCTGCGAACCGCCGATAAAACGGTGGAAATCGCTGATAGAGGTATGCGAATCGCCGATAAAACAGGTGAAAGCACTGCCGAAGCGGACCTCAACAACCACAGCAGAAAAGTGTTAGATTGATTTCAGTCAATCTAACACTTTTTTTACACAAATCGTATTGCAATAGTATAATAAAATATTAAGATGGAGAAATTTTGATAATGTAATTAATTTGTATAAATGTTATAATAATTACAATAAATGTATATTATAGTTGTGGCAAAATGGACTTGAAACTAATGAATTATAACTAATGAATACTAGTAAAATTCCTTTACTTTTCAGGAAGGCAGTAGTATAAATCCGTCTTTTTTTCCTGTATTGGAAGCAATATTACTGATTATTAGAGACGGGTATGATAATTTGTTGCCAGTTCATTTTCTTTCTTGCTACAATAGGGCAATAGTCTGGTATAAGAACGGAGTAAACGATGAACATTTCAGTAATTACAGTGTCCTTCCCGTTGGATGGGGAAACATTGAATGAATTAAAAATATTATGCGAAGAAGCAACTTTACAAGATTATCGTGTATATGAAACGATTATGAATATACCATTAGCAGGCTCATTTGAATCAAAAGGATTTATGGTGCTAGCCTATGAAGATGACAGTGATGAATTAGTCGGAGCTGCTAGTGCAATTGATTTAATGGGTCTACATACGTATGAGTGGTCGTTAGTCGTTACACCACTATTTCGTAATAAAGGAGTTGGCACAGCTTTAGTAAACGTCTTACAAGCTGGACTAGTAGATAGAGGCGCAGAAGGTCAATTAGCAGTAGTCATCGACGGCTCTCCTTATGGTCATACATTTATCGAAAAATTTGGCTACTCTTATAGTTTTTCAGAAGCAACGCTAGAAACAAAAGCAGAGCGAGTTGAATTACGCAGTGATATCCAGATAGCACCATTTGCAGGAGAACAGTCCGAACTAATTGCTATTTATAGTGAAGCATTTGGTGATTTGCCATCCGAATCTGAGGAGCTTATTGCCTTTAATACGTCAACGACTGGACGGAGACTATGGGTAGCACATAAAGACGGTCAAGTTGTAGGAACGGTGACAACCGCTGAGGAAAATGAAATTCAATGGGTAACAGCGCTTGCCGTGCACCCTCAATATCAAGGGCAAGGCATCGGTACTGCTTTATTGTCCTTTTCAAAAGATTATGCAAGTAAACAAAATGCTAAATTTGTTATGCTCGATGTTGAAATTGAAAATAGAAAAGCACTGTCTGTTTATGAGAAAGCTGGCTTTATGAAAGCACAGCAACTAGACTATTATGTAAAAAATTAATGAAAGGTGAGGGGTGAGCAATGAGCTCGCGCCTCACTTTTTTATTGTCAGATGTTAAGTCGCTGTTAAAATCTCCTTTTTTATCATAAATGTGTACTATGTCCATATAGTATTAATAAGCCAGTAGAAAGGAGTCGTACTTATGCGTATGCCTGCATTGCCGAAGAAAAAGTCTGCTCCGAGGGAAGCACCTCGCTCATGGTGGAAGGTTGTAAAAGCGTATTTATCCAAAGGGAAGTTTTACCGCGTGCCGCCAAGAAATAAATAATGTCGGTCAATATGATTGAGCAAGGGTATAGGAATAGCATGCTAGGAAACGATCCTACTATGCTATTTTTATTTTTGCTATTAATTTTCTAAAAGAAATGTCTTTTGTGTTGGACCAATTAAATAAAGTTCATGCATGGCACGAGTTAAAGCGACATAAAGTAGCTTTCTATCAATTTTTGTATCAAAGAAAGGTGTATCAAAGGCAGCAACGATGACAGCATCAAACTCCAAGCCTTTTGCTAAATGGCTTGGTACAACAAGTAATACTTGCTGATTAATAGAGTCATCCTCTGTAAGAAGTTGACAAGGGATTGCGTCATGCGTTAAAGCTTGCTGCATTGATTTGGCTTCTGCTGTCGTTTTACAAATTAGCGCAATTGACTGATGCCCATTAGCTTTAATGCGCGCAAAAATTTCCTGAATTTGCTTTGAATTAAAGGAATCGGCCTGAATGAAAGCTGGCGCGTCTCCATGTCGAACAACAGGTTCAACTAATGGTAGTTGCTCTTCCATTTGCATTAAAATTTTATTAGCGACTTCCATTATTTCAATAGTTGTTCGGTAACTTTTTTGTAAAGTTCTGAAGCTAGCACGAGGAAATAAATTTTGCACAGGCTCCCACGCTGTTAGTGAACGATAGCTATGAATGCCTTGTGCCAAATCGCCAACCATCGTAAACATATCAGTTTCTAGACCTGCTTTTAGCGCAGCTAGTTGGAATAAACTGTAGTCCTGTACTTCATCGATAAAGACGACGCGCATTTTCCATTCATCTGCTATTCCTTTAAGTCGGGCTTGTAAATAATAGAGCGCGGCCAAATCCTCTAACATCCATTGTTCTTTTGCATGAGCTTGTAAAAACTGTTGTTGCTCTATATAGTGCCATTCTGGGGCGACTTCTGCTAATAGCTCAGCATTTGTTAGCAGCGAGCGATAGAGCGTTTTCACATTGTATTTTGAAAAGCGGCGCATATAAACGGTTACGGTCGATTTTGCTTCCTTTTCAATTGCAGGTATACGCTCATCGCGTTCATCGATAAATTTCGTGACAAGGTGTCTACGTTTTTCGGCATTCCGAATACCATTAAGCGCTTTGCCTAGTGCTTCATCATATTTGGCGTGCAGCATACTTAAAACGGCTTGTTTCTTTTGTCGAACATGACTAGTAAGCACTTTTTTAATATGTGCGAGTCGTTTTTCAATCGGCATATAGGAAAATTCGTATAAGAATAATTTTTTTAGATGAGAGGCACGCATAATGCGGTATTTCTCAATAAAAACATCCTCGAATTGTTCAGCAATTTGCAGTTCGATTTTTTGAATATAACGTTCAATCATATCTCGATAATAGAGGGAACCCTTCACCTCAGAAATCCAAGCAGTGGGCTGATCAGCGCCGCCTATTACTAAAGATTCCAATTGCTCGTTTGGATTGCGTAATTTTAATTTTAGTTTTGTCGCGGCAAGGACGTAATCTGTAAACGTTGTTTGGCATATTTTATCAACGCCAAGCTCCGGTAGGACATCACCGATATAATCAATAAATAGCTTATTTGGTGCTAAAATCATGAGCTGCTCAGGATTAAAATGTTCGCCCATCGTATACAAAAAGTAAGAGATACGGTGTAAAGCAATGGTCGTTTTACCACTACCTGCGGCCCCTTGAACAATAATGGGCTGGCGAAGGTGTGCCCGAATAATATCATTTTGTTCTTTTTGAATGGTAGAGACGATTTCTGTTAAGCGCACATCGGCTTTGCCTGCTAATGCCTCTTGCAGTAATTCATCATTTGTCGTTAAATCAATATCTCGAATATCGAGAAGTTCACCTTGTTCAATTTTATATTGGCGCTTGGCGAATAGATGGCCTTTGTGAGTTTCTCCACGCACATCATATTCCATATCACCAAGACGCCCATCATAATAGACGTTTGCTACAGGCGAACGCCAATCGACAATAATTGGTTCATGTGTTTCACGGTGAAACAAAGAGGTTTTCCCGATATATAAAAATTCTTCAGGATCACCCGTCTTTTGAAAATGAATGCGAGCAAAATAGGGCTTTTTTTGGACTGCCTCTAAACCTTCCTTTTGAGTGCGAGCCATTTCAAAAAAGCGAGCGTTTGTTAAAATATTCAAATAACTTAAGCTGGAATCTAAATAATCAAGATCGGCCATGGACTTGCGAATATTTTCTTGTGCTGATTGCAGATCTCGTTGCGATTCATTTAATATTTGTTGCATATAATTTTTAGTATAGGCTAGTCTCTGTTGTTCAGCTTGAAAATCCGGGTGTTGTGTAGTCATATTTAGCACCTCCTAAGTACTTACAATTTTAAGTAGATTCTCATACTACTATACAAAATTTTCCCTATCAAGTGTAAACGTCATTTTTCGCTTCTTGTTATACTATTTAGTAAAGATATTATAAGGAGGTTTTGCATTTGGATCTATTTGCACATAGAGGTGTGTCCGCACACTATCCTGAAAATACGATAGCGGCTTTTTATGCGGCATCCAAGCTACCAATTGCGGGCATTGAGTTAGATGTCCATGTAACTGCAGACGGAGAACTAGTGGTTATCCATGATGAAACCATTGACCGTACATCAAATGGTACAGGGTATGTAAAGGATTTAACGTTACAACAGCTTCGATCATATGATTATGGTTCGTGGTGTGCAGCGCACTTTACAGGTGAACGTATTCCAACATTAGGGGACGTTTTAGAGCTGTTTGTAGCTACACAGCATCGCATAAATATTGAGTTGAAAACCGATATCTTTCCCTATGAAGGGATTGAGGCATTGGTAATAAAAGAAGTAGCGAAGCACCAAATGACGGAGAGGGTCATTATTTCTTCATTTAACCATGAATCGCTGCAAACTGTAGTTCAAATGGCTCCATATATTGAAACGGCCGCGTTATTTGCTGAAGTGTTAGTTGATTTCACAACGTACACAGCTACTATTCCTGCCAATGCAATCCATGTTAGTTTGCCGACAGCATTTAAGAAATCAATTGCTTTTGCTCTTGAAAAAAATACACCAATAAGAGTATATACCGTAAATGACGTGGAACATGCAAAGCAATTGCAACAGCTCGGCATCCACGCGGTTTTTACAGATGATCCACAAGCTTTATTAGATGGTTTGACAGAGGAATGAGGGTCTATTATTTAATACAAACAAAAAAATTCGCGGTACTTTTACAAGGAAGGCGAATTTTTTTGCATGCTATGACCTCTTAATGAGGGAGTGTTGTTACCATTTTGCTTGATGTTCCTCAATGCATCCGAGCATTTGCTTAATAACGAGCGTTTCACCGTTGTCTAATAAAACTGTTCCGTCATAATAGCCAAACATCTGATGTACTTCTGATTTAACGAGTTTTGCATTTGTTGCGGCAATACGTTCAAAAAATGGGGAAAACGTTAGCGAAACTTGATTTGTAAATTTTGTCTTTATTGTCCAACGCTGCATATAATCCTCACGATCGTAACTGAACAGCAAATCCTCATGTATTTTTGTCATTTTACCATCAACAAAGACAGCATTTTCTGTCATACCCGTACCATCGGTCCATTTACCACCTAAGTTGAGTCCGATACGTCTGCCACGAACTCGTTGTGATGCCATTCCCCAATTCCAAGTGGCTTGCCGTGGCCACACACCCCGTCCGTAATCAAGAACAGCAAAGCTTTCCTCTGGTGTAAACGTAAAGTGACGATTGCCAATAGTGACAACTCCTGATGTAGGGAGGGTATGATGTTTCCCTGTAAACTGGAATGTTTTACGATTCCAAGGAATAACGACATTCAATGTTTCGTCTGTTGGTGGATGCTGAATAATTAAATTTGCGCGTAGTGCATCTCCATCAAACGTAGGGATGGAAACAGACAAATGTGTTTCATTTTGAATATAAGTCATATCAATCGTCATTTCACTACTGCTGAACGAGACGGATTCAAGCACATGTGTTGGCATTTTGAGCTTGCCACCAAGTGGAATGGTTATTGTTTTTTCAAAATAGCGCTGAGTTTCATATTCAAGGAAATAGACGAAGCAGACAGCTGCATAATCGAGATGGCTGATTGTTGCGGAGAATAATATCTCATCACCATAAATACACCAATAATTCCATTTCTTTTTCCGCATGATATGACCGCTTAAATTGCTATTTATGAGAGGTTTTCGTGCAAATCCAATAGCAGCTGGATTTAAATTACCTTTTTTATCGCATAAAAGAGTAGGCTGTAAAATTTCTTTCTCAGCATGCTGCTTCACATTCAACATCCCTTCTGTTCGTAAAATAAACATATGCCAAATTGTTTAATCTTATTGTAGCAAAAACTATCTTAAAATTGGTAAAGATAGCGCCTGATAGAACTGTATTCAGCAATTTTACGATGAATGACCTAATTAATAGAACGTTTGATGTAGTCATATGATGGTCATAAGGAGGGGAAGCGTGGCCAAAATGTATAACAGACAGGCAGCTGTTCAATATGCGAATCTGTGGTGGAATAGGCGCAATCCGGCATTTCCAAACTTTGATGTCGATTGTACCAATTATATTTCGCAATGCTTACTTGCTGGAGGTGCACCAATGCGAGGCGCACCAAATAGAGAACGGGGTTGGTGGATTCAGCAAGGCAACTGGAGCTTTAGCTGGTCCGTCGCACATTCTTTGAGATGGTATTTAGAGGGTTCCAAAACGGGATTGAAAGCTACGCGTGTACAATCGGCAGAACAATTAGAGCTTGGGGACATTATATTTTACGATTTTCAAGGGGATGGAAGAATAGATCATTCTGTCATTGTTACGAGCATCCAAAATGGGATTCCTTATGTGAATGCGCATACTTCGGACAGTATTAATAGACCTTATTTTTATGAAGATTCCACGGCGTATACCCCTAATATGACCTATTACTTTTACCATATAGATGATAGCTTTGCCTAGGAAGCTGGCAGTTTTAAAGCTCCCCATTTTGTGATAATGTTGAACATAGAATTGACAAACAATCATACATTCTAATTTTAGTAGAGGGAGATAGGAGAACATGAGCGAACAATTTTTATCAGTTAGAGAAGCTATTATTAATCGCCGTTCTATCAAGAAGTTTAATGGGCAGTTGGTGAAGCGCGCTGATTTAATGAGTATTATTGACGATGCTATTTGGGCGCCAAACCATGGTAATCGTGAACCTTGGCGTTTAGTTATTGCTTGCGACGAAGATTTAGTTGCAGTACAACATTTATTACGTGATTTAGCTATTCCAAAGTGGCAGGATCTTTCGAGTGAAGATTTAGCTAAACAAATGACGAAATTTACACTACCAGGTGGGTACGCATTTGTTATTGTGCCAGAGGACGCACGCCAAAAAGAACGTTTAGAAGATTATGCAGCAGCGAGCATTTTTATTCAAAATATGCAGCTGTTAGCATGGGAAAAAGGAATTGGATCTTGTTGGAAAACACCAGGTTTCTTAGACAATCCGAAATTCCGTGATGCTTTAAAAGTACAACCGGGTGAACGCGTAATTGCGATGCTACAAGTCGGATATTTCGATGAAGTGCCAAAAGGTAAAGAACGAAAAAAATCAGCTGAATTTGTAACAAATTTCGGTCAATAGACAAATGCAAAAACCCCTTGCCAATGTGAACTGGCGAGGGGTTTTATAGTGCTAAGCATTGCAAGTGGCCGAAATTGTGTGAGAATTGTTTGCGTGCCTGGCACTTATTTTTCTAACGCGGCAACCTCATATAAGTAATCGCCTAACACACGTAAGCCTTTGTCGAAGTTTTCTAAATGGAAGTGCTCGTTTGGTGCATGGAAGTTTTCGCTCGATAAACCAAAGCCCATTAACACAACTGGTAAATCTAAAATTTCATCGAATGCAGCGACGATTGGAATCGAACCGCCACCACGTGTATATGCAGTTGGCACATTATAAACTTTTTCATAAGAACGACCAGCCGCTTGAATAAATGGGTGATCGAATGGTGTTAAGAATGGACGCCCTTTATCGAATTCGGAAATCGTCACTTCTACACCAGTTGGTTTATGTTTTGCAATATGTGCTTTTAATAGTGCAACGATTTCTTCTGGATCTTGATTTGGTACTAAGCGACAAGTAATTTTTGCACCAGCTTCAGCAGGTAGTACAGTTTTAATACCTTCTCCAGAGAAGCCACCAAATATACCATTAACTTCTAATGTCGGACGAGCCCATGTGCGTTCTAAATAAGAATAGCCAGCTTCACCAAATAATTCAGATACGCCAACTTCTTCTTTTACAGATTCTTCATCAAAGCCTAGTGCACGGTAAGCTTCACGTTCTTCTTCTGATAATGGCAATACTTTGTCGTAGAAGCCCTCTACTTGAATAGTGCCGTGCTCATCACGGAAGGATGCTAAAATTTCCGATAATGCATGAATGGCATTTTGTACGCCTCCACCATAAAGACCTGAATGTAAATCACCCTTTGCTCCACGAACATCAATTTGAACGCCTGTTAGTCCACGTAAGCCATAGCATACTGCTGGCTTGCCAGGACCGTAAAGACCTGTATCTGAAATCAAGATCAAGTCAGCGGCTAATTGTTCTTTATGCTCTTCAACAAAGGCAGGAAGATGAGGACTACCAATTTCTTCTTCACCTTCATAGATGAATTTCACGTTCACTGGTAAAGTGCCAGTTGTCGCAAATAGCGCTTCGATCATCTTTAAGTGCATAAATACTTGCCCTTTATCATCACTTGCCCCACGTGCAAACAATTTGTTATCACGAATTGTAGGGTTAAACGGCTCGGTTTCCCATAAATGTAATGGATCAACCGGCTGTACATCGTAATGTCCGTAAAACAGAATCGTTGGTTTGCCTTCTGCATGTAACCAATCAGCATAAACAACAGGATGGCCAGCAGTTTGTGTAATGGAGATGTTTTCTAAATTAAGCTTCTTGAAAGCATCAGCTAGCCACTCGGCAGCATGTTGAATATCGCCTTTATGTTCTGATAACGAACTAATACTTGGAATACGTAAAAATTCATTTAGTTCATTTAAGTGAGTCTCGCGATGTTCAGTAAAATAAGCATTTAATGTCTCTAATTGCGTCATAAAAGCATCCCTCTTTCAATATTTCGATAATAGAAATAGTATAGCATAATGTGGTTGGGGAATGTTGTGATAGCAATGGTTGCTACAGTTTTTATGAAGGCTTAAGGCGCTGGCTAACATTTAAACAGCAAGGCAGGATGAAGAATAATTAAAAGTGAGGAGCTTCCTTATAATAGCGTTTTGACAATATGATAGAGGCATATGAAACCTTCGCAAATGCAGCGAAAGAAAATGCCCTCAAAATCATCATTGATTTTGAGTAACTAGCTTAAAAAGCTCTTAAAGCGGGTAATTACTTTAAGAGCTTTTTATTTATGATAAAAAATACGGAAAACATAGAATGACATTCAGTATAAGTGAAGTGTTTGCAATATTAAGAAAATTAATTTCCGATATACAATTAATGGGTTAACTGTGTATACCTTGATTTGAAAGGTTACTTTAAAAGCCATTTGATGTAAAAGAGATATAGTAGTAAAACAATTTTTACGAATATTACAAGCAAAAGCATTTAAGCTTACACGATTGTAATGAAATTGAAAGCCAATACGATAGAGTGTAATACATTATTTTGCGAGAATGTGTATAGAAGCAAGAACAAGAAGCGGAGGAATACACAATGAATGAAAAATTAGAAGGCGTATATGAGGAATATAATCGTTATATATACCACTTATGTTTGAAACTGACTCGTAATAATGTAGAGGCAGAAGATCTCATGCAAGAAGTTTGGGTAAAAGTTGTACGCTATGAAGACAGCGTTGCCGAGGTGGAGCATATTAAAGCTTGGCTGACAACAATTACAATGAATACATTTAGAGATCGTTATCGAAAAAAAGTACGACGCAGTAAGTATATGATGAACCAACCTGAAACATTAGACGTACCGATTTTAGATTTGGTTCCCAATAATGAGATTTCTACAGAAGAAAAAATTGAAAAAGAGATTGTGACAAAGTTAGTACAGGACAAAATGGGTCAATTAGATACAATCTATAGAAAAACTTTATGGTATTTCTACATAGACCAATATTCACTAGCTGAAATTTCTACTATTATGAAAGTATCAATCGGTACAGTGAAATCGCGTTTATTCCGTGCAAAAGCACGTTTAAAAGAAATGCTAATGGCTGACGTGTCGATTGTTGAGGCTGTGCTGCCAGCGTAAATTTAAAAACATTGGTCGCCACAACATAACTACTTAGACGGAAGTATTCGTTCGGCCAATCTCAAAAAAGGGATGCATTGCAAACAAACATTTGCGATGCATCCTTTTTCGTTTCAACATATAGTGGAACATTTAATCTTGCCGATTTGTATCCGCAGATACTAAACATTTGGCGAAGATATCACGCAGTGTTTGCACTTCTTCTGCCGACAGCATGCCAAACATATTGTTAATAATTTCACTCACTTGTTGACGTGACTCTTCAAGTATGTTTTCACCCTCGGTAGTAATAACTAATTGGGACGCTCTGCGATCTGTAGCATGCTGAGTTTTTTCAATAAACCCAGCATTAATTAGTTTCGTCGTTAATACTGTGACGCCACCTGTTGTTACTTTTAAGCGCTCTGCAATTGCAGAAGGGCGCTTCGGTCCCTCCTGCGATAAGTAGTCTAAAATTAAAATATGGGATTTTGAAAAGCCGAGTGCATTATGATTATTCCACTCGTTTGCCCATTTACGCTCGATGGAAGAGACCACTTCAAACAAGGAGGTAATGGCTTGTTGTTTTTCTTGATCCATATAAGGTCATCTCCAAAACTGTTTTAACTTTCTTGTGCCAATCTTGTCATCGCATTTAATTCGTAAGCACGTACTTTACGTGGAATAAAACGACGGATGTCCATTTCATTGTACCCAACTTGAATGCGTTTTTCATCTATCAGGATAGGACTGCGTAACATTCTTGGATGTGCTTGAATAATAGCGTACAGCTCTTGGATAGAAAGCTGGTCGATATCAATATTAAGATTTTTAAAATCATTTGAGTTTGTTGCAATGATTTCATCAGTACCATCTTCAGTCATGCTTAAAATTTCTTTAAATTCAGCAAGTGTAAGTGGATGAGATGTAATGCGTTTTTCTTTATATTCGATGTTATGATCTTTTAACCATTTTAGTGCTTTTCTGGATGAAGAACAGCTCGCTTGTGAGTAAATTGTAACTGTCATTCTTCATTCCCCGCTTTCTTTATTAGAATTATATTTTATGGATATCTTATTAGTAAGTTAAATAGGTTATACATATATCTTACTAGTAAGCTATTTATAAATCAATAGTTATTTAAAAAACTTTTAATAGAGTATGATATTTTTTAATCTATACTAAATATACGCTTGAAAGAGTAAAAAGTTTCATTAATTTAGCTTACAATGATGTAAGTTTAGAAGATTTTGAATAGAGGGAATTTTGAGTGTCAGGCACTCGAGCAATTTTGAAAATTAAAGTAAAAATCCGCCTAGACTCCTGCGGCATACATTGTGCCGGCGGAAAGCAAAGCGGATTTTTACGATTTAGAATGACATATGATGATATGAGGCTAGCCCCTTAGCTTTGTTGACCAGAAGTGAACCAGTCTTGTACATTCCATACTTTTGTTACTAAACCTTCATAGAAGTCAGGTTCGTGGCTAACAAGTACGATTGTGCCTTTAAATTCTTTCATAGCACGTTTTAATTCTTCTTTTGCATCGACATCTAAATGGTTTGTCGGTTCGTCAAATAGTAACCAGTTGGCTTCTTCCATCATGAGCTTACATAAACGAACTTTTGCTTGCTCACCACCAGATAATGAATTAAGTGGGCGCGTAATGTGATCCGTTTTTAATCCAGCACGTGCTAATGCAGCGCGCACTTGTGCTTGCTCCATAGAAGGAAAGGCGTTCCACACATCATCAATCGGTGTAATTTTATCTGCCTTTACTTCTTGTTCGAAATAAGAAGGTGCTAAGTAATCACCGCGAATAACCGTACCGCCAAGTGGATTAATTTTACCAAGCATCGTTTTTAATAATGTAGATTTACCAACACCATTCATGCCGACTAAGGCAATTTTTTCTCCACGTTCAATCATAAATGAAAGAGGCGGTAAAAGTGGTTTGTCTTTATCGTAACCAATTACTAAATTCTCTGCTTCCACTACATAGCGGCTCGGTGTACGTGCCTCTTTAAAACCAAATTCAGGTTTAACTGCTGTTTCAGGGCGGTCAATACGCTCTAAACGATCAAGCTGTTTCGCACGTGATTTTGCACGACCAGTTGTAGAGTAACGCGCTTTATTTTTTGCAATGAAGTCTTCTTGTTTTTTGATAAATTCTTGTTGTTTTTCATAGGCATCAATATGTTGACGTTTATTGATTTCAGCTAACTCTAAAAATTTCTCATACGTAGCTGTATAGCGAGTTAGTTTTGAAAACTCTAATTGGAAAATAACATCTACTGTCTCATTCATAAATTCCGTATCGTGGGAAATTAATAAGAATGCATGCGGATAGTTTTTTAAATAGTTTTTTAACCAAGTTATATGCTCTTCATCTAAATAGTTCGTCGGCTCATCAAGTAATAATACTTTTGGCTTCTCTAATAAAAGCTTAGCCAGTAAAACCTTTGTACGTTGACCACCAGAAAGGGCAGCTACATCGCGTTCTAGTCCGATAGCATCTAAACCTAAACCACGTGCAACTTCTTCGATTGTCATATCAAGTGAGTAGAAATCTCCAGCATCAAGTGCATCTTGAACATCTGCCATTTGCTCTAGCAACTCTTCTAATTCTTCAGGTGTCGCTTCAGCCATTTTACCTGTAATTTCGTTTAGCTCTTCTTCTTTTTTATAGAGAGGAAGGAAGGCGTCACGTAAAACATCACGCATCGTACGGCCAGCTGTAAGCACAGTATGTTGGTCTAAATAGCCATAATGTGTTCCTGGTAGCCATTCAACTTTTCCAGCATCATGTATTGTTTGTCCTGTAATAATTCCCATTAGCGTAGATTTTCCTACACCGTTTGCGCCGACAAGACCGATATGATCGCCTTCAACTAAACGGAAAGAAACATCTTTAAAAAGTGTGCGGTCACCGAAAGAATGACCTAAATTTTCAACTGTTAATATTGCCATATATGTGGTTCCTCCAAAATAATTCAATTAGGTCTTGTATAGATAGAGCGAGCACTGTACAACTGCTATTTCCTTATAGTTCAGCTAGTTGTTTATTTAATTCTGCTAGCTTTGCTTCCATGTTGGCAAGACGTTGTTCAGCTTTTGCGACTTGGTCGTTATGGCCTGTAGATTCAAGCTTTTCGATGTCACCTTGTAAATTCATATAATCCATTTTTAATTCTTTAATTTCATATTCAATATCGCTTTTTGATGGCATGATTGTTAGCTCCTTTTTGATGTATTTGTATAACGAATGCGTGTAAAAGCGATGGAGGTTTTGTGATCCCCCACCGCTTAATTGTTAAAATTAATCGGGTGCTGATGCTGAGATTCCTTGAAAATTCATGCCTACTTTGTAAAAGAAGTAGGGGAAATGAAAGTGAAAAATTCTAGTATATTGTATCATATCCACCTTAAAAGAATCACTAAGTTGAAGCGATATTATGACGATCATACGCGAAATCAAGTAATAAAGATTCTAGCGTATTGTTATTGCTTGCGAGATTCAGCTGACGCTGTTTCTTCACTGCACGTTCACTGCGAGCCTCATGCAATAAAAACTCCATCACGGCGTTTTGTATTTGCGATTGTTTCATTTTTCTACCAAGGCCGAGATGTATAAAGCCATTATGCTCACGAGGGAAGGCATTTAATAACTCATTCTCTGTTTGTGCGAGTGTAATACAAGGTACCCCATAAGAAGCAATTTTATATGGTGTGTAGTTGGCATTGCAAATAATGACATCAGCTTTGGGTAATAATTTAAGGAGCGCGTCTTTATCACGCAAAATAGCGGTATTGCGACGACTTAGTACCATCATTTGCAAGTCATCTGTCGCATGTCGATAGCTTTCATCTATCATTACTGTAATTTGTAGTGGGATTTGTAGCTGGGTTAAATGTCGAAGAGTTCGATATGTTAAGTTATGCTCGTCCCCATCCTCGAAAGCAACAACAATATGAGGGGGATTTTCAGGCGTTTTAAGATCAGGTAATGGTTCTGCATGTTGAAAAGCGTCTGGTAATGCAAAAGCGAAACTGCCTCCAATATAATGAGGTGGGAAAAAATCTTTCACTTCTTGATAGAGTGCTAGTAAGACACAGTCACAGGCTTGACCACCATCACCAAAATCATCAAAATGAATAATCGTTTTACAAAATGGTCGTAAATTTTCAACTTGCCAACTTTCGGAGTTACGACCGTCCCTCACAATTAAATCGGGTTGTATGGCTTTTATTTGCTTTGGTAATTCATCGAAATGATCGAATAGTATTGGTGAAAGATCTTCATTCATTAAAATTTGAATCCCATCATTCGAAGGGGTTTTTACGAATATGAAAACTTCCTCTTGTCCAAGCAACTTAGCTAATGTTGCTACCCGCTCAAAAGGATACAGCCCTTTATCAATGCAGCTTTCAATTATGAAAACAATCGATTTTTTCGGTTTAATTGTTTGTATTTCGTTTTGCAAATGTATCCCATCCTTTCATCTGTCTATTTAAATTATGGTCAAAATTGGGCAAGTATGTGTAAAAATTAACATTAGATAAATAATGTAGAGGATAAAACTTCAAAAATGGTGCTCGCTTTGCCGATGAATAATAGAGAGGATAAGCAAATGTGCTCATTCCTGTTGATACATATTTAGTAAGCGTCTATATGAAGACAGATTGGAGGAGTATGAATTTGGGCATGCGATCGGCAATAGTTGTAGGTGCCACTGGCTTGACGGGCACCTCGCTAATAGAACAGTTATGTGAACATGATGACTATGTTTCTGTAATTGTTATAGCGCGACGAGAACTACAATATAAACACCCGAAATTAGAGGTGAAAATTCGTAACTTCGATACACTAGAAGAAAGAGATATTGAATTCGCACATGAGTTATATTGTTGTTTAGGTACAACAATAAAAAAGGCAGGCTCACGGGAGGCATTTGAAAAAGTAGATTTTGAATATCCGCTAGCCATTGCCTCATTGGCTAAAAAGCGTGGCATTCCCCATATGCTTGTCATAACTGCGATGGGAGCTAATGAGCAATCGAGCATTTATTATAATCGTGTGAAAGGCAAGCTTGAGCAAGCATTATTCGAGCTTGGTTTGCAGCGTCTATCTATTATTCGTCCTTCACTGTTGGTTGGACAACGCCAAGAATTTCGCTTTGGTGAAAAAGTAGGTGAAAAGCTATTAAAACTTGCTAAGCCGTTATTAGTTGGTCCGTTAAAGCGTGTACGCTCAATTGAGGCATCGCAGGTTGCGAAAGCGATGATTGTTATTGCATTGCATGGCCAAAAACAGCCGGTGACAATTTATTCATCGCAGGACTTAGCTAACATGGATTTCCCGAAAGTGACACAAGAGGCATCTCCACGTGAAGAGCTATTTAATTGGCACAAGCATAAAGGGTTAGATTCGAATGATGAGGAGAAGGTCAATCGAGAGGTTATTATTAATCGGGCTAAATTTAAAGTGGAAGAAACTGTTGTAGACGACGACGTGACATTTAATCGGCAAAATGAAAAATAAGCGACTAGCCATTAAAAACCACATTCCGCCTAAAGACTGAATTTATTGTTTTAATTGCTACAATTCTTCCCGAGTCACTATTCATTTGTTACAATATTATTGTAGAAGATGAATGTGGAGGCAAAAAGTATATGAAAATTTTACTCGTCGATGGCACGATGTTTGGGCGTAAAACTGGTGCTATTTTAGAGCAAGTAGAGCATTATATTAAAGAATTCGATGCTAGTTTCGATTTAGAAATTATGCATTTTAGTGAATATAAGCATCAAATTGTCGATGGTTCACCGTTAAATGACGATATGAAAACAATGATTCAAAAATTTGAAGAAGCGGATGCGTATATTATTGCAACACCGATTTTCCAAGCTTCGATTCCAGGTGTATTAAAAAATGCATTTGATTTTTTACATCCAAAGACAATGCGTTATAAGCCTGTTTCAATCGTAGCGAATGGTGGCACGTATCAGCATCACTTAGTAGTTGAAAATCAACTGAAACCAATTTTAGACTACTTCCGCGCACTTGTAACGCCGAACTATGTCTATACACATACATCACATTTTGATGCAAATAATAAAATTGTAGACGAGGATGTTCATAATCGTTTACGTGAAATGGCACGTGTTTTCGTTCAGTACTGTGAAATGAGCAAAACATTACCAAAAGAAACAATAGACCAACATTAAATGACGGTCTCTAACTATAGATCCCTTGTACAGTGGAAGGAAATCACTGTGCAGGGGATTTTTCTTTGCGAGATTCCTTTTACGATATGATAAAATAATACTTTAGTGAATTCGGAAGGGAGGGCAGCTCATGCAGAACATCGCTTTACTAGAGAAACAACGCTGTAATTTAATTTTGACGAATAAGGCGAAGGAGGCGGTAGAGGAATGCTCGGCAAATGAGCATGCCTTTTTTGCGTTACAAAAAACAATTACCGTTTATATTGAAAAAAGAAAAGCCAAAACCATTGGTGAAACGTTTTTATCCATTTATTTTAATGCAGAGCATAATGAAAAATTAGAGAGTGTATTAGCAGGGAAGACGGCGATTATGGATTGCGTGCTAAAGGTGGAAGGATTATTAGCAACCAATATTCGTTTTGTACATATGCGTGGTCCAGTAAATACGAACCGTCGCTTACCTGCTGCATTGCAATTTGTCACTAAACCTAATAATGGCGCTGGTATCCCACTTGATCTTCATACGAAAATAAGAGAGCTACCGATTGCTGAAGAACGCACCGAATATGTGAAAAAGCGCATTGCCAGCTGGGAAGGCTATTTAAAAATCCAAGAACGGGATGCAACAATTGATGATATTCATACGGAATTTAAACAAAGCTACTTCAATGAAGACTTTTCACGTTTAACACTAGTATGTCCTTATGTAAAAGCGAAGGAATGGAAGCAACTTGAAGGTTTAAGTGTAAGCATCCAAGGTGTACGGGGCGAAATCGGACAAGTGTTAAAAGCGAATGCTGGCAAGCAAACGGTGGAAATTGATTTAAAGCCTTTTGCACAGGATCAGGCTCGTAAAGATCAGCTTAACTTGCGCTCAAAGCATGCGAGCTTTAGTAATTTTGCAACACTAAGCCAAATACGACGCTTACGCAATGGTTTTACGAAGCTCGAAAAGGGCGAAGCAGTGAATGCAAGCTTAGAGACAATATTATTTGAAAAACGCCCAACCGTCCGAACGGCCAAGCTGCGCGATGATATTGTGTTCCATAATAATTTAAATGAATATCAACGGAAAGCTGTTATTGGAGCGTTATCTGTTGAAGACTTGTACGTAATTCAAGGACCTCCAGGCACTGGGAAAACAACTGTAATCTCAGAGATTTGCCAACAAAATGTCAAAGCAGGCTTGAAAACACTCGTTGCATCTCAATCAAATTTAGCTGTAGATAATGCATTAGGAAGACTCCTCTCTAATCAAGAAATTCGAATTTTACGTTACGGTCGAACGGAAAGTATTGAAGAAGAGGGAAAAAAATTCATTGAGGAAAATGTGGCTCTCCATTGGCGTGAACAAACATTAGCAGCTGTTGAAGAAGAAATTATCGCTTTTACTGAGCGTGAGCAGGAATTACAGGTGAGTATTCGGAAAACAACAGATGAGCTAGCGAAGTTGCAAGCTTGGCTTGAGGAGCTAACAAAGGAAATTGCGGCGAAAGAGCAAGCGGCAATTGACGAACCGATTTTGCAACAAGACATTCAAGCGCTCAAAAAAGAATTGAAGACGGCAAAAACGGAGAAGGAAGCGCATGAAGCACATAAAGAGCATTATGAGAAACAATTGGCGCAACTTGAGGCTGCTATCCAAGCACAAGAACAAATTTTAAGTGACTATGATTCGCAGGAACAGCTACAGCAATTAATACAAGAGAGCACGAACAAAATAGAACAATGGCAAGCTGTCATGCAATATAAAGAATTACTTGGTGAAAAGCAGGCGTTAACAACCCAGTTTCAAGATATTCAAGTAAAGCATGAACAAGAAAATCAACGCCTGCAATTATTGAAGGACAGTCAACAATATATCAGTACACTAACGTCCTTTGAGCGTATTCATCGATTTTTACAGCATTATCAAGTACGTCCTTCACATGTATTAGCTCAACAAATAGCACGATTAGAGCATTTAGAGGACGCCAAAGATTTAGAGGCTTGGGCAACGATTAATACGCGTCTACAAAAAGCGATTGCCAAGCTTGAAGCATTATTAACATCTGAGCAGCAAGAGCGGGCATTGACTAAAAGTCGACAACAGCCTGTCCAGTCGTTCTCATTACAAAATTTAACGGGTGTCTTTGCGCAATTAAATGAGTCATTTACAGAAGGGCAAACCCCACCTGTTGAACAGTTAGAGAGCTATTTACTTGGATTGTATATGCGTCGCGATTTTGTTTGGCAAAAGGGTATGGCGCTTAGACAACAACAGGATCATAAAGATCGCGAATTTGAGTCGCTACGCAAAAATATTGCCAGCTTAATACACCAAGAATGTGCCATTACAAGCTTTGATGTACAAAGTTTGCAACGACAATTACAGCCGTACTTAGCACATACTAAGCGCCTACAGCAACTCGTTGATTCATTGCAAGTGGATGCTATACCAGAGGAATCGGCAGAGCAGTTGAAAATGTTAATAACTAGTACCCAAACTTCTTTACAAACTGCACGTCAACAACTGCAGGCTGTTGAACAAGCAAATACACAGTTACTGCCAAAAAGAGCGGCACATCAAAAAGCTAAGGCGAGCTTACAAGAGGTTGAGGAAGAGCTAGCGCAATTAGAAGACAAAATTAAGACTATTAATATAGAAGGATTGAAAAAGGAAAAACAACTAACAGCGCTAACAGCATTGTTACAAGCTACGCCTGAACGGACATTTGAGGAAGTCCAGGAAGCAATTCAAACGACGCAAGACAGCTTAGCAGAGTTACAGCGTAAAGAACAACAGCTGCCACTACGCAAGAAATTACAAGAGCAATGGCGTGATAAGCTACAAAATGCAACGGAATATGATTTAGATGAAATTCGTAAATTATATGTGCGACATGCCAACGTTATTGGTACTACATGCGTTGCTTCAGCAAGTAAGGAGTTCATGGAAAACTATCCAACCTTCGATGTCGTGATTATTGATGAAGTATCTAAAGCAACCCCTCCAGAGCTATTATTACCGATGTTAAAAGGTAAAAAAATTATTTTGGTGGGAGACCATCATCAGCTACCGCCACTTCTTGGTGATGATACGCTAGAGGAAACGCTGAAAGGCATGCTCGAAGAAAATCCAAACTTCGATGGGGCGCAAGAGCTGAAAAATTTACTGCGTGAATCGTTATTTGAGCGATTATTTAATAACTTACCGTCAACACATAAGCAAATGCTTGCCTTGCAATACCGAATGCATGAAAAAATTATGCACAGTATTACACCATTTTACGCCAAGGAAGAAAACGGCTTGCAATGCGGATTGCCGGATTCGGATGCAGCGCGTGATCATGGCTTAGAAGGACAGTTTGTCGATCGTGACGATCATTTGTTATGGATTGATATGCCAACTGAAAAACCGTTTTTAGAGGAACAGGTTAAAGGTGGAACGAGTCGTTATAACGAAGGAGAACTACAAACAATCCGCAGTATTTTAACAGACTTAAATAGTGCTGTAATGGAAGCGAAAAAGGCAGGACGTATTGCACAAGATGTACAGAAAAGTGTCGGCGTCATTAGCTTCTATGGTGAGCAAGTGAAGAAAATAAATCGCCTGCTTCAGCAAGAATTACAGTTGCCACATCTCCAATTTAGAACGGGAACAGTCGATAAGTTTCAAGGGATGGAGATGGATGTCATATTAGTAAGTATGGTTCGTAATACGCCAAAGGGCGGGGACATTGGCTTTGCGAGAGATTATCGCAGGCTAAATGTCGCGCTTTCTCGTGCTCGTGAGTTGTTAATGCTAGTCGGCAGTGCTGATATGTTTGCCAAACGGGCGAAACATCAAGATACACGAGATATGTATAGCAATCTTTTAACGACGGTGAAATCCTACAATGGCTTACGTAATCATAATGGGCAGGTGATGTAAGGTGTTGAAATTACAGCAACGGTTAACGAGAGAGTTACAGCAAAATCGGCATGTCAAAATAGTAAAATCAGCACATTGGTGTATTCCAATTCGCACAATCGAAGTGACGTATGAGCCGATTCGGCGCTCAACGATGGATGTTTTAATGCAAATGCTATTAATTAGCATGCAAGAAGCGAATTTTCAAAATGTAGAAGAATTAAGTGAGCTATTACTAGTAGATCCACTGTTTATTGGGGATTTAGTATCGTTAATGTCTCGCGTACGTCTTATTGAACAAACAGACGGCTTCTATAGGTTAACACCTAAAGGAGAACAACAATTAGCACGTGGTATTTTTGAGGAGGAGCTAGAGGTTGAAACGGCTACGTTGTTATTTAGTCCATGCCACCAAGCTATTCTTCCTGCAGGAGAAGAAGATATAGAGGAGTTTGATGAGTTGCCTGAGCCTTATCGCTATGTCGATAAAGAGGCTGAGCAGCAAGAACAATTCGATGAGGCTATGCTGCTTGCGGCATTGCAGCAGGAAGAAGAAGCAACTAGCGCACAAAAAATAGTAGAAACCATAGTGACGGCAGAAGCGCAACAGATTAATGATATCCCGTGTTTACAATTCATACTGTATGATAAGGAAAAAAATATTGTCTACGTCCGTGTATGGAATACATTGTTAAACCAATGGGATGAAAAGTTGGAACAGCAACTAACAGAAAAAGAGCAGCTGCAATGGCGCGAACAATATTTATAAATAACAGAACGAACGGTATCGCAATATACCGTTCGTTTTTTTGCATTGAAACAACGGCGTGCATATATTACATACATAAAGGAGGGACCCGATGATAACGATTAGTCTATGTATGATTGTGAAAAATGAAGAAAGCGTGCTCGAACGATGCTTGGATTGTGTCCAGCATTTAGTCGATGAAATTAATATTATCGATACAGGTTCAAGCGATCGTACAAAGGATATTGCCAAGCAGTATACATCTCGAATTTTTGACTTTCCATGGTGCGACCATTTTGCACAGGCGCGGAATTTTTCATTCCAACAAGCGACAAAGGATTATATTTTATGGCTGGATGCTGACGATGTACTTACAACAGAACATCAGCACAAACTGATGGAACTAAAGCAATATCTTTATCCGAATATCGATGCGGTTTCCATGGATTACTATGTGATGTTAGAAACGGATGGCACTGTTGCATCTAGTGAACGAAGATGCCGTTTAGTAAAGCGGTCACGAAATTTTCAGTGGCAAGGAGCAGTACATGAGTACTTGGATGTAACGGGCCCAATGTGTCATAGTGATATAGCCGTTGTCCACTTACCAATTAAGCAAGACAAAGCGCGCAATATTGGCATTTATGAACGTTTAAAAGCAGAGGGGCATACATTTGCCGCTAGAGATTTCTTTCACTATGCTAATGAATTAAAAGAACATCAACGTTTTGTCGAAGCCATTAACAATTACCATACATTTTTGGATACAGCATTAGGTACTGCTGATGATTCTATTGAAGCTTGCCTCCATTTAGCTGATTGTTATGAGCAATTGAAAGATACCAAGCAAGCGACACAGGCAGTTTTTCAATCGTTATTGTATGATCAACCTAAACCAGAAACATGCTGTCGAATCGGCCATTACTTCATGGAGCAATCGAAAAATAAAGAAGCGATTTATTGGTATTCCCAAGCATTACAAGTATCTCCTTGCACGATGGGCGTTTATAAGCGAGCATACTCGACGTGGATACCGCATTTACAATTAAGCATGTTATACGATCGCTTACGGCTTTACGAAAATGCCTATGAGCACAATGCAAAAGCATTGCACTATAAACCAAATGATGCGTGCATTCGAGACCATCAACAATATCTTAAGAAGCAGTTGACTAAATAATGGGAGTGGACTACGTGTGGGAGGGAGGGAGATTCCGCGGATTGAGGTGGATTCCGCGAAAGGGAGCGGTAATTCCACGGAAAGAGGGAATAATCCCGCGGAGCGAGCAGAAAATTCCGCGGAGCGAAGCGATAAACCTGCGGAGTGATGTGAGGATTCGCGGAACAACGCGTCAATTCCGCGGAAAGAGGGGATAATCCCGCGGAACAGAGCCATAATTCCGCGAAAGGGAGCGGTAATTCCGCGGAAAGAGGGAATAATCCCGCGGAGCGAGCAGAAAATTCCGCAAAATGAGGAGACAATCCCGAAAAAAGCAACATGAACCCTACCATTCATTATGCATGACAAAAAGAATCCGCTGTAGGCCGCATGGAAAAGGGCGGGAGCAGATTCTTCTTTTTTAATTCGAGTTATTCTATGAGATAGCCGTGACGGCAGTAATTCCTTTTACATAATATTGACGATTGCCACAAGCTGCACTTCATGTACTTTCATTAGTTTCACTAGGTATTGCCGTCACTAATAAAACCACTAAATTCCTGTGCATTTGAAGAAACCTCAATATAATCTACATAGATCGCATGACCAATGATTAGCGATAGCACAACAATAACTGTAATAATAATCACATTACGTGGTCTAAAGTCTTGAGCTTGCATTTTCTTCTCCTCCTTTGTAATTTAGTGAATATTGCGACAATTCAATATATGTTAAAGGAATTAGAGTATGCAATTTTAAAAATATTTTTTTGTAAAGGTTTGAAAAAACATGAGGGATGGAAACGGTGAATTGTGTTGCAGTAGCTAAAACTGCTACTACTATATGTATATTTTACTAGATGAAAAAGAAAAAATTCAAGATTTAAGCGGGCAAAAAAATAGCGGGACAAAAGTGAAAAGTGTTAGATTGATGGCCATCAATCTAACACTTTTTTGCAATGCCGTTGTTGTCCACTACGGCGGAGCTTTCCGCGGGCACACCTTAAGCCGCAACCCTCGCTAACGCTTATGTCCTGGCTTCTTTTCTTTAAACTAATCGAGTTTTAATCCTTTTAATGCTTCAGCCAAGGCGTTATTTACGGGTTCCTCGTTATTTTGTTGCTTTAAATATTTTTGCACGGAGCGTTTATCGACTTTACCTCCACCTTCTTTTTTACGGCGGGCTTCAAATGCAGATAATTTTTCACGATGACCACATTTACATACAAAGATTTGGCCATCGCCTTCGCCTCGAAGCTCAAGTTTTTTCTTACATTGAGGGCAGCGGGCGTTTGTTACACGGGCTACGTTTTTGCGGTGACCACATTCACGGTCCTGACATACGAGCATTTTGCCTTTTTTGCCGTTCACTTCAAGCATCGGTTTTCCACAGTCAGGGCAAGATTTAGTAGAAATATTGTCATGTTTATATTTTTTATTGCTTGCTTTAATTTCTGAAACGATTTCTTTTGTGTAATTTTTCATTTCACTAATAAAGACATCTTTTTTCAGCTTACCGTTTGCAATGGCTTCGAGCTTTTGCTCCCACTCAGCAGTAAGGGTAGGGGATTTTAACTCTTCCGGCACTAAATCAAGCAATTGTCGACCTTTTGATGTGATGTAAATATCTTTCGCACCACGTTTTTCAATTAAAAATGAGTTAAAGAGTTTGTCAATAATATCAGCGCGCGTGGCAACTGTACCTAAACCGCCTGTCGATTTTAACGTATCGGCTAATTTTTTATCGTTTGTCGCCATATATTTCGTTGGATTTTCCATAGCTGATAATAAGGTAGCCTCATTAAAGCGAGCTGGTGGCTTCGTTTGACCAGAAGTTTGCGCAATTAGTTTAATGTGAAGTGTATCACCTTTTTCGATGCGTGGAAGGATTTGTTCTTGCAAATCATCTGCTGTATCCTCATCGTCAAAGCGATTTTCATAGACTTCCTTCCAGCCAGCTGATAGGATTGTTTTTCCGCGTGCGACAAAACTTTCATTCATAATTTTTGCACGTAATGTCAGTTGTTCATATTCAAAAGCAGGGAAAAGAACTGCTAAAAATCTTTTCACAACAAGGTCGTAAATTTTCCGTTCTTTATCAGAGAAAGCAGAGAAATTAACATAGCCTTCCGTTGGGATAATGGCATGGTGATCAGAAACTTTACTATCATCGACAAATGCCTTCGACGTTTTAATCGGTTTATTTAAAAGTTTATTGGCAAGTGGTCGATATTCGCCAATACCACAAGCTTTTAAACGTTCCGGTATCGTTGCAACAATGTCCTGTGAAATATAGCGTGAGTCTGTACGTGGATACGTTAATACTTTGTGCTGTTCATAGAGTTTTTGCATAATATTTAGCGTTTCTTTTGCAGAATAACCGAAAATTTTATTGGCATCCCGTTGTAACTCTGTTAAATCATATAAGCCAGGAGCGAAAGTTTTCTTCGGTTTCTTTTCAATATCAGTGACAGTTGCGTTGTTTCTGCCTAGCTTTTTAACGATAGCATCTATTTTATCTTTATCAAAACTACGGCTATTGCCTTTTACATCCTGCCATGTCAGTTTTAAATGATCGGTCGTTTGTGCTTCGATACCGTAATAGGTTTGTGCTTTAAAATGTTTAATTTCATCTTCGCGTGCTGCAATAATTGCTACAGTCGGTGTTTGCACACGACCGCAGTTGAGCTGTGCATTAAAGCGTGTTGTTAAAGCACGCGTAGCATTTAGTCCGATATACCAGTCCGCCTCAGAACGAGCAACAGCAGAAGCATATAAATTATCATAAGCTTTACCTGGTTTTAAGTTGGCAAAGCCATCTTTTATCGCTTTATCAGTTACAGAAGAAATCCATAATCGTTTAATCGGCTTATTAATTTTCACTTTATCAATTATCCAGCGTGCTACAAGTTCACCTTCACGGCCAGCATCAGTGGCCACAATGATTTCTCCTACATCTCCACGCGTTAGCTGGCTTTTTACCGCATTAAATTGTTTACCTGTTTGTTTAATCACTGTTAGCTTTAAACGTTCAGGTAACATTGGTAAATCTTCTAAATTCCACGTTTTGTATTTGACGTCATAACTTTCTGGGTCTGCTAACGTTACAAGATGACCTAATGCCCATGTAACGATGTATTTATCTCCTTCAAGATAACCGTTTCCTTTTTTATTACAATTCAATACACGCGCAATATCGCGAGCTACTGATGGTTTTTCAGCGATTACTACACTTTTAGCCATTCATAACATCCTTTCGTAAATCCTTGTGTTTACTATATCATAGAGCTTTATTGTTATGGTAAAGAAGAAGTTTAGAGATAGTAAGCTATTGTTCAACTAGCAGCTAATCATCTTCGCTTGTAGTTTATGACGCGACGTAATAGTTAAAAGTGACAAAAGTATTAGTGAAATACAGGGGCAACTAGTTGATGATAGCGAGGGTATGACATCTGAGTTAATAAGAGGGGGAGTTGACTATGCTGAGCGGGACGACCGCTGTAGTGACCAACAACGACAAAGCAAAAAATGCTAGAATGACGATGGTCAATCTAACACTTTTTCTTTATTAGCTGTTACTTATTCAATAAATGCATTCGAAGATTTTCTAACGATTAGCGTTGGTTGAAGATGTATTTTTCGATATTCACTAGGACCGTTTTCTTCCACTCTTTCGATGACTAATTGCGTTCCCATATAGCCAAAGTCATAGGCAGGCTGTGAAGCTACAGTGAAGAAAGGATCGAAATTTGAATAGGGCTCTAAGTCGTCGAAGCACACAACGGCAATATCTTCTGGCACTCGGATATTTTTGTTACGCAGTGTTGTAATAGCATTAATCGCGATAAAGTTATTAGCGGCGAAAATAGCAGTAGGTCGTTCTTCTTCCGGTAATAACAGTAAACCATTAATCGTATCCCATTCTTCTTCTTGCTTATAATGTGCTTGGATAACTAAGTTCTCATTAAACGATAAATCATTAACTTTCAACGTTTCTACATATGTTTGATATCTTTCTTTCGATGTAGAAATGTCTAAAGGAGCATGGATAATGGCAATCTTTTTATGCCCACGATCAATTAAGTGTTGTACTAACTCTCTCGTTCCCTCATGATTATTCCCTAATACCATATCGCAAGGTAAATCATCTATCATCCTGTCAATTAATGTGAATGGGATTTTGTTTTTTACTAACTTTTTTAAGTTTTTTTTAGATTGATTACCAGTAGGCGCAATTATAACACCGTCTACCATTTTTGAAATAAGAGCCTCTATGTAGCCACTTTCTTTTTCTGGATCTTCATCCGTATTGCACAACATCAGCTGATAGCCTAGTTGATTGGCTTTATCTGCTGCTCCTCTGGCAACCTTTGTGAAGAAGGGGTTTGTAATATCAGGAATCACCAAAGACAGGATTTTAGTTTTTTTAATATTTAAACTTCTAGCGGCGTAGTTAGGGATATAGTTTAATTCTTGAATGACAGCTTCTACTTTCTTTCTTGTTTTCTCGCTTATATTCCCTTTATTGTTAATGACTCTTGAAACAGTCATAGGAGAAACATTCGCTTTTTTGGCAATATCATAAATTGTTGTCACCTATCGTACCTACCTTACATTGTAAATTTTTTTGTATTTTACCTACTGCTGGCACAACGTTTCTGCACAAAACATCTGTTGGACGGAGATACATTTTATTTTCAAAATAAAGTCATCGTGATTAGTCTTGTTGTTGGAATATTTTTATAAAATTAGTTCTAATATAATTGTACTTCTTATAACATTACACTTTCCAATATTTAGTTCCGAGAGGGAAAGCGCTTTAAATGAGCCAAAAATAAAATAATTAAGACATTCCCCGTTATTGCTCCCCGATTTGAATTGAACATTTTTCACAAGTCATTATAGCATGAGTGTCCAAAAATCGACATTACCACTAACTTTACTGAATAATCAAATTTGTCAAATGTGCATTTAATGGCAAAGGCATGGGCGTTACTAAAAGCTGTTATTTCTCTAGAGTTTTTCACTATTCTACTCTACTAAGCATGAAAAATCCTTCTCAATACCACCTATTTAACTAGGTTTTGAATTTTGATTATTTTCAGAAATTAGTATTGACATGTATTTTTATGTTTGTTATTTTTACGTTACCGGTAACATAAAAGTTAACAAAGGTGGTGTTGAATATGATTATTGATTCACATCAACATTTTTGGAAGTTATCAAGAAATGATTATAAATGGTTAACAGAAGATTTACTAGAACTTTATCGTGATTTTATGCCAAATGATCTTTATCCCATTTTAAACGAACATCAAATTGATAAAACAATTGTCGTTCAAGCGGCACCAACGATAGAGGAAACGTTATTTTTATTAACTTTATTTGAAAAGTATGACTGGATTGCGGGCGTAGTTGGCTGGTTAGATTTTAGCTCAGTGAACTTCCAGCAAAATTTTGAAGTGTTACTGAGACACCCAGGTTTTGTCGGTGTGCGACCAATGTTACAAGATTTACATGAAGATGATTGGATTTTACGACCAGAAGTTTTAAAGAACGTGGAATTACTTGTCCAACATGATGTTCCACTCGATCTGTTAATAAAGCCAAGACATATTCCTTACATACTAGAATTACTAAAATTGTTTCCAAAGCTAAGAGTCGTAGTGAACCACATTGCTAAACCAAATATTGCAGAGCAACAGTTAGATGGCTGGAAAGAAGCAATAGAAAAAATAGCGATGTATCCAAATGCGATGTGCAAGCTTTCAGGATTAGTAACAGAAGCCACACATCAAAATTGGACATTAGAGGAGTTCCAACCGTTTATTACCCATGTGGTCAATGTTTTTGGGACGGAACGGGTGATGTTTGGAAGTGATTGGCCAGTTTGTAATTTATCGGGTACATACAATGACGTACTGATGATACTGATGGAAAACTTACCAGCAAAATTACTTGGCAAAGATTTAGAAATGATATTTGGAGAAAATGCAAAGCGTTTTTACAAATTGTAAGAAGGAGGGCAAAGGCATGGCAGAAATGGCATTTCAACAAGGGGTAACTTGCATCGTAATGGATGAAAAAGATAATGTTACAACGTTATTAGCTGATATGAAAAAAGGCGAAAGTATCGTTTATACAAAGGGCAATCAAACGTGTGAATTAACTTTACTACAAGATGTTCAATTTGGACATAAAGTAGCAATTACGCTTATTAATCAAGGTGAGGAAGTTAAGAAATACGGAGAAGTTATTGGTGCAGCAACAACGACCATTCATCCAGGTGAACATGTACATGTTCACAATATCGAAGGAATACGTGGGCGTGGAGATAAAAGGTCGGGGGTGTAAATAGATGACATATATTAAAGGCTATCGAAGAGATAACGGAAAAATGGGCATTCGCAATCATCTCTTAATTTTACCAACAGTAGTGTGTGCAAATCAGGTGACGTCAAGAATTCAGCAACAAGTGCCAGGATCAGTAGCAATCCCTCACCAACATGGATGTAGTCAAGTAGGTGCTGATAAAGAAAGAACACATCAAGTATTAGTCGGTATGGGGAAAAATCCAAATGTAGGGGCTGTGTTAATTGTCAGTCTTGGTTGTGAAGTCATCAATGCGCAAGACATTAAGCAAGAAATTGAAGAGACAGGTAAGCCCGTTGTGTGGATTGATATTCAAAATGAGGGTGGCTCTGTTAAAACGATAGAAAAAGGCGTGGAACTGGCAAAGGAACTTCTAAAAAAAATAGAAGATACGCCGTTAATTGATATTCCACTTTCCGAACTTATTGTAGGTGTCAAATGTGGCGGTTCAGATGCTACATCAGGATTATGTAGTAACCCCGCTCTTGGTAGAGCTGCAGATGCCATTTTAAACGCAGGTGGCACGATTGTGATGGGAGAAACAACTGAAATTATTGGTGCGGAGCATCTCGTTGCGGCAAAGGCCATTAATGAAGATGTCCAACAAAAATTATATAAATGTGTTGAACAATTTGAACTTGAAGTAGAACGCATGGGTGTCGATATGCGCGGAGGAAACCCAAGCCCAGGCAATATTGCAGGCGGCTTATCGACGATTGAGGAAAAGTCTTTAGGTTGTATCAGTAAAGCTGGAACGGCCATGCTGCAAGGCGTTGTAGACTTCGCCGAAGAAATTCCTGGCACTGGCTACTACTTCATGGATTCACCAGGTAATGATATTGAATGTGTTACAGGTATGGCAGCAGCGGGTGTACATGTTGTTTGCTTTACAACAGGTAGAGGAACACCAACGGGCAATCCGATTATACCGGTTATTAAAATAACAGGGAACGAGATGACTGGTACAAGAATGGCAGACAATATCGATGTAGATGTTAGCCCTGTATTACAAGGCAAGGAGTCGCTAGATGAATCTGGTGAACGCATTTTACAGTCGATTGTTAATGTCGCACAAGGTCAGCAAACGAAAGCGGAGATTTTAGGGCATCAAGAATTCAGTATTAGTCGCATCGGCATTAGTTTATAAAAAGCAAAGTAGGGAGAATCCATATGAAAAAACTTGAAAACCGCGTTGCTCTAGTAACAGGAGCAAGCAGGGGGATAGGGGCTGCTATCGTCGAAAGATTAGCAGAAGAAGGAGCCCATGTTGCCATTAACTATACATCAGAAAGCTCACTCGTAAAGGCACAAGCATTAAAGCAACAAATCGAGGAACGTTTTAATGTTCGAGCAATGGTTGTCAAAGCGAATGTTGGTATTAAACAAGAAGTCGATCAAATGATTGAAGAAGTTGAAAAAACACTAGGCGATGTAGAAATCCTAGTGAACAACGCTGGCATAGCGCCATTTGAATCATTTATGAAATTAACAGAAGAGACATGGGATACAACGTATCAAACGAATGTTAAATCGATTTTCTTAACGACACAGCGAGTAGCGAAAAAAATGATTGCTAATCGTTACGGGAAAATTATTAACATTACATCTACGGCTAGCTTACTTGTGACAAGCCCGGTTATTCCACATTATATTTCATCAAAAGCAGCGGCTAGTCATTTGACTAAAGCGCTGGCGATTGAATTAGGCAAATACAATATTAACGTCAATGCTGTTGGACCAAGTACAGTGGCGACAGATATGTGCCAAGAATATCTTCAAGATCCAAGCATTTTAGAAAAAGAAATTCAAGCGAATCCAATGAAAAGATTGGGGACGGAAAAGCAAATTGGTGACGCAGTCGTATTTTTAGTTTCTGATGACGCAATGCAAATTAATGGCCATTTACTCATGGTAGATGGGGGACTTACTGTGAAAGCTGCACAACCCGAAGACCATTTAGAACAAGAAAGGGAAATGTTGCTATGAGATTACAAGGCAAGGTAGCGCTTATTACTGGTGGTGGTAGTGGTATTGGTCGCTCGACAGCTCTGCTCTTTGCAGCGGAAGGCGCCCACGTAATCATCAACGATGTGCACAAAGAAAACGGTGAAGGTACAGTAAAGGACATTCAACTTCATGGAGGGAACGCAACATTTTATCATGCAGATGTGACGATTCCTCAAGCAGTGAAAGACATGGTTGACCACATTACAAAGCAATTCGAAAAAATTGATATCCTTTTTAACAATGTGGGCATTAGTAATGTTGGACGAATAGATGAAGTAGAGCCTGACGTATGGGATAAAGTGATGAGTGTCAATGTGAAGGGCGTTTACTTACCTAGCAAATATATTGTCCCTTACATGATGGAACAGAAGAGCGGATGCATCATTAATATGTCGTCGTGTGCGGCAGAAATGGGCTTAAAGCAACGCGCATTATACTCGGCAACTAAAGGCGCTATTTTGTCTTTAACAAAGGCGATGCAAGTAGATTATGCACCGTACAATATTCGTGTCAATGCATTATTACCAGGCACTATTTTCACGCCATTTGTTGAAAATTATTTAGCGAATGCATACGACAATCCACAAGAGGCTATTGAAAGTATTAAAACAAGACAGCTTAGTGGCGAATTAGGAAAACCTGAGGATGTAGCAAAAGCGGCTTTATTTTTAGCATCTGATGATTCGAGTTTTATGATGGGATCGCCACTTTATATTGATGGTGGCGTGGTCTTTGGAAAAAATGCTTAATATGACGAAATGATATGAGGATTGACTATGAAACTATTAACATTTGAGAAACAAGGCGTCTACCAATTAGGCGTTCAAACGGAGCAAGGCATTATTGATATTGCGGCATCTATTGAAAAAAATGCTAATCTTAATAATTTACCAGATTACACATCTCTTATGACTTGCAATAAAGAACAAATAGTAAAGCTTCAGCAGTTTATTCAAGCTATGGACGCGCAACAAAGCGCTGTGTTTGTAGAGGACGAGCAAATCACATGGGGACCATGTGTGACAAAACCACATAAAATTATTTGTGTTGGTTTAAATTATCGCAAACATGCGGATGAAACGAATGCGCCGTATCCAGAAGTGCCTATTTTATTTAATAAATTTGATAATACGTTAACAGGGCATAATAGTGAGATTGCTATTCCAAATGTTACAAAGGAACTCGATTATGAAGTAGAACTAGGGATTGTTATCGGTGAAAAGACAAAAAATGTCACTGAACAAGATGCGTTAAACTATGTTTTTGGTTATTGCACTGTGAATGATTTGTCAGCCCGTGATTTACAAATGAGAACGCATCAATGGTTATTAGGAAAAACTTGCGATAAGTTCAGTCCGATTGGTCCGTACTTAGTGACGGCAGATGAGATTACGGAACCAAATAATTTAGCATTAAAAACATACGTCAATGGTGAGATAAGACAAAATTCAAATACGGCCGATATGATTTTCAATTGTGCTGAAATTATTAGTTATATTTCTCAACATATGACATTGGAGCCTGGCGATATTATTTTGACAGGTACACCTGAAGGCGTAGTATTCGGATACCCTCAAGAACAGCAAGTGTATATTCAACCAGGAGATGAAGTAACTGTAGAGATCGAGAAATTAGGTTCTCTGACAAACTACTTTGTAGCAGAAGATTAAAGAAATGAGTGTGAATAACGATGCTAAAAGGGATTCCTCCAATTATTTCACCGGATTTAATGAAGGTACTAATGGAGATGGGTCATGGAGATGAGATTGTGTTGGCAGACGGCAATTTTCCGGCTGCCAGCCATGCCCAACAGCTCATTCGTTGTGATGGACATACAATACCGGCATTACTGGAAGCAATATTAGCATTCTTCCCTATCGATACGTATGTCGAACATCCTATTCAATTAATGGCTGTTGTCCCAGGAGATCCAGTGGAACCAACGATTTGGAAAGACTACGAACAAATTGTTCAACGTCACACCGAATGTTCTGGCCCATTTGAATTGATAGAGCGTTTTGAGTTTTACGAACGTACAAAAAAAGCTTTTGCTGTAGTAGCAACAAGTGAAAAAGCGCAATACGCCAATATTATTTTAAAAAAAGGTGTTATTAAATAAACGGTATTTTCGCGTATCGGCAAATGGTCATTCTTAAAAATGGGGGAAAGCGAATTATGAATTCTAAAGTTTTAGTAGAAGAAACACGAGCGAACTTACTGGAAAATGTTCATTCTGGTGTTGTTTGTGGAGTGAATGACAGCAAAGAGGCTATCTATCAAGTTGGTAATATCCAACATAATACATATTACCGTTCTGCTGCCAAACCAATTCAAGCATTACCTGCTTTTTTATCTAAAATTGATTTAAAGTATGGCTTAACTGACAGAGAGGCAGCTTTATTTACTGCTTCACATCGTGGAGAAACGTATCATATTGAAGCGCTTGAAACAATGAAAGAGAAGTTTGCAATTGATGAAAATGCATTGTTTTGTCCGTATTCTTATCCTTTAAATGCTGAGCCGAAAGAGGCGATGTTAAGAAAAAATATGGAGAAAAGAAAGCTTTATCATAATTGCTCAGGTAAACATATGGGCTTTATTGCAACATGCCGTGAATTAGGTTTTCCAACAGAGGGCTATTGGAATGTGGATCATCCTCTACAACAGCTTATTTTGAAAACGCTATCTTATTTATCTGAAACACCGCTCTCTGACATTCATGTAGGAGTAGATGGCTGTGGTGTGCCAGTTTTCGCTATACCGTTGCATAATATGGCGATTACCAGTTTGAAATTAGCATGCCCAGACTTAATTGACGATGCGGAGCTTAGAGAAGCGGTAGAGCGCATGACAACGATTATGAACAATGAATTCAATATGGTAGCGTCTGAAAACTTTATTTGCTCTACATTATTGCAAGATCGAAATATTGTCGCTAAGGGCGGGGCAAAAGGTGTTTATTGCTTCGGCTTGAAAAAAGAACGTTTAGGCTTTGCTTTGAAAGTTTTAGATGGTTCTGAAGATGTTTGGCCAAATGTCATTGCGTCTATTTTAGAGCAAATAAATTATGAAAATAAAGAAACAATTGCTAACATCCGCTCCCTTCGACCAAGCATCATTAAAAGTGATGGCGGCCTTGAAGTAGGAGCAATCCGAGAGGTATTTGCATTAACACCAAATACAAAATAAAAATAACTTGTTACAAAGGGGATGAAATTTATGAAGAAAAAGATGCTCGTAGTTTTGATGGTTGTATTAGCTACTATTCTAACAGCTTGTGGTGGTTCGAATGATGCTAATGGTAATGAAGATGGCAAGGTAAAAATCAGAATGCTAACAAGAATGGCTGGGACAAGCACACAGGCGCAAATTTACAAAGATATTATTAAAGAATTTGAAGCGAAGCATTCGGACGTTGTCGTTGTGGATGAATCTCAAGGTGATGAATCAGCTTTTAACAATAAGCTGAAAACAGATCTTGCATCTGGTACTTTACCGAATATTTTTAGAGTTCAAGGTGTTGCAAATTTAAATGAGTATATTGAAAGTGGCTTGCTGATGGATATGGATCCAATTTTAAAAGAAGATCCTGAGTGGGGCGAGCATTTTACAGAAGGTGCATTAAAGTATTATCAAGTACCAGGTCATGAAGGGACTTATGGTATTCCGATGGAGTCTGGCTTAATTGGTGTTTACTATAATGAAGAATTACTTAAAAAAGCTGGTGTAAGTGAATTCCCAGAAACATGGAGTGATCTAACAGCTGCAATTAAAAAGTTAAAAGGTATCGATGTTACACCGATTGCACTTGGTGCAAAAGCAACGTATATGGCAGGACATTTACACAACCAAATTTTCTATAAATGGATGGGTACAGAAGCTGCTAAAAAATTAGGTACAAGAGAATTAAAATGGACAGATCCGGATGTTGTAAAAACACTTGAGTATGTTGATGAATTAAATAAATTAGATGCATTTGGTCAAAGTGCTGCTGGTATAAGCGATGAAATCGCTGTAGCAGATTTCCTTGAAGGTAAGGCAGCAATGATTATTACAGGTCCTTGGAACATTGGTAAATTTACAAATACAAGTGAGACAGAATACGCTGATTCTATTAAACTTGCTAAATTCCCATATTTTGAGGAAAAACCAGAATTTAAAGATGAAGATATGCAAATCATCAGTCCATATATGGTCAATGGCAAACTTGAAGGAAAAGAGAAAGAATATACAATTGAGCTTCTAAAAATGCTGACTTCAGCAGATGCAGCTAAACGTTTTGCAGAGGAAGCACAGTTTTTAATTCCACGATCTGATATCGATATTGATGAATCAAAAGTTTCTGATTTATTCTTACACAATATTGAATTAGGTTCTACATCAACTGGTATTGCAGTAGATGTGTTTGACTTTGATCCACTACCATCTATGCAAGATAGAACAAGAAACTCTATTGTGAGTATCTTAATTGGTGGTAAAGCTAAAGATGCAGCAAAAGAAATTCAAAGTGAAATTGATAAATCAAAATAAGTAAACAAATAGGTTGAGTAACAGGTGGCGGCTCCAGTAGGATAGCAAGTCCAGGCTATGGACTGAGCATGGCAAGGACGATGGTTTGATTCTTCCAGCGCAGTCGTTCGCCTGTAGCATAACCTGATTTGTTTAAATTTGAAATGTTCATATATGTTGGCCATATGGTAAAAAAATTAAGAAATGGAGGGGAATAGATGAATGTAAAAACTAATAAGGATAAGGCGAAAATTTTTCTATTTTCTGTACCGGCTTTAGTAATCTATATTCTATTCCTTATTGTACCTATGATAGGTGCCCTATACTTTTCCGTTGTCAACTGGAATGGCATTAAAGGGGCACCTTTACAATTTGTTGGTTTAGAAAACTATCTAAATGTATTTAAGGATAAAGACTTTCTTATTTCGTTAAAGAATATGTTTGGGATGGTATTTTTTAGTGTTTTATTCCATACACCAATCGCTTTATTATTAGCAGTTGCCATAAACACAAAATTTAGAGGACATCGTTTCTTTAAAGTAATTTATTTTGTACCAACTATTTTCCCTTTAACTGCAATCGGTTTACTTTGGTACTTTATCTTTATGCCGAATGGCTCCTTAAATAGCTTATTAGAATTTATTGGGCTAGCGGATTTAGCTAAAGGTTGGTTAATTGATTCATCTACTGCGATGGGTGCCATTATCTTTGTAAACATTTGGGCAGGCGTTGGATATTACATGGTCATCCTATTAGCGGGATTAACAACGATACCAGAAGAAGTATATGAAGCGGCAGAGATGGATGGAGCTTCAGCTGTACAGAAGTTCTTCCATATAACAGTACCTATGCTAAAGCCAATTATTACTTTATGTATTTTAATGGATATTATTGGAACGGTAAAAGTATTTGATTTAATTTTTGTTATGACGGAGGGCGGCCCGAATGGCTTAACCAATTTGCCGACGACGCTAATGTATTATGAAGCATTCCGATACAATAATTATGGCGTTGGTAGTGCGTTAGGGGTCATTATTTTTGTTATTGCGCTCGTACTAACTATCGGCAGTGAATCGATCATGAACAGGAAGGAGAAGAACCAATGAAAAAGAAAATAATATTATACGTTTTTGTCATAGCGATGGCTTTATTGTTTATTGAACCGATGTTATTTACATTAGTTTCTTCTCTTAAAGGAAATAAGGAAATTTTCAGTTCACCCTTTAGTTTGCCTGAGGTTTTTCGTTTTGAAAACTACGTAATTGCTTGGCGTGAAGCGAATATGAGTAGATATTTCTTAAATAGTGTACTTATTTCGATGGCAACCGTTATTATCCTAGCGATTGTCTCTTCAATGGCGTCCTTTACCTTATCAAGATTTAACTTTAAAGTAAATAAATTTTTAGCCTTGTTTTTCCTGCTAGGTATGATGATACCGATGCATACAGTGCTTGTCCCAGTTTCTTATATTATTGGTGCACTAGAATTGAAAAACAACCTTGTCGCATTAGTTTTACTGTATGTGGCGTTTTCTTTATCTTTTAGTATTTTAGTGTTAACACGCTTTATGAAAGGCATAAACGCCTCTTTGGAAGAAGCGGCATTAATGGATGGAGCAAGTTATTTCCAAATCTATTTTAGAGTCATCTTGCCGATGTCTGTGCCAGCCATATCAACTGTATCGATTTTTAATTTTTTAGGCGCATGGAATAACATTCTATTCCCACTATTATTTATTAATGATGATCGATTAAAACCAATCGCACTAGGTCTATTAAACTTTAGTGGTGAAAGAGGATCTGAATATGGGCCATTAATGGCAGCAATCGTCATTACGATATTAGTTCCTTTAGTTGTCTATCTTCTATTCCAAGAAAAAATTGAAAGTGGTTTAGCGGCAGGTTCGGTCAAAGAGTAGTGAAGAAAAGAGCTATAGTGAATATAAATGGGGGTTATGAATTTGAGCGAATTGCGTTATAGACAGGTACATTTGGATTTTCATACGAGTGAAGACATCCCTAACGTCGGAAAGGATTTTGTAGCGGAGGAGTTTGTTGCAACATTAAAAGAAGCAAATGTAAACTCAATTACGTGCTTTGCTAGATGCCATCATGGCTGGTTATATTATCCTTCGCAAAATCGTCCGGACTTGATTCATCCACATCTTGAAAATAAAAATTTGTTATTAGAGCAAATTGAAGTGTGCCACAAAAATGATATTAAAGTGCCGATTTATACAACTGTTCAATGGGATGGTTATATTAGTAAACATCACCCAGAGTGGTTATCAATCGATGAAAATGGCGATTTTATTAATAGTCAAGGTGTTCCAGAGCCACATTTCTACTATACGATTTGTTTAAATAGTGGCTATAGACAATATTTTAAAGACCATTTACAAGATATCATCGATACAGTGAAAGTTGAAAATATTGACGGCTTCTTTTTAGATATTTTATTTAAAGTAGATTGTAATTGTAAAAATTGTTATGAACAAATGGAACGTAAAGGGTTAAACACAAAAAATAGAGTCGATCGAATCTATTATTCTACGCTGATGCTGGAAGAATTCAAAGAAGAGATTACTGAATTTCTTAGCACGAGAGTGCCACATGCAGGTATATTTTATAATAGCTCTCACATTGGCCCAGGGAATAAAAGCAGCTTAAATAATTATACACATTTAGAGCTAGAGTCTTTACCAAGTGGTGGTTGGGGGTATGATCATTTCCCTGCAACAATGCGATATTCACGCACTTTAGGTAAGGATATCATTGGTATGACAGGTAAGTTCCATACTTATTGGGGTGATTTCCACTCTTTAAAAAATAAAGCGGCATTAGAGTTTGAGTGCTTCAATATGCTTGCTTTAGGTGCAGGTTGTTCAATTGGAGACCAACTGCATCCAAATGGCAAATTATCGAAGGCTGCTTATGAATTAATCGGTGGCGTTTATGGCAGAGTGAAGGAAGTAGAGAAGTACTGTATCAATACTAAACCAGTTGCAGAAATTGGGGTATTAACGCCGGAAGAGTTTTATACACCAGGGGATCATAATTTAGGGATTCATCCTGCATTAATTGGTGCTGTTAGAATGCTACAAGAGTTGTCATATCAATTTAATATTATCGACAGTCAAGTTGATTTTAATGAATATAAATGCATTATTTTGCCGGATGTTATTAACTACGCTCCTGCATTACAGCAAAAGCTTCAAACGTATGCTAACAATGGCGGAAAAGTTATCGGTACATATGAATCCCTCGTTAATAAAGATAGTAATGAAGTAGATTTATACGGAAATGTCTACGTTGGCGAATCAAAATATGACCGAGATTTCGTCTTACCGAATGATGTAATTGGCAAAAAGTTGCATAAAGAAGAGTATGTGATGTATTTAAAAGGACTGGAAATAAAACCAGTACAGTCAGAGGTACTGATGCAGACAGTACAACCGTATTTCAATAGAGAAGGTACGACATTTTGCTCGCATCAACATGCCCCATCATCTCAGGTCTATGGGCAAGCTGCAGTGACGAAAAACCACAATATTATTTATTTCTCACATCCTATTTTTAAACTATATCGAAAAAATGCTCCAGCTTGGTGTAAATGGATGATGAAAGATGCGATTGATAATTTATTAGATAATAAGCTGGTTGCGCATAATGGTCCGTCGACATTACTCACAGCATTAAATGAAGATAAAGCAACAGGGGCACAGATTTTACATGCACTCCATTATATTACGGAGAAGCGTTCAGAAGATATCTATACAATCGAAGACATTATTCCACTCTATCATACGGAGTTTAAAATGTTTGTCGGTGATACTAAGGTGAAATCTGTAAAAATACTTCCACAGTTAACAGAGGTACACTTCAATACCGATGGGCAATATATTAACTTTACTGTCGATAAAATGGAAGGACATGTAATGTTACAAATCGATTAACTTTATGAAAACATGCGTAAGAGGGAAATATTCTAAGACATTCAACTTAGATATTTCCCCTTTCACTATTGTGTGAATGTTCAAACTTTGGTTGAATTAAAATAATGACCTAGGGGATGCAATTTTTAAAAACGCCCTGGGTAATAGAAAAAATGAAAGATGTGATGACAGATGGAATTTCATTTTGGACAACAAAATAATGAGCTCGTTTTAGTAAATCCTGTATTGCAATCTTGTGCTCAGCAATCCCTCCAAATCCCAAAATGGATGAATGACAAACATAAATGTCATTGGTTCAGACAGGAAACAGCACAAGGCGCACAGGATTATTTAATTGTTGGCTTGGGAGACAGTGCAACGGTGACATATGAAAGTTTAAGAGAAGCTGCAGGGGAAGTAGCGAGAGTTGCTAGAGGCTGTGAACAAACGGACATCCAAGTAACATTTGATTTTTTAGAAGCGGTTAATCTTAAGCAAGAAGAAGCTGTGTCTGCCTTTGTCGAGGGCTGGGTACTAGGTGCTTACCAGTTCCAAAAATATCGCAAAGATAAAGTAGAAGTACAACCTCATCATATCTATTTCTTATTAGAAGAAACAGATGCTTTAAAGGAAGCGGTCAATCTTGGCCTGATACGTGCAACAAGTACGAATCTAACGAGAGATTTATGTAATACAGACCCGATTGATCTTAATCCAAATTCCTTTACTGAAAAGATTCGTCAACACTTCGGTGAAAAAGAGCTAACAGTCAACATCTATAATACAGATGAGTTGCGCAAGCTTGAATTAAATGGACTTCTTGCTGTAGGGCGTGGAAGCCAATATTCATCCTATTTAGCTGAGATTACATACTGTACGGACGCTAGTAAGCCACATATTGTGCTGATAGGCAAAGGCATGACGTATGATTGCGGCGGCGTTAGCATTAAAACAGGACGCAATATTAGCGATATGCGCATGGATATGGGAGGCGCAGGTGCGGTATTTGGTGCTATGGATTTAATCGCATCAAAGAAGTTAGATGTCAATGTAACGGCACTGTTGCCGATTTCTGAGAACTTAGTAAATGACAAAGCATTTTTACCAGGTGAAGTGATTTGTTTTGGTAATGGTCTGCATGTCCAAGTTGGCAATACCGATGCTGAAGGAAGGCTTATTTTAGCGGATGCGCTGTATTATTCTGAGCGTCTAAAGCCGGATGTTATTGTGGATATTGCCACATTAACAGGTTCAATAGGTGCCGCATTAGGCTTGAAATATGCTGGAGTATTCGGTGATGACGCTATCACTACGTTAATGAAGGAACTTGGCAGTCAGAACGGTGATTTTATTTGGCCGATGCCATTAATTGATCAATATGAAGAGTCTTTAGCGAGTGACTATGCGGATATTTGCAATATTGGTTCGGACGATTTAGCGGGCTCTATTACGGCTGCACTATTTTTAAGAAAATTTGTTCCTAAAGGCATTAAATGGGGACATATTGATATGGCTGCACCTGTGCAATCCCCTAAAACTACAGGCTACCACGTGCGCGGTGCATCGGGGTATGGCGTTCGTTTATTAGCAGACTTTATTGAAAGCTATAGTAAATTTGAAAAAGGGAATGAAGAGTGATGGTTATTGAAGTGATTGCAATTTCTTTAACAGATGCCAAAGCGGCACAAAAAGCTGGAGCAGACAGAATTGAATTGGTCGCAGGAATTGTTGAGGGCGGATTAACACCAAGCTATGCGATGATAGAAAGTGTTTGTGGTGAGCTAACAATCCCTGTAAATGTCATGATTCGCCCTCATAGCCGTTCATTCTTTTATGATGAAAATGATATTCAAATCATGTTAAAAGATATACAAATTTGCAAACAGTTAGGTGCTAGTGGCATCGTGATTGGTACGCTTACTGAAGAACACGATATAGATGAACCTACTTTAAAACGATTAATAGCAGCGGCTGATGGGTTGGACATTACATTTCATCGAGCATTTGATGATGTAAAGGACCAATCAAAGGCGCTAGAAACGTTGATGTCTTATAAAGAAATATCTCGCGTTTTAACATCAGGTGGAAAAAATAAAGTAATTGATGCAGTAAGTGAAATTCAAGCACTAGTGCAACAAGCTAGCCATTCCCATATACAAATAATGCCGGGCTCTGGTTTGACACCTACTACGCTTCCATCCTTTATCACTCAGATTAATGTGTCTGAATGCCATTTTGGTTCTGGTGTTCGTCATCAGGCAAGCTTTGACCATTTCATAGATGAAAATAAAATTAGAGATATTAGAGACATTATGTTATTCCGTGCATAGACATAGTCATTACTGGAGGGAATAAAATGCAGCACAAAGAGTATCTAGTTGGTGTAGATATGGGTGGCACAAAAATTGCCGTTGGTTTATTAAGTGTAGATGGAAAAATTATTAAAGAAATGCGGATGGACACAAGAGGGCACGAAGGTCCAGAGCTAGTAGTGAAGAGAATAGTAGAAGCGATTAATGCTCTTAGCGAAGGCTATGATATAAGAAGCATAGGTGTCGGTGTACCAGGCATTGTTAATACAGAAAAAGGGATTATTGAATATTGGTCTACGTTTAATTGGCGAAATATTCATCTGGAAAAAATGTTATATGCTCAGCTACAGAAAAAAGTGACTGTTGTGAATGATGCGAGTGCAGCTACATGGGGCGAATTTAACTTTGGGGCTGGTCGTCATGCACATAATATGGCTTTTATGACGATTAGTACAGGTATCGGCGGAGGCATTATTTTAGAGCGTAAGCTGTATAACGGCAGTAATATGTTAGCTGGCGAAATAGGGCATGTGACAGTAAATCCAAATGGGCCATTGTGCAATTGTGGGAAATTTGGTTGTTTAGAAGCATATGCGTCAGGCTTATCTATTCAAAAACATGCTGTTGAAGCGATTAAAAACCGCCCATCGATGTTAAGTGATATGGAGCAGCAAGAAAAAAGACCGCTTGATACAAAAATGGTGTTTGCTGCATATGCGTCAGGTGATGACGTTGCACAACAAATTATAGATCAAGCGGCTACATATGTTGGCATTGTGTTGGCGAACTTTATTCAGACATTTAACCCAGACTGCATTGTTCTTGGTGGTGGTGTCATGAAAACAAACGCTCGATTTATGGAAAAAATTCAGGAAGTAACGCACCAGTATGTGCTACCTTCCTATCGCGACACATATGAAATTAGACGCTCGGAATT
Organism: Lysinibacillus sp. NPDC097195; assembly: GCF_044762075.1. Taxonomy (NCBI): domain Bacteria; kingdom Bacillati; phylum Bacillota; class Bacilli; order Caryophanales; family Bacillaceae; genus Lysinibacillus; species Lysinibacillus sp. NPDC097195. The sequence goes on along the minus strand of NZ_JBIWDP010000003.1, from coordinate 154,358 downwards.
ATTTGAAAACGCAGCATTAATAGGTGCAGCAAACTTAATGATATAAGCAAATTGTTTGAGTGCCTGTCACTTTTAATGGGTACTTCAAGCGTTAAAATCCACTATGACTCTCGCACCCCCCAGTAAGATGCGGAGTATTAGTGGATTTTTATTTAAAAAAAGAGGATGGTTTTTTTGTTTTTAATTTTCAGAATTGTTTGAGTGCCTGTCACTTTTCTGTTTGTGGTTATGTAAATTCTCGTTCGTGCATAAAATCTTTTTGTGTGGAACTAGACACCATTTTTTGAGAATGCTATATTAAGGGTGTCATAGTATTTTTATAATTAGTTCAATTCTGTAAATTCTAATTATAGAAAGCAAAGGGGTAAGTGTGATAAAGAAGGATGATAGATGCTTATGGTAAAAAAAACGTTAAAACAAAGAATTGTAGATGCTTCTGTAGTACTGTTTCAGCAAGATGGCTATCATAATGTAACGGTTGACCGCATCGTAGAATATATCGGTGCATCAAAAGGTGGATTTTATCATAATTTTAAATCGAAAGATGAATTGTTGTATGAAGTGCATGACGTCTTTATTTCCTACGTGATTAAACAATCACAGGAAGCATATGACAAATACGATACGCCCATTACACGTTTATGTGCAATGCTTCAAACGCTAACACAAGTATTTGATGTGTATCAAGCCCATATTACAGTGTTCTATGAAGAAAGCCGTTCGCTATCGGAAGAATATAGCGCAATTATTCATAAAAAGCGTGATCAATATCGGGAAATATTACAAAAGGTAATTGAAGAAGGCCAGCAGACCAAGGATTTTCGTGCTGAATTGCCTTGTACCATTGTCACAATGGCCATTGTGGGGATGATTAACTGGACATATATGTGGTTTAAACAAACAGGCCCATTGACAATGGAGGAAATTACAGAAGTATTTACAGATATGATATTACGTGCAATTGTCACAGAACAAGCTATGGAAGAAGCAACTCAATTTATGGTACAGATGAAGCCAGCAGTCGATACTGGTTTTATTAAACTTTAATACCGACCGACTAGTCGGTACGAATTTTATGTAACTGTCGTCTGAACGAAATCCGCTATGGCAAATTGGATATTAGGGGGAAATGGGAATGAACTTTGAATTGACGAAAGAGCAAGCGATGATTCGAGACATGGTACGTGATTTTGCTGAGAAAGAGATTAAACCTTATGCTCGTGAAGTCGACGAGACATCAACAATGAGAATAGAAAGCTTTAAAAAAATGGCTGAGCTAGGCTTATTGGGTATCCCGTTCCCTGAGGAATATGGCGGCTCTGGTGGAGATACGGTTTCTTATGCGATTGCTGTTGAAGAAATAGGGCGTGCATGTGGAGGAACTGGTTTAAGCTATGCAGCAGCCGTGAGCCTAGGGGCGGCTCCAATCTATAATTTTGGTACTGAAGAGCAAAAACGTGAATGGCTTGTTCCGTTGGCTAAAGGGGAAACATTAGGTGCTTTTGGTTTAACGGAGCCTAATGCAGGGTCAGATGCTGGTGGAACACGTACAACTGCGGTAGTTGACGGTGATGATTATGTTATAAACGGTGAAAAATGCTGGATTACGAATGCTGGCCATGCTCGCCAAATTATTGTGACAGCGGTAACGGGCAAACGTGAAGATGGCAAAAAAATTATCTCCTCCATCATCGTGCCAACGAATACACCTGGTGTGACAATCAACTGTAATTACGACAAAATGGGTGTCCGTGGTTCCAATACATGTGAAATTATTTTGCAAAACGTGCGCGTTCCGAAATCGAATTTATTAGGAGACGAAAAACGAGGATTCAGCCAATTTTTAAATACGTTAGATGGGGGACGCATTTCTATAGCAGCATTATCAGTCGGCATTGCACAGTCTGCTTATGAGAAGGCATTAAAGTATGCGAATGAACGTGAACAATTTGGTGCGCCCATCGCTAAGTTACAAGCAATCCAGTTTAAGTTAGCGGATATGGCAATGGAAATAGAACTAGCTCGGACGCTAGTACATAAGGCGGCATGGCTTAAAGATCAGAAAAAGCCATTTGCCAAAGAGGCAGCGATGGCGAAATTATTCGCTTCTGAAATGGGCTTCCGCACTTGTAATCAAGCAATTCAAATTCATGGTGGTTCAGGCTATATGAAGGAATACGATGTAGAGCGTCATTTGCGTGACATTAAATTAATGGAAATTGGTGAAGGAACATCTGAAATTCAACGACTTGTGATTTCTCGTCTAATTGGCTGTTAAAAACATTCAATAGCATATTTAAGGGGGATTTTCATGGCACAACTTGTATATCAAACAATTGGTCAATTGCTCGATGAACAGGCTAAAAAATATCCTAAAAATGAAGCACTAGTGTATGCAGATAGAGACTTACGATTAACTTACGAGGAACTGAATGCGCAAAGTCGTCTAGTTGCAAGAGGGTTACTGGCTCTTGGTATAGAAAAGGGCGATCATATCGCTGTCTGGACGACAAATGTTCCAGAATGGGTACAGCTACAATTTGGCTCAGGGAAAATGGGGGCGCCAATTGTGACGGTCAACACCAATTACCGTGCACATGAGTTGGAATATTTATTAAGGCAATCTGATGCGAAAACGATTTTTTTAATAGAAAATTTCCGAGACCACTCTTTTATTAATACACTGCTAGAAATATGTCCCGAGCTTCAACATTGTGAACCAGGTAATTTGCAGTCAAAGCGATTACCTCTTCTGAAAAATGTTATTTTAATCGGCGAAACTAAGTACCCAGGTGTCCTGAATTGGTCAGATGTTTTAGCAGCTGCTGAGCAAGTAACCGAGCAACAATTAGAGCACATACAGGATTCACTCCATTATGACGATGTCATTAATATTCAATATACTTCAGGGACAACGGGCTTTCCCAAAGGGGTTATGCTAACCCATTACAACTTAGTGAATAACGCGGTGAATATCGCTGAATGTATGCGCTTAACATCAGACGATCGCTTATGTATTCCTGTACCATTTTTCCATTGCTTCGGCTGTGTTATCGGTACATTAGCCATTACAACGAGTGGTGGAACGATGGTGCCGGTACAAGAATTTTCACCTGCTGAAGTATTACGAACAGTAGAAAAAGAGAAGTGTACAGCGCTACACGGAGTACCAACGATGTTTATTAGTGAGCTGAATTTGCCTAATTTTACGTCATACGATCTCTCGACATTACGTACTGGCGTTATGGCAGGATCGAACTGTCCAATTGAGGTCATGAAGGCGGTCATCGAAAAAATGGGGATGACTGATATAACTATTTGTTATGGTCAAACTGAATCTTCTCCTGTTATTACACAAACGAGAGTCGATGATCCGTTCCACCTAAAAGTAGAGACGGTAGGCAGAGCATTACCGAACCTAGAAGTGAAAATTGTCGTTCCGGGTACAGATGAAGAAGCGGCAACAAATGAGCAAGGGGAGCTATGTACGAGAGGCTACCATGTGATGAAAGGTTACTATAACAATCTTGAAGAAACGCAACTGGCAATCGATCAGGATGGCTGGCTTCATACCGGTGATTTGGCAACGATGGATGAACAAGGTTATATAAGAGTAACGGGTCGCTTGAAGGATATGATTATTCGTGGTGGGGAAAATTTATATCCACGTGAAATTGAAGAATTTTTATATACATTCCCTAAAATTGCAGATGTGCAGGTTGCTGGTGTCCCTGATCCTAAGTACGGTGAAGAAGCCGCGGCATGGATTATTTTGCGTGAAGGAGAACAGGCGACAGAAGAAGAAATTCGCGCTTATTGTCGAGATAAAATTTCAAAACATAAAATTCCACGACATATTTTCTTTATCGAAAGTTACCCAATGACTGCCTCAGGAAAAGTGCAGAAGTTTAAACTTCGTGAAGAATTTGTTGCAAGAATAAAGGTGAAATAGGGAGGGGGCAGGACAATGTTTAAGAAAGTATTAATTGCAAATCGCGGTGAGATAGCAAGGCGTATTATTCGCACATGCAAGCGACTAAATATTTTAACTTTGGCAATTTATTCGGAGGCTGATGCTGAAAGTTTACACGTCAAAGATGCTGATGAAGCATACTGTGTTGGTAAGCCACCCGTTGTACAAAGCTATTTAAATATCGAGCGCATTCTAGACATTGCAAAAGAAAGCGGGGCTGACGCTGTACATCCGGGCTATGGTTTGCTTTCTGAAAACGCTGATTTTGCCAAACGTTGTACGGAAGCGGGTCTTGTATTTATTGGCCCGAGTGCCGCTGTTATCGCATCCATGGGCAGTAAACTGGAAGCTCGTAAGACGATGAAAGCCGCAGGTGTACCGATTGTAGAAGGGGTAGAAGCACCTGTCAAAGATGTAACCGAAGCAGTTGAAATTGCTTCACGTTTAGGTTATCCAATTATGCTAAAAGCCTCTGCTGGAGGTGGTGGCATCGGCATGCAATTGGTAACAAATGCAGAAGAACTAGAGAAGGCGTTTGAAGGTAATCAAAAACGTGCACAGTCATTTTTTGGTGATGGCACGATGTATATGGAACGTTTTATAGCCAATCCACATCATGTCGAAGTGCAAATAATCGCAGATTATGATGGTAATGTTGTTCCGCTATTTGAACGAGAATGCTCCATTCAACGACGCAATCAAAAAGTAGTTGAGGAAGCGCCTTCTCCATTTATCTCAGAGGAAACGCGAGCAAAAATGCTGGAAGCTTCTGTGCAAGCAGCGAAGCATATTGGTTATGTAAATGCGGGTACTATTGAGTATTTAGTAGATGCAGAGCAAAATTTTTATTTTTTAGAAATGAATACGCGCTTACAAGTCGAGCATCCAGTAACAGAGGAAATTACAAAACTGGATCTTGTTGAACAACAATTAAGAGTGGCAGCGAAACAACCGTTAAGCTTTACGCGAGACAGTATCGACAAACAAGGGCACGCCATGGAAGTACGAATTTATGCAGAAAATCCTGCAACATTTTTCCCATCTCCAGGCACTATTACAGAGCTTGTATTGCCGATTGGAGAGGGAATAAGACATGAATGTGGTGTAGAAGCTGGCACGACGGTGACACCATTCTATGATCCGATGATTAGTAAATTGGTCGTTTGGGGTGAAACACGAGCAATTGCCTGTGAGCGCCTTACTCAAGCGCTAAAAGAATACAAAATTGAAGGCATTCAAACAAATATACCGATGCTTTTGAAAACGGTAACCCATGAGCAATTTATAAAAGGATATACAACGACAAAATTTGTTGAGGAATTTTATTTACCGCAATTAACAGAATCAAAATAATGATTTTATGACATAGGCTTTCGTAGCAAAATGCTTCCAAGTACAAAGTTCAACACTACGAGAAGGTGTTTTCATACTAAGGAGCTTATGCAGAGCATGCGTTACACAATAACAATAATGTGTTGATTTGAGTGATACTTTCTATCACTAACAATTTGGAGGGATTTTATATGGCAACAGTAAAAGCGAGCATGGCAGGAACAGTATGGAAAATCGTTGTGGCACAAGGAGATAAAGTGACAGCGGGTCAAGACGTAGCCATTTTAGAGTCTATGAAAATGGAGATTCCAATTGCTGCTGAAGAGGATGGCATTGTAACAAAAATCATTGCGAACGAGGGCGATTTTATTAACGTTGATGACGATATTTTAGAAATTGAATAGGGAGGCATTTCTATGCAATTACCAAAGCATGTTACGTTAAAGGAAGTTGGTCCTCGGGACGGTTTGCAAAATGAGCAGGCTCACATTGCTACTGCAGATAAAATACAGCTAATCAATTTACTGAGTCAGACGGGATTGAATTATATAGAAGTAACGTCTTTCGTCCATCCGCAGTGGATTCCTCAATTAGCAGATGCAGTGGACGTGTTGCAAGCTATTAAACGCGAAAAGGACATAACGTATGCGGCACTGGTGCCAAACATGCGTGGGCTTGAACGTGCATTGCTTGCGGGCATTGATGAGGCAAGCGTTTTTATGTCTGCCAGTGAAAGTCATAATCAAAAAAATATAAATAAAACGATTCAGGATACGTTTCCAATATTGAAAGAAGTAGTCGATAGTGCAAAGGCTGCCAATAAGCATGTGCGAGGTTATATCTCAACGGTCATTGGTTGTCCTTATGAGGGGTACATACACCCAGATAAAGTTTTACATGTAACTGATAAATTATTGGCAATGGGCGTTGATGAAATATCGCTAGGCGATACAATCGGCGTTGGCGTGCCGACGCAAGTTGAGTACCTTTTAGAAGAGCTGTTAAAAAGATATCCAGTTGAAAAATTTGCTATGCATTTTCATGATACGCGGGGTACAGCGCTAGCCAATATTACAAAATCTTTAGAGATGGGTATTACAAAATTTGATAGTGCGCTCGGTGGTCTTGGCGGTTGTCCTTATGCAAAAGGAGCAACGGGCAATGTAGCAACAGAAGATTTGTTATACCTATTGAACGGTATGGGTCTTGAAACAGGCGTTAATATGGAAAAACTGCTTGATGCAGTAAGATTTATCGAGCAGAAGCTGGAGAAGGAAGTTGCTTCGAAGCAAATGGCCATTGTTCGTAATGAAGGGAGTGCGAATGTCACGTGACACAACAACTCGTTCAATTTGATTTATTACCCGGTCATATCGGGCTTATTACACTAGCTCGACCAGAAGCTGCAAATGCCATGTCAGTGCAATTACTACATGATCTTAGTGTGACGCTAGATAAAATCAATGGTGATCCAGCAATACGTGTTGTTTTACTAACAGGTGCAGGGGAAAAGGCGTTTTGTGCAGGGGCCGATTTAAAAGAGCGTAAAGGGATGTCTGATCGACAAGTAAAACAAATTGTGCAATTAATCGGCGCAACGATTGCCAAAGTGGAAGCATTGGCCCAACCTGTGATTGCTGTGTTAAATGGTGTGGCATTTGGTGGAGGACTAGAACTCGCTTTAGCTTGTGATTTACGTATAGCCGCTGCACATATCAAACTAGGTCTTACTGAAACTTCACTTGGCATTATTCCAGGTGCAGGTGGCACACAACGCTTACCGCGTCTGATAGGCATTGGCAAGGCGAAGGAACTGATTTATACTGCTCGCCGCATCGGTGCCGAGGAAGCGCAACACCTTGGTATTGTGGAATATGTATATGACGGGCAGGAAGTGCAGGAAAGAGCGCAACAGCTTGCACTCGAAATGGCGAAAAATGCGCCACTATCATTAATTCAGGCGAAAAACGCGATTAATAGTGGGATAGAAGTAGATTTAGCTACAGGCCTGAAAATTGAATCACTAGCATATAGTGCACTTATTCCAACTGAAGATCGTTTGGAGGGCTTACAAGCTTTCCAAGAAAAGAGAGCACCGCAATACTTAGGGAAGTAATGGACTGCAAAGGGGGAATTGAATATGAGTAATATATCCACAGAAAATACATCCAATGCGATGAAGGAACAAATTTTAGCAGGAGGTCTGCCAAAATATCACGATAAAAATGCCCAACAAGGCAAGCTATTTGTTCGTGAGCGACTTGAATTATTGCTTGATGATGGGCTGCAATCTGAAGATGGTTTGTATGCAAACTGTTTAGCAGGTGATTTACCGGCAGATGGTGTAATTACCGGTATTGGTAAAATCCATGGTCGTACAGTATGTGTGTTAGCCAATGATTCAACAATTAAAGCAGGTTCTTGGGGAAAACGAACAGTGGAAAAAATGATTCGTATTCAAGAAACGGCGGAAAAGCTAAATTGTCCGTTATTTTACTTAGTCGATTCGGCAGGGGCACGTATAACAGATCAGCTGGAGATGTTCCCAGGACGCCGCGGAGCAGGACGCATTTTCTACAATCAGGTGAAGTTATCAGGAAAAATACCGCAAATTTGCTTATTGTTTGGCCCTTCTGCAGCAGGTGGCGCTTATATTCCTGCATTTTCTGATATCGTGGTAATGGTGGAGGGCAATGCCTCCATGTATTTAGGATCACCACGTATGGCAGAAATGGTTATCGGTGAAAAAGTAGATTTAGAGACTATGGGCGGCGCTAAAATGCATTGTTCAGTATCTGGCTGTGGGGATGTGCTTGTCAAAACCGAGCAAGAAGCAATTGCTTATGCACGTAAATACTTAAGCTATTTCCCGAATAACTATGCTGAGCGTAGTAAAGTAGAAGCACCGAAGCCACCAGCCTCTTTTGAAAAATCAATAGAAGAATTAATTCCTAAAAATCAAAACTCACCGTTTGATATGTATCAATTAATAGAGCGCTTAATTGATGAAGATTCCTTCTGTGAAGTAAAAAAATTGTTTGCAGCAGAATTAATAACGGGGCTTGGACGTATTAATGGGCAATCAGTTGGTATTATAGCAAACCAACCGCGTGTCAAGGGTGGCGTATTGTTCCATGATTCCGCTGACAAAGCAGCGAAATTTATTTCGCTATGTGACGCCTTTAATATTCCGCTAATTTTCCTTGTAGACGTGCCAGGATTTATGATTGGCACACAGGTTGAGAAGGCGGGCATTATTCGCCATGGTGCAAAGATGATTTTTGCTATGAGCGAGGCAACTGTACCGAAATTAACGGTTATTGTTCGTAAGGCATATGGGGCGGGGTTATACGCAATGGCGGGTCCAGCTTTTGAGCCGGATTGCTGTATTGCACTATCGAATGCACAAATAGCGGTAATGGGACCAGAAGCGGCTGTTAATGCAGTCTATGCCAATAAAATTGCTGAACTGCCAAAAGAAGAACAAGCAACTTTTATTGCAGAGAAGCGTAAGGAATATCAAGAGGAAATTGACATTTATCGCTTAGCATCCGAGCTGATTGTTGATGATGTCATTGAGCCAAATGATTTACGGAAAGCGCTTGAAACACGTTTGGAATTATATATGTCAAAATACTTGTTATTCTCACAACGAAAACATGGCGTCAACCCAGTATAAGAAGATTGGCTAGCCTTTTAGAGTGTAAACAAACTCAAAGTTTGTTTACACTCTTTTTTATTGTTGCATTCAGCTAAATGTGGAGCAATTGAGAATGTCCGTAGAAGGTGAGTAATCCGTCTGTACATTACCTTCTTACTGCAAATGTTTAGGCGATGAACATTTTTTGATATTTTTCACCCCTTGCATGGGCACGGTCAGACATATTAAAATATGGGATGGATAAGAGGAAGTGGGTGAATGAAGCATGGCAAAAAATAATATATCCAGTATTCAAGGTGATGCCAAGCTACCATTACCATTTCGAGCGTGGATTGATACGTATTATACACAGCTTAAAGTAATAGGATGGGTGTTTTTTAGCTTTTACACATTTATCGCCTTTTACAAATTAGTGATTAATCGCTTAGTAGAGGTCAGTATTACTTTATTTAGAGGCGATAATTCATTCAGTGAAATTGGGTTGTTTGATTATAGTAGCTGGCGCGTTACGACTAATTTTATACCGTTTGAAACGATTTTACGTTATATCAACTACTCACAATATTTTAATTTAGATTTGATTGTTGTGAACTTATTAGGCAATTTGTTAATATTTACACCGATGGGCTTTTTGTTGCCACTACTGTCAAAGAAGTTTCGAAAAGCATGGGTTATTATTTGTATAGGCTTTTTGTCGAGCCTTGCAGTAGAAACCGTACAGTTTATTTTTACGGTTGGATCTGCCGATGTTGATGATTTAATTCTAAATACGCTAGGTGCTTGGATAGGGTACATAGCATATAAATGCGTGCTTCTTTTGCCGAAAAGCAATCGTAAGTAAAAAGGAAAAAGCCCGTCTTAAACGGGCTTTTTTTTATGTGAAATTAACACTATTTTACCGGTGATTAATGTAATAATTTTTATTGAAAATGAATGAAAAAGTAATAAACGCATGTATTATGTATAAAAAAATAGTCCGGGGAACCAGTTCTTTATACCTATTTTCAAAATAAACTATTATTTCTTTAGGAGGTTAGTAGTCATTTTTGCTTGAATTTAAGAAAGAAAATTCCGATAATAAGAGTATGGAAACAATGAATTCGATGGAAAGATAGTAAATAGAGATTGTTCATATTGACTGCATATCTTGCATATTAAAAGAGAAAGTCGAGGTGTTAATATGAAATTATTAAATGTAATGGAGCAAGAAAGACAATCAGCATATTATAATCGAAAGAAAATCCTCCAGCGCAAAGAGGCTGGGGACGCTTATCGCAAAAATGCACAGTATTTCCAACCTAAAAAAAATCCAATACTACTTGAGCTCGAAAATCTCTTATTAGGACGCAAAGATCAAGATTTATATGAGCAGCATAAAGAAGAGGCAATGGACGTCACGCCGCAACAACAAGCGATGATGCAAGATTTACAGCAAACGGAGAAAAATGTAAAGGCGCACGAGCTAGCAGTAAAAGCAGTTAGTAGTGATAGCAGTGATCCTCTTTTTTCCTCGCGTTTACTAGAATCAGATAATGAGGATAAAGATAGTTTTCAATTGTTACCGCAGGTTCGAAATGTTGCGTTAACACCAACTATGCCAGCTTCACAGGATTTTCGTATAGCGGCTAGTACTAATGCACAAATTGCGGCGGACAATAGTGGTGCACAGCTAGATAACACAGCACTATATGAGCTTGAACCACCTTATGTAACGGAAAATATTGATGTACAGGTGCCTGAACGGTTTTTAAAAGATTTGAATTTAGACCCGTTTGCAGATACAATTTTCGGTAAGAGCTATGAAGAGGCATTGAAAGCACGAACATTTAAAATGGCATCTGCAAAATATGCAGCCCATATTCAAATGGCAAAAAGCGGCTATCGATTTGGAGAAGATTCGACTTTTTCAATGTCTGCTTAATGATGTAGATAGGGGAAGTTAATTGTGGCAAAGGCGAAGCATACGAAAACAAATGCTATCAGATTATTGGAGCAGCAAAAAATTCAATTTGATATTTTAGAATATGATACGGGTGATGGTCAAGTAGATGGGGTGTCGGTTGCTGAAAAAATCGGCCATCCTGTAGCACGAGTTTTTAAAACATTAGTCGCAAAGGCGAGTGCCGAAAAGCTATTTGTCTTTGTGATTCCAGTAGCTGAGGAACTTGATTTAAAAGCTGCGGCGAAAGTCGTTGGTGAGAAAAAGATTGAGATGCTAGCTGTAAAGGAACTGCTTGGTTATACAGGTTATATCCGTGGAGGTTGCTCCCCAGTCGGTATGAAAAAATTGTATCCAACTGTTGTTGATGCATCAGCACGTGAGCAAGGCAATATTATAGTTAGTGCAGGGAAAATTGGCATGCAAATGTACGTTCAACTAGATGATTTACTTGCAGTGACAAAAGGTCAGCTTGCTCCCATAACAACTATCCAAAAATAATTTTTGGGTAGTTTTTTTTATTTAGCAAAATTTAGGTTTTTATAGTGGAAATGATGATACAGTTAGAGAAATATCTTACATAGAGGGAATGATTAAGACATGCGAAAAGTGATGGGATGGCGCTGGGCGTTTTTTGTGGTGGGGATGATAATTATGTCATTAGGCATTACGATGTCGATTAAGGGGAAAATCGTAGGAACAAGTCCATGGGATGTATTACATGTAGGATTGTTTCAAAATTTCGGTTTATCAATTGGAACGTGGTCCATTATAACGGGACTAACAATTGTTGTTTCAACTGCAATTATTTTAAGGCAGTGGCCTAAAATAGGCACATGGCTAAATATGATTCTTATTGGTTCATTTATTGATGTATTTAATTGGTTATTGCCTTCAACAGATATTTATAGTTTTCAAATTACTTATTTCATTGTCGGTCTGTTTGTTTTAAGCTTCGGCTGTGGTATGTATATTGCGCCAAATATGGGTACAGGTCCCCGAGATACATTAATGATGATTCTTGTTGAAAAGTTTGGGGGGACGATTAAAACGGCACGTATGGGCATTGAAGTGCTCGTCACGATTCTCGGATGGTTGCTCGGAGGACCTGTCGGTGTGGGTACTGTCGTTATAGCCTTGACGTCAGGCTATATTGTGCAATACTCCTTACCATATTGTCGAAGAGTGTTAATGAAATGCATTGGCAATATAGAGGACACCCAACCTTTTTAAATGAGTGACAGGCACTCAAACAATTCTGAATTTTGCAGGTGAAATCTATATAGTCCACGAAGACGCTTGCGGGAACAACTTGTAAGACGCAACAAGTCACACGCCGCACGCGAGCAAGGGTTGTGGCTTACACTGTGTTCGCGGAAAGTGCAGTGAGGAGTGACAGTGAGGAGTGACAGGCACTCACACAATTTAGAACCCCCTTTCATCTTTTTCCGTAATAGTTCATATAATGTCATGGCATAAAAAAAGGGGGAGCGACATTGAACGGAAATGTGACCTACTACTTTGGACACGCACTGACAGGGCAAGGAATTAAACATTTATATAAAGAGATGATGGACGAAGCGGAACTAGTATACGTTCTGCAAGGACCATCAACTTATAAAGGATCAGAGCTTCTGAAAGAGCTTGGCTATTTTTATGTTAAGCAAGGCTTTGCTGTAGAGTGGTTCCAACATGCTTTACTGGAAAATGTTATAGAGGGAGTATTTGTTCGAGGTTGCAATCGACTGTTTATTTGGACTTCAGAATGGGGAATTGAACCGACTTTACTTGGTACGAAGCATCGTGTGCTATCCTTTTATGATTGCTTAGAAGATAAACCACTTCAAGAGATTGGTGAAAAGTTAGCTGTTGCCATAAAAGAGCGCAATTTATGGCGTGAAAAGTGTATTACAATGCTGGAAATCGCCAAAAAAATTCATGATGACTGGGAAATTGTGACGCAAAGCTGCATGGACTGGCAAGCGTTAGATGACCAAGTAACAAACTTGAAATCGGATATTTTCCAATCTATCGTCTTAAATAAAACGGGCAGACGTACACACCGATTATTAGGGACACTTACTCCTCGTGGCGCAGAAAATACAGTGGAGAGCATTACAAAAAACTTAGCGAGAAGATTAATGATTAAAGGCAAACCGGGTACGGGAAAATCCTCGTTAATGAAAGGGTTGGCCGACGAAGCTAATGCAAGAGGGCTAGATGCCCAAATTGTTTGGTGTGGATTAGATGCTGGATCTGTGGATATGGTCATCATCCCAGAATTAAATTTTTGTATATTTGATAGCACAGAACCGCATGTATTTGATCCACAGGATGGAAGATTTGGGGATGCCATTTTTGATATGGGGCAACATTGTAAGCTATCAGAGCAAGCTGAAGCCCAAATTGAAGACATTCGTGTGAAATATAAAAGCGCAATGCAAGATGCAATTGGCTATACGACGCGTTTTGCCGAAGCAGAGAAAACAATCCGCCAGCTAATGGATCATTGTTTATCGACAGCCCTTTGGCGTGAAAAAACTGCGCCTTTATTTGAAAGATTAGCAAAGTAATTTATTCTAATTGGGCGCTTATGCTACACTAGGGGTAGACTAGTTAATCTTTATTCTGCTAGCTTTTACTCAAGTAAGATTGCGACAAATGACCCCTTATTTGCAGCAATGTTCAGAGGTCTGCTGAATGGAGAGAATGCCTCTGGTAGATGTTTTGGTTTTTGAATGGTAGGAACACATCCATAAAATAAAATCCGAATATTTTGACGCCGAGACAAAACTAATCTTAGAAAGGATGATACTCTTGTCGAAAGTACTAAATACATTTTTAGATGAAAACTTACAAGCCTTACGTGAACAAGGCTTATACAATGAAATTGACGCAGTAGAAGGCGCAAATGGACCCGTTATTCAGGTTCGAGGACAGCAACTTATCAATCTATCTTCTAATAACTATCTCGGCTTAGCAACAAATGAGCAATTAAAGCAAATTGCGAAAGAAGCAACAGAAAAATATGGTGTAGGGGCAGGGGCTGTTCGTACAATTAACGGTACACTGGATCTGCACGTCAAATTAGAAGAAAAGCTTGCTGAATTTAAAGGAACAGAAGCAGCGATTTCCTATCAATCAGGCTTTAACTGTAATATGGCGGCCATTTCAGCAGTTATGGATAAAAACGATGCGATTTTATCAGACCAATTAAACCATGCTTCAATCATTGATGGATGTCGCTTATCGCGCGCAAAAATCATTGCATACAATCACTCAGATATGGAGGATTTACGTGCAAAAGCAAAAGAAGCGACAGAATCAGGTTTGTATAATAAAGTGATGGTCATTACAGATGGTGTATTCTCAATGGATGGTGATATCGCCAAACTGCCCGAAATCGTTGAAATTGCTAAGGAATTTGATTTAATTACTTATGTTGATGATGCACATGGATCAGGTGTGACAGGTAAAGGGAAAGGTACTGTTAAACATTTTGGTCTTGAAAAAGAAATCGACTTCCAAATTGGGACACTTTCAAAAGCCATTGGTGTAGTAGGTGGCTATGTTGCGGGTAAGAAAAACCTAATTGACTGGCTGAAAGTACGTTCTCGCCCATTTTTATTCTCAACGGCATTACCACCAGGTGATGTTGCTGCTATTACTGCCGCAGTACAAATGCTTATTGATTCAACAGAGTTGCATGATAAGCTATGGGAAAATGGCGACTACTTAAAAGCTGGATTAAAAAAATTAGGGTTTAATATTGGTGAATCTGAAACACCGATTACACCATGTATTATTGGGGATGAAAAATTAACACAAACGTTCTCACGTCGCTTATTTGAGGAAGGCGTTTATGCAAAATCTATCGTTTTCCCAACCGTTCCAAAAGGCACTGGCCGCGTTCGTAATATGCCAACAGCTGCACATACAAAGGAAATGCTAGACGATGCATTAGCGATTTACGAAAAAGTAGGTCGTGAATTGGGCGTAATTCAATAATAAAGTAAAGGCACTTTTGTTCAATTAGAACAGAAGTGCCTCTTTTCATACGTCCAGATAGTTATTGTTTAAAAAGATGAAGCTTTTCTATGCGCGCGATAGCTTCACGTAATCGTTCCTCACTAACGAGTAAACCGACACGTACATAGCCTTCACCGAACTGTCCAAAGCCATTTCCCGCAGCAACGGCAATATCTGCTTTATCGAGCAATAGGTCAGCAAATTGTTCACTTGTGTAGCCTAATGGAACAGGGAGCCATGCAAAAAACGATCCTTTTGGAGCAGTTACGTTCCAGCCAATGCGCTGCGCTTCTTCAATGAGCACATTGCGACGGCCTTCATATGTCGCGTTAAGTTCCTGTGCACAATGTTGGGAAGAAGTTAGTGCGACAGCAGCTGCCTGCTGAACAGCAGGGAATTGGCTACAAAATAAATGATCTTGAATTAAATTTATCGCTTCGATTATTTCGGCATTACCGACGGCAAAACCGATGCGCCAGCCAGCCATATTATACGTTTTTGATAATGTATACAGTTCAATACCGACATCTTTTGCACCGTCGGCCTGCAAGAAGCTCACTGGTTTATGGCCATCAAAGCCAATCGCACCGTATGCGAAATCGTGTGAGACAATGATTTGATGTTCTTTAGCAAAGCGGACAGTTTCCTCAAAAAATGCAAGTGTCGCTGTTCCGCCAGTAGGATTGTTCGGGTAATTCAAATAAAGAAGCTTAGCTCGTTCCTTTATTTCATCGGACAATGCACCATAGTCCGGCAAAAAATCATTTTCCGCGAAAAGGGGCATGACATCGTATTGAACATCACCTAAGACAACACCAGATAAATAATCTGGATAACCTGGATCAGGTAATAGCATCGTGTCGCCAGGATTTAAAACAGCCATTGGTAGTTCCACTAGACCAATCTTCGTACCTCCTAACACAGCTACTTCTGTATCGGGATTAATGTCAACATTGTATTCCCGTTTGTAAAATTGCGCTGCAGCTTGACGTAATTCAGCAATACCCCGGAATGGAGAGTATTTATGATACTGTGGATTTTCCGCAGACTCTTGAAGTGCTTTCACAATATGTGGTGGAGTCGGCTGATCGGGATTGCCCTGCCCAAGATTAATAACATCGCGCCCTTCTGCTAGGGCCGCATTGACTTTCTGCACAAGTGCTGCAAAAAATTGCGTTGGGAGTTGCTGTAGTTTTTTAGATAATTCCATGTATGGTCACCTTTTTCAGAATTTAATAATAATTAAGGGTATGTTGCACATACTATTACTTTTTTTATAGCTTGTCTATAGGCTTTGTTTAGTAAGGGTGAAAATAGTGGGTACTAGGTACTCACTTTTAGCATTACGCTAACAATATGTTTCCACGTAGTCTTCATAAATCCTGGAGCTCATTAACAGTAACAAATGTGTAGCCATTCTTTGAAAGCTCTTGTAAAATACTTTCAATTGTTTGCAGCGCACTCTCAGTTTCGACGTACATTGGGTGAATTAAAATAATCGAACCTGGCTCAATATTATCTATTACATAATTTACTTTATCGGTAGATGAATTGAAATAACTATCGGGTTCGAGATTCCAAGTGATGGTGTCTCTTTTATGTTTGTTTAAGTAATAAGGCAAGCCAACAAGCTTTTTTCCATTAGGTGGACGAACATCAATTTCTTCTTTAAATCCAACTTTGCGAATCAATAAATCGGTTTTCTCAATTTCTTCCTTATAGTAGGTAAGGGATTTAAAAACCATGCGATGATGGGAATACGTGTGATTGCCAATTTGATGGCCTGCTTCTACTATTTTTTCCGCTTCAGCTGGATGTTTTTCAATTTCTTCTCCGATTAGAAAAAAGGTCGCTTTGGCATGATATTTTGCTAATAACGGCAGTATCTCATTGACGTTGGCAGAGGGCCCATCATCAAACGTTAGGGCGACCACTTTTTGAGTTGTTTTTATTTGATAGGTGATATTTCCAAACAACTGATAGGTTCTAGCATTCATCAGTTTATAGGTGCCTAGTAATAGAAGGAGGACTACTAGCAATGCTGTTCCACTTCTTACAGCTTTCTTTTTCATAACAAACCTTCTTTCCAGAGTGGGGTTTTAATACAGTGTAATATTCTATTCGAAAGTCGCTTTCCCTTTAACTGAGTTAGGGGAAAAGAAAAAAGTGTTAGTTAAGGGGCTTTGCTATTAGCATATTATTATGCGCTGCGCTTCACCAATATCATGGATGATTTACCTATATCATCGACAAGCACTGATCACTCAGTGATATAATAATCTTTAGAATAGATGGCGTTGAGCTAAACGCTTTTGGAATTACTTATATCTTGAACTATAAAACTATTTTTTATTAATGGGGGAATGGACATGAAAATAGGTTGTATTCAATTAAATGTAAGGTTTGGCAAGGTGGAAGAAAACTACGCAAGAGCCGAGGAGAAAATACGTGAAGCGGCAAGTTTGGGCGCGGAAATCATCGTACTTCCGGAAATGTGGAATACTGGCTATGCGCTTGAAAAGTTACCGGAAATTGCAGATGTGGATGGTCAGCGAGCAAAGGCATTTTTACAAGCGTTAGCCGTGGAACTTGGTGTACATATTGTGGGAGGCTCTGTGGCAACGAAGAAGGGCGATAAATTTTACAATACAATGTATTCGTTCAATAAGGAAGGACAGCAAGTTGGTGAATATAGTAAGGCGCATTTATTCCGTTTAATGGATGAGCATCTATATTTAGAAGCGGGCGATGAAATGAACCGCTTCGCACTTGGAGATATCGAAGCTGGTGGCGTGATCTGTTATGATATTCGCTTCCCAGAATGGTTACGAGCGCATGCATTAGCAGGTGCAAAGGTGTTATTTGTGCCTGCACAATGGCCAACACCACGCATCGATCATTGGAAAACATTATTACAAGCACGTGCAATTGAAAATCAATGCTTTGTTATTGCCGTTAATCGGATAGCTAACAAAGTAGAAAATTTTAATGGACAATCAATGATTATTCAACCTTGGGGAGAAGTATTATGGGTTGGCGCAGAAGATGAAGAAGTTGCGGTTATTGATGTTGATTTTTCCATTGTCGATGAGGTGCGAGATAGAATACCAGTATATGACGACCGAAGACCCGCATTATATAGTGGGGTAGTAACAAAGTAAGTGCCAGGCACTCGAGCAATTGTCAGTAGAAATTTATGAATATTTCTGCCCACAACAGCACACCAAGTAAGCCATAAGAACCCTTACGGAAGGGTTGCGGCTTACTTTGTAGTGCCAGGCACCCGAAATATTCTGAATTTTTAAATTATTTTCGTTTTATCTTCTATTAATGAATTGGCTAGAAGCATAAACTCAAGCGTAATGCGGTTGTGGCCTTTCATAAAGTTTTCCCCTAGTAGACTTTCAAGCTTTTTTAAACGATGATAGAGTGTTTGCCTGACGATAAATAATTGTTTGGCTGTCTGTTGTTTAGAGCCATTTGTTTGTAAATAAACTTGAAGTGTTTCTAACAGTTTGCTGTTGTACTTCTTATCGTAGTCAATAACCGGCTGTAAATAATCTTGAATAACTTCTTGTAAATTCACTTGCATTTGTAACTTATATATCAAGTGATATAAGTGTAAATCGTCATAAAAAAAGGATGTCGTTTGCACTTTACGGCAAATATATAATGTTTCCAAAGCAGTTTGATAGCTTTTAGGGATTTCCTCAACATCTGAAACGACCTTACCAACCGCTAGTTGATAGCCTTGTGACACTTGCTTTTTATAAAAATCTGTTTGCTGGAGCGTTGAAAATAGCGAATTTAATAATTCGCGGCTCGCTTTACTATCTTTTGTATGGAGTAAAATGAACACGACATAGCTTTTTCGTTCGAATAAAAACAGCGTAAAGCCATTTTGTTCAAAGAGATTCCGATAATATAGTTTGCTATACACAATATCCTCTTGCGCTCTCATAATAGTATAAGGAGACGATAAAATAAAAACGGCGCAACTATAGTACGTATAATTAGAATGGTGTGCCACAATAAATTTAAAGATCTCCTCTTTCGTCAGTTTTTGATCAATCCAATCCGCTAAAATAGTGGCATCCTCGATATCCCTTTTTTCTTCAATATAGAAGTCTCGCATTAATAGCTGCGCGAGTGCTGTTGCTGTGCGATCTAAAATAAGTAATTCAAATTCTGTAAATAATCCATCCGCCCGATATAGGGTCAAATCTGCATAATGTTGATCGACAATAAAAATAGGCTCATGTTTAAATTGCGGTGCTGTTTTGGGCATCGCTAATAATTGCTGTCGTTTAACTAGTGGTAAATTTGGGAAAAAGAGAGGGTCACGCCCTTTAATAGAAAAAATAATTTGTGTCCGTAATGTATGATAGATTGTTTGCAATATATCATCTGTGTTTTGTCCTAACAGAGCATTTTTGTTTAAAGTTTGTGAGTACGTTTCTAAAGAAGAAATCATTAAATATTGCTGATTCATAATTTGGCTATGCAAATCTTGGGTAATCCGAACAAAAGGTACTGTCTCATGAAAAACAATGATAGGGAAGTCGTGCCGGTTAGCGAGTGAAAGGATTGTCTCTGGTATCGATTGCAAATAAGTGCCGTATTCGATACATAGTGCAGCACAGTTTTTAGTGATTAGAGACTCGACAAAAAAGAGAAAGTCCTCCAGATGATGCTGCAAACTAATCCCTGTTGTTAAAACTAATTCGTCTCCTGCTAAAAAATTATCCACTTGCACAATTTCAATGACATGTGCCCACTTTACAATACGTAATAAGCCATCTTGGCCTGCAACGACTTCTGCACTTCGAAAATATTCGTTTTCTAATACGTCCTTTACCTGAAGTTTATATTGACTCATCGTAGTCCCCCCATCAAAGTATGGCATTGTACATAGAAATAACCTAATTCATAAGTGAAAAGCACTAATTTAGCTAGAAATGAACTGAAAATTGTCCTTCATGTTTATTTCTTCTATTTTACATTATGTTCAAAACAAAATCATAGAATTTTACAGTTTGTCTATTACTTCAGTTCTTTGGAAGATGTAAGATTTTTTATAAGAAACAATCCAATCTTGATGAAAGGGTGACAGGTATGGAACAACAAACGCAGTTACAGAAAGGTTTAAAGAAACGGCATATGACGATGATTGCTATCGCAGGGGTAATAGGCGCTGGCCTCTTTATGGGAAGCGGTTCGGTTATTAACTTGGCTGGACCTGGTGCCATACTGTCTTATATTTTTGCTGGCATTATCGTTGTTCTTGTTATGCGAATGCTTGGTGAAATGGCAGCGGTAAATCCAACAAGTGGGTCATTTGCCCATTATGCACATGAAGCGATTGGTCCATGGGCAGGCTTTATGATTGGCTGGTTATATTGGTTTTTCTGGGTTGTCGCAATTGCCCTAGAAGCAACTGCTGCCGCCGCAATTATCCAATACTGGTATGATGGGATTCCGTTATGGCTGCTTAGTCTACTATTAACGGTTGCACTCACTTTAACAAATGTTCTATCAGTAAAGGCATTTGGTGAGTTTGAATACTGGTTCTCTCTTATCAAGGTTGTTAGTATTATTGCTTTCCTAGCACTTGGGGCATTTATTATTTTCGGCATTGCTCCGAATTTCAATGCGATAGGAACGGCCAATTTAATTGGTGAAGGTGGATTTTTACCAAATGGCTTTGGCGCTGTACTTATGGGGGTCGTCATTGTGATTTTTTCTTTTATGGGGACTGAAATTGTCGCCATTGCTGCTGGAGAATCGGATGAACCGTTGGCTGCTGTAACAAAGGCTACAAATTCCATTACATGGCGTATATTACTTTTCTATGTAGGGTCGATAACGGTAGTCGTTACATTATTACCGTGGCACTCCTCTGATATTTTAACAAGTCCTTATGTAGCGGTTTTAGATTACATCGGCATTCCAGCGGCCGCACAAATCATGAATTTTGTTGTACTAACAGCGGTTTTATCTTGTTTGAATTCGGCTCTCTATGCCACATCAAGAATGGTTTTCTCTTTAGCCGAAAAAGGGGAGGCACCAAAAGCATTTTTAAAACTAAATAAAAAGGGCTCTCCTGTAAATGCAATTCTAGCAGCTACTTTTTTCTCATATATTGCAGTAATCATGAATTATATTTCGCCAGATAAAGTGTTTATGTTTTTATTAAGCTCTTGTAGTGCAATAACGTTAATACTTTATTTAATTATTTCATTCTCCCAATTGAGAATGCGCAAAAAGATAGAAAAAGAAAATCCAGCATTATTAAAAGTGAAAATGTGGCTCTTCCCATATTTAACATATTTGACGATACTAGCTACTACTGCACTACTAATAGCGATGTTCTTTATCGACTCTATGCGTTCTCAAATTTTATTTACATGTGTGGTCGTAGCCATTGTAATGATTCTCTATGTAGTAACACAAAGAAACAAGACTACGAACCTAATAGAAGAGGCAAGTTCTTCCTTCCAAAAGGACAATTTGATTTTAAATAATGAGACGGAATAAGGAGTGTTGAGAAGATGACAATTCAACAACAAACGAAAGTACTATCACATTTTATTAATGGCCATAAAGCAACGGGAACGAGCGGTCGTTTTTCAGATGTCTACAACCCATCGACTGGAGAGGTTCTAGCACAAGTGCCATTAGCTTCAAGAGAGGAAGTAAAGCAAGCTATTGAATTTGCAAAGACAGCTTTCCCAGCTTGGAAAAAAACATCGATAGGTAAACGTATAGAAGTATTGCATCGTTTCCGCCAACTATTAGTGGAGCGGCAGGATGAGCTGATTCAAGTGATCTGTGAGGAAAGTGGCAAAACAAAAGAAGATGCCAAAGGTGAAATTACTCGGGGCATTGAATCTGTAGATATGGCAATCAGTGCACCACAGTTATTGAAAGGTGAATATTCAGTAAATGTTGGCGGTGACATTAATGCCTTTTCTGCTAAAGCACCATTAGGCGTTGTTGCAACAATCGCTCCTTTTAATTTCCCTGTAATGGTGCCACTTGCCATAACGAGTATGGCTGTTGCAGTTGGCAATGCCGTTATTTTAAAGCCATCGGAACGCGTACCACATGCCGCATTATTGCTAAGCGAATTATGGAAAGAGGCAGGCTTACCGGATGGCATTTGGACAGTGATTAATGGCGATAAAGAAGCTGTGAACGAATTGCTTGAAAATAAAGAGATTCAAGCCATTTCATTTGTTGGCTCGACACCTGTAGCGGAATATATTTATCACACAGGGACAAAGCACAATAAGCGTGTAGCGGCATTTGGTGGAGGGAAAAACTTTATGATTGTGATGCCGGATGCCAATCTTGAGCAAACAGCTAATGCCTTTTTAGGTGCAGCATATGGGGCGGCTTCACAGCGTTGTATGGCTATTTCAGGTGCGATAGTAGTAGGGAAAGATACTGAAAAACGCTTGACGGAAATATTAAAAGAGAAAGTATTGAATTTAAAAATAGGATCGTTCCAAGAGGCAGATATTGATTTTGGACCAGTCATAACGCAACAAGCGAAAGATACAATTATTCACTATATAGACGGTGCGGTAGCAGAGGGGGCCAACTTAGTAACGGATGGAAGAAATCCGAGTATTTGCGAAACATCGAAAGGTTTTTATTTAGGACCTACTTTACTTAATCAAGTCACACCGGAGATGAAGATTTTTAAAGAGGAAGTGTTTGGGCCTGCACGCATTATCGTAGGGGTAGAGTCATTGCAGGAAGCTATTGATCTCATTAATAACCACGAGCTTGGGAATGGTGTGACGATGTTTACGAGTAGTGGACGTGCTGCGCGTAAATTCCAAGAAGAAATTGAAGTTGGAATGGTTGGTATAAACGTCCCTATTCCAATTCCTGTTGGCTATCATAACTTCGGCGGATGGAAGCGTTCAAAATTTGGTGAAGGGCATATGTTTGGACCAGACCAAGCACGTTTCTTTACCAAGGCGAAAACGATTTCTGAACGTTGGCCGGATGAAGAGGAAGATACAACAAGCTCATTTGCTTTCCCAAGTAATAGCGATACGAAAGGGCAGTAGAAAAATTTTTGCAACGCAACACAATATCAATTAAAGGGGTGCTTGTAAATGGTTCACACAAATCTGAAGAGTGACGTATTAAAAAAGGATGAACAGTATGTCTGGCATTCAATGAAACCTTATAATCCACAAGCCACATATGTGGTAGAAAAATCGGAAGGTGCAAAAATCATTGATACGGACGGGAATGAATATATAGATGCAATGGCAGGCTTGTGGTGTGTAAACGTCGGCTACGGGCGGAAGGAATTAGCGGATGTTGCGCATGAACAAATGATGAAGAATGCCTATGCACCTTTGTCACAAGGACATTTGCCCGCCGTTGAATTAGCAGAAAAGATTAACCAAATACTTGGCGGTGATTATGTTATTTTCTTTTCAAATAGTGGCTCTGAAGCGAATGAAACAGCATTTAAAATTGCTCGACAATATCATCAGCAAAAAGGACAAAGTTCTCGCTATAAAGTGGTCTCTCGTTACCGTGCGTATCATGGTAACTCCTTTGGGGCTTTAGCCGCAACTGGGCAGGCAGAACGAAAATATAAATATGAACCACTATCACCAGGGTTTATTCATGTAGCACCACCAGATCAATATCGTGAACATGAAAGTGATACATGCGCCCCATTAGATTTAGCGAGTGTTAAAGCTGTCGATAAGATGATGACATGGGAAATGAGCGATACGATTGCCGCAATGATCTTAGAGCCTATTATTACGGGTGGTGGTGTTATTATGCCTCCTGAAAACTATTTAAAAGGTATAGAGGAAGTGTGTAAAAAACACGGAGCTTTATTGATTGTCGATGAGGTTATATGTGGCTTTGGTCGGACAGGTAAGCCCTTTGGATTTATGAATTATGGTGTCAAGCCGGATATTATTACGATGGCTAAAGGTATTACAAGTGCCTATTTACCACTGTCTGCAACGGCGGTGAAACGCGAAATTTATGAGGCGTTTACAGGCTCAGATGCATACAGTTATTTCCGTCATGTTAATACATTTGGTGGCTCACCAGTAGCGTGTGCAGTGGCATTGAAAAATATTGAAATTCTTGAACGAGAAGCATTATTTGATCGTTCCAAGGAAATTGGTGCTGCAACACTAAAAATGTTGCAACAAGAATTACAGCATCATCCGAATGTAGGCGATGTGCGAGGAAAAGGCTTATTAATTGGTATTGAATTAGTTGTAGATAAAGTGACGAAAGAACCTTTACCAGTGGAAAAAGTGAACGCCGTTATTGCGGCATGTAAAGGTCAAGGTGTTATTATTGGGAAAAATGGAGCGACCGTAGCAGGGTTTAATAACGTTTTAACGTTATCACCTCCGCTCAATATTGCACAAGAAGATCTAGACCGTATACGAAACGTGGTTGTAAATTGTTTAAATACGCTTAAATAATGAATCATCAAAGTTCTAAAAGCCATGGCTTCAAGGCTTTTAGAACTTTTATTGTGGCTCCTTGCAATATGAATGAACTTAAAATTCTGAAATTATTTTAAAAAATACTGGAAAAAATGTTTTTCATAGTTTATAGTTGTTAAAAAATAATTAATTTTCTGATAATGAACCGTAAGAGAATATTTTTTTACCTACTTATTTTCAGCAGTGGAATAAACACATCTTGTAATTTGAACTATACTTTCTGATTTTAAAGCAATTGTGATCGTTGAGGAAGCAATGACTTTCCTGAATTGAATTGTCTAATGAAGAAGTATAGTTTATTTTTTGCCTACTTATTTTCATCAGTGGAGAAAATAAGTCACTTTTAGTAATTATATTTCTTAATTTAAGAAATAAGAAATATTTTTATATATTTTTACAAAGGGGTAGATGAGATGAATTATGTTAAAAAATTGGTTTTTGTAATTCTATGTACGTTTCTTTTGGCGGCGTGCGCAGAGAAAGACAATTCTAACGCATCAAATACTGGAGACAAGTCTACTGCAGAATCAGGCACAGCTAGTTCAAAAAATGAACTTGTTATCGCTGTGAATGAAAACTTTATTTCGATGGATCCACATAACACAGGGGATACCAATTCGAATTCTGTGCAGGAGACGATGCTAGAAGGGTTGTTAGGCTTCGATGCAGATGGACAAATTATTAAAGTTTTAGCAGATGATTATTCAATAAGTGAAGACGCGCTTGTCTATACGTTCAAACTTCGTCAGGGGGTTACGTTCCATGACGGGGAGCAGTTTAATGCGGAGGCTGTAAAGGTCAACATTGAACGTATTATGAATGATGAAAGTTTACGTTTAAATTCTCGTGGTTTTAGCTTAATTAGTAATGTTGAAATTCTAGGTGACTATGAAATTAAAGTCACTTTAAAAGAACCATATGGACCAATGATAACTCGCTTCGGGGTTGCTAAAATGATTAGTCCAAAAATGATTAAAGAAAACTCAGCAGAAATCCCTAAAAACCCTGTCGGCACAGGTCCATATAAATTTGTGGAATGGGTGCAAGGAGATCATTTAACAATTGAAAAATTTGATGGCTATTGGGATGGGGGAGAACGCGTTGCTAAAATCACCTATAAACCAGTATCAGAAAACGGATCGCGCGTGGCGATGTTAAAAGCGGGTGATGCACAAGTGATTTATCCAGTGCCATCTCAAAATATTGAAGAACTTTCTAAAAGTAAAGATATAGAAGTGAATAAGGTTCCTTCTACAATTGCACATTACGTTTCATTAAATACTTATAAAAAACCTTTGAATGATATTAAAGTGCGACAAGCCTTTAACTATGCGGTGGACAAAGATGCTTATTTAAAAGTAGTGAATGCGGGACTAGGTGTACCATTAGACTCCATTATTCCTTCAAAAACGGTTTATTATAAGCAACAAAAAATGTATGAACATAACATTAAAAAGGCAAAAGAATTATTGGCTGAAGCTGGCTATCCTGATGGCTTTGATATTGAAATCTGGGGCAATACCAACTCAGATACGATGAAAGGCATGCAGTTTATTCAACAACAATTAGGGCAAATCGGTGTCAAAGTAGATATCAAATCAATGGAAGAAGGCACATTATCAGATGAAATCTATGGTGCACAAACACCAGATGATGCGAAATTACAAATGTGGTATGTGAGTTGGTCTGCGTATGCATCGGATATTACAAATGCAACAAAGCCTCTTTTCCATAGCGTATCATTCCCTCCAAACGGGGCCAATACAGCTTACTATAATAACGCGGAGGCAGATCAGTTAATGGATGAAGCCAATTCCATTTCCGATGTAGATCGCCAAGCTGAATTATATGGAAAATTACAAGATATCGTCTATCAAGATACACCTTGGATTTTCTTAGGAGTAGATGAAGTGGTATATGGTGTGCGCTCAAATGTCAGCGGTGTATTAGTAAACCCTACAGGTGGACTTGATGTCAAGAATGCAAAAATAGAGTAATGCACAGAAAAAGGAAAAGGGATTGATGCTCATCAATTCCTTTTCTATAAAAATAGAAAGGAGGAAGGCGACATGTGGAAATATATAGCGAGAAGAATTGTTGAAATGATACCAATTTTAATTGTCATATCGATATTAACGTTCTTATTTATTCATTTCATACCAGGTGATCCTGCACGACTAGTAGCTGGTAAGGATGCCACGCTAGAAGATGTGGAAAATGTACGACATGAAATGGGTTTAGATAAACCTATTTTAAAGCAATACGTGGATTATATGAAAAATCTTGTAACGGGAGAACTTGGAACATCTTTAACTACAGGTCTACCTGTTATTGATATGTTTAAAACAAGGTTTATGCCTTCTCTTCAACTGACTTTCCTTTCCATGTTTTGGGCTACATTAATGGGTTTAGCAATTGGTGTTTTTTCAGCCATTAATAAAAATAAATGGCCTGATTATTTTGGCATGGTAACGGCTGTTTCAGGCATTTCGATTCCGGGATTTTGGCTAGGACTTTTATTAATTCAATTATTTTCAGTACAACTAGGGCTATTACCGACAGGTGGATTAGATGGCTTTACTAGCTATATTTTACCTTCCTTGACATTAGGGGCGGGCATTATGTCAATGATCGCTAGGTTTACTCGTTCTTCCATGCTGGAAACGTTACAAGCAGATTATATACGAACAGGAAGAGCAAAGGGATTAAAAGAACGCTCCGTTATTGTGACACATGCTTTAAGAAATTCCTTGATTTCGGTAGTAACGGTTGCAGGTTTACAATTTGGCTTTCTATTGGGAGGCTCTGTAGTCGTGGAGACAGTTTTTAGTTTTCCAGGAATGGGACGACTTCTTATCGATTCAATCGCCTTCCGAGATTATCCTGTTATTCAGTCAGCACTGCTGTTATTTGCATTTGAATTTATTTTAGTGAACTTAGTTGTCGATGTGCTGTATACAGTGTTAAATCCAAAAATTCAATTAGATTCTTAAAGGAGGGAACAAAATGACTTCACCAACTACTGTGCAAAATAGCCAAGTGCAAACTACACAAAGAAAATACTCTCCTTTTAAAGAATTTTGGAAGTCTTTTAAAAAACAAAAGGCTGCATTGTTAGCAAGTATCTTTATTGGATTGTTAATTGTAATCGCTTTTATTGGTCCTTATATCGCGCCGTACGATCCTTTTGAACCGAATTATGATGCTTTATTAGAAGGACCAAGTGCTAGTCATTTGGCAGGAACGGACGAGTATGGTCGAGATATTTTTAGCCGTTTAATAGTCGGAGCGAAAATATCTTTGATGGTCAGTTTTAGTGCCGTATTTTTAGGCTTAATACTAGGAACGATTTTAGGTTTAATTAGTGGTTACTTTGGTGGATGGATTGACAAAATCATCATGCGTAGCTGTGATGTATTATTTTCATTCCCTGATCTATTATTAGCCATTGCCATTGTAGCCGTATTGGGTCCTGGCATTAATAATGTCATTATTGCTGTGATGATCTTTAGTGTACCTTCTTTTGCTCGTTTAGTAAGAGGCGCAACATTAAATGCGAAAGAGAATGTCTACGTAGAGGCAGCACAATCCATGGGGGCTTCGCATGTTAGAGTGCTGTGGAAACATATTTTCCCTGAAACGATGAGTGAATTAATTATTTTTGTCACAATGCGTATAGGAACAGCTATTTTAGCAGCTTCAGGTTTAAGTTTCCTAGGCTTAGGTGCCAGCCCTGAAATGCCTGAATGGGGGGTAATGCTAAGTAGCGGACGTGACTATTTAGGAACATCCTCACATGTAGTCATCATGCCGGGCATTGCCATATTTTTAACCGTACTAGCATTTAACTTAATCGGTGATGGATTACGAGATGTATTAGATCCAAAAATAAAAAATAATTAAGGAGAATGCCTATGTCAGAACATGTCTTGCGCGTAACTGACTTAGAAACGTCCTTTACGCGTGATAAAAAGGAAATCAAGATTTTAAGAGGTGTTAATTTTGCCATCCGTAAAGGGGAGATTTTGGGCTTAGTAGGTGAATCTGGTAGTGGGAAAAGCTTAACCTCTTTATCTATTATGCAATTATTCCATGGTACGACAGGCAAAATCGTCAACGGCTCTATCCATTTTAATGGACAGGACTTAACGCAAATGCCCGAATCAGAAATCCGAAAGATTCGTGGCAAGCAAATGGCGATGATTTTTCAAGAGCCAATGACCTCTTTAAATCCTGTCTTAAAAGTGGGCAAACAGTTAATGGAAGCAATTGAGATGCATTTGAAGCTACCGAAGAATGAAAGTAGGCATCATGCCGTCCAAATGTTGAAAAATGTGGGCATCGGCAGAGCCGAAGAAATCATTTATGAATATCCGCATCAGTTATCAGGAGGAATGCGCCAGCGTGTCATGATAGCAATGGCGATGGCATGCCATCCTAATTTACTTATTGCAGATGAACCAACCACTGCGCTTGATGTCACGATACAAGCACAAATTTTGGAGCTAATGAAACAGCTTAAAGAAGAAAATGAAACAGCTATTTTATTAATTACACATGATTTAGGTGTTGTAGCTGAAATGTGCGATAGGGTCGTTGTTATGTATGCAGGGCAAGTGGTAGAGGAAGCAGATGTCTTTGAGTTATTTGCGAGCCCAAAGCACCCTTATACACAAGGGTTAATTGCATCTGTACCGAAAATCGGTGAGCACAAAGAAATATTAGATTCTATCAATGGTCAAGTGCCATCCCCACAAAATATGCCGATTGGTTGTAAATTTGCCCCGCGCTGTAATCAAGCGATGTCTATATGCCATGAGGAGAGTCCGCCGACGGTGAAAATTTCAGCTACACGACAATGTAGCTGTTGGCTATATGCGACAAAGGATGTGAAAGTAAATGCCTAACAGTATTTTAAAAGTGGAGAATTTAAAGAAAAGCTTTCAAATTGCAGGTGGTTTATTTCAACAAAAGCAATATGTCAACGCGGTCATCGATGTTTCTTTTGAAATAGAGGAAGGGACAACATTTAGTCTAGTTGGGGAAAGTGGTTGTGGAAAATCCACAACTGGTAGATTAATCACTAGATTAATAGCGCCGACCAATGGAAGTATTGTCGTGGACGGGAAAGAAGTAGCGACTGCAAAGCAATCTGATTTAAAGCATTTAAGGCAAACTGTTCAAATGATTTTTCAAGATCCATATGCCTCATTAAATCCAAGAATGAAAGTAAAGGAGCTTGTTGGTGAGCCTTTAGAAATTCATACAAAACTGTCTAAAGCCGAACGTGAAAAACTTGTTCTCGAAATGCTTGAAGTCGTTGGCTTAAACGCTGAACATGCTGATCGCTATGCTCATGAGTTCAGTGGTGGACAAAGACAGCGTTTAGGTATTGCACGCGCGTTAATCACAAAGCCAAAACTAATTATTGCGGATGAGCCTGTGTCTGCGTTGGATGTATCTATACAATCTCAAATTTTGAATTTATTAAAAAAATTGCAGCAAGAATATAAAATATCGTATCTTTTTATTTCTCACGATTTAAGTGTTGTCGAACATATAAGCCACTATATAGGGGTTATGTATTTAGGGTCCATTGTAGAAATTGGGCGCAAAGAAACAATATTTAATAACCCAAAGCACCCTTATACACAAGCGCTTATTGCTTCTGTACCGATCGCAGATCCAACATTACGGAAAAAGAAAATGGTTTTAACTGGTGATATTCCGAATCCAAAAAACCCGCCGAGTGGTTGCACCTTCCACACAAGGTGTCCCATGGCATCAGATATATGTAAGCAGGCTATTCCGGAAATGAAAAAAATTAATGAAGAGCAAAGTGTTGCATGTCACTTTGTTCACTAATAGAGAGGGTGGTCCAAAATGAAAATCGGATTAAGCACATACAGTATGGTCAAAAAAATGAGGCAGGGCGAAATGAATGTTCTGGATGTTTTGCAATGGGTGGCGGACAACGGAGGTCAGCATGTTGAATTAGTGCCCTATGAATTTACGGTTGTAGATAACTATGAACTTGCTACACAAATTAAAGAAAAAGCAGCAGCGCTAGGTTTAGAGCTATCTGGCTATTCATTACCAGCGAACTTTATTCACGATACAGAGGAAGCTTTTCTAGAAGAAGTGGAGCGCCTAAAAAAGCATGTTGATGTCGTGCATCATATGGGCATCAATATTATGCGCCATGACGTTACGCTTTTTACGTTACCAAAGGAGCAGACAACCATTCATTATTACAATGAACATTTTGAAGCAATGGTTAGAGGCTGTCAGTTGATTGCTGATTACGCAAAGCAATTTAATATTACGACAACAATTGAAAATCACGGCTTTAATGTGCAAACGAGTGATCGTGTACAACAATTAATCCATGCGGTAAACAGAGACAACTTTAGAACAACTTTAGATATCGGAAATTTTTTATGCATTGATGAACAACCTTTAATTGGTGTGATGAAAAACCTTCCTTATGCAGCTACAGTGCATTTCAAAGATTTTTATATTCGTCCTTATTATGAAAATCCGGGTGATGGCGAATGGTTCCGTACAGTGCATAACAATTACATTAGAGGAGCAATTGTCGGCCATGGTGATCTGAATATTCGAGAAATTATTAAGCTCGTAAAAGGCAGTGGCTACGATGGTTATATTGTGGTGGAATTCGAAGGCATGGAAGATTGCCAAGTTGGTTCAAAAATAGGGATGGATAATGTACGTCGTTTATGGGACGAATGCCAGCTCTAAAGGAGGAAAGCACATGAATAAATTAAAAGTTTGTGTAATCGGTACAGGGTCTATTTCCGACTATCATTTAGGTTCCTATATGAATAATCCGGCGGTCGAGTTATATGGGGTGTATGATGCCTCCATTGAGCGCGGGAAAGCAAAGGCAGCTCAATTTGGAGCAAGCCATGTTTTTTCTTCGAAAGAAGAGCTATTTGCAGACCAAAATATTGATGCTGTCAGTATTTGTACATGGAATAATACGCATGCCGAATTGGCCATTCTTGCATTGGAAAATGACTTACATGTACTAATTGAAAAGCCTTTATCGATGACTTATGCGGAAGCTTTAAACATTCAAAAAGTTGCCGAAAAGCATCAGAAAGTATTTCAAGTGGGCTATGTAAGACGCTTTGCAACCAATACGAAAGTTCTGAAAAGCTTTATCGACGATAACAAACTAGGTGATATTTATTATGCGAAAGCGTCCTGTCTAAGAAGATTAGGAAATCCAGGAGGTTGGTTTGCAGAAATCGACAAGTCTGGTGGTGGACCTTTAATTGATTTAGGTGTACATGTCATTGATATCTGCTGGTATTTGATGGGTAGACCAAAGGTGAAAAGGATAACAGGTCATACTTACAATCAATTGGGAAATCGAAACCATGTTGAAAATTTATCCTTTTATAAGGCAGCAGACTATGATGCTACTAAAAATACAGTAGAAGACTTAGCAAATGCGCTTATTACATTTGACAATGGCGCGTCGCTAATGGTGGACGTTTCTTATACATTACATGCCATGAAAGATGAAATCAGTATTAAACTATATGGCACGAACGGTGGAGCAGAGCTAGAGCCAGAATTAAAAATTGTCAGCGAAGAACATAATACGATTTTAAATATTCACCCTCAAATTAACGATTTAACTTTTGATTTTGCGAGGGCCTTCCAAAATGAAATTGATGCATTTGTTGATTGTTGCCTTCATCAGTATGATTCAGTGGCACCAGTTGAGGATGGGGTAGAAATTATGAAAATCTTAGAAGGTATTTATATTTCTGCAACTGAAGGAAAGGAAGTGGTTTATTAAGATGGTGAAATTGGACAATAAAATTGGTGTCATCGTAGACAGCTTTCGTTTGCCTATTCGTCAAGGTTTAGTAAAGGCGAAAGAAATCGGGGCGCAAGGCGTGCAAATATATGCAGTTTCAGGTGAGTTGGACCCAGATAATTTAAATACTGCACAAAGAACAGAATTGAAGCAGTACATTGAAGCGTTAGGTCTAGAAATCTCTGCATTATGCGGCGATTTAGGCGGGCATGGCTTTCAAGATCAAACAGAAAATGCTTGGAAAATAAAAAAATCGAAAGAAATACTGCAATTAGCAAAGGATCTTGGAACATCAATCGTGACAACCCACATTGGTATTATTCCGGAAGATGAACATGACCCAATCTATCAAACGATGCTGGAAGCCTGTGAGGAATTAGGCCAATTTGCTAAGTCATTAGACGCTTACTTTGCAATTGAAACAGGTCCTGAAACGAGTAAAACATTAAAAGGATTTTTAGATAAACTATCAACTAATGGTGTATCAGTTAATTTTGACCCTGCCAATATGGTGATGGTAACAAATGATGACCCTATAGCTGGCGTAAAGCTTTTACAAAATTATATTGTACATACACATGTCAAAGATGGTATTCAACTGCAGCCTACGAACCCAAAAGATGTGTATGGGTACTTAGGATACGATTCTGGAACATCTCATGATAAAATAGGAGAAATGGTGGAAAATGGAGAGTTTTTCAGAGAACTTCCATTAGGCCAAGGAGATGTCAATTTCGAGCTTTATTTTTCAGCTTTGCATGAAATCGGATACAATGGCTATTTAACTATTGAACGTGAAGTGAAATCAAATCCCGAAAATGACATTGAAGAAGCTGTACGATTCATAGAAAAGTTTAAATAGGGGTTGATTCAAATTTGAAAAAGCAAGATCAAGTGCAGATGCGCAAGCAGAATAAATATATTGTGCTTGACGCAATAAGACAGATGGCGCCTATTTCAAGAATTCAATTATCAAAATATACAAAAATGAGCCCTACGACCATTACCCGTATCGTGCAGGAACTAGAAGCGGAAGGCTTTGTTCTTGAAGGGATATCGGAAGAAACTGCGATTGGTAGACGACCTACGCTAATTCATATGCGCGAAGATGCTTTATATACGATTGGGATCGAGCTTGATTGTCTCACTATCCGTATAGGTATATTGGATTTCTTAGGGAAGCTGATTGCCTTTCAGGAAGTAAAATGTAGCATCAGACATCGATATGAAGAAGCAATTCATTTACTGAAACAGTCTATCAATAATATTATGACAGAATATCACATTGCTCAGGATAAATTACTAGGTATTGGGATAGGTATACCAGGGGTAATTAATAACGAGGAAGGAATAATCGTTTCCTCAGAGCAATTGAAGTGGGAAAACTGCCACATCCGAGAAGATTTAAATGGAGTTTTTGGTTGTGAAGTCATCGTAGATAATGAATTGAAAATGCAAATCAATGCTGAAATTGGTGATATTTATACGCCATTGTATTCAAATTGTATTTTAGTCGGAATTGGTACAGGGATAGGGGCATCTATATTATTAAATGGAGAGGTCTATCGCGGCATACAAAATAAAGCAGGGGAAATAAGCCATATAACGATTAATCCCTTTGGTGCAATGTGTCACTGTGGTAAAAGAGGTTGCTTATCCATGTATGTTTCTGAAGCTTCATTGTTGAACAGAACACCCAAAAATCTTACTATTCAATCCATAGAAGAGCTCTTGCATTGTGTAAATCAAGGCGAGCAATGGGCCGTTGATATACAGCAGGATGTCGCTACTTTTCTAGCAATCGCTATTAATAATCTCGTTTGTTTATATGAACCGGAGGCTGTCATCGTAAGTGGAGAAATGATTGAGCACAATAGTACATTTCAACAACTACTTCGCGAAAAATGCCAGCAGTATATATGGAAAGAATTACAACCTTTTGATTTGCAATTTTCAAATCAATTAAAAGAAGGGGTTGTGAAAGGGGCAGCATTACAAGCACAAAAGCAGTTATTGTCTGTTTAAGGAAAGGTTGATTGATACATGGCTTACTCTCAATTTTTAAAAGAATATCGTTCGGGATTAATGGAAAATGTGCATTATGGACAATTGAGTGCTGTGGATTTAACGAAGGAAGAATTTGTCTCAGTAGGTCAAGATTTTGAGCCTGTGTATTTCCGCTCTGCAGCAAAACCTTTTCAAGCCATCCCTATTTTTATGACCGATTTTATAGATAAGTATGGCATTACTACACGTGAAAGTGCATTATTTTTAGCTTCACAAAGAGGCGAAAGTTATCATCAAGAGGCATTGATCTCTTTGTTGGAAAAAATACCGGTTACTGAACAGGACTTAATATGTGCAGCATCCTATCCATTAAATGAAGAACCTAAAATACAGTATATCCAGCAGGGCTTTGAAAAACGTAAACTCTTTCATAATTGTGCGGGCAAGCATTTAGGTTTTTTAGCTGCCTGCTTAGCCAATGGCTATGATGTCAAGCACTATTGCCATCCGGATCATCCATTGCAGCAAATGATTAAAAAATATATTGCGTATTTAAGTGAATATGATGTGGATAAAATTCGTACAGGAATGGATGGCTGTGGTGCGCCCGTCTTTGCGATCCCGCTAAAAAATATGGCCATCGCCTATTTAAAGCTAGCGCGACCAGAATTAATAGAAGATCAACAAATTCGTGAAGCAGTCATCCGGCTTACGAGTGTAATGAACGAGGAGAATCAAATTATTGCCTCACAAAACTTCATTTGTACAGCATTATTAAAGGACCCTAATATTGTGGCGAAAGGTGGAGCACAGGGTGTATATTGTTTTGCTCTAAGGAACGAAGGACTAAGTTTTGCCTTGAAAATCATGAATGGCTCCGAAAGTCCGTGGCCCAATGTCATTGCTTCTATATTGGAGCAAATTCAGTATACAAATCAAGAAACAATTGAACGTATTAAAGCCTTATCACCTTCAGTTGTACGTAATGATGCAGGAGTTGAAGTAGGAGAAATTGTTTCTACCATAAAAATTGGTTAGAGGTGAAGGCACTTGTATGTTTTAGCAATAGACGGTGGTGGAACAAAAACAATTGCCACCATCTCAACTGATTGTGGCCATATAATCGCGCTAGCAGAAACAGGTAAAAGTAATCCGACAGCGATGAGCTTAGAGCAATTTACAGAGACAATAACAGAACTAATAAATGACTTGAAAAGACAACGATTGCACGAATTTCAAGACATTACAAAGTGCCATGCGGGACTATCTGGAGTAACAGAAAACAATAATGAGATAATGACGCATGCATTATTAACCTCACTTTTACCTAAAGGCTGTCAACTATCACTATCGAATGATGGCTTGAATGCTCTGTATGCAGGAACATTCGGTCAGCCAGGCATTGTACAAATTGCTGGTACAGGTGCGATTACCCTTAGTATAGATGCTTCTGGAAGAATGGAGCGTACAGCAGGATGGGGTTATATTTTTGATGATGAGGGCAGTGGCTATGATATTGGAATTCGGACATTAAAGGCGGTGTTTAAAGCATTTGATAACAGAGGCCCTGAAACGCTACTAACAGCGGCGGTATTAGACTATTTTCAAGTGCAAGCTGTTCCGCAAATAATTGAAGTTGTATATGGTGAAAGGCACCCAAGGGATACAATCTCTCCTCTCAGTAAGATAGCCATCGAATGCGCTAAACGAGGAGATGAAGAAGCCAATACCATTATTAATCAAATATGTCATGTTTTTTATCAAAGTATTGAAGCTTGTTACAAAAAAAATCCTTTAGCAGAGCAAGTTAACGTGGTGCTGGCTGGAGGCGTTTTTCATGAGTTGAAGCTATTTAGTGAAAAATTAGTCGCTATTGATAAAAAGCATAGTAATCGGTATAACTTCATGGGAGCTTATAGCTTACCGGTGGGTGGTGCCGCTTTAGCTGCTTTACAATTGCCTAATCATGAAGCAAAGTTATTTATTGACCAATATAATGCCAGCTTGAAGAAATTTTTAACGAATTAATCCCCCTTTAACTTAGCAAGTAGAGAAGGATATGTACTTGTCTCTACTTGCCTTTTGTTAGTCCCCTACTTTAAACATGTAACCTTTATAAGATTGGTAAATAATCATAACAATACCCATTAACATAAAATTTGATAGCAGTGAACTTCCGCCATAGCTTAAAAATGGCAATGTGACACCAGTTACCGGTAAAAGTCCAAGCGTCATACCGATATTTTGGGTTATTTGGAATGCTAATAAACTGGAAATACCTGCGCCCATAAGGGTCATAAAAGGATCTTTAGCTTCTACTGTAATAAGGACTATACGATAAATAACAAAAAATAATAGCGCAATGACAAAAGCCCCGCCAATGAATCCTACTTCTTCGGCAATGGCAGAAAAAATAAAGTCTGTATGTTTTTCTGGGACATAAACATTATTTTGCAAATAGCCTTTCCCAGTAAATTCTCCACTACCAATGGCCATAAAACCTTGTCTCGTTTGAAAAGATGAATCCGTATATTCATAAGGCTGTAACCACCCATAAATGCGAGAAACTTGGTGTCCTGACAGTCTACTTAAAAGTGTTTCAGTAAAAAAATCATTAAATCTTACATAAAGAATAACAACTACACTGACAATGGAAGCGGGGATGACTGTAAAGATGATGAGTAACTTTCTTTGAATGCCCGAAAAGAAAATCATCGGCAAAATCATCGCCATATATAGCATCACCATGCCAGTATCAGGTTGTTTATAAACAGCGAGTGTTGGTGGGACCGTGATTAGCGCAATCGTCAATAGCAGGCGCATATCTGAAAAAAAGGATGGTCGCTCATATTTGGCTTGGTGGGCAACGATGACTTTACTAATAACAATTAAAAATGCAAATTTCAAAAACTCTGAAGGTTGAAATGATCCTAAAAGTGGCACTTGATACCACGATTTGGCTTCATTTATCGTGCGCGCAATGCTTTCTGGCGCAAAAAATAAACCAAATGTGAGAGCTACCATAAACCAATAAAAAGGCCAGCCAATCTTTTTTAACTGTTCAATATCTAGCGTTGCGACGACGTACATGATGAAAAAGCCCAGACTGTAATAGATAAATTGCTTTATAATGAATAAATTAGAATATTGAGAAAAAACAATACTGCTAGAGTGTACGAAGAGACAGCTAATTGTACCTAGCAACAGTAGGCTAATGGTTAAACTACTATCAATCCTTTTTAATAGCAACAGTTATACCCCCTTTTATATTTATGGTAAAACTAGCTATTAATAGGGGACGATAGGAAATATGGGAGGTTCCTGAAAAGCTGAAAATTAAAATTTGCTCTATTTTATAAAATTTTACAAAAATATAATACTAGCTTTATATCTCCATACTATGATTAATGGGAAGCGTTGGAGAAGGAGCCGAAGATGATGCATTTTTTTCGTTATATTAAGGTAAAGGATAAACTACTTGTCCTGATGATTGTATGTATACTATCAAATATTTTGCTCGGTATTTTTAGTGTAGATTATTTACGAAAAATGTCATGGCGTGCTAGTGAAAGTTATGCCGAGGGCCTTGTACCGATTCGTTGGCTAAATCAACTAGAAGAAGCGCAACGACAGTTGGATTTGTTAGTGGATGCAGGCGGCGATTATCAAGACATCATTGTTATTTTAAAAAATATTGAACAACCTTTAGGGCATTTGGAAAAATTAGCGATCGATAAAAAAATGACTCATCAGCTAAAGAAATATAATACGATATTAGCACAGCACAAAGACTTAATTGAAAACTATCAGCAGTTAAAAGCACAAGATCGTCAGCGTTTTTATGAGCTGTCCTACTTACCAGTAAGCCAACAAAGTCATGCAATATTGGAAGAGACTCAGAGCTATTTAGTTCAAAGAGCTGAAGAACAGCAACAAGCTTACCAAAAGGATGTGCAATTCGGTTATTGGTTATTAGGAAGTGTTTGTACGTTCGTGGTGTTATTAGTTATTTTCATCGGTTTTATAGCAACGAAGGCTGTGAATGTTCCAACGGGTCAACTAAAATCATTATTAAAACGTGCGGAACAGGGAGATTTTACAGCAAACGCGAGCTACGTAGCGCATGATGAGCTCGGAGAAGTTGTGTTGTCATATAATCAGATGGCAACTGAAGTGAAGCAATTACTACATACGGTTACAAATAGTGCACAAGAGGTAGAAGGCATGACGGAAAAGTTACAGCAATCGTCGGAGCATACGTCGACAACGACTGTTAAAATTGCCAAGGACGTAAAAAATATTGCGGAGTTGACTTCCACGTCTACTACAAAATTAGCGTCCAACTCAGCCTCGTTAGAAGAAGTGCTATATGGTGTACAAATTATTTTAGAAAAGGTTCGACTTGTTGAGAGCTTTGCGCAAGACACAGCGAGTGAAGCGGAAAGTGGTACGGAAATTGTACATGCGAATTTAACGCAAATTCAAGCAATCAAGCGAGCAGTAGAAAAATCGAACGCAGCCATTTTTAACTTAGTAGAGAGAGCTGCAACAATTGACCAGATGGTTGAAGTGATCGAAAAAATAACGGCACAAACCAATTTGCTTGCGTTGAATGCGTCCATTGAAGCGGCAAGAGCCGGTGTGCATGGTCAAGGTTTTGCAGTTGTTGCCAATGAGGTGCGGAAGCTAGCTGAACAAACGGTTCATTCGACACAAACGATTACTGCCATTGTGCAAAATATCCACAAGGATTCTCATTATGCCGTACAGATGATGGAAGGCGTGTTAAGTGCGACACAAAAAGGTGTCGATGTAACAACAGACACTGCCACAAGTTTTAATCGAATAGTAGAAAAAGTATCAACTATGCAACCATATATCGTGGAGGTTTCGGCAACGGTCCAAGAAATCGCTGAGCATACGAAGAAGGTAAATGAAGATGCTATGATGTTAACTTCACTTTCCGATACAAATGCTGCTTCAACAAAGCATGTAGCAAAGTTAACAACAGATCAACGCAATGCCCAGCAACAAATTCATGATTATATAAAAGATTTACGAAAAGTTTCAAAAGTATTACAAATAGCTGTTAAACGATTTTCGATTTAATGGAATGAGCCTCTTCACAGTAAGTGTGAAGAAGCTCTTTTTATTTGTAAAAAAATAGATATTTGTATTTATGGAAAGCACAAATGTATTTTTAGTTTTTGTCACAGAACATGAAAGAAGCAAAACATATACTAATTACAAGGGATTGTTTATTCTTTTTTCGGAGGTTGCACATATTGTTGTTGTATTTTGAATATGAACACTTTATAATGAAATGCATCGGAAATGTTATTAAATCAGTGTTTTAGAGTAAAATATTGTTCTTCTCAGAAGTACAATTGTTCATATGTGGAGGTTTGGGGAAATGGAAAAGATTATGGTTACAGGTGCTCTTGGTCAAATCGGCTCTGAGCTAATAGAAAAACTTCGTAGTATTTATGGAGAGGACAATGTCTTAGCTACAGATATACGAAAGCTTGAACATACAAAGGGGCCATTCGAAGTACTGGACGTGACGGATGGACAAAGAATGCATGATTTAGCAAAAGACTTTGGTGCAGATACAATGATGCATTTAGCAGCCTTATTATCTGCGACAGCAGAAAGAAATCCATTACTTGCTTGGAATTTAAATATGGGTGGTCTAATGAATGCATTAGAAGTGTCGCGTGACTTGAAGTTACAATTCTTCACGCCAAGTTCAATCGGTGCATTCGGTCCATCAACACCTAAAGATAATACACCACAAGATACATTACAGCGCCCAACAACAATGTATGGAGTGAACAAAGTAGCGGGTGAGTTATTATGTGATTATTATTTTAATCGTTTTGGTGTCGATACACGTGGGGTTCGCTTTCCAGGCTTAATTTCTTATGTAACGCCTCCGGGTGGTGGTACGACAGACTATGCGGTTGAAATCTTTTATGAAGCGATTGAACAAGGGAAGTATACATCATATATTCAAGAAGGAACGTATATGGATATGATGTATATGCCGGATGCATTGCAAGCGATTGTAGATTTAATGGAAGCTGATAGTAGCAAGTTAATTCACCGCAATGCATTCAATATTACAGCGATGAGTTTTGAGCCATCTCAAATTGCCGCTGAAATTACAAAACATTTGCCGCATTTCCGTATGGATTATAAGGTAGATCCTGTGCGTCAGGCAATTGCGGATAGTTGGCCAAATTCAATTAACGTCGATGCAGCTAAAAATGAGTGGGGCTTTAAAGCTGAATATGACTTAGCGAAAATGACTATCGATATGTTAGAAAAATTAAAAATTAAATTGCAAACAAAAGCAATTTCATAATAAAATGTGCAAAAAGAAGGACAGGTATGTTAGCTGATTATTCGTTTGTGCAATAATGAAAAAATGAGCAACGTACAATAGTTGTTAGTAGCAAAAATGAGTTTCCTGCTCTGTACGTAAAAAGAACAGGCACTCCTAAAGCGAAGAATCATAATTGTATAGCCATTAAAGTGTTAGATTGAGTGCAGTCAATCTAGCACTTTTTCTTTTGTCTAGGTTCTTTTTTGCCATCATGCACAATGGGTATAGCGTAGAAAATAGGAGTATGGAAAAGAAAATTTTTGGAATATATAGCGAAGTAATTCATTTTTTAATATAATCATATTCATAATATTAATAGTATTCTGTTAAAATGAATTTAATATTCTACAAGCGTTTGGGGAAATCACTAGAAAAAGGGGATGGATGTTGGATGATGCAAGCACCGTTAGTGTTAACAAACTTTTTTAAGCGAGCAGAAAGTTATTTTGCAAGAAAGACCATTGTGTCGCGTACAAGCCCACATAAAATTCATCGATTAACATATGGGGAATGGGCCAAAAGAACACGGCGTTTAGCAGATGCGCTTACAAAGTTGGGGATGGAAAAGGGCATGAAGATTGGTTCTTTCGCTTGGAATCAGCATCGCCACTTAGAGGCGTATTTTGCAGTACCGTGCGCTGGTGCTGTATTGCATATGGTCAATATTCGCCTATCAGAAGAACATTTAATTTATATTATTAACCATGCTGAAGATGAGATATTAATGATCGATGTTGATCTTGTCCATATTATTGAAAATATTGCTTCTGAGTTAAAGACAGTGAAACATTATATTATTATGACGGACGAAGAGACGTTGCCGGAGACAACATTACCAAATGTCTTATCTTATGAAGAATTACTGGCTACTGCAGATGAAAACTTTGAATTTCCAGATGATTTGGAAGAGGAGGCACCTGCAGGTATGTGTTATACAAGTGCGACGACAGGCA
The DNA here is from genome assembly GCF_044762075.1 of Lysinibacillus sp. NPDC097195. Classification (NCBI taxonomy): domain Bacteria; kingdom Bacillati; phylum Bacillota; class Bacilli; order Caryophanales; family Bacillaceae; genus Lysinibacillus; species Lysinibacillus sp. NPDC097195. The sequence goes on along the minus strand of NZ_JBIWDP010000003.1, from coordinate 112,709 downwards.
ATCCAAAAGGGGTTGTTTATTCACATCGTGGCTTAGTGCTACACAGTATGATGCTGAGCATGTCTGATTCTATGGGTATTGGTGAGCGCGATGTTGTGATGCCGATTGTGCCAATGTTTCATGCAAATGCTTGGGGGTTACCATTTGCCAGCGTCAATGTCGGTGCAACGCAAGTACTGCCTGGACCACAATTTACTTCTGATTTAATTTTAGATTTAGTGGAGCAAGAAAAAGTGACGTTGACGGCGGGAGTTCCGACAATTTGGCTAGGGGCATTACAGGAGCAGGAGAAACGTGAGCGAGATATAAGTTCGCTACGTGCCATTTGTTGTGGAGGCTCAGCTTCCCCGACACGTCTAATTCGTACTTTTGAAGAGAAATACGGTATTCCTTATATCGTTGTTTATGGGATGACAGAAACGACCCCAATCGTTGCCTTATCGAATTATATGTCGTGGATGGATGAATGGCCGATTGACAAGCGGATTGAAGCGCGTGCGATGCAAGGTATGACGATGGCTGGTATTGAGTCCAGTATTATTAATGATAATGGCGAAGTACCGTGGGACGGTGAGACGATGGGGGAATTACGTTTGCGTGGTCCATGGATTTCACATGAATATTATCGAGATGAGCGTACGAAAGATGCCTATCGAGATGGCTGGCTATTTACAGGGGATATTGCAGTGCGAACAGCAGATGGTTTTATTAAAATTACCGATCGTACAAAAGATTTAATTAAATCTGGTGGGGAGTGGATTTCCTCTGTAGATTTAGAAAATACATTAATGACACACGATGCTATTTTTGAAGCGGCAGTTATTGCGATACCGCATGCCAAATGGCAGGAGAGACCGCTCGCGTGTGTCGTGTTAAAGGAAGGAAAGTCTGCTACTGCTGAGGAATTACTAGCATTTTTAGAAAGCCAATTTGCTAAATGGTGGGTGCCAGACGATATTGTCTTTTTAGATGAAATCCCAAAAACGTCTGTTGGCAAGTTCTTAAAAGCTAAATTACGCGATAATGTGGCGGAAATTTACCCTAAATTAAATACATTTGTGTGATGTGATAAAAGGCATCGAGAATGGATTTTCTCGATGCCTTTAGTATGCAACTATTGATTTCCATGTTAGGCGCTCTTGTTTTGCAGGCGCTGCTTCACCTTCAATCAACTACTAGACAATATAATTTGTTTTCGCAGCTTAGAGCGAAAATCTACCTCTTTTGAACTTTATTTATTTAGCATATGGAAAACTTGTTCAACATCTTTATCACCACGACCAGAAATATTAATGATAATGCTTTCGTCAGGTGAGAGAGTAGATGCTAGTTTTAATGCGTGAGCAACAGCGTGTGAGCTCTCAAGTGCAGGAATAATTCCTTCAACCTTTGAAAGTACTTGGAATGCTTCGAGTACTTCTTCGTTGGACACTGTTATATATTCTGCACGACCAATTGTTTTTAAATAACTATGTTCTGGACCTGCGCCAGGGTAGTCAAGACCGGCTGCAATCGAATACGTTGGCAATGGATTGCCTTGGGCGTCTTGTAATAGTAAGCATTTGAAACCGTGTAATTCACCAGGTGTACCTTCGTTTAAGGTTGCTGCTTTATCAGGTTCGATGCCAATTAAACGAACGTCTTTATCATCAATATATTCGGCAAATGCACCGATGGCATTACTGCCTCCACCGACACAAGCTAGCACAGCAGTTGGAAGCTTACCTTCCTTTTCTAAAATTTGTGCGCGGCTTTCACGGCTAATAACCGATTGAAAATGCTTTACCATAGAAGGGAATGGATGTGGCCCAACAGCAGAGCCTAATAAATAGAAAGTAGTTTCATAGTTTTCTACTAAATCGGCGAATGCTTCGTCTACTGCATCTTTTAGACGACCTTGCCCTTTATCAACTGCAACCACTTTCGCACCAAGTAATTCCATACGGAAAACATTTAATGCTTGACGCTTTGTATCCTCGAGTCCCATGTAGATTGTGCAATCCATGCCAAACATTGCGCAAGCGGTTGCTGTAGCAACACCGTGTTGGCCTGCACCTGTTTCAGCAATAACGCGATTTGCACCCATTCGTTTAGCAAGCAATATTTGACCTAATACATTATTGATTTTATGGGAACCGGTATGATTAAGATCTTCACGCTTTAAATAAATTTTAGCGCCGCCTAATTGCTTCGTTAAGTTTTCAGCAAGGTACAGCGGTGATTGGCGGCCAACATATTCACGGAAATAGTAATCTAGTTCATGATTAAAATCTTCATCATCCTTATATTTTTGGAAATTCTCATCTAAAATATTTAATACATTTTGCAGTTCTTCAGGAACGAAGCTACCTCCAAATTCACCAAAATATCCTTTTTGCTCGACTGTTGTACTCATCTTTTCTCGACTCCTCTATTCTCATTTTCCATAAAAAAAAGCCACTTCGATCCCTCAATAAAAAGGACGAGTAACCGTGGTGCCACCTTTATTCGCAAAATTGCGCGCTCTTACTCCTATAACGGGGAGTGAATCCGACCTCATTTTCCATAAGGCTGCTCCGAAGTCCATTCACAAGTACATACTACTGATTTTCACCATCCATCAGCTCTCTAGAAGTATAATGGCTCGCTACTATTCTTCATCAACGCATTTATTAATGCAAAATTTTAAATTATTTCCAGAATAGTGTCAAGAAGAAGAAAAATAGTTATTAAAAAAAGACGAATCTAGAAGACTCGTCTATTACATCATATTTTTAAAATTTAAACGTTTATTCAGCATATTCATTATTGGTGCACCTACTGCCATGACAACAAATTCACCTGCTGCACATGTCAGCCATGTCCATAAGAATGGTAATTCAAGTGCTAAGTTCAATTCGAAAGCAATGATAAACATTGTGAATGTAAATAAGAATGTATTAATGATTAAACGTGCCCAAATGTTTTTCACAAATTTGCAAATAAGAATTAATAGGCCAAGTGTAATCATTGTCTGCCCAACGCCGAAAACTAAATCGTATGGACCAAGTGGTGAATTGAGATTAGCGATAAATACGCCAATAATAATCCCTACAGCAAAACGGGGATTAAAGGCAACTAAATGATTTAACATTTCCGAAATGCGGAACTGCACTTCTGTAAAGCCAAACGGTGTGATGAGCATTGTAACAGCGATGTAGAGCGCGGCAATAAGCCCGCTGGCTGCTAAAAACTTTACTTTCATATTCATTTCTCCTTAGTTTTTTTTCGTGGGATGGTTACGAACCACGTAAAGCAAATGCAATCATAGCAGTATTCATGAGGGTTTGTAAATAGCTATGTGTAAAATATGTGTAGCCTGAATTTTCGTAGTATTTAAACTTTTGGGGGGTGTAAAAATTTCCGGTTTTTTAAATATAAAGTACTGGTGTACCGACAGAAAAAATGTCGGTTGAAATGTCGGTATTTTTTTCGATAAGCTTAATATGGAGTAGCTCTCACAATTATTTCAGATAACGTATCATCAACTTGCTGGAGGTGTAATAGTGAGGAAAATATCCCTTCTTTTCATTGCAGTATGGATTCTCTTAGTTGGTTGTAGTAATAACGATATGAAAATTTATAAAGGCAGAGATTTAAAGATTGCCGTAATCGGCGCAATTCCTGAAGTTAGAGAAGAAAATATAACATTTAAAAAAATTACTTTGGAGGATTTACAACATAATACCGATAATCTTTCTAACGAAGTAGATGCCATTATGATTATGAAAGAATTTTTACATGAAGCAGATGATGACCAATATGTAGCTGCTTATAGATCGTTAAAAATTCCTATATTTTTTATGCAATCGACTAAAGTACATGTACCATTTGTCAATGAAGGTGTTCGGTATGATGATATTATCGAAGTTGACCCTGCTAATTTCGCTACAGGCTTTCTCGATTTAGGAACGGATGAGAAAGTAAATGAACAAACATGGAGATATAAGCCGGAAAAGAAACAGAATAATCAAGATGTTTATTCGCGAATTTTTGCTACTATTGAATCTGTAAGTAATTAATTCAAATGGCGTAGTGAAGGCAAGACTCCTGCACTTAATGCAAGATGCGGACACCTCGCACGCTAATGGCTTACGGTGTGCCCGCGGAAAGCACTAGCCGAAGTGGACATCAACGAGATGGCTAAAGGAATTTAAATAAAGGTAACTTTCGTTTTTAGCTATTTCACTCTTTTGCAATAGTGAAATAAAGAAGTGAACACTAGTTGATGAAAGCGAAGGTGGTGACTCCTGCGGGAACAGCACACGATGTAAGATGCAACAATAAGCGCGTTAGCGAGGGTTGCGGCTTACGGTGTGCCCGCGGAAAGCACCAACCGTAGCGGACATCAACGATATAGTAAAAAAGCGTTAGATTGACTGCAATCAATTTAACGCTTTTTCTCTTTTGTCCTAAACTTTTTATGGGCTTATAGACTTTTGGATTAGGAAGGAGCCTTTAAATTTCGAAAAATTGCCATACTATTTTTTGTTATATTACAAAAGAATTATACGAACAGAAATGCAGTAGTTTAGCGGTTTAAAGCGACAAATTGTACAAAAAGATAAAATGTTTTGTCAAATTAAGAAGTCAGAACATTCATAATGTTGTTGACGTATAGCAATAATAACGATAATATAGCGATACATTCACACTTTGCTTGAGTGAAGTGTGATAGATAATAGAGTGATAGTCGGGGGGATTATTTGTGAAGCGCAATATGAAAAAGCTTTCGTTCCTATTATTTGGGTTATTATTATTGCTTGCTGCTTGTGGTAGCGGTGGTTCTAGTTCAACGGACTCAAAGGGCGACGAAAAGAATAATGCAAGTGAGAGCGGTAGTGTAGATCAGAAAACATATAAAATAGGAATTTCTCAAATTGTTGAGCATCCATCGTTAAATGCTGCAACAGAAGGCTTTAAAAAAGCGATTGCCGATTCTGGCTTAAAAGTAGATTTTAATCCACAAATCGCACAAGGTGATAACAGTCTAAATACGACAATTGCCAATAATCTAGTAAGTGATGGCGTAGATTTAATATTTGCTAACTCTACTCCTTCTGCACAAGCAGCAGCGACTGCTACTAGCGATATTCCAATTATCTTTACTTCTGTAACGGATGCAGTTGGTGCGCAGTTAATCGAATCAATGGATAAACCAGGGAAAAATGTAACAGGAACAATCGATTTACATCCTGATACGATTTCTAAAACGGTAGCATTATTAAAAGATCTAGGCGCTAAAAACGTCGGTATGGTTTATAACGCGGGTGAGCAAAATTCAGTAGCGCAAGTAACAGAAGTGAAAAAAGTGATGGCTGAACAAGGTCTTGCAGTAAAAGAGGCATCAGCTGCAACTTCTGCGGATGTGAAACTAGCGGCTGAATCATTAATTGGTAAAGTGGATGCGTTCTATATTATTACGGATAATACAGTTGTGTCTGCATTAGAATCTGTTATTGATGTAGCAAATGCAAATAAATTACCACTTATTGTTGGTGAGCTTGATTCTGTGGAACGTGGTGGCTTAGCTGCCTATGGCTTTGAGTACTACGACATCGGCTATGAGGCTGGACAAATGGCTGTCAAAATTTTAAAAGGCGAGGCAACAGCTGCTGAGACACCAGCACAATATCCACAAAAATTAAAATTAGTCGTGAACAAAAAAGTTGCTGATAATTTAGGAATTGAAATTAAAGATTCTTGGGGTGCAGAGCTTTTAGAAAAATAATGGCTAAGTGACGTTATATTTTAAGATGAAGCGGGGGAGAGTTATCCCCGCTTTCTCTTCATTTTAACTAATGTGAGTAGAAGTCTTTCACTAAAGTGGGAGCCGCTCGATAGATGTCACAGGTTTTGAAGGGACTTTTCGATCTGGATATCGCGATGCCTGGGCGAAATGATATGAAAATTTAGGAGATGATTCAACGATGTTTACAGCAATATTTGGCTCAGTGGAGCAAGGAATCATCTATGCAATTATGGCACTCGGTGTGTACTTAACATTCCGTGTGTTAGATTTTCCGGATTTAACGGTTGATGGAAGCTTTGTAACAGGGGCGGCGACGGCAGCAACGATGATTTTGCTTGGTTACCACCCAATCTTAGCGACTTTAGTGGCAATTGTTGCTGGATTTATTGCAGGATGTATGACAGGAATTCTTCACACAAAAGGGAAGATTAATCCGCTATTATCGGGAATTTTAATGATGATTGCCTTGTATTCTATTAATCTGCGCATTATGGGGTTAACTGCAGAAAATACGATAGGTCGTCCGAATATTCCATTGTTAAACTCTGAAACATTGTTTTCAAAGTTTCAAACATTTTGGAGTAATTTAGGTATCGATGATGCATTAAATAACGTATTAAAAAGCATCGGCATTCAGCAAGTACCCAATACTTGGGGTACGTTGATTGTAGTTTTACTCATCACGATTTTAATTAAATTTATTGCGGACTGGTTCTTAAAAACTGAAATCGGGCTAGCTATCCGAGCAACAGGAGATAACAAACGCATGATTCGTAGCTTCTCTGCGAATACAGATACGCTTATTATTCTTGGGCTAGGTCTTTCCAATGCACTTGTCGCATTTTCTGGAGCTTTAATCGCACAATATTCGAAGTTCTCGGATGTTAGTATGGGGATTGGTATGATTGTAATTGGGCTTGCTTCTGTCATTATAGGGGAGGCAATCTTTGGCACAAAAACAATTATGCGCACTACAATAGCTGTTATCGCTGGTGCTATTATTTACCGTATTATTTTAGCGTTAGCATTGCGCGTTGATTTCCTTGATTCAGGAGATATGAAATTAATTACGGCGATTATTGTTATTTTAGCCCTTGTCGTTCCGCAGTTTGTCGAGAAAAGCAAAGAACGCAAGCGTAAAGCAAAGCGCGCAGCAGAACGTACACAAGTAAAACCAGTAGAGCGGGGAGGAAAAGGCCTTGCTTAAATTAGATGGCATTAACAAAATTTTTAATGAAGCAACACCTGATGAAAAAATCGCGCTAGCTGATATTAACTTGCATTTGAAACCAGGTGATTTTGTCACAATTATCGGTAGTAATGGTGCTGGGAAATCCACGATGATGAATATGATATCAGGCGCGTTAACACCTGATTTTGGTTCCGTCATAATTGATGGTAATAATGTAACGAGTTTGCCAGAATATAAACGCTCTCACTTCATTGGTCGAGTGTTCCAAGATCCTATGGCAGGCTCAGCTCCGACTATGACAATTGAAGAAAATGTAGCACTTGCCTATTCAAGAAATAAAAGTAGAGGTTTACGCATTGGCGTCGATAAGAAGCGCCGACAATTTTTTAAGGAATCATTAGAAATGCTTGGCTTAAACTTGGAAAATCGTCTTTCGGCAAAAGTAGGTCTGCTTTCTGGCGGTGAGCGTCAGGCGTTATCTCTTTTAATGGCTACGTTTACGAAGCCATCGATTTTATTGCTTGATGAGCATACAGCGGCACTTGACCCTTCACGCGCTGAGTTGATTACACGCATTACGAAGCATTTAGTTGAGAAGGATCACCTTACAACGTTAATGGTAACGCACAATATGCAACAAGCATTAGATTTAGGCAATCGTCTTATTATGATGGACAAAGGTCAAATCATCTTGGAAGTAGGCGAGGATCGTAAACATGAACTGACAATTCCAGATTTAATGGCTGAATTTGAGCGCATCCGCGGTGAGAAAATGAACTCTGACCGTGCGCTATTAGGGTAATAACGTAAGAGCTGCATAGAATAGAAAAAGTGTTAGATTGATTGCTATCAATCTAACACTTTTTTGCTTTGTAGTAGCTACAACATTATAAGTAGAATTACCTGAGTGTCTGCACCGTTAACTAAATTTTCAGAATTGTTTGAGTGCCTGGCACCGGAACTTACACAAGTAAGCCGAATAGTTGGATGTCGTTATTGACTTCTTTGTAGTTAAAACCAAATTCTTTCATGCGTTTTAGTAAACCTTCGTAATCCTCTCGATTACCAAGTTCAATGCCTACTAAGGCTGGACCACTTTCTTTATTGTTCTTTTTCGTGTATTCAAAAGTAGTAATATCATCGTTTGGTCCTACCACGCTTGTTAGGAATTGGCGAAGAGCGCCTGCACGTTGTGGGAAACTAACGATGAAGTAGTATAGTAAGCCTTCATGAATTAATGATTTCTCTTTAATTTCTTGCATACGACCGATATCATTATTACCACCGCTAATAATCACCACGACAGATTTACCTTTAATTTCTTCTTTATAACTGTCGAGTGCAGCAACTGATAAAGCACCAGCAGGCTCAGCTATAATCGCATGTTTATTGTACAAATCTAATATTGTTGTACAAACTTTTCCTTCGGGAACAAGAACGATATCATCTAAGTAACGGCGACAAACCTCATAAGTGTGATGACCGACACATTTTACGGCAGCACCATCAACAAATTTGTCTATCCAATCAAGTGCCACTGCGCCGCCCTCTGCAAATGCAGCCTTCATACTACCTGCACCAGCTGGCTCGACACCAATGATTTTACTGTTGGGGGATAGGTTTTTCACATAAGCTGAAACACCGGACATTAAGCCACCACCGCCAATACTTCCGAATACATAGTCAATCGGCTCTTCCATGTCATTCATAATTTCAACAGCGACAGTTCCTTGTCCAGCGATGACGTCAAAATCATCAAAAGGATGGATAAAGATTTTCCCTTGTTCTTCGCAGTAGGCCATTGCACTTTCAGCAGCATCATCAAACGTATCTCCTGCTAGCACAATTTCAACGTAATCACGGCCAAACATACGCACTTGGTCAATTTTTTGCTTTGGGGTTGTTTGAGGCATGAAAATGCTTGCTTGAATTTTAAGTTGTGCACAGGCATAAGCAACACCTTGGGCGTGATTCCCAGCACTTGCACAGACAACTCCAGCAATACGAGCCTCTTCCTCAATCTTTTTAATTTTATAATAAGCACCGCGAAGCTTAAACGAGCGAACATGCTGTAAATCTTCACGTTTGAAATAAATATGAGCTCCATATTTCTCCGATAAATAATCGTTTTTCTGTAGTGGCGTATGCACGACTACATCTTTTAAAAAATGATGTGCAATTAAGATATTTTCTACTTGCACTGTTTTAGTGTCAGTAACTTCCATAATATTCATCCTCCGTTTTACGTATAAAACATTCATCTATGATAGCATATTTTTTTCGATTTTTGTTATAAATTTTTAGTAAATTCTAAATTTTCGGTGTCCGATTTTTGAACGTATTTTAGGATGCAGTGTAATTTACCGATTTCGAGAAAAAATGCTTGTTGTTCGAGCATACTCGACTAAAAAAATTTAAATTTTTTTTGGAATGATAGTGACGTGAAATCTTCATAACACTGCGTGGCTAGCATATATTAGATTAGTTTAGGACAAGTAGGGGGCTAAGCAAATGGACATTATACATGGAATCCTATCTACATATATGCAATTTTTCGATTGGGACATGTGGAAAAAAGTATTAGCAGATCCGGTATCGTGGGGATTAATATCATCGCTCATCGTTATTGAAGGATTACTGTCGGCAGATAATGCGCTCGTACTAGCGGTACTTGTCAAACATTTACCAGATAAGCAACGTAAACGGGCATTAATGTACGGAATGCTGGGTGCTTATTTCTTCCGTTTTTTATTTATTGGGATTGGCGTGTATCTAGTAGAATTCTGGTTTATTAAAGTGTTGGGGGCTTTATATTTAGGATGGATTAGTATCGCACATTTTTTACAATTAGGACAAGAAGACAGTGTAAAAGAGGTAAAAAAGTCCGGAATAATGGTACGGCTATTTGGGGTGTTTTGGGCAACCGTAATTTCTGTAGAACTGATGGATATCGCCTTTTCGGTGGATTCCATATTTGCTGCCTTTGCAATATCCGATCAAGTTTGGGTACTGTTAATAGGTGGGATGCTAGGTATTTTAATGATGCGAACAATAGCAGGTATATTTTTAGTCATTATTGAAAAAATACCCGAGCTTGAGGCCACAGCATTTATTATTATTGGTATTATTGCCTTAAAGATGTTAGCGACTGTGTTTGGCATTTATGTTCCTCATTATTTATTTTTTGTTATTTTAGTAATTGCCTTTGTTTTTACAATGATTGTCCATGTAATAAATAAATTAAAAGTAGCTAAATAAAAAGCGGGGACAATATTGGGAAGCAAAGCGAACGCTCCCGCGGACAACTACGGCACAGCAAAAAGTGTTAGATTGATGGCAGTCAATCTAACACTTTTTGTTTTATTTTACATAATGGTCAGGATTAATAATATAAAACTTTTCAACATTGAGCCAGCTCTCGCTCATTGGTTCGCCGTCGTCGATGCGTTTTTCTGTTTCTTGCATCATCCAACCAGTTTGAGAAGCGTGGGCTTGTAAGGCCTTTACTTTATCCATCTTCATTTCACGGATATCTATCTGGATATGTGGCTCACCATTTTTTTCGAGTGTATCATTGGCGAAGGCACAGCCGTAAATTTCAGGTCGAGCTGCTTTCGGCATACGGCGAACAGCCTCTACAACAGCACGTGCTGTTGCTTCGTGGTCAGGATGCACTGCAAAACCAGGAAGGAATGTAATGATTAGTGATGGTTTTAATTCTTCTATTAAACCTTCCATGAGCTTGACCATTTTTTCGTCGTCTTCAAACTCAACAGTTTTATCACGGAAGCCTAACATACGTAAATCTTGAATGCCCATTGCTTCAGCCGCTGCAACAAGTTCTTTGCGACGAATTTCTGGCAACGATTCACGTGTAGCAAAAGGTGGATTTCCTAAATTACGACCCATTTCACCCAATGTTAAACAGGCATATGTAACAGGTGTATTCATCTTTTTCGTATAATAAGCAATCGTTCCGGCAACTGAAAAAGCCTCATCATCAGGGTGAGGGTAAACAATTAAAATATGACGTTGTGGTTGTAAATTCAAATAGTTGTCCCCCTTAATAAGTAAATGGCGTTTCGCTAATTTCAAGTGCTATCGCCAATTTACCTGAATAGTCTAGTCCAGCCATTAACAAACGGCCTAAATCATCTAATTCATAATGTGTAATGCCTTGAGCATAAACCCAACCATGTGTCATTTTTAAACCGACACGATGTGGAGAGTCGTCCACTACTTTCCCCAGTTCGTAATTAATTTTTGCGTTACGAATAAAAGCACCGGCATTAAAAAATTTTTCATCATAGTGTGCTGCGTAAGAACCGTTTGTCGTCTCAAGATGGATATAAACGTCTTTGTTGGCGAAAGAATTCAATAATTCTTGTAACGTCTCTACTTGTACTTCTTGCATCTTAACACTCCTCTCGATTATTTCTTTCTTAAGTATAGTCAAAAAAGGTCACAAAGGGAAATTGAATGCCCTTTTTATGACAAATTTATGTGGCGACCGATTTTTACAGGTTAAACAGGAGAGAAATATAAAAATGGCAAATGTCTAGAATTTCCTTGCACTTTTTTAAGCAAAATTCTTGAAAAAGTTATAGTAATGTATCAATATATAAAATGTGAAAGCAAATTTGTACAAAAAGTGACGTTTTATTTTGTATGCGGTTTCACACTTCGAAAAGATGTTGCAAATTTGACTTCTCTCACGTAGAGTGACAGCTCGCCATGCAGAAGGTGATTTAAGCTAGACAAAAACGATTTCTATCTTGGTACAATAGATGACGTCCTTCTGCATTTTGGTTAATAGCTGTAGCGTGTGAAGAAGACATGAAAGCTCATTATCATAGGATAGCAAAAAAGCCACAAATCTCTTTATGACGGAGAATTGTGGTTTTTTTGCATGTATGCGCAAAATACATAAGATTTCTCTTCAAGCTACTTAGTGAACAGTATGTGTGTAGAATTAGGGTATGTATCTTTTAAAAACGATTGAGCTTTCTTTCAATGGAATCTAAACGATTATTAACATATAGTAGTTGTTCGAACATTTGTTTAAATTGCTGTTGTTGATCTTGTGAATCATTGGATGTTTTTGATTGCGCAGCTTCCTTTTCCTCTTGTAAAGCTAATATCGTAGCGAGGGTGGATAGTGAATCGCTAAGCGTTAATACAATTGAAGCAATAACTTCAACTTTAGTGGAGGTTATTTCTCCAGCTAGCAAACTTGATGCTTCATTTAATTGATCATTCTTATGTTTTTTCATACGTCTACCTCCCATATACAGCTAATATATGGCGCATAACGAGGTACGGTATCTTGTCCTATTTTTTTAGGATTTGTAAATATTTTAAATTTTCTAAATATTTTATTGCTATTTTTTGAAAAATATAGCATCATAATAGGAATAAAAAAAACAAGAGAATGGGGGAGTTGCTTGCATGAAAGATTATAAGTTTTGTAAAGAATCAAGGGTTATGCGGACTAGTCGGGTTTTTCCGAATGATGTAAACAATCATAATACTCTTTTTGGTGGTCGTCTAATGAGTGATATCGATCAGGTCGCATCCATTTCCGCGGCCAAGCATAGTCGTAGAGATTGTGTGACGGCTTCCACAGATTCAGTCGATTTCTTACACCCGATTCGACCGACAGACTCTGTCTATTTTGAGTCCTATGTGACATGGACAGGCACGTCCTCAATGGAGGTGTTTGTTAAAGTCATATCCGAAAATTTAAAAACCGGCGAACGCAAAGTTGCTGCAACAGCCTTATTAACGTTTGTCGCTTTAGATGAACACAATCGACCTGCGGCAGTGCCAAAGGTTGTACCTGAAACAATCGAGGAAACAAAACTACATGAGACTGCATCTGAACGAGCGAAGGCACGGTCGGTGAGGAAAAAAGAAAGTAAGGCATTAGCGAGTTTTATTTCAATGAACGATCCATGGGATTATCGGCTCGAATTGATGAAAAATTATATGTAAAAAGGCATCTTATTAGAAAATACTGACCTCTACAAAGTGGTAGAGGTCAGCACTAATTAGATGCCTTTTCTAGTTGCAATGTTTTTTATCCGCAATTTTGCCGAGCCTACCGGTGTGTCGCGCGCTTAATCGGCCATCTTATACTGTTAAATTTCAGTGACAGTCACTTCTGGTGCGCCAAAGCGTGATTTCGCACCGTGCATTACTGGTCCAACATAATCATTTAATGCCCAACCATGTGCGATAGCAGCCGATACGAATTCTTTTGCTTCAATGACTGCTTCTTTTATAGGTAGACCGTTTGCTAAATTTGCTGTAACTGATGCAGCAAATGTGCAGCCAGCACCGTGGTTATAAGTAGATGCTACTTTATCTGATTCTAATAAATAGAAAGTGTCGCCATCGAAAAATAGGTCTGTCGCTTTTTCAGTTGCTAAAGCTTTGCCGCCTTTAATAACAACTGCTTTAGCACCTAGCTCATGAATTTTGCGAGCGGCAGTTTTCATTTCAGCAATTGATTTTGGTGTCCCTGTACCAGCTAATTGACCAGCTTCAAAAAGGTTTGGTGTTGTCACAGCAGCGAGTGGTAGCAAGTGTTGAATCATAGCATCCGTGTTGCCAGGGTTTAATACCTCGTCATCACCTTTACATACCATAACAGGATCAATTACTACATTGGAAGTACCGGATTTGGCGATTGCATCACCAGCCATACGGATAATTTCTTCTGTAGAAAGCATACCTGTTTTTACTGCATCAATACCTGTCGATAATGCCGTATCAATTTGTTTTTGAAGAAGTTCTGTTGGTAATGGTGTGACGTTATGTGTCCAACCATTTGGATCCATTGTCACAACTACTGTTAATGCCACCATACCGTATGTGCCATGTTCTTGGAATGTTTTAAGGTCGGCTTGCATACCTGCGCCGCCAGATGTATCTGAACCTGCGATAGTTAATGTTTTTTTAAGAGCCATGTGAAAGATCTCCTTCATATTAAATAGTTTAATCTACCGTTTAGTATAGTCCTATTCTGATTCTGTAAAAATAGTCAGAAATTAATATTTTTATAAGGTCAGCATAAATTGAAACTTGAATAACACATTAAATTTTTGTACCGTTGTAAGAAAGGAAAGGGGCATGTCATTTCGATGAAAAAAGTATTCCCAAATGATTGGCAGACAATACTAGCAGATGAATTAGAAAAAACGTACTATCAACAGTTACGTCAATTTTTGGCACATGAATTTGCCACCCAGACTATTTATCCACCAAAAGAAGATGTGATGAATGCATTTTTCTGCACCGCTTATCGTGATGTAAAGGTTGTTATTTTAGGGCAGGATCCATACCATGGGCCAAATCAAGCTCATGGTTTAAGTTTTTCTGTCAAGCCAGATATTCCACATCCGCCAAGCTTACGCAATATGCTCCAGGAATTACAGGACGATATCGGTTGTTCCATTCCGCAACATGGGACATTAACGAAATGGGCACAACAAGGTGTTATGCTATTAAATACTGTACTGACGGTGAGAGCAGGACAGGCTCATTCCCATAAAGCGCAAGGATGGGAACAGTTTACGGACACCGTTATCGCTAAACTTGCAGCACGCTCAAAACCGATTATTTTTGTGCTATGGGGTAAGCCTGCACAGCGCAAAAAGCAAATAATTAATCAATACCCAACCCAACATGTCATTTTAGAAGCACCACATCCAAGTCCACTAAGTGCCTATAGAGGCTTTTTCGGTAGTAAACCGTATTCCAAAATCAATGCACAGTTAACGGAATGGGAAGAGCAACCAATTGATTGGTGTTTAGAATAAGTGGCACAAATCGTTTGCTTTATACACTATAAAAATCATGGTACAGTTAATAAAGAAGAAAGAGAGGCACAGCGATGCAGGTAAATTGTTTTAAATGTCAATATTTTAAAGTAACATGGGACCCGCAAACACCTCGTGCATGTGTGGCTTACGGCTTTAAAACAAAGCAAATACCATCAGTTGTTGTCAAACAATCGTCTGGCACGGACTGCCTAAAATTTGTGCCAAAAGCAGAAGGTGAGAGAGCGCAATGATTTCATATGAAGCTGTCATACAGCAAGTTGAAAAACAATTAGCCGGAGCGAAAAATGCAAATAATGAACAGCAAATACGTGAAGCACTAACAGCTATTCGTGCATTATGTGATGTCGTACTGGATTTACCAACAGCGACTTCAAACGGAAACGTTCAGGTAAAACAACATTTACCGCAAATGTTAAGTACAGAACAAATGCCATCCACTATAAACTCAAGCAAAATACAACATAACGATGGCGCGAATGGTGATTCAATTTTTGATTTTTAAATTCAATAATTTAACGTTCCTAAAGATTAAAAAGAGCGCAATTAGAAAAAGGTAGGGGTAATTGAACATGAAAAAGTTTATTGTCACAGGTGCGCTTCATGGCTTTTTAGCCGTGGCACTTGGTGCATTTGGTGCACATGCTTTAAAAGATATCGTAGATGATTACGGTCGTGGCATTTGGGAAACTGCTGTGCAATACCAAATGTTTCATGCAACTGGTTTGCTTATCATTGGTTTACTAATGAGTTCAAAATTGCTAGGAGAGATTAAACAATTAAAGTTAGCTGGTATTTTCTTTAATCTAGGAATTGTGTTCTTTGCCGGAAGCTTATATGTGTTAGCCGTAAGTGGTATTAAAGTATTGGGCGCTATTACACCAATAGGTGGCGTATTATTTTTAGTCGGTTGGGTGCTCATTATCGTTAGTGCCGTAAAACATGCAAAATGAACAATATGTAAAGTTGAGAAATGTTTTTTTGAAATAGAACATAGCGAAAAAGTGTTAGATTGATTGCAGTCAATCTAACACTTTTTTCGTTTGTCCAAACTGTATGTCAGTTATGGATTTTGGTTAAAGTAATTCATTTCCTCATCGTATTCTGCGAAATCAAAGTAAATCATTGGGAATAAAAAGCGATGATTTGATTTTATTTCTCGTAAAATGACGTGATCCCGACCTGCTGCTTCTACTACACCGCGTACTGTCTTTGTGTTTTTTCCTTGCTCAATGGCATGTTCGAATGAAAAGTGGAAAGTACCAGGCTTTCCTCGATTCAAACGTAAGATGTTTTCAATATACGATTCCTCACGTCCAGGTGGCCGTCCACTTGGGAGCGTCACTGGAGGAGGCGTCATTTGTTGCTGAGTTGTCGGTGTCCAATAGTAAGGCATCATAAGTATCAACCTTCTTTCATTTAAATTTGAGGACAATCTTCTTCTGTAGGTGAGAAGAAGCAATGCGATTTGTAGCGTCCCGTATTCCACTGACCATACCATTGTGCAGGGCAGTCGCCCTCAGGTCTGAAAAACCATAGCGAGCGAGTAGCCGGATGAAACCTTTCACCTTCAATAACCCTTTTTGCTAAGCGAATGTCTTGTTCACGTGCACGTTGATAAAAATAACTTTTTGTTGTTGCTTCAAACCCCCCTGGTCGTTGATAAACCATTTGCTCGAGTGTTCGAATATCACCAAAATCTAGACAATCTGCTCGTACACGATTGACGCCAACATTGCCGACCATCAGCATGCCCAATTCACCTTCGCCTTCAGCTTCCGAACGCATAAGCCTTGCAAGCAAAGCTGTTTGTGCATCATTCGTCTTTATAACAGCGATTTTCAAACCTCCTCGCAACCAGTATATGCATGAAGGTATTGTAGACATGTTTAATTTCGGTTAAGAAAGAAATTCACGTTTCATTTTTATGAAGCATATCTTAGTAATAACGAGTAGTCCGTGGAAATATGGGCGTTTTAGATAGTCTCCACTAAAATAGGGTAAAGAAAAAATAGAAAAAAATGAACTTGTTTTAGCAACAGTCCTCTTCTTCTATTAGTCGAAGGTGAATGCTACTATGCTAAATTCAAGTTGGAGATCCTGGCAGATGGACCAATTACTTCGACATTCATATGCGGGGTTATTTCATGAGGGGAATGTAGATAGAAAATTGCATGTGTATTACTACATGTGAGGTGGAAGGTTATGGAGATTGGTGTTTGGTTTGGGATTTTATTGAGTGCAGTACTAGCATTTTTGCTCGGAAATATCTATGGTCAACCTCTCCATTGGTATCTTTTTATAGTAATAATCGTAGTCGGCTTTTTCATTAATACGATTATTATCATTTTAAAAGTGAAAGATGAACGTTCTTGAAGTAAAAGGTAGGGTGTTTCTTGTTCGAGTTGGAGCAGGCAGCACCCAATTACCTTTTGTAGAGAAAGCTTCGTTGTTTTTTAATAGTTATTTGCGGTATATGGTGAAAATACTTATGATTTGCAAGTATATTGAAAATACATTGTGACATACTAAGATGAAATGATTATTGTTTCATAAAGGAGTAGTACAATGCGCATTTTCAGTATGTTTGTTGCCATCATCGCCAGTGCATTCATGGCTGTTGGAATTGCTGAGTATTATGATCAGCCTTATGATTGGTATTTAGTGTTCCTCATGATTCTGTTTGGATTTTTTATACATGCCATTATTTTAATAGTAGAGTCGGAATATAGTGAGGAAAACGAAGTATAAAAAAGCGAGCCCATATATGGACTCGCTTTTTTTATTTGACAGCTAGGAAATTCACTAATTTATCGTTATCCAGTAGGTTACCGACGAAGAATGCACCGAACTCACCATAACGAGCAGATACTTCGTCAAAGCGCATTTCGTATACTAATTTTTTGAACTGTAATACATCGTCAGCGAATAATGTAACGCCCCATTCGTGATCATCAAAGCCAACAGAGCCAGTAATAATTTGTTTTACTTTACCAGCATAGCCTCGACCAATCATA
The DNA here is from genome assembly GCF_044762075.1 of Lysinibacillus sp. NPDC097195. Lineage (NCBI taxonomy): Bacteria > Bacillati > Bacillota > Bacilli > Caryophanales > Bacillaceae > Lysinibacillus > Lysinibacillus sp. NPDC097195. The sequence goes on along the minus strand of NZ_JBIWDP010000003.1, from coordinate 94,886 downwards.
CCATGAGAACGCATTAAAGACTTACGCTCATCCATTGATAGCATATACCAGTTATCATTACCTTGACGACGCTTGTCCATTGGGTAGAAGCATACATACTTAGCGCGTGGTAGTTCTGGATATAGACGTGCACGCACATGTGGATTTTGGTAAGGATCTTCGTTAGATTCCCCAGCTAAATAGTTTGAAAGTTCAACAACAGAAACATAAGAGTATGTAGGAATTGTAAAATCAGCAATTGCTAATTTATTAAACTCCGCTTCAAGCTCTTGTAACTCATCCATTGTTTCACGTAATGTCATAATCATAAAGTCGGCTTTTTGCCCAACGATTGCGTAAAAAGCATGAGCCCCTGTTTTAGCAACATCTGCTTCATTTAACTTTTCTAGATACGCAATAAATTCTTCAACTGCTGCTTGACGTTCTTCAGCGGAAACAAGTTTCCAAGAAGCCCAGTCAATTGAGCGGAAATCATGTAAAGCGTACCAACCATCTAATGTAATTGCTGCTTCATTCATTATTCAAAGCACTCCTTTATAAGTGAAAATAATTCTTAATTCAGTTTATCATAGTTTGTACAAAATCCCTAAATTCATGATTGATATTCACGAATTTGACACCTTCCATGGATGCTGTATGCTAAAGAGAAGAGATGTAAATAGAGGAGCTTCTAATAAATGAACAGTAATTTACAACAGCCAATTTGGCGTTTTTATGATCAATCCATTAGCTTAAAACATAGTACGCCACTTGAATCATTTGCTACAGATGATACGTTGTGTCATTTAGTAGGACAACTTGAATCACCACCGACAATACGTACTTGGGTTCACCATGCATCTGTTGTACTTGGAATTCAAGATCATCGCTTACCTTACGTACAGCAAGGTATGAAATTACTTGAGGAACGAGGCTACCATCCAATCGTTCGTAATTCAGGTGGTCTAGCAGTCGTACTAGATGAAGGCATTCTCAATATTTCTATTGTGCTATCTGAACAAACAAAGTCACTGGGCATTAATGACGGCTATGATGTAATGGTAGCACTTATTAAAGCTTTGTTTCCGGAAGCTGCTGATAAAATTGAAGCCTATGAAATTGTAGGATCTTATTGCCCAGGGTCCTATGATTTGAGTATGGAAGGGAAGAAGTTTGCGGGTATTTCGCAAAGACGATTACGACAAGGTGTCGCAGTGCAAATTTATTTATGTATTGAAGGAAGCGGTGCAGAACGTGCGGCACTAATCCGTGATTTTTACAGTGAAAGTTTACGAGGTGAGGAAACGAAATTTACGTATCCCCAAATTGTACCGGAAGTTATGGCTTCGTTAAGTGAATTACTAGACACATCTTTAACAGTGGAAGATGTGGTCATTCGTTTGCAGCAAATTCTTATGGCACTAGCGGATGAAGTACGCTTAGAGCCCTTTCATGACGATGAATTACAACTATATGCATTTTATTTACAACGCGTGTTCGAACGAAATGCCAAAATGCTTGCTACAAAATAATGGTGCCTATCTTCTAGCAAAAAAAAGGCGATTGTGCTAACTAAGCACATCGCCATTTTCTGATTGATAGTTTGGACCACTAACAACTAGATTGCCGTTTTTCTCCATTTTGAACACAGGAGCAATACGTTCTTCCTCTTCATCTAGCGTTACAAGACGTCTAGCACGGTTCATAATTTGCACAAACTGTTCATAATCTTTACGAATCGCACGATTTTCTTCTTCAAGCTGCGTAATTGTTTTCTCTAGTTTTTTATTTTTCTCGGATGTTACGTGCACAAGTTGTCTCCATTTTGAAGACTCATTCCCTACTTCACCAGAATGTTGTAAACGTAGTAAATATGCTATGACAATATCAAGAGATAGGGCAGATAGTGGAATTGACTTGCTATCTGTATCACTATTATTTATTGTAAACATATTTGAAGAACGACGTCTTGCTGGTGCACCCAACACTCGCATTCTCTCTTTTCTTTCCTTTTTCGCTTCGGCTAGTTGCTCCTCATACGTTTTGCGAACAACTGCATTCCAGCGGAAACCACATGCAGCGGCTGTACGATTTAACGCATCACCGGCTTCTTCAAAAGCATTTAATTGTGTACTACCTTCCGTAACGTGACGAATTACTGCCTCTGCTAGCAATTCATCGTTTTCTTCTAACCAAGCATCTTGTCTAACTTTACTCATATAAAATCCTCCCACCTTTATTTGGAACTTCCTTATTTATCTCTAGCATGACCAATCTTTTAACCTTTTATTCATCCATGTGGAAGGAATTATGCTTGAATACAAGGGGAAAAGTACGATACAATACCGGATGTAGGTTTGTGCGTATACTGCATACTTAAATATGTGAAAGTTATGCGGACATTAAAAATATCATTAAATAAAATACTATATAGAAAGGGTTGTTGACAAAATGGCAAACGAATTTAAAGTTTGCGATGAATGTCAGGCCGTTAACTTAAAAACGTTAATTCCAAAATTAAAGGAAATCGATCCTGATGCAACCATCGAAATAGGGTGTCATTCTTACTGTGGCCCAGGTCGTAAAAAAACATTTACATTTGTAAATAGTCGCCCTGTTGCTGCATTAACAGAAGAAGAACTAATGGAAAAAGTTTTAGCGAAATTAAAAAATAAGTAATAAAAAACTATCTTCACATGGTTGAAGGTAGTTTTTGTTTTAGTGAGAAAAACCTAAATGAGGAGAAAATTACATACAATTAGGTTGGTAGTCTTTTTAATTACAGTGCAATCTCTATGCTAGTTCTATATTGTTTGCATATAATAGAAGAAAGATGAAATGGAGGTGCTGTACAAATGACACATTATGCAAAGGCAAAATTACAAGAGGAAAAAGTATTTAAAGATCCAGTCCATCGTTATGTACACGTAAGAGATCAAGTTATTTGGGATTTAGTAGGGACAAAAGAATTTCAACGTTTACGTAGAATTCGCCAGCTTGGCACAACGTTTTTAGTATTCCATGGAGCAGAGCATAGCCGTTTTAGTCATTCACTAGGTGTATACGAAATTGTGCGTCGTATTGTCGATGATATTTTTGTAGGTCGTCCAGATTGGGACGAGAACGAGCGGTTGCTAGTGCTTTGTGCAGCCCTATTACATGATTTAGGACATGGCCCGTTTTCTCATGCATTTGAAAATGTTTTTGAGTTAGATCATGAATACTATACGAGACAAATTTTACTTGGAGATACGGAAGTACACGCAGTGCTCAAAAAAGTAGCGCCAGATTTCCCTGAGAAAGTGTCGCAAGTAATTGAAAAAACGTATCCGAATAAGCAAGTCATAAGCTTAATATCAAGTCAAATAGATGCCGACCGAATGGATTACTTACAACGTGATGCCTACTTTACAGGCGTAAGTTACGGTCACTTTGATATGGAGCGCATTTTACGTGTCATGCGCCCTCGTAAAAACCAAGTAGTCATTAAAGCTACTGGAATGCATGCTGTAGAAGACTATATTATGAGTCGCTATCAAATGTATTTACAAATTTATTTCCACCCAGTATCACGTAGCGCAGAAGTTATTTTAAATAATATTTTAAAACGTGCAAAACAATTAAGCAAAGCGGGCTACCAGTTTAAGCATGAGCCTACACACTTTTTAGCATTTTTCCAAGACTCCATTACGTTGGAAGATTATCTTGCACTAGATGAAAGTATTCTTTTTACATATTTTCAATTATGGATGCAAGAAGATGATGAGATATTACGTGATTTAAGTCGCCGTTTTGTTAATCGCAAGCTATTCCAGTACATCGATTTAGATCCAGGCGTTGAACTCGAGAAATATCAAAAGTTACAAGCATTATTTAAACAAGCAGGCATCGATCCAGAATACTATTTAGTCCATGATACAACAGCGGATCTTCCTTATGATTTTTATCGACCAGGTGAGGAAGAAGTACGTGTTCCTATCTTTTTAGAAATGAAAAACGGAGAATTACGGGAATTATCACGGGAATCTATTATCGTCGATTCCATTTCAGGTCGCATGAAGCGAGATCATAAAGTATATTTTCCACTCGATATATTACAAGACAATAGTACCCAGGCATCAGTAAAAAAACAAATTTTAAAATTATTACAAGTAAAATGAAAAAATACTAAGAAAATATATCTAATTCAGGGATATACAAACTCTTAATTGTGTATATATAATATAAAAGCACTAAACTCACTTGATTATAGTGATAGTTTAGTGCTTTTTATTATGTGTAATTTCTTATGGAGTAAAAATATTCGCTAGGTGTTTAGGAAAACATGATGAAATAAATGGTAATGTTTAGAATTTGTTTAGAAAAGTTTTTTATAATGAAGTAAATCCTAAAAGGGGGTGAGGCCATTATATTATCAGGGGCGTCACATCAGCTTAGGATACATACAACTGTCAATCAACACAATGACTAGACAACATGATATTAGACACCGTGAAAGATAGTTTTATATGTATTCGCAACGACGACGAGTTATTTAAGGGGAAGAGGGGCAAACCGAATGTTTGAGCAAAGTTTTCAAGAATAGAAAAACTTGCACTGTCGTCAACAAACGCCAATAGGAATCTCTCTAAACTTAGAAAAGGAGAGACACATGAAAAAATTAAATTTAGCCATCATTACATTATTGCTTGTGTTCCAAACCGTACTTTCACCGATTTCTGTGTTTGCGGATGATGTGGATTCTACTTTACCTCCGTCTACAGAGGTGGGAACGGATGAAGGAACCGAAGAAGGAACTCCTGATGGAACAGAAGCGGGAGAAGATACGGATGATTCAACAGTAACACCACCGGAGGGAAATGAAGAAGATGGTGAGGTTGTTGAAGAAGAACCGACCGAAGAACTTAAGCCGGAAGTACTTTTGGATGAGAATCCGAAAATCGCAAAAGAAATTCCAGCCTCTTTAACAGCTTTTAAAATGGAGATTGGTGGCAAAGAAGTTGGAGATGGAAATTTTGACACAGAATTACCTACCAATACTGTAGCTAACTTTACTGTTAAATTTTCTGTTCCAATGCAAGATGATGAAAAGGAAGCATGGGGCGATGGTAGTTGGTTTGAATTTCAATTACCAAAATCATTAATTGACTTTGATGGTGCATTCTTTGGTAAGAAAACAGTAAACGGCATTACTTATAATTATACAACGACTGATAATAAAGTACGTGTAGAGCTAAGTGGTATGACACCAGAAGCTAGTAGTCCGCAACCAGAAGATTTAATTATTAATTTTGCTTCTGGATTTAATAATCTTTCCGATGACATTGAGCAGGACCTAGAAATTCCAGCAGCTAACGGTGGTAGCGAGATAATTAAAGCGAGCATTACGTTTATTCCATCAACAAGTGGAGAAAAAGTAAATAAAGAAAAGATTGGTACACCAATAGCTACAGCAAGTGGGAATCACGAAATGGAATGGGAAGTATGGGTTAATAAAGCTGGTAAGGAGTTAATTAATCCAACTTTAACGGATGAAGCGACAGGCGGACACGCTATCGTTGATGGATCGGTTAACGTTTATCAATATGTAGTTGGTTTGAATGGTGTGAGAGATAAAGGTGGTACTGGTATTGAAGTTTTTACAAATGGTAACTGGGGAAATATTGAAAGTAAGCTTACTGGCAAATTCGCCTATAAAATTACGTATAAAACACAAGTAACTTTAGAAGCAGATGGTCGCGATGGTAACGCTAAATTTAACAATAAAGTTACCTTTACTAATAATGGAACACCAGAAGTATCTGAAGCAACTCACGAAATTACTTATGGAAAAGCATTAGCTAAAAAGAAAGTAAGTAGCACAAACTATAAATCATCTTGGAGAATTGACTATAATCATAATTTGTTAAATATTGATCAAGCTAAAGCAGTAATTACAGATACAATAACAGGCCCTCATGAGATAGATATATCGTCTATTAAAGTGTATAAAATGAATGATGCAGATGGAAATATAGCAACTTCAGTGGCTGGTGGTGAAGAAATTACAACAGGCTTTACTATTACAACAGACACTGGTGATGTTAAAGCGTTTACGCTGAAGTTTGATGCTGCAATTTCAGATGCATATACCATTGTTTATGATGCGAACTATAATAAACAAGATTTTTATGAAAATGAAACCGGTTCGTTTAAAAATAATGTAAAGAGCGGCTCAGACAAGAGTGTTGATGTACCATACACTTTAGCAGAAAATCTATTATCAAAATCACATACAGTTGACTTTGATGAAAAAGTAATTAATTGGGAGATTGTTATTAAGTCGGATAACCCTAATAAAGCTATTAGTAATTTAACATTAACAGACACTTTTACTAACGGTGCAATAAATGGTGAACATGAATTGATAGAAAAATCTGTAAAACTAGACGGCCAAGCTGTGGTTTATGCTCTTATTGATGAGAATAAGACTAAGGGCTTTACAATTACAGGGATTAATGTGCCTGCAGGTGGAAAAGTAACTGTAACTTATCAAACAAGCTTTGCGATTAATGATGAAGGGGAAGTAGAGACACAGGGTTACGGCAATACAGCTGAGACAGAATGGACAAGTGGTACTAAAACCTACAAGAAAACTGCAACTGATGACTATGTTCCAGGTACAACTACGGTTAATAATGGCAGTAAATCTGGGAAGTTCAACTATTTAACACAGCGCTTTACATGGGATGTAAAAGTGAATATCAATAAAAAGGATATTAGTGGTGCTGTATTAGTTGATACGGTTGGAGAAGGGCATAAGTACGTAGCAGGAACAATCGAAGTATTACCTTTAACCGGATTAGGTGGTAGTGATACAGGCGGTACAATTAGTACGACTCCGATTGATAAGGGAAGTTATAAAATTTCAAATGAAACGGAAAAAGGATTTACTTTAACATTTAACAATGATTTAGGAGATTTAAACAACAAAGCATATGTTGTCCGGTATCAAACAATGGACGATGATAATATTTTAGGTATTGGTTCTGAAGCTCCCTCAGAAAAAGGAAATGTTTATAAAAATGGCGCTACATTTAAAACAAAAGGTACTCAAGAATTTACACTAGATTCAACACCAGTAACAATTGATGAAAATGTAGCAAATAATTTAATTAAGAAGAACACGCCAACTCAAAACGCGACTACAGAAAAAATTACATGGACATTAGAGGTGAATAGATCACATTCTAATCTTGGTAACAACGTAACATTAACAGATTTACCGGGTAATAATTTAATGTTATTGGAAGAAAGCATTAAAATAGCGCCATATAAAGTTTCAGAAGATGATATTACAAAGGATAACTCTTGGAAAACACCTCAGGAATTAGGGTTATCTGTAACATTTGATAGTAAGGGTGGATTTAGTCTAGTATTTCCAGACCTAAATAAAAAGGGCTATCAAGTGAAGTATGAAACAGTGGGATTCGGTAAAGCAGGTGATAATTTAGAAAATACTGCGACATTAAATTATAATAACGAAACCAAACCGAACCAAAATACTGAAGATCGATTTAATGGGGAAATGACTTTTAGTAGTTCTGATTCAGACTTTACATCAACACGTGGAAGTGCAAAATTCAAAAAGATTGGTATTGATTCAGCTACTGGCCAATTTAAAGAGAATTTGGGTGGTGTAACATTCCAACTTATTAAAAAGACAGCAAAAAATGAATATATCATTAAAACAGCGACGACAGATACAAATGGTGAAATTACATTTGAAAATGTACCGTATAATGATTATCTCATTCGTGAAGTAACTGCACCATCTGGTTATGACAAGATGGAAGACTTTAAATTTAAGTTAGATGAAAATACTACACTCGATAAGCATCCTGATTTAGTAAAAGAACTTGTAAATACAACACAAGTAACTGGTTGTACACAATTTGAATTTGCCATTAATGATGTTGATGGTACACCTATCACTTCTGGGAAAGTTACTTTAAAGGATAAAAACGGTGTTGAAACATCGCATGATGTAAACAATGGAAAAGTGACATTACCGGAAAAATACGTAGCCGGTGATTATACAGTAACTCATTCAGTCGAAGGTAATTTAGGTAAAGTGACTGTTAAATATGATGGTACATGTAAAGCGCCTGCTACAATTCAACCAGCACCGAACTGTCCACAATTCACTGTTTCATTATTTGAAATGAAAGATAGTTCAAAAGTTGCGAGACCAGGCGTAACTGTAACATTGAAAGATTCTACGGGAAATTTAGTTACCGTGAAAGATGAAAATGGATCTTCGGTAGTATTAAAAACAGATGCAGATGGTAAATTTATTATGCCATCGACGAAGGATAATCCAGATGGTATCAAAGCTGGTGAATATTCAGTTTATGAAGGCAATCAATATCTTGGTATGATTACAGTTTCATATAAAGTAAACTGTGAGTATGAATTACTTCAAGCACCAAAATGTCCAACATTCGAACTAACTGTAAAAGACGTAGACGGCAAATTAGTTGCTGACGGCACGTCTGTAACAGTGAAAGGTGCAGATAAAAACATTGTTGCTACTGAAACGACAACAAACGGTATTATTGAATTAACGAATTTAGAGCCGGGCGTTTATACAGTTGAAGTAGATGGTAAAGTAATTGGCAGTTTCCAATCGAATATTGACTGTGAAGCGACAGTGCAGCCAACACCTGCATGTACACAATTTACATTAACGGTGAAAGATGAAGATGGAAATATTCGTCCTAATATTAGCAATATCATAATCAAAGATAAAAATGGAGCGATTATTGCTACAGGCAAAACGAATGAATTGGGTCAAATTTTAATAGAATCTAAAGATATTCCATCAGGTGACTATGATGTTTATCAAGGGGATCTGTATATTGGCCAAATAACAGTACAATATTCCATTAATTGTGAAGCGGAAATCTCAGCAGCACCTGCATGTCCGTCATTTACATTAACTGTGCAAACGGCATTTGGTACACCATTAGCTAATGCAAAAGTGACGGTGAAGGATGCTAAAGGTAATGTTGTGAAAGATGCTGACGGTAATGACGTTGTAACAACAAGTGTTGCTGGTACAATTGTTTTACCAAACAAAGCAATTCAACAAGGTACGTACTATGTATATGAAGGAAGCCGATTAATTGGCTCATTCACAGTAAAAGATACATGTTCGGCATTAGTAAAACCTGCATTACCAGGCGGAGGCGGTGGTGGTTCAACACCGGATCCAGGTAATCCGGAAGAACCGAACAAGCCGGCACCAGATCCAGGTAATCCGGAAAATCCGAATAAGCCGACACCAGATCCAGGTAACCCGGAAAATCCGAACAAGCCGACACCAGATCCAGGTAACCCGGAAAATCCGAACAAGCCGACACCAGATCCAGGTAATCCGGAAAATCCGAACAAGCCAACACCGGATCCAGGTAACCCAGAAGATCCGAACAAACCGAATCCGGATCCTGGCAAGCCAGTTGACCCTGAGAAACCAACTACAAATCCAGGTAATCCGTCAACAGATTCTAAAGATCCAACGACGCCTGGAAAACCAGAAACGTCTAAGCCATCTGTACAAGATGTGATTGAGCAAGGGAAAAACTTACCGCCTTACAATCCTTCTACTGCAACGAAAGACAAGCTTGATGCGTATAAGGACTTCCTTGATAAATATAATAATTTATCACAAGAGGAACAGGCGAATGTAGCAAAAACACTTGATATTAACAAAATTAAGGAAGATGCTAAACGTTTGGAAGCTCAACTAAAGGCACAAGGCAAATTGCCACAAACAGATGGAGCAACGCAAACAGGTCTTACACTTGTTGGTGTAGTTCTCGTGTTAGGTGCATTGTTCTTCTTGCGCCGTCGTAATGTAGAAATGTAATAAAGAACATTAAGAACCCCCATGACAAAGAGTCATGGGGGTTACTTTGTTAAAAGGCTTCTGACAGTTTAGCAGGTGCATGATCTAGCGGATATTGTTCCACAAAATCTGCACGGATTGCCAGGCGTTTCGTGCCATTATCTGCACAAGTAATTAGCGTCAATATAGTTTCATTCGGGATATCATCAATGACATACACATCGGTGGCAGCGATAATTTTTTTGGTCGTTAATTGGTATTCATAAATATTTGTTAAATCTGTAACGTAAATCGTATCGCCAATATTGGCTTTATATAAGGGGCTAAATAATATATCTTTTTCTTCAAAATAGTGACCAGCTAAGGCGTAGTTTCCTTGTCCCAATTTTTGGTTAGCCTTCATCGTGCCGGCTCCGACCGCAAGCGAGGCATTGCCAACACCTTTAATAATCGGAAGGTTCATGTCCACATTCGGAATGGCGATACTACCGATGACAGGTAAATGTTCAATCTGTGTTTGAGCTTTTAATACTTCTACTATGGAGAGGGATTGAACATCTTCAAACTCAAAATCTGCTGTGGTGTGATTGTTCTTCTGTAAATCTTCTGCGCTATAATTGGTCGTATTTAGTTGTTTACTTAAATGAGCAATCACTGCATGCGAAATAGGATTAATAAAAATAAGTAATAAACCAATGATCAGCATACAAATAAGTAGAAATCTTTTGAGCTTCTTCATATGTGTAGAGTCACCTCCCTTTGTGTAAGTGAGAATCGCCGGTAAACCGCTGTGAATCGCTGATAGAACCAGAAAAATCGCCGGTAGACTAACACCAATCGCCGATAGAATTTGTAAAGACTAAAAAAGGATAGAGCGCTTTGGTGCTCTACCCAGATGTTCATTATTTATCGCTGAAGCGGACGCCTGCGACACCGTAATGGTTTTTAGACATTTCTTCAATGAAAACTGTTACGTTTTCAACGGGTGCGTTTACTGTGCGTGAAACGGCTTCTGTTACTTCTTTTACTAGTGCGCGTTTTTGTTCTTCTGTACGGCCTTCAATCATTTTTACTGTTACGTATGGCATAATAGTGCCTCCTTTTAGAATTATGTTGTATAGTAAGTTTATAAGAAATAATAAACTTCTTACTTATGCACAAAAGCGCAAGAATATGCTTTACTTTATAATAGCAGAATGGAGGGAATTAAAGTATGGCAAATGAAGAGAAACCAAAACAAAAAATGGGCTTTACGATTATAAAAAATGACCCTACAGATGGCCATAAAGGATTTGGTATCGGTTCGCTTTCATTAGAAAACGTATCACCGGTCATTATTGATATAGAAGAGGGTAAAGCTTCAGTTGAAATCGGTGCGATGCATGCGCGTAGTGATATTGAACGAGGCATTAAATTTACGACAGATCGTGCTGATTCAGAGGGAGGAAAATCTTACTGGTTAGTATGGGTAACGATAGACCATAAAGCGGATGGACCTTATTATGCGGGAGTAACAGCTTGTGAAATGGTCGTAAATCGTGAAAAACGACGAGGTTATAAAATATTAGCTGATCACGTTAACAAAATGGATAAATCGATGAAACGACAAATACTTGTTGATCATATGGATGATGCGTCTAAAAAAGTGTTAGCTTCTTTCCTAGAAGAGCTCAATCCTGAACTTTGGGGACGTAGTGAGGAACAATTACGTCAAGACTTATTTGTATAATAGAACAGAAATGATTGAACAATCTGTGACATTTTGCAATCGCTTTCGATATTAGGTTGAAAGTAGATAGGAAAAAAAGTACACTTGATTCAGAGCTTACATTTTAGTAAGCTAGGACACTTGGTCCACGAATGTGATGAGTGCTATGCGGCATTTGAACAACCCAAGCCGAATGCCCCATGATTCTCATCCTTTCTAGGGCCAAAAACAAGAAAAGCTTTCTGTTCCCACGGACAAGTCTCCGGGGAAGAGAAAGCTTTTCTTTTTCGTTTATATTTACTTTGTCGAGAGCTTTTCAATTAAATAAAACGAACGTTGTGAGGAAAAGGTTGCACATGATTATTGTTTGTTTTTGAAGAACGGCAGCATATTCCAAAATTCACCCCACGTGTTGCTATCTAAAATATCAAAGTTCGTACATTTTTCTGTTGGTACATCTTTGGCTTCTAGATAAACAAGACGTTGTTTAGGGCAGGCATCTGTTGCAAGTTTGCCTGTTTCGATATCAACAACAACCCCTTTAATGCCTTTTGGTTTTGTGAAATCTTCATTTTTTGTGCCTTTATTGACGTTTTCCATAAAGTCGATCCAAATTTGTTTTGTCGCCGCCGTATCTTCTTTCGCAGAGAGATTTTTCCCTTGATCGTAGCCGTTCCAGACGCCAGCTGTTAAGCTTGGTGTAAATCCGATGAGCCACTGATCACTATTAGTGGAGCCAGATTTTGCGGCATACGTATGGGTCATCCGTGAACGAATACTAATCCCTGTAGCAGGTGAGTAATCACTAAATACAGGATCGAAAATGCCTGTCATCATCTCTGTCAAAATAAAAGTATTTTCTTTTGAAAGCACTGTTTCATCTTGTTTTTCGATATTTTTATTATCGTAAATAACGTCTCCATTGGCATTTTTAATGGAGATAATCGTTGTTGGCTCTGTTTTTTGACCTTGTGACGCTAAAATATTATAAGCATTTGTCATGTCGTACAATGTTGTTTCCATTGTTCCGAGGGCAAGCGATAAATTATCCTTTGTGCCAATATTTATCCCAAAGCGGTCTGCAATATTATGGAATGCTTTAAAACCGATATCTTCTAATGTTTTGACTGCATAAATATTGTCAGAAATCGCAATCGCTTGAGCCATCGTCATATCATGGTCTGCAAATTGACCATTGACGTTTTTAGGTGAGTACGTGCTACGTCCATTATCGATCGTGAACGTTGTTGGTCCTACATCTAAAAATGTTAACGGTGTATAGCCATTTTCTAATGCTGCGGCATATAACACAGGTTTAATTGTTGAACCTGGTTGACGCTTTGCTTGTGTTACGCGATTGAATGTACTAGTGGCATAATCTCTTCCGCCAACAAGCGCTGTAACTGCACCTGTTTTTGATTGCATACTAACGAATCCTGTTTGTAAGTCATTTGCGGGCATATTTTTAGCTACTGCTTCTTCCGCTGCTTGCTGATGACCAAGGTTAAGTGTTGTTTGAATCGTCCAACCGCCTTCGCTAATATCAAGGTTTTTTGCTTTTAATATTTCACTTGCTTCTTGCCATGCAACATCAAGGAAATACGGTGCAACCGATTTAGAAGCAACCCACGTATCATTCTTTAAGACAAGTTGTTCTTCTTCAGCCCGCGTTTTTTCTTCTTGCGTTATCGCGCCTTGATCGGCCATTAGTTTTAAAATAACGTGCTGGCGATTTGTAGCTTTTTCGAAATTAGCAATAGGTGAATAGATACTTGGTCCTTTTGGAACACCCGCAAGCATCGCTGCTTCTGCTAGCGTTAAGTCTTTTGCCGATTTTCCGTAATAATAGCGACTAGCTGCCTCTACACCATACATGCCATGTCCATAGTAGACAGTGTTTAAATAACCTTCTAATATTTCATCTTTGCTGTAAAAAACTTCTAATCTATAAGCATACAATGCTTCGTTTGCTTTTCGAGTCCAAGATTTTTCATGAGATAAATATAAATTTCTAGCATATTGTTGGGTGATTGTACTTGCCCCTTGCACTTTACTTCCTGCTTTAAGATCAATTAATAACGCACCAGCAATACGAGAAAAGTCAAATCCGCCATGCTTGTAAAAATCTTTATCTTCTACGGCCACTGCTGCTTGTACTAAATAGGGTGATATTTCATCAAGATCAACCCAATAGCGTCGTTCATTTGTAAAGTGATCTCCTATTTGGTTCTCGTTTTCATCTAAGAAAATAGAGGCTTTTGGCACCGTTAATGGCGGCGCACCAGCCACTTGAACATAGACGCGTAGTGCAATAAATGCGACTACTATTGCAGATGCAAAGGCGACAAAAAGTGTAAGCACTTTACGTGAACGCTTCACACGCTTTTGCTTACGTTGATAGACTTTTCTTTTCATCCGACTTCACCTCGTTTTCTAACAACTTGCGTTTAGTATGTGTCTGAATAATATTCTTTAATCGGAATTGTAAGCAAAAACTATTGCACTTTATTCAAAAACATCTATACTTTTTTTGTACTGATATAAAACGCTAGCTTTCGACTAAAACATTGCACTTTGTAGATTTTAAACGAATTACGCTAGACGTTCCAATAATGTATACGAGGATTTTAATAGTGAGGTTTCATTACAAACCTGTAAGTCCTCAGCGTGTAATGACTATAACAACTGAATTGCATAGGAAGTTCAGAGATTAATGGAGGCTAGATATGAGATTTGATGAAGCTTATTCAGGGAATGTTTTTATAAAAAGTCATCCGACATATGAGGATGCACAGGCAGTTATTTATGGCATGCCAATGGACTGGACAGTAAGTTATCGTCCAGGTTCACGTTTTGGCCCACAACGAATTCGTGAAGTATCAATTGGTCTTGAAGAGTATAGCCCATATTTAGATCGTGAATTAGAAGAAGTGAAGTATTTTGATGCAGGCGATATCCCGCTACCATTTGGTAATGCACAACGTTCTTTAGATGAAATTGAAAAATTCATAGTGAAGCTACTCGAAGATGGAAAAGTGCCTGTTGGTATGGGCGGAGAGCATTTAGTCTCTTGGCCTGTTATGAAAGCAGTTTCTGCTAAATACGATGACTTAGCGATTATTCACTTTGATGCGCATACAGATTTACGCGTTGAATATGAAGGGGAACCTCTTTCACATTCAACACCAATTCGTAAAATTGCCGAACATATCGGTCCGAAAAATGTCTATTCATTTGGTATTCGTTCAGGCATGAAGGAAGAATTTGAGTGGGCGAAAGAAAACGGCATGCATATTTCAAAATTTGAAGTACTAGAGCCACTAAAAGAAGTGTTACCAACATTAGCAGGTCGCAATGTCTACGTGACAATTGATATTGACGTACTTGATCCAGCACATGCACCTGGTACAGGGACAGTTGACTGTGGCGGAATTACGTCTAAAGAGTTATTAGCATCTATCCACGCGATAGCTGCAAGTGGTGTGAACGTTGTCGGCTTTGACTTAGTGGAAGTAGCACCAATTTACGACACATCAGAAATGACAGCCAATACGGCAAGTAAATTATTAAGAGAAATGATTTTAGGCTGGGTAAAATAATAAAGGCTTTGTAAATGGGTTAGCGATGAGCTAGCCCTTTTTTTATTGGCGTTTAATTCTTGTGATCTAGTGCACGTGCTCGTAATGCGTTTTCTTAGATGAGAGTTCACGTAGTAGCCGTTAAAGGTTAAAGGTATATCCTTCTGTGCAAAAGTAGAGAAAATCAATTTTTGTCTATTCTACTATTTAAATTTGTGTTAACTTAATAATTATTATAGTTAACACAAAATGGCGATAAAAATGGAGGATAGGATGATGCGAAGGTTTTCTACATATAATCTTGCCCAGATATCATTATTGGCTTGTCTTATTATCGTTACAGGTATGTTTAAAATTCCAACAGGTGTCCCTGGGTCTGAATTTCAATTATCAGCACCCATAGCCGTTGCGATTGCAGCAGTATTTGGATTTAAGCGATATTTCCTTGCGGGGATTATTGCAAGTTTCATTTTATTTGTACTAGGCATCCACTCGATTTTAAATGTCGAGATTTCCTTAATTTTTCGATTAACGGTTGGTCTAATCATCGCTTTATTGGGAACCTCAATTCCGGTACTCGTTGTGGCGGGGCCAATTGGCACAATAGTTGCTAGGTATGGTTTGGCTTTTACGTTAGGGACACCGTTTTTGCCGTTAGTAGTTTTGGCGATTCCAGGTATGGTCATTACGGCTGTAAGCGTTTATCCCATAACGAAAATATTACATGCAATTAATAGGAAAGTAGCAGGTGAACATCATGTCAAAAACATTTTATAGCATTCGAATGCGTGCGGCTCAAAGAAATATGGAAGTAGGCGAAAAGCATGTATCTGGTGGTGAGCGGATAGCAAGTAAAGTTCAAATAGAGCCAATCGTAAATCAGTTATTACACAAAGCAAGTAATCATTCACGTGGAGATGCTGATTTTATTCAAATTACCGTAGAAAAAATTACGCGCCCTCAGATACGGTATTTGCCACCGTTAGAAATGACAACAGTTGATGTGGATTCAATTGAAAAGGCTCATAGGGAGGCGAGAGACATCTTAACTTCCGTAGGTGTTTCACAACAGGCACAAAATGTTGCTTTCCAGCTACTGAATAGCAGTCAAAATCTCCGTGGTGCCATTCTCCTCCATAGTAAAACTGGCTTGCGACTTGACGACCGTGGGATTAAAGGTGTGCGTGTATCAAGAATGGATTGGCAAGACGCTGATGTGGATTTAAATGAGCGTGTACGAGAAGCATTAGCTTTGGCAACGAAAGTAGCAAATTCGCCGTACACTATTGCTGAATTATGTTGGTCAGATGATCCCGACTACGTTACGGGATATGTAAGCAATCATGAATTTGGTTATGTAAGAATTTCGCCGTTAAAAAGGGAAGGTAGTGAGAGTGGCGGTCGTATTTTTTTTGTGGCAGATGAAGTGAATTTAGCATCGTATATAGACTATTTAGAAAGAGAACCTATTCTTATTAAGGGGCATTAAAAAATGAAAGATTGGTTGAGAAGGGAACTACGATTAATCGAAGAGCAAGGGTTGGCAAGGAAATTACGAGCGTTATCAACTGGAAATGAAAACGAGGTAGTGATGAATGGTAAGAACTATTTGTTGTTTTCATCTAATAACTATTTAGGGTTGGCAACAGATAGACGTTTGAAAAAGAAGGCGACTGAAGGCATTGTGAAATACGGTACAGGGGCTGGTGGTTCACGATTAACGACTGGAAACTTCGATATTCATGAACAACTTGAGTGTGAAATTGCGGATTTTAAAAAGACTGAAGCTGCCATTGTATTCAGCAGTGGGTATTTAGCGAACATTGGTGTGATTTCGAGTGTCATGAAGACAGGAGATATGATATTTTCTGATGCTTGGAATCATGCGAGTATTATAGACGGTTGTCGATTAAGTCATGCTACAACAATTGTTTACGAACATGCGGATATGGAGGATTTAGAACGTAAGTTAAGGCAATCACACAGGGATGGAAAGAAGTTGATTGTAACAGATGGCGTTTTTAGTATGGATGGTGATATTGCGCCACTTCCGGAAATAGTAGAACTAGCCAAGGAGTACAAAGCTTACATAATGATTGACGATGCGCATGCAACAGGCGTTCTAGGCAATGATAGTCGGGGTACGGCTGAATATTATGGATTAAAAGATGAGATTGATTTTACAGTAGGTACGTTGAGTAAAGCGCTTGGTGCAGAAGGTGGATTTGTAGCGACATCATCCATTGCAAAGAACTATTTACTAAGTAACGCTAGATCATTTATTTTCCAAACAGCTTTATCCCCAAGTGCGATTGCAGCAGCGCGAGAAGGAATTTCCATTGTTCAAAATGAGCCACAGCGAAGGGCTCTATTGTTGAAAAATGCGCAGTACTTACGTTTGCAATTAACGCAATGTGGATTTGAAGTTAGATGAGGGGAAACACCAATTATTTCTGTTATTATTGGTGGTTCTCATGAAGCTGTGATATTTTCTGAGAAACTTCTGGATGAAGGTATCTTTATTCCAGCGATTCGACCACCTACTGTGCCAAAAGGTTCAAGTCGTTTGCGTATTACGGTGATGGCTACACATACAATAGCGCAGCTCAATACGGTCATAAGTAAAATGAAGAAAATAGGAGAAGAGATGCGGATTGTATGAGTGCCTGGCACTTAAACAACGTAAGGCGCAACTCTCGCTAACTAGCGGTTTGTTGCGTCTTACGTAGTATGCCTCATCTAGCTAGTAATCAAATTTTCAAAATTGTTTGAGTGCCTGGCACAGGTCATGATATTTTTCTTTCATGCCATTTAACGTATATGTTCGTGTATCTTGTTGTCTTGAGGTCAAGTATTGATTTGCACTGAACAAGACTGCTTGAAGAAAGTCTTGTTCAGTGCAAATGCCTTTAGTCATTGCCCCCATACTACGCTTTGAAGAAAAAATGACTAAATGATTTGGCTTTGTCCTAATTTTTTCTAATGTCCATTGAATATCATTCAAAGAGATTGAGGTTTCACCAAATCCATCCCGTAAGTAATCGATAACCATCGTTAAAAACCCGGGCCATAGTAAGTCACAATCATCCCAATCAAACAACGACGTAATGGGGACACCGTCGATTTCTACAATAATAGCCCCATGTAAAAAATGACCTTTACTTTTCGTTAAATTTTTTGCAAGGATTTGTAGCGCATCGTTATTTTGAATACTAATAAATTCCTGTTGAAGCTGTTCAATCGTGTAGGAATAAAGACTTTTTGTTTCGATGGCAATGAATGTATCGATTTTTATCATAAATATCACCTACAAGCTGTTTAGATAAAATGTAAGATATTTTATAAACTTGGCTTTAATAACGATTGATTTATACTCATTCTCTTATAGTCGTAATATTTTAAAGCTCAGCAATGGCCTCCAATTCAATTAAGCAGCCGTGGCTTAATTCTTTAATGGGAATAATGGCACGCGCAGGTTTATGAGAGCCAAAAAATTGTGCATAAGCTTCATTTACTTCTGCCCATAAATCAGAGGAAGTAATATAAACTCGGCACATCACAACAGCCTCTTTTGAAAGACCGCTTGCTTGCAGTACCACCTCCATTTTTTGCAGCGCCATGAACGTTTCAGCGTGGATTCCACCTTCTGCCGGTTTGCCGGTAGAAGGATCTACTGAAGTTTGCCCCGAAATATACAAATTCCCGTTACTAGTGATTCCTGGTGAATAATGTCCAATAGGTTCTTTATCTATTAATACTTGCTTCATAGCAATAACCTCCTTATAAATGCTGTATTTGATTTAATCCTACATTGCCACCTGAAATAAGGAAGCAAACATGATCGCTTTTAGCGACAGGTAATATCCCTTGAAGCGCGGCCCCAACACCGATAGCAGAAGAGGGTTCAGCCATGATTTTGCCCTCCAGTAGTAAAGTCTTCATGCCACTGACTATAGCAGCCTCGTCTACACGAACAATGGCATGGACTAATTTCTCGACAATCGGGAAGTTACGCTCACCAGGTTGTAAGGTAAGCAGTGCATCTGCTAAAGATTTTTGCTCTTTTAAAAGCAAGCGTTCACCAATCTGTAAACTTTCTGAATAGCGTGGAACGACAGCCGGTTCAACCCCGATAATTTTGACATGGGGAGCCATGGCTTTTACCGCTGTAGCGACACCACTTATTAGTCCGCCACCGCCAATTGGCACTACGATTGCATCGACATGAGGAAGTTGTTGCAATATTTCTAAACCTACTGTTCCTTGACCCGCCATAATATCGTAATCATCATAAGGGTGAATAATGGCATAACCGTGCTCTATGCTAAGTTTTTCCGTCATGACGTGTCTTTCGGCAAGCTTGCATTGGACAACGTTTGCACCAAGTTCTCGTATACCTTCAACTTTAATCTGTGGTGCAGTATCGGGTAACACGATTGTTGCTGGAATGTTTAATTGTTTGGCTGCGAAGGCAACCCCTTTTCCATGATTGCCTGACGAAGCCGCCACAACGCCCTGCTGTAATTGTGCAAGTGGCATCGAGAGCATTTTTGTAAGAGCACCACGTAATTTAAAAGAGTTCGTATTTTGCATATTTTCAGCTTTAATGGATACATTGCAATGTAACAATTCGTCGAGACCTTGTAAGCGAATAACAGGTGTTTCGTAAATATAAGGTGCAAGTTTTAGTTTGGCAGCTTGAATTTTATGAAGTGTTAACATAGAGCAATCCTCATTTCTAATTATAGATTGAAAATTATGAAAATTTAATCTAAATATATCAAAAAAGCGAAACTCTTGCATTTACTGCAATAGTTTCGCAAATATTTATGGAGTGATTCAAGCATTAGTTTTTTGTGTGTAATGTTATATTGTTGGCGTGCACTACACGGTTACCACCGAGTTCTTTAATATCGGTTGTCACTTGTGCGGCAATAATAGCAAGTTCATTAAACTCCAAGGCGTTATCAGGACTTGAGCTAATACCGACAGAAACCGTTAGTGAAGTAGTTTGTTCATGATCGGTTTTAAATAGATGATTAGCAATTTGATGTCTCAGTTTTTCAGCATGATAGAGGGCGATAGCTGGTGGGGCATCTTTTAATATAATATAAAATTCTTCCCCCGCCACACGTGCCGCAATGCCATTGATTGCTTCAACATAATTATTAATGATGGTGGCAAGTTGCTTAATTATTTCATCACCTGCCAAATGTCCATACTTAATATTCATTTCCTTCATATCATCGACATCAAAATGGAGCACTGAAAAATTATCTGTCTCTAACGCCATCCCTTGAGCAAAGGAACGAATCGCTAAATTATTTGGCAGTTGCGTTAAATAATCTTTTTCCTTAAGTCGATTAATGAGCTGTATTTTTTCGCTTGTCGCTTGTATACGTTTAATAACGATATATATCGTAAAAAATGTAATGAAGACATAAGCAATAAAGCCAAATATAACTTCTATTTTAAGCATGGTTGGTAAAGTGACGACAATTAATAACATCACAGTAATTTCTAGAGTTAAGCTATAAAAATAAATAACTAATGTACGAAGCGTCACTGGCTTTCTTAATGCAAAGAGAGCAAGACCGATGGAAATGACCAGTAAATTAATGTTCGATAAACTTGTAATCGATAGGATAGATTGTGTAGGGATGATAATTAAGCTTGCTATAGCCATAATAATGCCACTAACTAACATCGACCACGGGCCGCCGATTAGCCCGCTAAAAAGAAGCGGGACAATATGAATGTTGATAAGCGTTCCTTGTAAATAGCCTAATGAAATGCCACTTAGTATAAGACCTGTTAGGCCAAAAGAAATACCTACTATAAGAGGTTTAAAATTTTTAATTAGTGAATCTTTTGAATCTGGATGAGCAAAAGGCCAATACGTCAAAATAATTAATGTAAAAGTAATGCAGAAGCTGATAAAAATATGTAATAACATTTATTTTAGTATGTTCCTTTCTGGATGGTCTATAAGTAATAGTATATCTTTTTGCCTATAATGCCAATCCTTGAAAACAATCCTTACTTCTATCTTGAAAAAAAGTAGACATTTAACCTATAATAAAAAGGTTATAGTAAAAAGATAAAAAGGGAGCAATCCATGATGGTGAACGAAGTGAAATCGCAAGTGAACATTAAGCTCATTTCGACGATTCGTCCGATTGATGGGGAGTCCGAAACCATTGAAATGTGGTTGGATGGGCAGCTAATAAATAAAGCAGATTCCCTATATTTAAAATATGAAGAGATGCAGGATGACAAAGCAATCCGCACGACGATGAAGTTAGACAAAGAACGGGCACTTATTATGCGCGCTGGAGCAGTCAAAATGCGCTTACCACTCAATATTTTTGAACAACAAATGGGCCATTATGAAAGTGAATTTGGTTCAATGCCACTTACTACTCAAACGAAAAAAATGCATTTTTCTAGACAAGGAATATGTGGAGATTTTCATGTGCAGTACGACTTACTAATGGGTGGACAAAACGTTGGCAATTATACATTAGACATTACATTTACGGAGGTACAATGATGAACGCAGTAGAACAAGTACAACAAGCCATTAAGACGGCAATTGCACAGGCTGTTGACAAAGCAGGCTTAGTCGAAGCTGGCACAGAGTTAACGATTCACCTTGAAACACCAAAGGACAAAGCAAATGGTGATTATGCAACAAATATTGCCATGCAATTAACGAAATTGGCGAAAAAGCCGCCACGTGCAATTGCAGAAGCCATTTTAGAAAATCTTGAAACGGCTGGTACGGATATCGAAAAAATCGACATCGCAGGTCCTGGTTTTATGAATATTACGGTTCGTAAAGATTTCTTAACAGGTGTTGTAACAGCTGTCCTTGAACAAGGTGCTGATTATGGTCGATCAAACGCTGGAGCTGGTGAAAAAGTGCAAGTTGAATTTGTATCAGCAAATCCAACTGGCGACCTTCACTTAGGTCATGCACGTGGAGCATCTGTAGGGGATTCATTGTGTAATGTTTTAGATATGGCAGGGTATGCTGTATCTCGTGAGTACTACATTAACGATGCAGGAAATCAAATTAATAACTTAGCATACTCACTTGAAGCACGCTATAAACAAGCATTAGGTCTTGCTGCTGATATGCCAGAGGATGGCTACCATGGTCAAGATATTATTGACATTGCTGGTAAATTAGCGAGCGAGCATGGTGATTCAATTTTATCTAAAGCGGATGAAGAACGTTTTGCATTTTTCCGTCAACATGGTCTTGCATTAGAATTAGATAAATTGAAAACAGATTTAGCAAACTTCCGCGTGAATTTTAATGTATGGTATTCTGAAACATCATTATATGAAAACGGCAAAATTGAAGTTGCATTAGATAAATTAAAAGCGAATGGTCATGTTTTTGAAGAAGATGGCGCTACATGGTTCCGTTCAACAACTTTCGGTGACGATAAAGACCGCGTATTAATTAAAAATGATGGCTCTTTCACATATTTAACACCTGATATTGCATACCATGAGGACAAAATTGTTCGTGGCTTTGATAAATTAATTAATATTTGGGGAGCTGACCACCACGGCTATATTCCACGTATGAAAGCGGCTATTCAAGCACTTGGCTATGACCGTGACACACTGGAAGTGGAAGTTATTCAAATGGTGCAACTATATAAAAACGGTGAGAAATTTAAAATGTCGAAACGTACAGGCAATGCCGTAACAATGCGTGAGCTTGTTGAAGAAGTTGGCCTAGATGCAGTACGTTACTTCTTTGTGAAAACAGCGGGTGACTCTCATATGGACTTTGATCTTGACCTTGCTGTATCGCAATCAAACGAAAACCCAGTGTACTATGCACAATATGCACATGCTCGTATTTCTTCAATTTTACGTTCTGCAACTGAACAAGGTTTTGCTGCTTCAACAGCGAACTTAAGTCTGTTAAGTGCTGAAAAAGAAATTGACCTATTGAAAAAAATTGGTGATTTCCCGAAAGTAGTGGCGGATGCAGCGAAATTCCGTACACCGCACCGTATCGCGAATTACATTCAAGAAACAGCAGCTGCATTCCACAGCTTCTATAATGCTGAAAAAGTGTTAGATGCATCAAATAAAGAGTTAACAGAAGCTCGTTTAGCTCTAATTACGGCTGTTCGTACAACAATTGCCAATGCACTACGTCTAATCGGCGTATCTGCACCGGAAAAAATGTAATAACAACTATAATGCCCCGACACAAATGCGTGTCGGGGATTTTTATGCTAGAGGGTACTACATAATTGTTTGAGTGCCAGGCACTACGCTGTCAATTTTCAGAATTGTTTGAGTGCCAGGCACTCTGCATAGGCTCTTTTTTCATGTATAATAAAATCAACTGAATAGTATAAAGGTTCTTTACGACAGTAAAGTGAAAAGGGAAATCGGTGTAATTCCGGTGCGGTCCCGCCACTGTAAGTGTTAGTTTTTTCAATTTGTGCCACTGAAATTTTTTTGGGAAGGCATGAAAAAGCATTTGGAGCACGAGCCAGGAGACCTGCCTTTATAGAACATTACATTGCAGCCTACGAGGATAGGATGGTGGTTTTTTTGTGCAAGCACCGCCTCTCGTTAAGCTGACGAGGGGTTTTTATGTTTTGGTAGGTTTTGTCGTTAAACAGTGTACATAGGTGATCTGTCGGATGATGAGTGACTTCATCAAGAAATGACTAAAGTTGAACAGTGCACGTATAAAGGAGGTTTACAATGAAAAAGTATTGGAAAATAGGTTTATCAGCATTTTTGGCACTGGGCTTACTTGCAGCATGTGGAGAACAATCGAAAAATGACCAAGAAGCTGCCTCACAAACGCAAGAGCAACAAGTAACAACACAACAAGAAGCAACGTTTCCATTGACAATAACAGATGCTACTGGCAAGGATATCGTACTAGAAGCACCACCTGAGCGAATGGTATCCCTTATTCCAAGTAACACAGAAATTTTATTTAGCCTTGGCTTAAATGATAAAATCGTTGGCGTTAATGATTACGATGATTATCCACCAGAGGTAGCCGACAAAGAAAAGGTCGGTAGTATGGACTTTAATATTGAACAAATTATTGCGTTACAACCAGATATCGTTTTTGCGCATGAATCAGGTATAGCTTCTTTAGAGGGAGCGATGGAGCAACTTGAAGCGGCGGGGGTAAAAGTATTCGTTGTAACAAATGCAAGTAATTTTAATGAAACCTATACGACGATGGAGCAATTAGGACGCGCCACTGGGAAGCTACCAGAAGCTCAAAAAATGATTGCGACTATGAAAGCTAAGGTGGAAGAAGTACAAGCGAAATTGCAAGACGTCAAGCCGAAAAAAGTATTTGTAGAAACATCAGACGAACCTGAAATTTACACCCCTGGTAAGGACACGTTTATGCAGGAGATGCTAGATATGATTCATGCTGAAAATATCGCAGCAGACACGGACGGCTGGTTCAAAATTGATGCAGAACAAATTATTACAAAAAATCCAGATGTTATCGTGGTTACATATAATTATGTGCCCGATATTTTAACGAAAATTCCTCAACGAGCAGGCTTTGAGACGATTACGGCAGTCAAAAATAGGGCCATTGTCCAAGTAGATGAAAATATGACAAGTCGACAAGGCCCGCGTTTAGCAGATGGACTTGAAGAATTAGCGAAAGCCATCTATCCTGAGGCTTTTGAGTGAATAAAACAGTTTTTGCCTATATGACAGCCATTACGCTACTTATTATTAGCATCTGGTGTGGCGTATCAATAGGCTCTGTTCATATTCCTTTAGAAGTAATTTGGAATAAGACAGCAGATGAAACAGCTGCCAATATTTTATGGAAAATTCGCTTGCCACGCGTATTGTTAGCAGGACTTGTCGGTGCTTCATTGGCAATTGCGGGTGCAGCATTCCAAGGATTATTAAAGAATCCTTTAGCAGATCCGTATACGCTAGGTGTTTCTTCAGGCGCTTCTGTTGGCGCTGTGGTGACATTGTTTTTCGGAATTTCGATTCCGGTTGTCGGTTTGTATGCATTACCGACGCTTAGTATGGTAGGGGCTGTACTTACTATGATTGCGGTCATGAGTTTTGCTCGCATAGTAGACCGTTCATTAAAAATGGAAACATTAATATTAACAGGGGTTATTTTTAGTTCCTTTTTAGGCTCGCTTATCTCATTAATGATTGCCTTATCAGGTGAGGAGCTTCGGCAAGTGATTGGCTGGTTATTAGGTTCAGTGTCGATGCGTGGCTGGCCGTATGTGCAAATGATTACCCCATTTGTAGTCATTGGCTCGGTTATTCTTTGGACACAAAGACGTGAGCTCAATGTACTGTTATATGGTGAGGAACGTGCGAAGCACTTAGGTGTTAATGTAAAGCGTAGTAAATATTTTATTTTAGTAGGGGGCTCCATGCTAACTGGGGCGGCAGTTGCGGTGTCCGGCACAATCGGCTTTGTCGGTTTAGTGGTGCCACATATGACCCGCATGATTTGGGGGTCAGATCATCGCCATCTATTACCGTTATCATTTTTAAATGGCGCAACATTGCTTATTATTTGCGATTTAGTGGCGCGTACAATTATTATCCCACGTGAACTACCGATAGGCGTTATTACTGCGTTTATTGGAGCACCCGTCTTTTCTTATATTTTCTATAAGCAACGTAGAAGCAAGGGGGTACGCGTATGATTATCGTTGAACACCTATCAGGTGGCTATGAGGACGTACCTATTGTTAAGGATGTTAGTTTTACGGTTGAAAAGGGAAAAATTCTTGGTATTCTAGGGCCGAATGGTAGTGGCAAATCAACGCTATTGAAAGTAATCAGCGGCATATTACCAGCAACAGCAGGTACCGTTTTAGTGGATGGCAAAAATATTAAAGCGTATAGTCCGCGTATGTTAGCTCAAAAAATGGCGGTATTGCCACAACTACATGCCAATGCCTTTTCAAATACTGTACGAGAGGCCGTATCACTCGGCCGTTACCCACATCAAACGGGCTTTTTTTCGCATTGGTCAGAGCGTGATGAGCAAGCGGTTCGATATGCGATGGAGCAAACAGGCATCACACGTTATGAGCATACTTCAATGGAATTTCTATCGGGCGGGGAGCAACAACGGGTTTTTGTTGCCCAAGCTTTGGCGCAAACAGCGGAAGTTTTATTGCTGGATGAGCCGACCAATCACTTAGATATTGCGCATCAGCGTCAAATTTTAGATATGGTGCGTAAAGAAGCGTTGGAATGTGGTTTAACTGTAATTATGGTGCTCCATGACATGAATCTAGCATCACTTTATTGCGATGAATTGTTATTAATGGACAAAGGCTGTGTGCGCGCTTTAGGTGCACCGCATAAAGTATTAATAGCCTCACAAATTGAGGAAGTATATCAGGCTAGAGTAACAACTTATGCTCATCCAGAAATACCTAAACCTCAAATTACGATGATGCCAGCAGCAAGTGACTATCAGCAACGCGCTATCGTAGAAAAGGAAGATTTTACGATAACGACGGATTATATCCAACTAAAATCAAATGTCCCTTTAAAAACAGTGTCATCAGCTGTCCACAATCCTGGAATAGGTTGGTATGATTGCTTTTTAAACCGCTCTGTAGCAGGTGATTATGTCGTGAGTGATGTGCAACAAGAAGTTATGGACTTTTTACAAAGAGAGCATTTTTCACCGACAAGCACAGTTGTAATGTTAACCGCTGTGCCGACACAACTTTATGCTCTGAATAAATATACCGCTTCTTTTGGTAGTGTAATCGTTGTAGTAACGGCCGGTGTTGGCAATGCAGTAGACGTTTCTCGTACACATGAGAGACAGGACACCCCATATATTGGTACTATCAATACATGGGTCATTATCAATGGTTGCTTATCGGAAGAGGCATTTTTTCAAGCCTTAATGACTGCCAATGAAGCAAAAACAAAGGCATTACAATCAGAAAACATTCGAGATCCGCTGAGTGATACGATTGCTACGGGTACTGCGACAGATAGTTTACTGATTGCTGCCACACAAAAGGGCGAGGAAATGCGCTATGGTGGGCCGATTACAGATATCGGTAAGGTCATTGGTAAAGGTGTGTATGAAACAACAGTGCAGGCCATACACAATTATAAAAATAAAGCATAGGAGTGAAATAATGAAACTTTACACAAAAACGGGCGATACAGGGAAAACGAGCTTAATTGGTGGGCGTGTCGACAAAGATAGTCTACGTGTGGAAACATACGGGGCAATCGATGAATTAAATTCTTTTATCGGCAAGGCAGTTAGTGAATTGGATCGTGAATTATTTAAAGATATTTTAGTTGATTTAGAAACGATTCAGCATGAGCTTTTTGATGCAGGCGGCGATTTGGCAAATGTTATGAAGGAACGTCATTATAAGCTAGCGGAAGCACCGATTGAAGTTTTAGAGGTACGTATTGATGCGTTGTCAGATGAAGCGCCACCATTAGAGCGTTTTATATTACCAGGCGGAGCCCCAGCAGCTGCAACTTTACACATCGCACGCACAGTTGCCCGACGAGCAGAGCGTCAAATGGTGACATTAATGAAAGAAGTACCAGATGTACCAACGATTGTACAAAAGTATTTAAACCGCTTATCAGATTATTTATTCGCTGCAGCACGCGTTGTCAATGCGCGTTTAAATTTACCGGATATTGAATATATTCGCAGTGGCAAAGTTTTTAAAAAATAAGCTTATACAAAAAAAGTGGAAACCTACAAAGAAATTAATTTTATTTTAAATAATATTTTAAGTAAGTGAACACTAAGAAAATGCACTAGTGACGACAAAATAAAATACAAAAAAGCTACTTTGAAGGAAAATTCAGGGTAGCTTTTTTGCGTATAAAATGTAAGAATATAAAATTATCAGATAATATTTTCGTTTTATGTTGACTGAATGCTCACTCATTTATTAGAATGTGAATATAGTGGTGAAATAACATACATTTACGTATGAGCTAGAAAATTTAACACAAAGAGAGAAAATTCGCGACAAACTAAAAGGGGGGACCAACCATGAGTCCATTAGTAATTGCAAACATTGTACTAACAGTCGTGGTAGTGCTTTATGCAGTAGGGTTATTTATCTATCTGTTAAAAACACGCTATCAATTTGTGCAATTAGGGAAAAAGGTTGAGTTTGATGAAAGTATCCAAGAACGTATTCGTTATTTAATGGTGAATGTGTTTGGTCAAAATAAACTATTAAAGGATCCTAAAAGTGGCTTAATTCACGTAATGTTCTTTTATGGCTTCTTGATGGTTCAGTTAGGCGCTATCGATTTAATATGGAAGGGGTTAGCACCTGGCTCTCATTTACCACTTGGCATGTTCTATAGTGTTTTCACATTTTTCCAAGAGTTGGTAGTTTTAATGATTTTAGTAGCGGTAGTATGGGCATTTTATCGCCGCTATGTAGAAAAATTAGTGCGTTTAAAGCGAGGCTGGAAAAACGGTCTTGTGTTAATTTTTATTGGAGGCTTAATGCTTTCAACATTACTGGCAAACGGTATGGGCCTAATCTGGCATGGAGAAGGTTTAACATATACTGAGCCTATCGCTTCTAGCATTGCAGCAATTTTTAGCTTCTTACCAGAAACTGCAGCAGCGACGATTTTCTATATTTCTTGGTGGGCGCATTTATTAATTTTATTAACGTTTTTAATTTATGTACCGCAATCAAAGCATTTCCACTTGATTGTCAGTCCACTCAATGTGTATATGAACCGCTTAGATCGTACAGGTACATTAACACCAATCGACTTTGAAGCATTAGAAGAAGCAGGTGAAAATGCGGAAAGTGAAGATGAGATTCCGTCTATTGGGGTTGGGCGTATTCAAGATTTTACACAAAAGCAAATGCTTGATTTATATTCCTGCGTAGAATGTGGCCGTTGTACTAATATGTGTCCGGCAACCGGTACAGGCAAAATGCTGTCACCGATGGATTTAATCGTTAAGCTTCGTGACCATCTAACGTTCACAGGTGCGGTTGTAACAAAACAAAAACCTTGGGTGCCATATCAATTCTTTGCACAGACAAAAGGCAATCAGCTTGCAATGGCAGCTGGTGCTGAAGGTGCTGTTATCGAGGATATTTACAGCCCGTCATTAATTGGTGATGTTATTACAGAGGAAGAGATTTGGGCATGTACTACTTGTCGTAACTGTGAAGATCAATGTCCAGTTATGAACGAGCATGTCGATAAAATTATCGACTTACGTCGTTATTTAACAATGACGGAAGGGAAAGTAAACTCCGATGCTCAGCGTGCCATGACTAATATCGAACGTCAAGGAAATCCTTGGGGGCTAAATCGAAAAGAAAAAGAAAACTGGCGTGACCTAGATCCAACAATCAATATCCCGACAGTGAAGGAATTGAAAAAGTCAGGCGAGGAAATGGAGTACTTGTTGTGGGTAGGCTCGATGGGTGCTTTTGATAACCGTTCACAAAAAATTGCCTTAGCGTTCTGTCGTCTATTAAACGAAGCGGGCGTGAAGTTTGCTATTTTAGGAAATAAAGAGAAAAACTCAGGGGATACTCCACGCCGTTTAGGAAACGAGTTTTTATTCCAAGAGCTAGCAACAGCCAATATTGATGAATTCGAGAAAAATGATGTGAAGAAAATCGTAACGATTGACCCGCATGCATACAATATCTTTAAAAATGAATATCAGGATTTTGGTTGGAAGGGCGAGGTATATCACCATACTGAACTACTAAATCAATTAATTGAAGAGAATCGTTTAGTACTGAATTATGAAGTAGATGAAACAATCGTCTTCCACGACTCTTGTTATTTAGGTCGTTACAACGATGTTTACGATGCACCACGTGAAATTTTACGAGGCATTCCAGGCGTCAAACTTGTGGAAATGGAGCGTAATCGCGAAACGGCAATGTGCTGTGGTGCAGGTGGCGGCTTGATGTGGATGGAAGAACATGTGGGTAATCGTATTAATGTAGCACGTACAGAGCAAGCGCTAGCAACGAATGCTTCGGTCATTTCTTCTGGATGTCCATACTGCTTAACGATGTTAGAAGATGGCACGAAGGCAAAAGAAGTGGAAGATACAATTAGTACATTTGATGTTGCGGAATTATTGGAACGCTCAGTCTTTGGCGAGAAAGTAAAAGCTGTATCCGATAGTTCGGATGAAGTAACAGAAGAGATGTTAGAAGAAGTAGTTGCTTCAGTGGAATCGCAAGAACAAAATGAGAATGCTGAGCTAAGCGCAGAAAAATAATCATTATTGTAGAAATATTTTCTTTATCTGAAAAATATAAATTGCACAATAATTAATTGTTTTGTAGAATAAGATTAAGTAGAAATGGGAGTTACTTTTATAACTCCCATTTTTTTATCGGGAAGAATCGAGCGAGCGTTCAGTCAACGCATTACTGCTTGGATACTTCATCGAAAAACGTAAAACAAAAGGGGTGTTTTACTTGAATAGAGCTGTCATTTTAGCAGGAGCAAGGACGGCATTTGGTAAATTTGGCGGTGCACTTTCAACACTTAGCGCAAGTGATTTAGGGGCAATTGCCATAAAAGGTGCACTTGAAAAGGCTAATTTAGCACCAGATGCAGTGGATGAAGTAATATTAGGAACGGTTTTACAAGGTGGGCAAGGACAAATTCCATCAAGACAGGCTGCACTCAAGGCAGATTTGCCAGTGGCAGTAAAAACAGAGACGATTAATAAAGTTTGTGCGTCGGGGATGCGCGCTGTAACTTTAGCAGACCAATTAATTCGTTTAGGGGATGAGGAAGTCATTATCGCTGGTGGTATGGAGTCTATGTCTAGCGCACCGTATTATCTTCAAAATGGTCGAACTGGGCTAAGAATGGGCGATTCTACAATGGTAGATGGAATGCTCTATGATGGTTTAACGTGCGCTTTCAATAAGGCAAGACCACCGATGGGCAGCTATGGCAATAAAGCCGCAACTGAATTTTCATTAAGTCGTCAAGAACAAGATGCTTGGGCTGTACGCAGTCATGAGCGTGCCCTGGCCGCAATCGAACAAGGTTATTTTGCTGAGGAAATTGTACCTGTGCATATTGCACAACGTAAAGGTGAGCCGCTTGTTGTAGCTACTGACGAAGCCCCAAGACCAAGCACTTCTTTGGAAGCGCTTGCTAAGTTGAAACCAGCCTTTGAAAAAGATGGATCAATTACAGCGGGCAATGCACCTGGCGTTAATGATGGCGCTTGTGCACTTGTTGTGATGAATGAACAACGAGCAATAAGTGAAGGTAGGGAACCACTTGCAATCATTATTGGGCATGCAGAGCTTGCGATTGAGCCAGCAGATTTCCCGCAAACTCCAGGTCTAGTGATTAATGAACTGCTGACAAAGACAGGGAAATCATTAGCTGACATTGATCTTGTTGAAGTCAATGAAGCATTTGCGGCCGTTGCGCTTATTAGTAATCAACTGGCAGACCTTGATGCAGATAAAGTCAATGTAAATGGTGGTGCGGTTGCTTTAGGTCATCCAATCGGCGCATCTGGTGCTCGCATTATTTTAACACTAGCACATGAGTTAAAGCGTCGCGGCGGTGGAATCGGTATTGCGGCAATCTGCTCCGGTGGAGGGCAAGGCGATGCCATTATGATTGAAGTACCAAAAACAAAGGGGAAATGATGATGGGAATCCAAAAAGTAATGGTCATTGGTGCTGGGCAAATGGGCTCAGGTATTGCACAAGTTTGTGCGCAAGCTGGCTTTGATGTGTTATTGAATGACATTCAACAAGCTTTTTTTGAGCGTGGATTAGGGGTCATCACAAAAAATTTAACGCGTGATGTCGAAAAAGGCCGTAAATCAGAAGAAGAAAAAGCAGCGATTTTAGGTCGTATCACTATGTCACTAGATTTAAAGGATGCTAGTGATGTTGATATGATTATCGAAGCGGCTGTTGAAAACATGGAAGTTAAGCAATCTATATTCAAGCAATTAGATAGCATTGCACCAGCACATGCTATTCTTGCGACAAATACCTCTTCACTGCCGATTACAGAAATCGCAGCGGTGACAAAACGTCCAGAGCAAGTGATTGGCATGCATTTTATGAATCCAGTGCCTGTTATGAAGCTTGTTGAAATTATTCGAGGGTTAGCTACAGCTGATGAAGTGTACAAAGCAGTTGAAGCAATGACTGTACAGTTAGACAAAAAACCAGTGGAAGTAAATGACTACCCAGGTTTTATTGCAAATCGTATTTTACTGCCAATGATTAATGAAGCAATCTATGCATTGTATGAAGGTGTTGGGACGAAAGAGGCCATTGATGATGTAATGAAATTTGGTATGAATCATCCGATGGGACCTTTAACATTAGCAGACTTTATCGGTTTAGATACTTGTTTATCCATTATGGAAATATTACATGAGGGCTTAGGTGACAGTAAGTACAGACCTTGTCCTTTATTACGCAAATATGTAGCTGCTGGCTGGCTTGGTAAAAAATCAGGAAGAGGCTTTTACATTTACGAATAGACCTATGGGGATGGGAACATTCAAATCAATTATGCCTCGGTATTAATCCTTACTTATCGAAGTGAAGGACATCTGACGGGAGCAAGTTAAAAATGTAATGCTACGTGACAGCATAGAGGGGTGACATTATAGATGCATTTACAATTTACAGATGAGCAGTTAATGATGCGTGATATGGTGCGCAGTTTCTCACAAGAGAAGATTGCACCGTGGGTTGAGCGTATGGAGGCGGGAGAGTTTCCGCGTGAACTCTTGAAACAAATGGGTGAACTAGGGTTAATGGGCATCACAACCCCAGAAGAACTAGGTGGTTCAGCAATGGACTTTACATCGTACATTATCGCAATTAATGAATTATCAAAAGTTAGTGCTGTAATGGGTGTTATTTTATCCGTGCATACTTCAGTAGGTACGAACCCTATTATTTACTTTGGTAATGATGAGCAAAAACAGCGTTATGTGCCGAAGCTTGCAGCTGGAGAATATTTAGGCGCATTTTGTTTAACAGAGCCAAGTGCAGGGTCAGATGCAGGCTCTCTTCAATCCAAGGCAGTACGAGACGGCGATCACTATGTTATTAACGGCTCAAAAGTATTTATTACAAATGGAGGCGAAGCGGATGTTTACATCGTTTTCGCGTCAACAAATCAAGCTGAAAAAACACGTGGCATCTCAGCATTTATTGTTGAAAAGGGCACGCCTGGCTTAATTATAGGTAAGGATGAACATAAAATGGGCTTACATGGTTCACGTACAGTCCAATTAACATTTGATAATTGTCGTATTCCAGCCGGCAACCTTCTTGGGGAGGAAGGGGAAGGCTTTAAAATCGCAATGGCTAATTTAGATGTTGGACGTATAGGCATCGCGGCGCAAGCTTTAGGCATCGCTGAAGCGGCACTTGAAGCGGCAACAGGCTATGCCAAAGAGCGTGTGCAATTTGGTAAACCAATCGCATCGCAACAAGGAGTAGGCTTTAAGCTTGCGGATATGGCAACGGCTGTGGAAGCGGCAAAACTGCTAGTATATCGTGCGGCGGATTTACGTGCGAAAGGTTTACCATGTGGAGCTGAAGCGTCAATGGCGAAGCTCTTTGCGTCACGCACAGCCGTACAAACCGCGATTGACGCTGTGCAAATTTTTGGTGGCTACGGCTACACGGAAGATTATCCAGTAGAACGTTATTTCCGTGATGCCAAAGTAACTGAAATTTACGAAGGTACAAGTGAAATTCAAAAACTAGTTATTAGCAAACATTTAATTTGAATCCATTTAATAGAGTGCCAACATCATAGTTTAATGCATAAGCAATGTATAAATGAAAGCTAAAAGAAATTCATTAATATTAAAGGGGAAATGAACAATGAACTTTCAATTAACAGAGGAACATGAACAATTACGTGAAATGATTCGCGACTTTGCATTGAACGAGGTAGCACCAACAGCAGCGGAACGCGATGAAAATGAAGAATTTGACCGTGCAATTTTCGACAAAATGGCCGAGTTAGGTTTAACGGGCATACCTTGGCCGGAAGAATACGGTGGTGCAGGCTTTGACTATCTTGCCTACGTAATAGCTGTTGAAGAATTATCACGTGTATGTGCTTCTACAGGGGTAACTTTATCAGCCCACACGTCACTTGCTGGTTGGCCGCTCTATAAATATGGCAATGAAGAACAAAAACAAAAGTATCTTCGACCAATGGCAGAAGGCAAACATATCGGTGCTTATGGTTTAACAGAGCCGGGTTCTGGTTCGGATGCTGGCGGTATGAAAACGTATGCGAAACGTGATGGCGATGATTATATTTTAAACGGTTCTAAGATCTTTATTACAAATGGTGGTGTAGCAGATACGTATATCGTATTTGCCGTAACAGATCCAGAAGCGAAAAACGGTACTTCTGCTTTTATCGTTGAAGCGGGCTTTGAAGGCTTTTCTGTTGGGAAAAAAGAGAAAAAGTTAGGGATTCGTTCCTCACCAACTACAGAAATTATCTTTGATAACTGCCGTGTGCCAAAAGAAAACCTTCTTGGGGCTGAAGGAGAAGGATTTAAAATTGCGATGACGACACTTGATGGTGGGCGTAATGGTATTGCAGCACAAGCAGTGGGGATTGCGCAAGGTGCATTAGATGCTGCGGTTGACTATGCAAAAGAGCGTGTGCAATTCGGTAAGCCAAT
Organism: Lysinibacillus sp. NPDC097195; assembly: GCF_044762075.1. Lineage (NCBI taxonomy): Bacteria > Bacillati > Bacillota > Bacilli > Caryophanales > Bacillaceae > Lysinibacillus > Lysinibacillus sp. NPDC097195. The sequence goes on along the minus strand of NZ_JBIWDP010000003.1, from coordinate 59,982 downwards.
TACAGCTAACCAAGGTGTATCCTTTAAATTAGCGGATATGGCAACGCAAATTGAAGCATCTCGCCTACTTACATACCAAGCGGCTTGGTTAGAGACAAACAACCTGCCTTATGGTAAGGCTTCGGCAATGGCTAAGTTAATGGCTGGTGATACAGCAATGAGCGTCACAACGGAGGCGGTGCAAGTCTTTGGTGGTTATGGTTACACGAAAGATTATCCAGTAGAACGCTTTATGCGTGATGCAAAAATTACGCAAATTTACGAAGGTACACAAGAGATTCAACGTCTTGTTATCTCGCGTATGTTGACGAAATAATTTATGGCAGAAAAAAATAAAAAGCCCCAAGTCCAGTCAACCGTGAAAGACGAAAATCTCATTGCCATCCGCCGAGAACAAATGATTCAAGGTGCTATAAAGTTATTTAAAGAAAAAGGTTTTCATCGCGCTACAACAAGAGAAATTGCCAAAGCAGCAGGTTTTAGTATCGGTACATTATATGAATATATTCGTACAAAGGAAGATGTACTATACCTCGTTTGTGATAGCATTTACCACCATGCGATGGAGCGCCTATCAAGCTATGAGATAAAAGCAGGTACGATAGAAGAACTAAAAGAAATGATTCGTGAGTATTTTTTACAAATTGATAACATGGTTGATGAATTAACCATCATGTATCAGGAAACGAAATCATTATCCAAAGAAGCACAACGTTATGTTTTTGGGAAAGAGTTTGAAATGGTTGCTACGTTTGAAAGACTGCTGCAACGCTGTGTGCAGTCAGGCGAGATAACGATGACGGATCAGCAAATTCATATGGCAGCGAATAATTTAGTTGTGCAAGGACAAAGCTGGGCGTTCCGTAAATGGGCGCTGCATCGTCAACATACACTCGACGAGTATATTGATATGCAAACAACCTTGTTCGTTTCAGGCATTAAGGGGTTTTAATAAGTTCCAAAGGGGTTCGTCGGTAATTGCATAGTGCGACATTGCAATTGCCGACTTTTTTTATGTTTTTTGTCCGGTGAATTGCGTCAATTCGAAATGGATATAAACAGCTATGAAAAGATTTACTAAGGGGAGAAAGTAGGGGTTTCATATGTCAAAGGTAGAAGTGTATCGTCCAAAAAATCACGTACGTTTTGTTACAGCATCAAGTCTTTTTGATGGACATGATGCTTCGGTCAATATTATGCGACGTATCTTACAATCGAGCGGTGTGGAAGTAATCCATTTAGGACATAATCGCTCTGTTGAAGAAGTCGTTAATGCTGCGATTCAAGAGGATGCTCAAGGAATTGCTGTATCTTCATATCAAGGCGGCCATATGGAATACTTTAAATATATGTATGATTTGTTGCGCGAAAAAGGGGCACCGCATATTAAAATATACGGCGGCGGTGGTGGTGTTATATTACCACGTGAAATTAAGGAATTACATGCTTACGGTATTGCAGGAATTTTTTCACCTGAAGATGGACGCGTACTTGGGCTGCAAGGAATGATTAATGAGCAAATTAAAGGTACAGATTTCCCGACTGCAACGGGTGATTATTTAGAAAAGCTCGATGCATTAACGACTGACACACCTGAATTATTGGCGAATTTGATTACGGCAGCGGAATCAAATAACGATGAAGAAACGAAAAAAATGTTAGAAGCAGCACGTAGTCGTTCGAAAGGAACACCGATTTTAGGCATTACAGGTACGGGTGGTGCAGGTAAATCTTCTTTAACAGACGAGTTAATTCGCCGTTTCTTAAAAGAATTTCCAGAGAAACGTGTTGCGATTTTGTCGGTCGATCCAACAAAGCAAAAAACGGGTGGCGCTTTACTCGGGGATCGTATTCGAATGAATGCTATTTTCAATAATCGAGTTTATATGAGAAGTTTGGCAACGCGTGGTTCTCGTACAGAGCTTTCCTCTTCCATTGGCGATGTATTAGATGTCGTACGTGTGGCGGGCTATGATTTAATCATCGTGGAAACAAGCGGTATTGGTCAAGGGGATGCAGAAATTACAAATTACACGGATCTATCCATGTATGTAATGACAAGTGAGTTTGGTGCTCCGACACAACTTGAGAAAATCGATATGATTGATTTTGCAGATGTCATTGCCATCAATAAATTTGAACGCAAAGGTTCAGAAGATGCGCTGCGCCAAGTGCAAAAGCAATTCCAACGCTCACGCGAACTGTGGGATGAACCAATCGATAATATGCCTGTTTACGGTACGATTGCCAGTCAATTTAATGATAAAGGAACGAATGCTTTATTTGCCGCATTAGTTCATATTATTAATCAAAAAACAGGTAGCGATTGGGAAACAGGCTATGAGCAATTTGCTAAAACGCAAAAACAAGATGTCATCATCCCGAATGACCGCCGTTATTATTTACGAGAAATTACAGACACAGTGCGTGGCTACCATAAAAAAACAGAGCAACAAGTGGCATTTGCCCGTCGCTTATTCCAATTAGAAGGAGCTATTGCGGCAGTGCAGGAAAAGGCACCAGATGATGCCCTTGTCGCATCACTTACTTCTTTAGCGGAAGGTGTCCGTGATGAATTAACGGCAGAGTCTAAGCGTATTTTAGATAATTGGCAAGCTTTGAAAGAAGCGTATGCTGGGGATGAATTCGTAACGAAGGTACGCGATAAGGAAATTCGTACGATTTTAACAACAACCAGTCTTTCTGGCACTAAAATTCCAAAAGTCGTTTTACCGAAGTTCGTTGACTATGGAGAAATTTTACATTGGGTGTATCGTGAAAATATCCCAGGTGAATTCCCTTATACTGCAGGTGTATTCCAGTTTAAACGTGAAGGGGAAGATCCGAAACGCCAATTTGCTGGCGAAGGTACACCAGAAAGAACGAATAAACGCTTCCATTATTTGTCTAAGGATGATGATGCAAAACGTTTATCAACAGCGTTTGATTCGGTGACGTTGTACGGAGAGGACCCAGATTACCGACCAGACATTTATGGGAAGGTTGGCGAATCAGGTGTCTCAATTTGTACACTTGAAGATATGAAGAAGCTATATGCAGGCTTTGACCTTTGTGCACCTTCAACATCTGTTTCAATGACTATTAATGGACCTGCGCCAATTATTTTAGCAATGTTTATGAATACGGCGATTGATCAGCAAGTAAGGATGCGTGAAACAGAACTTGGTAGACCTTTGACTGTTGAAGAATTTACAGAAACGCGCGCAAAAACATTACAAGTTGTACGAGGGACTGTGCAGGCTGATATTTTGAAAGAAGACCAAGGGCAAAATACATGTATTTTCTCAACAGAATTTGCACTAAGAATGATGGGTGATATTCAGCAATACTTTATCGATAAAAAAGTGCGCAATTATTACTCAGTATCTATTTCGGGCTATCATATTGCAGAAGCAGGAGCCAACCCAATTTCACAGCTAGCATTTACATTGGCAAACGGCTTTACGTATGTGGAATATTATTTAAGCCGTGGCATGAATATTGACGATTTTGCTCCAAATCTGTCATTCTTCTTCTCTAATGGTTTAGATCCTGAATATACAGTAATAGGTCGTGTGGCACGTCGTATTTGGGCAATTGTCATGCGCGATAAATACGGTGCAAATGACCGAGCTCAAAAGCTTAAATATCATATTCAAACTTCTGGGCGTAGCTTGCACGCACAAGAAATTGACTTTAATGATATTCGAACAACATTACAGGCGCTTATGGCATTGCAGGATAATTGTAATTCATTGCATACAAATGCCTATGATGAAGCGATTACTACTCCAACAGAAGAGTCTGTGCGACGAGCGATGGCGATTCAAATGATTATTACAAAAGAGCATGGTTTAGCGAAAAATGAAAATCCGTTACAAGGAGCCTTTATCGTTGAGGAGTTAACGGATTTAGTAGAGGAAGCGGTGCTTGAAGAGTTTGATCGTATTAATGACCGTGGTGGAGTACTAGGTGCGATGGAAACACAATATCAACGCGGTAAAATTCAAGAAGAATCGATGCACTATGAAATGTTAAAGCATTCAGGTGATTTACCAATCATTGGTGTTAATACCTATTTAAACCCAAATCCGCCAACAGATGATGCTATTGATAATATGGAAATTGCCCGTGCATCGACAGAAGAAAAAGAAACGCAAATTCGCAATCTGCAATTGTTCTGGCAACAGCATGAGGGCGAAACGGAAGCAGCAATTGCCCGCTTACAACAAGTAGCGGTCAATAATGGTAATATTTTCGAGGAGCTAATGGAAACAGTAAAAGTAGCGAGTCTAGGACAAATTACAAAGGCTTTATATGAGGTCGGTGGACAGTTCCGCCGCAATATGTAAAACAATTAGGTGGAAATTTTCTAATTTTTGGCACATTGCTGCTAGTTTATCCGAAATGCTGCTGTATTTTAAAGTGTCTAGTCATACGATTAGGCACTTCTTTTCATTTTCGTTATAATAGAAATGTCAAAAAGAGGGGGCGCAGTAGAGGATGAAATCGATAATTCACTACATTATTGTTTTAGCTTTAGTATTGGGAGTCTTTTTCCTGTATAATAAGCAAATTGGCGCTATTCCTTTACTTTTATTATCGATATATTTGTTTTTTCTAGGGATAAAAAAAATGTGTAATATAAAAAACAGTAATTGAAGCTAGCAAAGAGACTAAAACATTGTATATAATGGGTATTATGCTTATGGTATGGAAAGTTACTTTTGTGCGGTCTTTTTTAGCTGCGCTCCGAAAATAAAGCACTATTTAATTTTAAAACGTCCATTGTGATGAGAGGAAGGAAGTGCACGAATTGAATTTTCGTGAAATGACAAAGGAACAATTAGCGGAAGAATCGTTAATTAACTTAGCTTATGCAATTTTAACAGAAAAACGTGCTTCAGTGTCATTTAATGACCTGCTTACAATTATTAAAGAGCTAGTAGGCTATAGTGATGAAGAAATTAAATCACGCTTACTACAATTTTACACAGACATGAACATTGATGGACGTTTCTTATTCAATCAAGAAACTGGTTGGGGCTTACGTGAATGGTTTAAAGTTGAGCAAATCGAAGAAGAAACAGCTCCATCTGTCAAAACACATAAAAAGAAATCTAAGTCTGCTGTTGATGATGAAGATGATTTAGAAGAAGATTTAGAAGAAGATGATATCGACTTCGATGAAGATTATGAAGAATTTGTTGAAGAAGATGTAGAAGAAGAGAAAGAAGATATTGACTTTGAAGAAGATGATATCGAAGACATCGAAGATGAAATTGATGAAGATTTCATCGAGGATGACGAAGAGTTTGAAGAAGAAGAAGAGGAAGAATTGTAATACAATTCCGCTTCGAATTTTCTTATTTCAGTACTTGTAGTAAAAATTCTTGACTTCTTTCACGGTTCCGTTTAATCTTTTACTTGGGCTCCTTAAAAAAAGGAGAAAGACCGTGTATATAATACGCTCCCCCTGCAAACCTATGCAGGAGGGGCGTTTTTTTTGTTTTTAACTTGGGCAATCAAGTTAAATGCCTTGACGGATGTCACAGATTTTATAGGTGATATTAAATCATACCTAAAAATTTTGAACACATGACGCCGAGGCAAAAAGGGTTAATTATCAGTCCAGTTCTCCCATACTAAACATAGGTGACTGAGTATATGTTAAGGGCTTCTAGTGCAGGTCGTATTTGGAGTGCACACAACTATGTATACCTCACGAAGAAGAGCAATTAGAAAAGTAAAAAAGAGATAGAAACGATTACAGCTTCGAATCGGCCGCATTTTTTGTAGCCATTCTCGGCTTTTCTTATTTTAGGGATAGGAAAGCATCCCTGTTTCTTATCCATTCGTGCCACTACTTTCCATGTCCTTCCTGCAATTAGGCCAATTGTTAAGTGCAAGTGACAGAATGAATGGACGCAATATACTTTTTTTACTAGCAAGATTTACAACAACTTAAGGAGGAATTTTTCATGACAAAGTATATTTTTGTAACAGGTGGGGTTGTATCATCACTTGGAAAAGGGATTGTCGCAGCATCTCTAGGACGTTTATTAAAAAATCGTGGGTTAGAAGTAACGATTCAAAAATTTGACCCGTATATCAATATTGACCCAGGTACAATGAGTCCTTATCAACATGGTGAGGTATTTGTTACAGATGATGGCGCAGAGGCAGACTTAGACTTAGGTCACTATGAGCGCTTCATCGATATTAACCTAGGCAAACATTCAACTGTTACATCTGGTCGTGTTTATCAATCTGTTTTACAAAAAGAACGCCGTGGTGACTACAACGGTGGAACAGTTCAAGTAATTCCTCATATTACAAATGAAATTAAAGAACGCATCCAACGTGCTGGACGCGAAACAAACGCAGACGTTGTTATTACAGAGGTTGGAGGAACTGTAGGTGATATCGAGTCACTACCATTCCTAGAAGCAATCCGTCAAATGAAAACGAATTTAGGGCATAACAATGTTATGTATGTTCACTGTACACTAATTCCTTACATTAAAGCTGCTGGTGAGTTAAAAACAAAACCAACACAACACTCTGTTAAAGAATTACGTTCTTTAGGTATTCAGCCAAATATTATCGTTGTTCGTACAGAACAAGAAGTGCCACAAGACATGAAGGAAAAACTAGCATTATTCTGTGACGTTCAACCTCATGAAATTATCGAATCTCGTGATGCAGAACATTTATATGAAGTCCCATTAAATCTTCATGCACAAGATTTCGATGATATCGTACTTGATCATTTTGGTATTGAAGCACCAGAGGCAGATATGGAAGAATGGCGCGAACTTGTTGCAAAAGTGAAGAGCCTACCAAATAAACGTAGAGTAGCATTAGTTGGTAAATATGTTGAACTACAAGATGCTTACATTTCAGTTGTTGAGGCATTAAAGCATGCTGGATATGCATTTAACTCTGATATCGATATTGATTGGATTAACGCTGAACATGTAGATGCTGATAATGTAGTATCGTTATTAAAAGATGCAGATGCGATTTTAGTACCAGGTGGCTTCGGCGATCGTGGCGTAGAAGGCAAAATTTTAGCAACGCAATATGCGCGTGAAAATAACGTACCGTTTTTAGGAATTTGCTTAGGTATGCAACTAGCAACAATCGAATTTGCTCGTAATGTACTAGGCTTAAACGGAGCACATTCTACAGAACTTGATGCAGAAACACAATATCCTATTATTGATTTCTTACCAGATCAAAACGATAGTGTAGACATCGGTGGTACATTACGTTTAGGTTTATACCCATGTAAGTTAAAAGATGGTTCAAAAGCAAAAAATGCTTACGGCCAAGAGCTTGTGTATGAACGTCACCGTCATCGTTATGAATTTAATAACGAATACCGTGAAGCAATGGAAGCGGCAGGTCTTGTATTCTCAGGTACAAGCCCAGACGGAAAATTAGTGGAAATTATTGAGTTACCAGAAAACAACTTCTTCGTAGCTTGCCAATTCCACCCAGAATTCGTGTCACGTCCAAACCGTCCACAACCATTATTCCGTGATTTCATCGGTGCAACATTTAAATAAAACAAAAAAGGATGTCTCGTTTAAACGAGACATCCTTTTAATATAGTAAGAAGCACTAATTCCGCGAAAGCGAGCCCTATTTCCGCGGAAGAAGAGAGGAATTCCGCGAAAGCAAGCCCTAATTCCGCGAAGTTGCTAAAAAGGATGCCTCGAAAACTTTCGAGACATCCTTTTGTTTCTAGCACTTTATCTTAATTTTTTCAATTGCTTTATAGCTCCTCATCATCGAGCCCAAGCATTTCATCATAAGCAATTTTTACGGCTTCATAAATAAACAGCGCTGCAATGGCATGTGGTACAACAATACGTTCACCTAAATCATTAGGTAGTAAGCCTCCGCGCATACGAGTAGAAATATAGGTATACGCTAAGTCAGCTAACGGATTTTCTACATTTGCAACTTCACTAGCTACTGCGGCAAAAGGAATAAACTGTTCATTTAACTTTTGTGCTAATGCCAATGCTTCTGGATCATATGCACTGCGTGTGAAAATACAAATGCGATCCGCTTCACTAACGTTTGTATCTGCTGTCCAAGGAAGAAGCTTGGCAAAACGCTCAACACCTTGCAGTGCATTTAATTCGACAACTTGCATTTCGCCAAAGCAAGCAAAATAGACATTTCCTTCACCAATAGCAGCTTGTGCAAGTAATCGTGCTGTTTCTTCAATAGATTCTTCTTCACTTTGTGTTATTCTTTGTAATAATCCGCTCAGTTGTGTTGTTAGAATTTTAGACATGATTCCACCTCATTCAATATTATATGTATGTGTGTAGCATAAAGCAAAAGTAGATAATTTATAATACTAGAAGGTATTAAGCTGTAAAAGGAGAATAATACATAATATAGATCTCTTTGTGCAAGAATAATAATTCAAAAAGGGCGGAATGCAATGTGAAACGATTACTAATTGTTGATGATCAGCAGGGAATTCGTTTGCTTTTAAATGAAGTATTGAAAAAAGAAGGTTACGTTACATATTTAGCGGCGAATGGCGCTGAAGCACTACGTTATGCAGAGGAAGAGTCAATAGATTGTGTCTTACTAGACATGAAAATTCCTGGCATGGATGGCATAGAAATTTTAAAACGCTTAAAAGAAAAATGGCCCCAACTACCTGTCTTTATGATGACCGCTTACGGTGAATTAGACGTTGTACAGGAGGCATTAGATTTAGGGGCAATTCGTTATTTTACGAAGCCGTTTGATATTTTTGAAGTGCGTGATGCAGTAAATAAAACATTACAAACATAGCTTAGCAGGCAGTGGAAATCACCGCCTGTTTTTTTATACATAGGTGTTATTCGTTGTCGATCGTCTTATACGATGCTCAGATATAACATTGGAATTTTTAATTTAGATTTAATTTGATTTGCAAAAGAAAAAAATTTAGTAGATAGCACGAGTTGATGGTAGCGAAGGCGGTGACTCCTGCGGGAACGCACAGAACGTAAGACGCAACAAACCGCGCGTAGCGAGGGTTGCGGCTTACGATGTGCCCGCGGAAAGCACCGCCGTAGCGGACATCAACGGTAGGAGCACCTGAAATTTCTTTTCAGGTGATTTAGAAAAAAGGCACCTGTCGCTGCGTTGCACTGTGCTTTCGGTGCAAAAATATAATCACCTGAAATTTCTTTTCAGGTGATTTAGAAAAAAAGGCACCTGTCGCTACGTTGCACTACGCTTTCGGTGCAAAAATATAATCACCTAAAATTTCTTTTCAGGTGATTATGAAAAAAGGCACCTGTCGCTACGTTGCACTGCGCTTTCGGTGCAAAAATATAATCACCTGAAATTTCTTTTCAGGTGATTAAGAAAAAAAGGCACCTGTCGCTGCGTTGCACTACGCTTTCGGTGCAGAAAATATAAGCCCCTGAAATTTCTTTTCAGGGGCTTATATTTTTGCTATGATTGAATAGCACATTTATGTATAAAGAATAGTCCTAAAAGGAGGATTTTTAGTATGGCATTAGTATCTATGAAAGAGATGTTAATTAAAGCAAAATCAGAAGGTTATGCAGTTGGTCAATTCAACATCAACAACCTTGAATGGACGCAAGCAATTTTACAAGCAGCAGAAGAAGAAAAATCACCTGTTATCCTTGGCGTATCTGAAGGCGCAGGTAAATATATGGGCGGCTTTATCTCAGTAGTACACATGGTAAAAGGTTTAATCGAGTCTTACGGTATAACAGTTCCAGTTGCTATTCATCTTGACCATGGTTCAAGCTTTGAAAAGTGTAAAGAAGCAATTGATGCAGGATTTACTTCTGTTATGATTGATGCTTCACACCATCCTTTCGAAGATAATATTAAAATTACTTCACAAGTAGTTGAATATGCACATGCGAAAGGTGTTTCTGTAGAAGCTGAGCTTGGTACAGTTGGCGGTGACGAGGATGGCGTAATTGGTGGTATTATGTACGCTGATCCAGAAGAATGCCGTAAAATGGTTGAATTAACAGATATTGATTGCCTAGCTCCAGCTCTTGGCTCTGTACATGGTCCTTACAAAGGCGAACCAAACTTAGGCTTTAAAGAAATGGAAGAAATCTCAAAATTAGCAGATCTTCCACTAGTCCTACACGGTGGTACAGGTATTCCAACAAAAGATATTCAACGCTCAATTTCATTAGGTACTGCTAAAATTAACGTTAATACTGAAAATCAAATCGCTGCTACAAAAGTGATTCGTGAAGTCCTTGATAAGGATAAAGAGGTTTACGATCCTCGTAAATTCTTAGCACCAGCACGTGAAGCGATTAAAACAACAGTTATCGGTAAAATCCGTGAATTTGGTAGTGCACAAAAAGCATAATTTAGCTTCTTAATATGGTACAAAAGCAAAGATGAATACACATAATAAGAGAAGTGTTGATGCTCGCAATCGACCTTCTCTTGTTTTTGAAATAACAACTTTTTTGAAAAAAATTAAAAATATAAACAAATAGGGTTTAGGAGGAAATATAATGAAATTTTTTATTGATACAGCAAACTTTGACGAAATTAAAGAAGCACATGCATGGGGAATTTTATCGGGTGTTACGACAAACCCATCATTAGTAGCTAAAGAGGAAAACGTTTCTTTTCATGATCGTCTGCGTGAAATTGCAGAGCTAGTTGATGGCTCAGTAAGTGGAGAAGTTATTGCATTAGATGCTGAAGGAATGATTAAAGAAGGTTTAGAATTAGCTGCGATTGCACCGAACATTACAGTTAAACTTCCGATGACACCAGCTGGCTTAGAAGCATGTCGTTTCTTTGCAAACAAAGGCATTAAAACAAACGTAACACTAATTTTCAGTGCTAACCAAGCATTAATGGCTGCGCGTGCGGGTGCTACATATGTATCACCATTTATCGGCCGTTTAGATGATATTGGTCAAAATGGTGTAGAACTTATTGAAACAATTTCAGATATTTTTACAATCCATAACATTGAAACGCAAATTATTGCGGCATCTATCCGTCACCCTCAACACGTAACGGCAGCAGCTCTTGCAGGTGCTCATATTTCAACAACTCCTTTTAAAGTGTTAAAGCAACTTTTCCACCATCCATTAACGGAAAAAGGAATTGAAGGATTTTTAGCGGATTGGAATAAGCGAAAAGGTGAATAATAAGATTATAAAGTGAGTCAAATGCAAAAATTACTTTCCAATCATGAGGGAGAACGCGAAATGGATGTTTATAAAATTACAGGCGAAAATCGTCTAAAGGGTACAATCAAAGTTAGTGGTGCAAAAAATAGTGCGGTCGCCTTAATTCCAGCATCAATTTTGGCGAACTCTCCAGTGACAATTGGAGGGATTCCAGAAATTTCAGATGCTTGGACTTTAAAAGCCTTGTTAGAAGAAATCGGTGGAGAAGTGCAGTTTGAGAACGGCAAAATGACTATTGATCCAACCGATATGCTTGCACTACCTTTGCCAAATGGTAATGTCAAAAAGCTCCGCGCCTCTTATTATTTAATGGGCGCAATGCTTGGACGCTTTAAAAAGGCTGTCATTGGTTTGCCGGGTGGTTGTTTCTTAGGACCACGTCCAATTGATCAACACATTAAAGGATTTGAAGCCCTTGGTGCTAAAATTACGAATGAGCACGGAGCGATTTATTTACGTGCTGAAGAGTTAATAGGTGCCAAAATTTATTTAGATGTTGCAAGTGTTGGCGCAACAATCAATATTATGCTTGCGGCGGTCCGTGCAAAGGGTCGAACGGTCATTGAAAATGCGGCTAAAGAACCTGAAATAATCGATGTAGCCACGCTTCTGACAAATATGGGTGCCAATATTAAAGGTGCGGGTACAAGTGTTATTCGTATTGAAGGTGTTGAAGAGCTGCATGGAACGGAGCATACTATTATTCCTGACCGTATCGAAGCGTCAACATTTATGATTATGGCAGCTGCAGTTGGCGACGGCATTACAATCGATAATGTAATACCACTACATCTAGAGGCTATTACAGCAAAGCTTCGTGAAATGGGTGTCAAGATTGACATCGGTGAGGAAAGTATTTTTGTTCCTAAAACAGATTTATCTACACTACAAGCGGTGGATGTTAAGACGATTGTCTATCCTGGATTCCCTACGGATATTCAGCAACCACTTTCAGTGTTAATGACACAGGCACTTGGCTCTTCTAAAATAACAGATACGATTTATACAGCTCGCTTTAAACATATTGATGAGCTTCGTCGTATGAATGCCAACGCACGTGTAGAGGGCAATACCGCGATAATTACCGGTCCAAGTAAATTACATGGCTCAAGTGTAACGGCAACAGACCTTCGTGCAGGTGCAGCATTAGTATTAGCAGGCCTATTAGCAGAAGGTGAAACTGAAATTCACGATATTTATCATATCGAACGTGGCTATAGCTCACTTATTGAAAAATTACGTGACTTAGGCGCAGATATTCGACGTGAAACAATAATGGTGAGTGTTGCAGAGGCTAAGGAATAATGAGAGGTAAAAGTTTCGAGCCAATTATGTTACAATAAAGGTAATTTGAATGTTTCGGCACAAAGTCACAGGCCGATAACGGGAGGCAAAACAACAATGGAACGCAGTTTATCGATGGAAGTAGTACGAGTAACAGAGGCAGCAGCAATCGCATCCGGCAAATGGATGGGTCGCGGTTTGAAAATTGAGGCAGATGATGCAGCAACGACAGCAATGCGCTCAATGTTCGATACGATTCCTATGCATGCTACAGTAGTAATTGGGGAAGGTGAAATGGACGAAGCGCCAATGCTTTATATCGGTGAAGAGCTTGGCCTTCGTAATGGTGGTCCTCAAGTAGATATTGCAGTCGATCCTTTAGAAGGTACAAATATTGTAGCAAAAGGTACAAATGGTGCCATGACAGTATTAGCAATCGCTGATAAGGGTAATCTGTTAAATGCACCGGATATGTACATGGAGAAAATCGCAGTAGGACCAGAAGCTGCTGGAAAAGTTGATATTAATGCCTCTGTTACTTATAATTTATTACAAGTAGCAAAAGCAAAAAATAAAGATATTTCAGATGTAGTAGCTACTATATTAGATCGCCCACGCCATCAAGCAATCGTGGATGAAATTCGTGAAGCGGGTGCACGTATTAAATTTATACAAGATGGTGATGTTGGTGCAGCCATTAACACAGCATTCGATGAAACCGGCATTGACATTATGTTCGGAATGGGCGGTGCTCCAGAGGGTGTTATTTCAGCTGTAGCATTAAAATGCCTAGGCGGAGACTTCCAGGCAAAACTAGTGCCTGAAGATGAAGAACAGCTAGAGCGCTGTAGAAAAATGGGCGTTGATGTAGATAAAGTTCTTTACTTAGATGATTTAGTAAAAGGTGACGATGCAATATTTGCAGCAACAGCTGTGACAGATTGTGAGCTATTAAAAGGTGTTCAGTATAAAGGTGCTTATGCATTAACACATTCAGTTGTTATGCGTGCCAAATCAGGTACTGTCCGTTTTGTAGAAGGTCGTCACGCTCTTGATAAAAAACCTAGCTATTAATAATATTTTCTTCTAAAATATACCTAGTGCTACTTTTTGCACTAGGTACCTTCTTCTTCATTTAACCATCCCATAGTTTTACTTAAAACTTCTATGTTACCCCAATACATGTATTATATTTTGAAAAAGACTGGAGTTGTGCATATGTCTGCATTGACAATCGCTCAATTAGAAAACATGACGTTAAAAGAGCTTTACGCCCTTGCGCGCCAATACAAAATTTCGTACTATAGCAAACTAACGAAAAAGGAATTAATTTTTGCTATTTTGAAAACGCGTTCTGAGCAAGAGGGTTATTTCTTTATGGAAGGTGTACTTGAAATTGTTTCGCAAGAGGGCTTCGGCTTCCTTCGCCCAATCAATTATTCACCAAGTAAAGAGGATATTTATATTTCTGCTTCTCAAATTCGTCGTTTTGATCTACGAAATGGGGACAAAGTGTCTGGTAAAGTTCGTCCACCTAAAGAAAACGAACGTTACTATGGCTTACTGCAGGTGGATGCTGTCAATGGAGAAGATCCTGAAGTAGCAAAAGAACGTGTTCACTTCCCAGCATTAACGCCACTATATCCTGATCGACAAATTAAACTCGAAACGACACAGCGCAATCTATCAACACGAATTATGGATTTAGTAGCCCCGGTAGGTTTTGGCCAACGTGGTTTAATTGTTGCTCCACCAAAGGCTGGTAAAACATCGTTACTAAAAGAAATTGCTAACGCTATTACAACAAATCATCCAGAAGCAGAGTTAATAGTTTTACTTATTGATGAACGCCCTGAGGAAGTAACGGATATTGAGCGTTCTGTAAATGCAGATGTCGTAAGTTCTACGTTCGATGAAGTACCTGAAAACCATGTGAAAGTAGCTGAAATCGTCTTAGAACGTGCACGTCGTTTAGTAGAACATAAACGTGACGTGATTATTTTAATGGATTCTATTACGCGTCTTGCCCGTGCGTATAACTTAGTTATTCCACCGAGCGGTCGTACGCTTTCAGGTGGTATCGATCCTGCTGCATTCCATAGACCAAAACGATTCTTTGGTTCTGCACGTAATATTGAAGAGGGTGGTAGCTTAACAATTTTAGCTACAGCTTTAGTAGATACAGGCTCACGTATGGATGAAGTCATCTATGAAGAATTTAAAGGGACGGGTAACTTAGAGTTGCACTTAGATCGTCAATTAGCAGAGCGTCGTATTTTCCCTGCGCTTGATATTCGTCGTTCGGGTACACGTAAAGAAGAACTGCTTCTTGAACAAGAACAACTTGAGAAACTGTGGGCAATTCGAAAAACATTTTCCGATGCGCCAGATTTTGCAGAGCGTTTCTTGAAAAAACTACGCACAACAAAATCAAACGAAGAATTTTTCGAAAAGCTAAATGAAGATATGAAGAAGGCCACTAAAGGTAAAGGGCTACTCTAATATTAAAAGTGCCAGGCACTCAAACAATTCTATTTTCGATATTTTCTACTTGAAAAAAACAAAATAACTATGCTATACTTCAAAAGTATGCAACGTGTACATATGTAGCCGACATATTCGGGCTATGTAAGGTACAGTTCGAGATTACTCTGTTCCAGATGGTTCAGGGCGAGAGGAGAAAACGAATATGAAACAAGGAATTCATCCAGACTACAAAGAAGCAACAGTAACTTGCTCTTGTGGTAACACTTTCAAAACTGGTTCAGTGAAAGAAAACATCGTTGTCGAGTTCTGCAACGAATGTCACCCATTCTACACTGGCCGTCAAAAATTCGCGTCTGCTGATGGTCGCGTGGATCGTTTCAACAAAAAATACGGTCTTAAAAACTAATGTTAGTTTAATACCTGCCAAGCATGTGCTTGGCAGGTATTTTTTTCAGTATATAAAAAAGTACATGCGTTTATTGTGTCGCAACGAATCTATTCCTTTCGCAATGTAGCACAGTACGTTTAACATAAAACAAAGGTAGAGTGGATTTTTGAAATGAACTTAAGCTAACACAACCCTATATGGTCGTTAAGTCAAATAATAGGATGCTAGGCATTTCAAAAACCTAAAATCATGGAGGGAGAAAATACAATGGCACAGCTATACTACAAACATGGCGCAATGAATAGTGGCAAATCAATTGAAATTTTAAAAGTTGCACATAACTATGAAGAGCAGCAAAAGCCTGTCATGATGTTTACGTCAGGGCTTGATACGCGAGATGAGGTAGGGTTTGTCTCTAGCCGAGTAGGATTACGACAAGAAGCCATCCCGATTTATGAGGATACGAATATTTTTGAACTTGTGAAAAACAATGAAGTGAAACCATACTGTGTGCTTGTAGATGAAGTACAATTTTTAAAAAAGGCACATGTGCTACAATTAGCGAATATCGTGGACGAACTAGATATTCCTGTGATGGGCTTTGGCCTAAAGAATGATTTCCAAAATGAATTATTTGAAGGAAGTCAGTACATGCTTACATATGCAGATAAAATCGAAGAAATGAAAACCATTTGTTGGTTCTGTCATAAAAAAGCAACAATGAATTTGCGTGTCGATGAAAATGGTAAACCTGTTTACACAGGCGATCAAATAAAAATTGGTGGTAACGATTCTTATTATCCAGTTTGTCGCAAATGCCACGCACACCCACCGCTATAAATTTGCTGTCATAGAAGTGTGCTGAATGATTTTCAGTAGTGACCGAAGAAAATGTAGCATACAAGCGCATTTTTCCTTATACTAAGTAGTGGAAATAATGCATGACTACTGCGCCTATACGTATTGCAGGCAGAGTGAAGACAAATAGAGTAAAAAGCGTTCGTGTCTCGCTACCTTTAATGGAAGCGGCGTTTTAGTGAATATAGATAAATGAACTAATTAGAGGTGAAGCCCGTGTTTGATAGACTACAAGCAGTAGAAGATCGTTATGAAAGGCTAAATGAGCTTTTAAGTGATCCGGATATTGTCAATGACAGTAAAAAGTTACGTGAATATTCAAAGGAACAATCGGATATTCAGGAGACAGTTGATGCTTATCGTGAATACAAAAGCGTCAAAGAACAACTAGTAGATACACGTGAAATGTTAGATAACGAAAAAGACCCTGACATGCACGAGATGGTAAAAGAAGAATTTAACTCGTTAAAAGAACAGCAAGAAGAGCTGGAAGAACGTTTACGTGTGTTATTAATTCCAAAAGACCCGAATGACAATAAAAACGTTATTATGGAGATTCGTGGAGCTGCCGGTGGGGATGAAGCGAATATTTTCGCAGGGGACTTATTCCGTATGTATTCTCGCTATGCAGAAACACAAGGTTGGAAAATCGACATTATGGAAGCAACACCGAACCCAATGGGCGGCTATAAAGAAGTCATCTTTATGATTAACGGCCAAGGCGCTTATTCAAAGTTCAAATTTGAAAATGGGGCGCATCGTGTTCAACGTGTACCAGCGACAGAATCACAAGGGCGTATTCATACATCAACTGCCACAGTAGCCTGCTTACCGGAAGTGGAAGAAGTAGATGTTGAAATCCATGAAAAAGATATTCGTGTCGATACATTTGCATCATCTGGTGCAGGTGGGCAATCGGTAAATACAACGATGTCTGCTGTACGTATGACCCACTTACCAACAGGTGTTGTCGTATCGATGCAAGATGAACGTTCACAAATTAAAAACCGTGAGAAAGCAATGAAAATTCTTCGTGCACGTGTAGCTGATATGTACTTGCAAGAAGCGCAAAAAGAAATTGATGCAACACGTAAGTCAGCAGTTGGTTCAGGCGACCGTTCAGAGCGTATCCGCACATACAATTATCCACAAAACCGTGTGACAGACCATCGTATTGGCTTAACGATTCAAAAGCTTGATCAAATCGTCGAAGGTAGACTGGACGAAATCATCGATGCACTAATCTTAGAAGAGCAAGCATCGAAGTTAGAGCGACTTAATGATGACCTATAAAAATGTGATGGAGGCCCTTGATTGGGCTTCTTCTTTTTTAGTGGATAATGGACGCGAAGAGACAGCTGCTCGTATTGTCATGCAACACATATTAGGCACTACCTATTCAGGTGTGATGCTGCATTTACAAGATACGTTAACAGCAGAGCAATGTGAACAATTTGTTCAATTGATAAAAGAACATGCCAATGGACGACCTGTGCAATATTGTATCGGCAGCGAAGAGTTTTACGGCCGTACATTTTTAGTCGATGAATCGGTTCTCATCCCAAGACCAGAAACAGAGGAATTGGTGCTAGGGACCAGCAATCGTATTAAAAGGATATTTCCTAACAAAGCTTTGAAGCTAGCTGATATCGGTACAGGGAGTGGTGCTATCGCCATTTCGATGAAGCTAGAATGTCCTGAGCTTTCCGTAGTGGCAACGGATTTATCGGCAGCAGCTTTAGCTACGGCACAAAAAAATGCACAATTACTGGCGGCAGATATTGATTTTCGTCTAGGTGATTTAACAGCCCCACTTGTTGGTGAAAAATTCGATATTGTTTTATCGAATCCACCATATATTGCATTTGAAGAAGCGAAGGATATGTCGAGCATTGTGTTGGAGCATGAGCCGCATAGTGCGCTTTTTGCGGAAGAGGACGGGCTTGTTTTATATCGGAAATTAGCTCAGCAACTCCCGGTGATAATGAATAAACCCGCTTTAATTGGTCTTGAAATTGGCTATACCCAAGGGGAGCAAGTAGCACAATTCTTCCAAGAAAGTTTTCCACAAGCGACTGTTACCGTGGAAAAAGATATTAATGGAAAACCTCGTATGGTTTTTTGTGAAATTGATGTATAAAGATTGTCCTTCTTGACAACAATGTTGAGCAAGGAGGGATTTTTATGTTAAACGAATACAAGATTGTTAGATTTCCAAAATTAAATATTTTACTAGCTTTTGCTAGACTAGTTATACTAGCGATAGCTTTACAACTGTGTATTTTATATATTCCGTCATTAATAGGTTCTGCAAAGGAAGCTACGAATCAAGTACAAGAAAACGATTTTCGAATCCGCGTTATAGCAAATAGCAATACAACCAATGATCAACTAGAAAAAGAGCAACTAGTGAAAGAGTTAAAACCTTTATTCATGCAAGCAGGTGCTACTACGGCTGTGGATAATAATAAATTTATTACATTAAAAAGTAATATTGAGGCACAATTAAAAGAAAATTATCCACAATTGCGTACACAAGTGATACTTGGGGATAACTTATTTCCAGCTAAGAGACAGGATGCAATGTTTTATCCACAAAATATGTACCATTCGATTGTTGTGAAAATTGGCGATGCGCGCGGTGATAACTGGTGGTGTAGCATTTTCCCGTCAATTTGTGAACCAGAAACAGCGGAAAAAGTGCAAGAGAAGGAAGAAGAAAAAGAACCAGTGACATTCTTTATTTGGGAATGGATCAAAGGATTTTTCGAATAATTGTGCACAAATTCAGATAACTTATACACAATTATTGATAAGTTATAAACAAAATGTGGATAATTCAGAAAAAAACAACGATTGAAAGAAGGTTTTTCATATGGAAACCGTTTGTAAGATTGTGGATAGTAATGTGAATAGTCAAACAACTTATGCACAAGCTGTGGATATCTTGAATGCTGGAGAGGTTGTGGCATTTCCAACAGAAACGGTTTACGGTTTAGGTGCAGTGGCAACAAATGATGAGGCGGTTAAAAAAATATTTAAAGCAAAAGGCCGTCCTTCAGATAATCCATTGATTGTTCATATTGGAACGAAAGAAGAAGTTCATCTTTATATAGAACATATATCTGAGCTTGCAAGAAAATGTATGGATGCATTTTGGCCAGGTCCTCTGACACTTGTTATGCCAGTTAAGCCCAATGTGCTGGCTGAAAGTGTGACAGCCGGTTTACAAACAGTCGGCATTCGCATGCCGGATCATCCCGTTGCACTGGCATTACTCCAGCAAATTCACAAACCGCTTGCTGCACCAAGTGCGAATCGCAGTGGTAAACCGAGCCCGACAGAAGCAATCCATGTAAATGATGATTTAACAGGGTACATACCGTATATTTTAGATGGTGGTCCAACAGGCATTGGTTTTGAATCGACAGTGCTAGATATGACGCATGAACCACCAGTTATTTTACGTCCGGGTGGAATCACCAAAGAAATGTTAGAGGCAGTTATCGGTCCAGTTGTACAACCTACTAAAATAGAGCAGGCAATGGAAGAAACACCGAAAGCACCTGGCATGAAATATACACATTATGCGCCGAATGCACCTGTGTATTTAATTGACTGTGATAAGAGCGAAGTACAGCAAGCAATCCAACAGCTACAAGCACAGCAGCATAAAGTAGCACTGCTAGCACCGGAGAGCTTTGACCAACTCAAAGCAGACTACTTTTTCTCAATCGGGGAAGCAGGAAGTAAAGAAGAAATGGGTGCCGCACTTTATCAAGCGTTACGTGCTTGCGATAAAACAGAAGCTACCATTATTTTAGCGACTACAACATCAACAGAAGGTGTAGGTGCCGCCATTATGAATAGACTTGAAAAAGCAGCTGGTGGCAAGTGGTTTACACGATAATGCTGTGACGACTCGGAACTGTCGGCGATTTCATAAGCAAACAAAAAAACTCATCTATAGAAAGATGAGTTTTTTTGATATTGAAAATGTCCCAGCACGCATTATGATAATACTGTATTTCCAAGCATAAAATGATAAAATATTAGGAAGCGAAGGAGTGCATTCTTGCAGGGGATTCTTGCAGGTGTTTTAACGTCTGTTGATGTCATCGGTTTATTTGTCTTAATTCCAAATGTTAGATATCGCTTTTTTTTGGCAATGTGGACAGCTACATTGCATATGCTTTTTCCGCTACTCGGTTTTGAATTAGGGCACTACTTAGTGCGCTTTTTATTAGAGTGGGGACAATGGATTTCAAGTATTTTGCTCTTTGGCATTGGCCTACATTTACTTTTATTTTCTCAAAAAAATGAAAAAATAACCATCTCTCCTGTTTTATTAGCTGTGACTGCTAGCCTAGATACCTTTTCAGTAAGTGTTTCTTTTGGTATGCTTAACTTAGAAAAAACAATTTTTATTATAAGTGCTGGATTGAGTGCTTTTGTTTGCGCATATGGTGCTTTAGTCGTGGCACGCAGGAGTCAGGTCTTTTTTGGCAATAAAATTCAAATCATGGCAGGGATTATTTTTATCATCATGAGTATTCTGGCTATCCAAAAATAATAAGGAAGGTGATAAGTGTGAATATATTATTTGTTTGTACAGGGAATACTTGTCGCAGTCCGATGGCTGAGGTTATTTTAAAACATAAACAACTAAACGATGTCCAAGTTCGTTCCGCTGGGATTTATGCAATGCCTAATGCTGAAATGTCTGTACATGCCCAGCAAGTTTTAAATGAAGCGAATATGGCACATCAACATTTAGCAACCCAATTATCAACAACTGAAGTAGAATGGGCCGATTTAATTTTAACCATGACAACTGCACACAAAGATACGATTATTGCAAACTTTCCAAACACAGAAAACAAAGTTTTTACACTGAAAGAATATACGAGTGAAGGTAGTTTAGGAAATGTTGTAGATCCGTACGGTGGTCATAAAGCTATTTATGAAGAGACATTTGCAGAATTAACCGCATTAATAGAACAGTTAGTAAAAATACTTGAGAAGAATTGAGGGGCACTATGAAGAAACAGTTTGGCTTACGACTTAAATTAGTATTATTTGTAAGTATACTTGCACTAATCACCTATAGCATCAGTTTTCTATTCATTGAATTTGTACAACCTACTTTTTTCCCGGAAATCAATCGTAAGCTATTCGAAGTGATTACTTATTTATTAGGGATAACTTGGTCAGGTATTTTAGCTGCGATTTTCAGTGTTATTTTAATCAAGCCATTACAGCAGCTTGAATATTCTGCTACACGTGTTGCAGAAGGAAAAATAGGACAGGATGTAGTTATGCCAAAAACGAATGATGAGATTCGTTCAGTGGCAATGGCATTCCAGCAAATGGTGTTAAATTTACGACAAATGGTAGAAAGTATTGATCAAAACTTCCAACAAACAAATCAATCGATTATTAAACTATCGGATGAAACTGCTGTTGCTACAAAGAAGGCGGATGGCATTGCGGGAACAGTTAAACATATTTCGGCAGGAGCAGAAGCATCCGCTACGGCAGTACAAGATACAGCAGAAGCGATTGAAGATGTACGAGCACTGGCAACAGAAGTCAATACACGAGCTGAACAGTCTGCGACGCAATCGAAAGAGATATTACATAATTTAACGAATACAACAAAAGCGATTGAAACGTTAGTCAACAGCATTCAACAAATTGCAGCTGGTAATAATGAAGCACTAGAAAGTATTCGTACGTTAGAAGATAATGCTGGGCAAGTGGAACGCATTATCGGCTTAGTAGGCGACATTGCTGCGCAAACCAATTTACTAGCATTAAATGCATCGATTGAGGCTGCTCGTGCTGGGGAACATGGCAAAGGCTTTGCAGTAGTTGCAGAAGAAGTTCGTGGCTTAGCCGATGAAAGTGCGAAAGCAGTACAAGGGATTACGTCCCTTATTCAGTCAATGCAACATAATGTTGAAGTTGTCGTGAAACAAATGAATCAACAAGTGGCATTTGCCACAAAAGAAGCAGCACGCGTTTCAGAAACAACGACTGCTGTGGAAGGTATGTCATCGAGTGTTCATGAAATGGCAACATCGATTGTAGAGATTTCTTCATTAATTGAAAAGCAAATGCACAATATTGAAACAACAGCTCGACAATCGCAAGAAGTCGCGGCGATTGCTCAAGAAACATCAGCTGGTGCACAGGAAGTAAGTAGTGCAACAGAAGAACAAGCGCATGCAATTGAGCAAGTGGAACAACTTGCACAGGATTTGAAAAAACAATCCGAAGCACTTCATAAAATGATTCAACAATTTGATAGACAAGCATAATAAATAAAGACTGTGAACAAGCTCAAAAAAAGCTTGTCCGCAGTCTTTTTCTTTGCTATTACTTGGACGATAATAGGGTCTTTTGAAAAAATATTGCAATAGTATGTCCACTGTAGTAGAAAAGGGAAAAAAACTTTAGAAGAGCGAATATTACAACAAATAACCATTATCCGAATTTATTAACAGGATATTCACATTATCCACAGAAAACGCTACTAAAAATGAACGATTTTGAACGGTTTGACAAGAAATGTTCGTCTTTTAGGAGAAATCAGCATAAAATTGCAACAAAAATCATGTTATTCTTGAGATAGAAGTGGTAAACTTATGTTGACTATATTTCGAAATGAGGGAACCCAGTGAGAATAGCAATTTCTTCTGATCACGGAGGCAATAACTTACGTCGTGAGATTATGCAACTGTTAGATGAGCTAAACATTAGCTACGAAGATTTTGGTCCACAATCTGCGGATTCAGTAGACTATCCTGATTATGCAAAGCCAGTTTCTGAAGGTGTTGCTAGCGGGGAATTTGATAAAGGCATTTTAATTTGCGGTACAGGGATTGGCATGTCCATCGCTGCGAACAAAGTAAAAGGCATTCGTTGTGCATTAGTACATGATGTATTTAGCGCAAAGGCAACACGTTGCCATAATGATTCAAATATTTTAGCAATGGGTGAGCGCGTAATTGGTCCAGGCCTTGCACGTGAAATAGCTCAAACATGGCTTGAAACAGATTTTGAAGGCGGTCGTCATACGCGCCGCGTAGAAAAAATCGCTGAATTAGAACAATAAGCGTGAACATTTTTAGGTGCAAAGGTGGCAGTCAAGTGCTGTCACTTTTACCTAAAATTGAGTCGTGATCGTAAAAGATATGATAATAAGGGGCTGAGCTTAATGGTTGTGCAACAAATACAGGCGCAATTGACTCAGTTACTCAGTGAATTTGAAGAGCAAGTTGTGTTGCGACCAAATACTATATTTGTCGTAGGCTGCTCAACGTCTGAAGTGATTGGTCAGAAAATTGGCACAGCAGGTGCACTTGAAACCGCACATGCGATTTTTGAGCCTTTGCAAGCATTTGCAATGAAACATCAACTACATCTTGCGTTCCAAGGCTGTGAGCATATTAATCGAGCTATAACGATGGAAGCTTCAGTTGCAGAACGCTTTGGCTATGAACCTGTGGCCGTTATACCCGTTCGTACGGCAGGAGGTTCAATGTCGGCGTATGCCTATACAAAATTGGACAATGCAGTTGTTGTAGAAGCGATACGTGCACAGGCTGGTATCGATATAGGTCAAACATTAATTGGTATGCATTTAAAGGAAGTAGCTGTTCCAGTTCGTACGTCTGTGCGAACAATCGGAGAAGCAGTTGTCACAATAGCAACAACACGTCCAAAGCTTATTGGTGGCGAACGTGCTGTATATAAATAACACTACTTCTGTTGTCAGAGGTACTTGTAAATAACGATAATACTTAGGAGGCTTTTCAAACATGGCATACGGAAAATTAGCACTACAAGACAAAGCGGTATTAGATGGGATTTTAGCAGAGAAAAAACGTCAACAAGCGAATATCGAGTTAATTGCATCTGAAAACTTTGTATCTGAAGCAGTAATGGAAGCACAAGGCTCAGTTCTTACTAACAAATATGCTGAAGGTTATCCGGGAAAACGTTACTATGGCGGCTGTGAACACGTAGACGTAGTTGAAGATATCGCACGTGACCGTGTAAAAGAAATTTTCGGTGCAGAATATGCAAACGTACAGCCACACTCTGGTGCACAAGCAAACATGGCTGTCTACCATACAATTTTACAACCAGGCGACACGGTTCTAGGGATGAACCTTTCTCACGGTGGTCACTTAACACATGGATCTCCAGTAAACTTCTCTGGTATTCTTTATAATTTCGTTGAATACGGTGTAACAGAAGATACACATGTTATCAATTATGAAGATGTTCGCCAAAAAGCATTAGAGCATAAACCAAAATTAATCGTTGCGGGTGCTTCTGCCTACCCACGTGAAATCGATTTCTCTAAATTCCGTGAAATCGCAGATGAAGTAGGGGCTTACTTTATGGTCGATATGGCGCACATCGCTGGTCTTGTAGCAGCTGGAGAGCACCAATCACCAGTACCTTACGCTGATTTTGTGACATCTACTACACATAAAACATTACGTGGCCCACGTGGAGGTTTAATTCTTGCTTCAAAAGAATGGGAGCAAAAATTAAATAAATCAGTATTCCCAGGAATCCAAGGTGGACCATTAATGCATGTTATCGCAGCAAAAGCTGTAGCATTTGGTGAAGCATTACAACCAGAATTCAAAGAGTACGCAAAACAAATTAAAGCCAATGCTCGCGCATTAGCAGAAGTGTTAATCGAAGAAGGTGTAGAAATCGTATCAAACGGTACAGATAATCACTTATTACTTCTTAACGTAAAATCTCTTGGCTTAACTGGTAAAGTAGCAGAGCACGCATTGGATGAAGTAGGTATTACAACAAACAAAAACACAATTCCATACGATACGGAATCTCCATTTGTTACTTCTGGTATTCGTATTGGTACTCCTGCAGTTACATCTCGTGGCTTTAAAGAAGAAGATATGAAAGAAGTTGGCGCAATTATTGCAGCTGTTCTTAAAAATCCAGAAGATGAAGCTGTGAAAGCACAAGCAAAAGAGCGTGTGATTGCTTTAACTGACAAACACCCATTATACGCATAATATGCTAGATTAATATAGCTGTGTCTAAAGAGTATATTTGCTTTAGGCACAGCTTTTAATTGTTTACCTTATATAGAAGAAAGTCACTAATAAATAGTGACAAAGGTGTTGCAGCTTAGGTAAGTACCGTCGTAGCGGACATCCCCGTTAGAGCAAAATCCTCGATTGCTTCGCTCTCCATAAAAAACTGAAAAATATATCTTTTTTGCTACCATATAAATAAATTAATATTATTTTTGGTTTTTTTTACATATATATTAAATAAAAAGGTGTATTATATTGTATAAGGACAATTGATGTCCTTAAAAAGATTGTTTTTTTACAAAAGTGACAATTTAACGAATTTTTTATGTACAATATAAAGAGGAACAGTTAATGGATGAGACGGGAGGGGTTGGATGGTTTCTAAATCTATGGACAGACAAAATAATATCTTATTAACGACAATTCGTAACTTAGGTGAACAGTCTAAAGAAAGCTATATTATTTTAGATGCTAAATCGCATTTAATAGTAGAATGTAATAATGCTTTTTGCATGCTTACTAACACACTACGTTCTGAAATTTTAAATAAAGATTATTTTACGATGCTTTCAAATGACTTACAGACGGCAACAGTAGACATGATTAAAGAGAAAATACATAGCGGAGCGATGGT
Organism: Lysinibacillus sp. NPDC097195; assembly: GCF_044762075.1. Taxonomy (NCBI): domain Bacteria; kingdom Bacillati; phylum Bacillota; class Bacilli; order Caryophanales; family Bacillaceae; genus Lysinibacillus; species Lysinibacillus sp. NPDC097195. Next base: position 34,002 of record NZ_JBIWDP010000003.1, on the reverse strand, counting down.
AACAACAAAGTTGCATCACCAACGCTTTGACAAGCAACCCTTTTGGGCAGAAATGCAAACCCTTCCTTTTCAAAATAATGATAATGAAACATTATTTGTGTTAGTGCTGGTGAAGGATATTACATATTATCATACGGAAGATTTTTTAACGCAATTAGAAAAAGCCGTGTATGAGGCAATTGAAAAGGACGCTCCATTTAATAAAAAAATGGACACTATTTGTAGTAAAATAGATGAATTTTTCATGCCATATGTTGTTAGTTCTATACTTATTAAAACAGAATCCAATCAATTCCAAGTATTTACATCAAGTAGTAATCGAGAGCATGCACCACAAATTTGCGAGATGAATGATTTTTATCATAAAGTGATGCAACAACAACAACCAATCATTGCAGAAAATCTCGAAGAGCTTGCTTCTTTAACCGATTACAAAGATTTATCTAGCATGACAAATAACCACTTAGGGTGGTTTGTACCTATCCATAATCAACAACAACAAGCAATCGGATTTTTTGCGATATATTCACACTTTGCGAATGACAGCGCTTTTTTTCACACTATGTTTCAAAAAATAGGTGCACTTGTAGCATTGGCGCATACGTATGCGAAAACACAGAAAAAAATATGGGATTTAGCATATAACGATATGTCGACTGGCTTGCCGAATCGCCATAGCTTTTTAAATAAAATTCAACAGGAAGTACAGCACGGGCAATGTGGCTTTATCAAAATTATTAAACCTAGTGAATTTCATCAAGTAGTTGAATTGTATGGTCGAGAAGCTGGAGACGAGTTGTTGAGACAAGTTGCTAACCGTCTTCTAGAACAGGGGAATGACTTGCCGGAGTATATTGCTAGATTCACAAGTTCAAGTCTGATTATTTCGCAAATAACCGCCGATGACTCGTTAAATGATTATGAAATGCGAATAAAAGAATTAACACGACAACCATTTACTATTAATGATAAACAACTTTACATTACATTAAAGACGGGTGTCTCTTACTTTGATCACAATATTAAAATTGCCGATGCCATCAGATTTGCAGACAATGCACTATCTTTTGCAGCCAATAAACCTGGAACGCATATGGAGATATTTACAAAGGAACGCAATGATTTATTAGAGCAACAGATGACGGTGCTAAGCCATTTATCACAAGCACTCAAAAATAAAGAGATAACTGTTAATCTACAACCAAAAGTGGACTTAAGAACGGGTGAAATTCAAAGTATTGAAGCGCTAGCTCGTTGGCAATCGCCTATTCTTGGATTCGTATCTCCGGCAATGTTTATTCCTGTCGCTGAAAATGCTGGCAAAGTACGTGAAATTGATATTCAAATATTAGAAATTGTCCTTGCGTGGCTAGCCGAGCGTCAACGATTAGGGAAGAAGCTAGTAAAAGTTGCGGTCAATATATCACCAGACCATTTTTATTATCCTCATTTTGTAAAAGATATTCGGCAATTAGTTGAAAAATATATGATTGATCCAAGTAATATCATTTTAGAAGTGACGGAAAATATCGGCTTAGTCGATTTTCAAACCGCTTTTGGTATTATTCAAGAATTAAAGAGTTTCGGCTTTAAAACATCGGTGGACGACTTTGGAACAGGATTTTCATCGCTTAGTTATTTGCAAAGATTGCCGTTTACAGAGTTGAAAATAGATCGTAGCTTTATTAATGATATTAATGATGCTGCGACATTGGCGATTGTTCGTTCAATTATTCAATTAGCTTTAAATTTAGGCATGACATCCGTTGCGGAAGGAATTGAAAACGAGGAGCAAGTAGAAATATTACGTGCGCTAGGTTGTAAAGTAGGACAAGGTTACTTCTATTATAAACCGATGTCAATTGAGCAGCTAAATACGATACTTGACGTCTAATTTGCTTTTATTTGTAGCAAACACACTAGAAAAGGGAACATCTCGAATTTATTTTTGAGACAGTTCCTTTTTTCTGTTATACTAGTTGAGATAAAAATGAATCCGAACGGTTAGGAGAGAACCACTTTGAGCAAAGTATACGTATTTGATCATCCACTAATTCAACATAAGTTAACTTATATTCGTGATAAAAATACAGGAACAAAAGAATTTCGTGAGCTAGTAGATGAGGTCGCAACATTAATGGCGTTCGAAATTACACGAGAAATGCCTGTAGAAGAAATTGAAATTGAAACACCAGTAACGATCGCGAAAACAAAAGTTCTTTCTGGTAAAAAACTTGCCATTGTACCGATTTTACGTGCAGGAATCGGCATGGTCGACGGCGTATTAAAACTAATTCCAGCTGCAAAAGTTGGGCATATCGGTCTTTACCGTGACCCTGAAACATTAAAACCAGTTGAGTATTACGCAAAACTACCAGCAGATGTTGAAGAGCGCGATTTCATCATCGTAGACCCAATGCTTGCTACAGGCGGTTCTGCAGTAGAAGCTATCAATTCACTTAAAAAACGCGGTGCGAAAAGCATTAAATTTATGTGCTTAATTGCTGCGCCAGAAGGTGTAAAAGTAATTCAAGATGAGCATCCAGATGTAGACATCTATATTGCAGCACTTGACGAGAAGTTAAATGACCACGGTTATATTGTGCCTGGTCTAGGTGATGCTGGTGACCGTTTATTCGGTACAAAATAATATTATTGCTTGCCAAAGTAGCATTTATCTAACAGCAACTTTATAGCACTTAAAAGCGTCCTTCAGTACTGAAGGACGTTTCATAGTATGTTTAGGCAATTATGCCATCTCTTCATACAGGTTGAGAGGCATTGCACGTACAATATAATCAAAGGACGGTGCAAATCGTTTTGACGAAAAAATGGAAAGTGATGACGATTTTCGGTACGAGACCAGAGGCGATTAAAATGGCCCCGCTTGTATTGGAATTACAAAAGCATCCCGAGCAAGTGGAATCAATCGTGACTGTAACAGCACAACATCGCCAAATGCTTGACCAAGTATTAGAAACATTTAAAATTACGCCAGACTACGATTTAAACATTATGAAGGATCGTCAAACATTAATTGATGTGACAACGAATGCATTACAAGGTTTAGATAAAGTCATGAAAGAAGCGCAACCTGATATTGTGTTAGTGCATGGCGATACGGCTACAACATTTATCGCGAGCTTAGCAGCATTTTATAATCAAATTGCCATTGGTCATGTTGAAGCTGGTCTGCGTACATGGAATAAATATTCACCTTACCCTGAAGAAATGAACCGTCAGTTAACAGGTGTTATGGCTGATTTACACTTTGCACCAACAGAAGTATCTAAGAAAAATCTATTAGATGAAAATAAAAATGCAGATACTATTTTTGTAACGGGTAATACAGCGATAGATGCATTAGCTACAACGGTAAGTGAGCATTATACACATCCGGTGTTAGATAAAATTGCAAACGATCGCATGATATTATTAACAGCCCACCGCCGTGAAAATCTTGGTGAGCCAATGCGTCATATGTTCCGAGCAATTACGCGAATTTTAGCGGAGCACGATGATGTGCAAGTTGTCTACCCAGTGCATATGAACCCGGCTGTGCGTGAAATTGCCAATGAAATTTTACGCGATAATGAGCGTGTGCATTTAATCGAACCACTAGAAGTATTTGATTTCCATAACTTCGCTGCTAATTCGTACATGATTTTAACTGATTCTGGCGGCGTGCAAGAAGAAGCGCCATCATTAGGAAAGCCCGTTCTCGTGCTTCGTGATACGACAGAGCGTCCTGAAGGCATTGCAGCAGGAACTTTGAAACTAGCAGGAACAGAAGAGGAAACAATTTATGCGCTAGCAAAAGAATTACTAGAGGATAAAGATGCGTATGAAGCTATGGCAAAAGCCTCAAATCCATATGGAGATGGGCATGCTTCGCAACGAATCGTAGAAGCGCTCTTAGAATTTTTGCAAAAAAGCAAGTAATATACTATTTTAGTTTATGAAAATAAGTAAAAAGAACTAAAAAATCATCTGAAGCTAATTTACGAGCATATTTATGTCGTAAATTAGCTTTTTTTTGCATTATTTCGAAAAAATATTTCTTGTTTGTGAAACTTCATACACAAATTTGTCAACAATTTGACAAGAGTATAGTAGCTGTGAAGTTTTTCTCCTTTACTAATTGACTTCAAATATCTCCTATTGTATGCTTACAAAGGGTAAGAATGATAAGGGTTTCTATTCGTTGATAGACGTTGAAACACTTGTTATATCAAGTTTCTACTAAATTGACAGTACAAACCACTCTGTCGATTTGCAACGTTTTGTGCGTTTCGGTTTATCACCGAGTAAGTAAGGGGTGTAAGGCATTATTGGGAATTTACACCTGTAATTTCAAATGACTCTCCCGTTACTATTCCGCTGTGAGTAGTGTTTTTCACTGCTCTTTTCTGATTTCACAAAGTGGTCAGCAAACGTTTTCTTTACTCGAAAAAATGATTCAGGAGACTACAAACCAATGCTAGATTTGCATCACATTTTTGCTGTGCAGAAGAGAGCGTTATTTTTTTTGCTCGCACTTTGCGCATTAGGCTGGGGCTTTACGTCCTTTCAAACAGTTTTTGCGGGCATCGCAATCGGTGCATTTTTTGGTACGTATAATTTTTGGATTTTAGTTCGCCGTATGGAGAAGTTTGATCGTTCCATTAGTGAAGGGAAGAAAATAGGGTCACTTGGTACAGCACTTCGTTTTGGATCAGGTGTAGCGGCAGTCGCTATAGCCATTTCGTTGCCAAACTATTTTCACTTAATTAGCACGGTCATAGGGCTAATGATTCCGTACGTTGTTCTCTTTGTCGAGAGAATTGTATCTCATGTAAGGAACCACTAATGTGCTTTATTAGAAAGAGAGGTGAAAAATAACAATGAATCATGAAGCTCCGTTAGTAACCATTGGTTTTTTAACATTTAACTTATCAACAGTTATGATGTTACTAGTAGCTGCTATAGTCGTATTTTTAATCGCGGTTATTTCAACTAGAAACTTAAAGTTAAAACCAACTGGTATGCAAAACTTTATGGAATGGATTATGGATTTCGTAAAGAATATCATTCAAAGCAACATGGACTGGAAAACGGGTGGTCGATTCCACATTCTAGGTATCACACTTATTATGTTTATCGCAGTATCTAACTTATTAGGTCTTCCATTCTCTATCGTCTATGACCACGAACTTTGGTGGAAATCGCCAACAGCTGACCCAACGGTTACAATGACTCTTGCAGCAATGATTTTAGTATTAACACAATACTATGGTATCAAAATGAAGGGTACAGGCCATTATGTTGGTACGTTCTTCAAGCCGATGTCATTCATGTTCCCGCTAAAAATTATCGAAGAGTTCGCGAACACGTTAACATTAGGTCTGCGTCTTTACGGTAACATTTATGCAGGTGAAATTTTACTTGCGTTAATCGCAGGTTTAGCTGTATCAAGTCCATTCGGTTTCGTAGGTGCAATTGTTCCTATGATGGCATGGCAAGGTTTCTCTATTTTCATCGGCTTTATCCAAGCCTTTATCTTCACAATGTTAACAATGGTATACATGGCTCATAAAGTGAGCGATGACCATTAATATAAAGCATAAATTTTATGCTTGAACCAAAAAAACAAACAATTCCAAGGAGGAAATTTTAAAATGACAGGTTCATTAGGTTTATTAGCAGCAGCAATCGCAATCGGTTTAGGTGCACTTGGTGCAGGTATTGGTAACGGTCTTATCGTATCAAAAACAGTTGAAGGTATCGCTCGCCAACCAGAAGCTCGTGGCGTTCTTCAAACTACTATGTTCATCGGGGTTGCGTTAGTAGAAGCATTACCGATCATCGCAGTAGTAGTAGCATTCATCGTAATGAACAAATAATTCAGTTGTATACTGAATTTTACTAGTGGCGAAGCAGGATTCTCCAGATGAAACTTCGCCCTTCATTTTGGAACTGATAAAAGCTATGTGCAAATATAGCTTTTTAAAATAGGTAAGTTTTTTTAGTAATACAAATTATTATGTGGAAGTTAAAGCTCTTGAAGGGAGTGAAACAATCGTGTTTTTAGATAATCTTGTACTTGCCGCTGCTGAAAGTAAGTTTAACGGTGGTGACGTCGTTGCAACATTAGTTATCTTCTTAGTACTAATGCTTCTTCTTAAAAAGTTCGCTTGGGGTCCATTAATGGGCATCATGCAACAACGTGAAGAATTAGTAGCAAGTGAGATCGAAGCAGCTGAAAAAGCGCGCAAAGATTCGCACAAATTTTTAGAAGAACAAAAAAGCCTTCTTAAAGAAGCTCGTACGGAAGCACAATCGATTGTTGAGGGTGCTAAGAAGCAAGGCGAAGCGCAAAAAGAAGAAATTCTTACAGCAGCTCGCAATGAAGCTAACCGCTTAAAAGAATCGGCTTTACGTGAAATCGAGTCTGAAAAAGAAAAAGCTATCAAAGCTGTACGTGATGAAGTCGTTTCATTATCTGTACTTGCAGCATCTAAAGTCCTTAGCAAAGAGATTTCTGAGGCAGACAACCGTGCTCTAATTGAAGAGACGATTGCGAAGGCAGGGGAAGCTCAATGAGTAATTCAACTGTAGCAAAGCGATACGCTCAAGCTCTATTTGAAATTGCACAACAAAAAAATATTCTTGCTGAAGTAGGGGCAGACTTAAACGAGTTAACAAAAGTTGTTACACAATCTCCTGATTTTTTAACACTGTTAAACGCACCTAAGTTCTCTATCGAACGTAAGAAACAAATGGTAGCTGAAATCTTTGCAAGTGCAACGCCAGAAGTTTTACACACTGTTCAACTTCTTGTTGATAAAAAGCGTGTAAACGAAGTGAAGCTAATTGCTGATGCATATGCTGAGCTTGCTGCACAAGCACAAGGTTCTGCAGATGCAACTGTATTCTCAACACGTGAACTTTCTGCTGAAGAAAGCGCTAAAATTTCTGCAGCATTCGCTCAACTTGTTGGGAAACAATCATTAAACATTACAAACGAAATTGATCCATCATTATTGGGTGGTATTCGTGTTCAAATCGGTAACCATATTTATGATAGCTCAGTAGCTAACAAGCTAGAGCGTCTAAAACGTGAATTAATCGGTTAATAATTTAGAAATGTGAGAGGTGACATACATGGGCATCAAGGCTGAAGAAATCAGCAGTCTGATTAAACAACAGATTGAGAATTATGAATCTGAACTTAAAGTAAGCGAAGTTGGTACAGTTATCCGTATTGGTGACGGTATCGCTCTTGCTCATGGCCTCGACAACGCCATGGCTGGAGAGCTTTTAGAGTTCTCTAACGGTGTTATGGGTATGGCTCAAAACCTAGAAGAAGGTAACGTAGGTATCGTAATCTTAGGTCCATATTCAGACATCAAAGAAGGCGATGAAGTTCGTCGTACAGGTCGTATTATGGAAGTACCAGTTGGTGAAGAACTAATTGGCCGTGTTGTAAACCCACTAGGTCAACCAGTGGATGGACAAGGTCCAATCAACACAACAAAAACTCGTCCTATCGAAAGCCCAGCTTTCGGTGTAATGGCTCGTAAATCAGTACATGAACCATTACAAACTGGTATCAAAGCGATTGACGCACTTGTACCAATCGGTCGTGGTCAACGTGAGTTAATCATTGGTGACCGCCAAGTTGGTAAAACATCTGTAGCAATCGATACAATCCTTAACCAAAATGACCAAAACATGATCTGTATCTATGTTGCAATTGGTCAAAAAGAATCTACTGTACGTGGTGTAGTAGAAACTCTTCGTAAACATGGCGCTTTAGATTATACAATCGTTGTGACAGCTTCTGCTTCTCAACCAGCTCCATTATTATTCTTAGCACCATTCGCTGGTGTATCTATGGCAGAAGAATTCATGCTACAAGGTAAACACGTATTAATCGTGTATGATGATCTTTCTAAACAAGCATCAGCTTACCGTGAACTTTCACTTCTTCTTCGCCGTCCTCCAGGTCGCGAAGCATACCCTGGTGACGTTTTCTACTTACACAGCCGCTTATTAGAACGTGCTGCGAAGTTAAATGAAACATATCAAAATGGTTCTATCACAGCTCTTCCATTCGTTGAGACACAAGCTGGGGATATCTCTGCATACATCCCAACTAACGTAATCTCAATCACTGATGGTCAAATTTTCTTACAATCTGACTTATTCAACTCAGGTGTACGTCCAGCGATTAACGCCGGTCTTTCTGTATCACGTGTAGGTGGATCTGCTCAAATTAAAGCGATGAAAAAAGTTGCGGGTACACTACGTCTTGACTTAGCTGCATTCCGTGAGCTTGAATCTTTCGCTCAATTCGGTTCAGATTTAGATAAAATTACACTTGCTAAACTTGAACGTGGTAAACGTACGGTTGAAGTTCTTAAACAAGACCTTAACAAACCACTTAAAGTTGAAAAACAAGTTGCGATCCTTTATGCATTAACTAAAGGTCACTTAGATGATATTCCAGTTCAAGATATCGTTCGTTTTGAATCTGAATTCTTAAGCTGGTTAGATACTAACCACACAAACGTTTTAGATCATGTTCGTACTACTAAAGAACTTGCTCCTGATGCGGAATACGTTGCAGCTTTAACTGAGTTCAAAAAAACTTTCGCTAAATCAGAATAAGTAACATAGTTAGTCGTTTGATTAAAAAACAAAAGGTGGTGAAATACCAGTGGTAAATTTACGCGAAATTAAAGGTCGTATAAATTCAACAAAGAGCACGAAACAAATTACGAAAGCGATGCAGATGGTTTCTTCTTCAAAGTTACGTCGTGCAGAGCAAAACGCTAAAGCTTACGTTCCTTACATGGAAAAAATTCAAGACGTAGTAGGCGCTATCGCATCAGGTACAAAAGACAGTGGACATCCAATGTTAACTGCTCGTCCTGTGAAGAAAACAGCTTACTTAGTTATTGGTTCAGACCGTGGACTGGCAGGTGCTTACAACTCAAGTATCCTACGCCAAGTGCAACGTACAATCGACGAGCGTCATAAATCAAAAGACGAATACGTGGTGTTAGCAGTAGGTCGTGTTGTTCGTGATTACTTTGTGAAACGTGATCATAATGTTATTAGCAGTGTAGTTGCTCTTCCTGACCAACCATCATTCGCTGATATTAAAGAAATCGCTCGTAATGCTGTTGGTATGTTCATTGACGGTACGTATGATGAGCTTTATATGTACTACAATCACTTTGTGAGCGCTATCGCAAACGAAGTGACAGAGAAAAAACTTCTTCCATTAACAGATATTGCACCTACAAGCAACAATGCTTCTTATGAATTCGAGCCATCTGGTGAAGCAATTCTTGAAGTATTACTTCCACAATATGCGGAAAGCCTAATTTACGGTGCATTATTAGACGGAAAAGCAAGTGAACATGCTTCTCGTATGACTGCCATGAAAAATGCGACTGATAATGCATCTGATCTTATTTCAGACCTATCATTGCAATATAACCGTGCGCGTCAAGCAGCGATTACACAAGAAATTACAGAAATCGTTGGTGGGGCTGCAGCCTTAGAATAGGCGCAGCTCACCAATGTCGTATAAGAATACGATAGGAGGGTACACAGTAATGAATAAAGGACAAGTTATTCAAGTAATGGGTCCGGTTGTTGACGTAAAATTCAACAATGGCCAATTACCAGCAATCTATAACTCATTAACAGTTAAGATTGAACGTCCTAATGAAGAACCAACAACTCTTGCATTAGAAGTTGCACTTCATTTAGGTGATGATTCTGTTCGTACAATTGCAATGTCATCTACTGATGGCTTACAACGTGGAGCAGAAGTAACAGATTCAGGAAAAGCTATCTCAGTACCAGTTGGTGAAGTGACTCTTGGTCGTGTATTCAACGTATTAGGAGAAGTAATCGACTTAGGTGAAGAAATTCCAGCTGATGTTCGTCGTGATTCAATTCACCGCGAAGCACCATCTTTCGATGAGCTTTCAACTTCTGTTGAAATCCTTGAAACAGGTATCAAAGTAGTAGACTTATTAGCACCATATATTAAAGGTGGTAAAATCGGTTTATTCGGTGGTGCCGGTGTAGGTAAAACTGTATTAATCCAAGAATTAATCAATAACATCGCACAAGAGCATTCAGGTATCTCTGTATTCGCTGGTGTAGGTGAGCGTACTCGTGAAGGGAACGACTTATTCTTCGAGATGAGCGATTCAGGCGTTATCAAGCAAACTGCGATGGTATTCGGTCAAATGAACGAGCCACCAGGTGCACGTATGCGTGTAGCTTTAACTGGTCTTACAATGGCGGAATACTTCCGTGATGAGCAAGGTGCAGATGTACTTTTATTCATCGACAATATCTTCCGTTTCACACAAGCAGGTTCTGAGGTTTCTGCCCTATTAGGTCGTATGCCTTCTGCGGTAGGTTACCAACCAACACTTGCAACTGAAATGGGTAAATTACAAGAGCGTATCACATCTACTAACAAAGGTTCTGTAACTTCTATTCAAGCGATCTATGTACCAGCCGATGACTATACTGACCCGGCTCCAGCTACAACTTTCGCCCACTTAGATGCAACTACTAACCTTGAGCGTAAATTATCTGAAATGGGTATCTACCCTGCGGTTGACCCATTAGCTTCGACTTCTCGTGCATTATCACCAGAAATCGTAGGCGCTGAGCACTACGCAGTAGCAACTGGCGTACAACGTACAATCCAACGTTACCGCGAATTACAAGATATCATTGCTATCTTAGGTATGGATGAGTTATCTGACGAAGATAAACAAACAGTTGAACGTGCTCGTCGTATTCAATTCTTCTTATCTCAAAACTTCCACGTTGCGGAGCAATTCACTGGACAAAAAGGTTCTTACGTTCCTGTTAAAGAAACGGTTCGTTCATTCAAGGAAATCCTTGAAGGTAAATACGATCACCTACCAGAAGATGCTTTCCGTTTAGTAGGTTCAATTGATGAAGTAGTTGAAAAAGCGAAAAGCATGGGCGTAGAGGTTTAATACTAGGGACGAGGAGGAAAAAATATGAAGACAGTTACAGTCAATATTGTCACTCCCGACGGCCCAGTATACGATTCTGAAGTATCAATGGTAATCGCGAAAACAACTTCAGGTGAAATCGGTGTTCTTGCTGGCCATATTCCAATGGTCGCTCCACTTGCAATTGGTGCAGTGAAGCTTAAAAAAGAAGACGGTTCTACAGAAGTTGTTGCTGTAAGCGGTGGTTTCATTGAAGTTCGTCCAGAAAAAATCTCAATTTTAGCACCTTCTGCTGAAATTGCTGAAGATATCGATGTTCAACGTGCTAAAGAAGCCGTTAAACGTGCTGAAGGACGAATTCAAAGCAAACAAGATAACATTGATTTCAAACGTGCTGACCTAGCATTAAAACGTGCGTTGAATCGTATCAACGTTCATGAGGGTAATATCTAATTCAATTTTTAACGGGCAGATTCAATATCTGCCCGTTTTTTAAATGGAGGAACATGATGTGGAAATTTATGAAGCAGTAGGCCAAGAAGCTTTAATGGGTATTTTATCGCATCTATTTTTTATTGCTATCACATTTTACGCTTTGCAAGCCTTCATGTTAGAAAAACTGTTCAAGAAAAATAAAGTGTTTCAAATACAGTTAATTTATATTTTGTTGAGTATTGCAATAGGTACTGCAGTTTCTAATTTCTTTTTACAGATTTCAAGCTGGTCTGGAAAACTTCCGTACTTATTTTAGATTAGCGAGTTATATTTATCGCTGATCGATGCGTAACGTAATACGTGCATATTTCAAAGGGCTTCATAAGATAACTTATGTGGTCCTTTGAAGTATGTTCAAAAGAGGTTTAATAAGTCGCATAAACGGATATATATTGTCGATGAACAATGATATGTATTAGAAAAATTAACATATTTTCCCGTGTTATTGGTCATTCACAAAAAAAATATTCATGCGTACAATAAATAAATAGCAAAATATCAATAAATGCCTTAAAATAGTGATTTGGACGCTTGAACGAGCGTGTGAAAAGTTGTACTATAGAGTTGTTTGTTTACTGATTATGACATTATACATCTTTTTTTAAAATAAATTTTGATAGGTTAAGAGATTGAATTCGGAGGGACGTAAGGTGGATAAAATTATAGTGACTGGCGGCCAAAAGCTACAGGGAAAAGTTCGTGTAGAGGGCGCAAAAAATGCAGTGTTACCAATCCTGGCGGCAGCTTTACTTGCTTCAAAAGGAGAAAATGTAATTAAAGAAGTCCCTAACTTAGCAGATGTTTATACCATAAATGAAGTACTAAAAAGTCTAAACGCTGATGTTACATATATACCAGAAGACAATACTGTATATATAGACGCAACAAAGGAACTTTCAAGTGAAGCTCAATTTGAATTTGTCAGTAAAATGCGTGCATCTATTTTAGTAATGGGTTCATTACTTGCACGAAATGGCTTTGCACGTGTTGCTTTACCGGGTGGTTGTGCAATCGGATCACGTCCAATTGAATTACATTTAAAAGGCTTTGAGGCAATGGGTGCAAAAATTTCATTTGGGCACGGTTATGTAGAAGCGAAGGTAGAGGGTCGTTTACAAGGTGCGAATGTGTATTTAGATTTCCCAAGTGTTGGAGCTACAGAAAATATCATGACAGCTGCCTCTTTAGCAAAAGGCACAACAGTCATTGAGAATGCAGCTAAAGAACCTGAAATCGTAGATCTTGCAAACTTTATTAATAGTATGGGTGGGCGTGTTATCGGTGCAGGTACGAATACGATTCGTATTGAAGGCGTTGACACATTATATGGGACAGAGCATTATATTATTCCAGACCGTATTGAAGCCGGTACATTTATGGTAGCTGCTGCGATTACAAAAGGCGATGTAACGATTGAAAATGCTGTTCCTGAGCATATGACAGCCTTAATAGCGAAAATGCGTGAAATGGGTGTAGAAATTACCGAGCTAGATGAAGGTATTCGCGTCCAAGTCCCGCAAACTTTAAAAGCCGTAGACATTAAAACAATGCCGCATCCAGGTTTCCCAACCGATATGCAATCACAAATGATGGCCTTAATGTTAACTGCTGAAGGTACGAGTATCATTACAGAAACTGTTTTTGAAAACCGCTTTATGCATGTGGAAGAGTTCCGCCGCATGAATGCCGGTGCTAAAATTGAAGGACGCTCTGTGTTTATCGAAGGGCCTGTAGACCTACAGGGAGCTGAGGTTATGGCAACAGATTTACGAGCAGCGGCTGCACTAATTTTAGCTGGCCTTGTGTCAGAAGGCATGACGCGAGTAACTAAGCTTCATCACCTAGACCGCGGCTACGTAGACTTCCATGCGAAACTAGCATCACTAGGCGCAAATATTGAACGAATCACATCAATGGATGTTGCACCAAAAGAAGAAACTACACTAGAATTACCAGCAAACTAACTCTAAAACCCCACTTTGCTTATCAAAAGGAAAGTGGGGTTTTTGTATAAAGCAAAGGAATCAATGCCGCAGCGCAGCGGATCCCGCGGAACAAGGTTGGAATCCCGCGAAGCAGAGGGATATTTCCGCGGAGCAATGTTGGAATCCTGCGGAGCAGAGAGAGAATCCCGCGAAGCAGAGAGGTAATTCCGCGAAGCAGAGGGATATTTCCGCGGAACAAAGCAATAATCCCGCGAAGCAGAGGGATGTTTCCGCGGAACAAAGCAATAATCCCGCGAAGTAGAGAGGTAATCCCGCGGAACAGAGCGATAATCCCGCGGAGCAAAGCAATCCCCTTGGTGCAAAGCAAAATCCCTCACCATAACGCTCATAATTTAAAGAGCGCTCGCATATTATTCCTTATGAAAAATTGGATAATGAGTATTGGCGTTATTTGTTTAATTGGTGCATTATATATACTTCCTGTTGCATTCAGTGAGAGACGAACGGATGACATTGCGCACGACTCTCTACAAAAGACCGAAAATGCCTGTGAAATATTCATAGAAGTGGAGGGACAAAAGGATAAAATTCCTTTAGAAACGTATATAGTTGGTGTTGTCGCTGCAGAAATGCCTGTGTCCTTTAATAAGGAGGCATTAAAAGCGCAAGCCATTGCAGCGAGGACATATGCTCTAAAAACGACAAATTACGGCAAGAATGCTATTGCACCTACTGTTGCGAGGCAAGTTTATTACAATAAAGAACAAAGAAAAGCTAATTGGACTAGCAATTTCCCGGGAAATGAAAAGAAAATTGTCGAAGCTATCACAGAAACAGAAGGACAAGTACTTCTATATAATAATGAATTAATTACGGCGATGTTCCATTCGACGAGTAATGGCCAAACGGAAAGTGCCTATGGCTACAGTGGTAATGACTTGCCATATTTACAAAGTGTTGCAAGTATGTCCGACGAAGCTTCTCCTAAGTTTGCAACTATAAAAGAATGGACGTTGGCAGAATGGAATGCTTTGTGGTCAAATAAATGGCAAGCGTCCGATTTTAGTCGTATTCAATTGTTTCTAAATGAGTCGGGTCGTGTTGACCGGTTACAGTTAGGGAAAAATGTTTGGTCAGGGAGAGAGATTCGAACACTCTTACAATTACCATCAACAGATTTTAAGATTTCCTATAATGCAAAAGCTGGGAAGGTTCAAGTAGCTACTAAAGGATATGGTCATGGAGTAGGTATGAGTCAGTACGGTGCCGATGCGATGGCAAGCGAGGGAAAGACCGCCTCTGAAATTTTACACTATTATTATCAACAAATTGAGATAAAAAAAATAGATGCATGTTTAAAATAGCTTCTAGTTGTTCACACTGCAACTAGAGGTGATGAAAATGAGAGAGGATAAAAATAGTAAAACTTCTCAAAATGAAAAAGGACAATTGCAGAAAAAACCTTGGTTTTGGCCGGCGGTATACGCGGGTGGTGCGTTAATGTTAGCAGGTATTTTATTCGGTTACAACAGTCTTGTATCGAAAGAAGAGGCGCCGTTACCAGATCTAGCACAAGTAGACCCAGGTCCAGTAGTTGAAACAAATGCAAAAACAGAAACAATGAAGTATCCATTCAAGGAAGCTGAGCTTAGTAAAGTACAAGTTTCACAGGAATTTTATGAAGTTGAAGCCAATGAAGAGTCACGTGAAAATGCACTAATGGTATTTAATCAAACATTTACAACTTCATCAGGTATTTCTCTTGCTATGAATGGAGAAGAATTCGAAGTAGTTGCTGCGCTAAGTGGTAAAGTACTAGAAGTAAAACTAGATGCATTCACAGGCAATAAAATCGTTCTAGAGCACGCAGATGGTAAGCAAACACATTATAGCTCTGTGAAAGATATTGTTGTGAAAGAAGGCGATGAAGTGACACAAGGTCAGGCACTTGGCAAAGCGACTGACAATGAGTGGAATCAAGCAGCCGGCGTTCACATGCATTTTGAAGTACTAGAAAACGGTAAATACGTAAACCCGAAAAAATTCCTAGGATTTTAAAAAAGTCAGCAATTTAACGAGAAAGTGCAAAACGTGTTCTGAATAGCTTTGTCCTCACATAAGGTGAAGAAATGCGCAGACGTGCATCTGATGCCAAAGCCATTTTGTGAAATTGTGTGGAAAGGACGAAGAACGTGCACGAGCACATTCGGAAGCGCTGCATACGCCTCGGTGAATTATTGATTGAGACGCGTGAAACTGTGCGTGTCCTCGCGAAAATGACAGGTTATTCAAAAAGTACGGTGCACAAAGATTTAACAGAGCGATTACCAACAATTCATGAAGGATTAGCCGATCAAGTTAAAGAGATTCTCGCCTACCATAAAGCCGTACGTCATATTCGTGGAGGAGAGGCAACGAAAAACAAGTGGAAAGAAAGAGCGAGTCAAGAATGATTCGTTCTTTTTTTGTCCATTTCTAGTTGTGTCCATATAATTGTAGGAAAACAAGCAGAATGACTAAATTTAGGTGAAATTACCAATGGGGTGTGATAAAATATTCTAGATAAATAGACAATAGGAACGTTATGTAGTTTTAACTGGCGGGAAGGAGAAATCAAAAAATGTTTTCGAAGGATATAGGCATAGACTTAGGAACTGCGAACGTATTAATCCACGTAAAAGGTAAAGGGATTGTTTTAAACGAACCTTCAGTGGTGGCGATAGATAAAAAGACAAACAAGGTGTTAGCAGTAGGAGAAGAAGCGCGTCAAATGGTGGGGCGTACGCCTGGTAATATTACTGCAATTCGGCCATTACGCGATGGTGTAATTGCAGATTTTGATGTTACAGAAGCGATGCTTAGACATTTCATCAATAAGTTAAATTTAAAAGGATTTTTAACGAAACCACGCATTTTGATTTGCTGCCCAACGAATATTACAAGTGTTGAGCAAAAAGCGATTCGTGAAGCTGCTGAAAAATCTGGTGGTAAAAAAGTATATTTAGAAGAAGAGCCAAAAGTTGCTGCAATCGGTGCTGGTATGGATATTTTCCAACCGAGTGGCAATATGGTCGTTGATATCGGTGGCGGAACAACAGATATCGCGGTACTTTCAATGGGTGACATTGTGACAAGTGAGTCTATCAAGGTTGCTGGTGATGTTTTTGATAATGATATTTTACAATATATTAAAAAAGAATATAAATTGCTTATTGGTGAGCGCACTGCAGAAGCCATTAAAATAACAATTGGTACAGTATTTAAAGGTGGACGCAACGATTCGATGGATATTCGTGGTCGTGATATGGTTACAGGCTTACCACGTACAATTACCATTAACTCTGATGAAATCGAACGTGCTTTACATGAGTCGGTGGCAATGATTGTACAATCAGCAAAAAACGTATTGGAAAAAACACCGCCTGAGCTATCAGCAGATATTATTGATCGTGGTGTTATTATTACAGGTGGTGGCGCACTACTACACGGTATGGACCAACTGTTAATAGAAGAGTTAAAAGTACCAGTATTCATTGCAGAACATCCAATGGATTGTGTGGCAATTGGTACAGGCATAATGCTAGAAAATATTGACCGTGTTCCAGCTTCTCTATAAAAATACAATGAGGTGATTCCTTTGTTTAAAGGATTTTATACAGTAGCATCAGGTATGATTGCACAACAAAGACGAACAGAACTGCTGACAAACAACTTATCCAATGCCAATA
This sequence comes from Lysinibacillus sp. NPDC097195, assembly GCF_044762075.1. Taxonomy (NCBI): domain Bacteria; kingdom Bacillati; phylum Bacillota; class Bacilli; order Caryophanales; family Bacillaceae; genus Lysinibacillus; species Lysinibacillus sp. NPDC097195. Next base: position 16,830 of record NZ_JBIWDP010000003.1, on the reverse strand, counting down.
CACCTGGATTTAAGGCAGATCAGTCAACAATCCGTTCATTTCCAGATATGCTAATGTCCAGCGTAGGTAAAACAAATGCGCCTGCCAATCAGCAATCGGGCTCACAGTATATGAGTCAAGTTGGTGCATTAAATACCGGAATTTATATGCAAGAAACATTACCAAATTACATACAAGGTCAAATCTATAGCACAGATTTAACAACAGATATGGCCCTAATTGATGGATACTTACCCCAAAATGAAGATGGTGTCACGGGTTCAATTTTCTTCCGTTTAGCACATCCAGACGGCGGAGAGGCTTATACACGTAACGGGAATTTTACATTAGATGGTCAAGGCTATTTAGTTAATGCACAAGGTCTTTACGTATTATCTGAAACAGGACAACGCATCCAACTACCAAATGATGATTTCCGAGTGGATCAGGACGGTGCTATTTTTGTTAATAACCAGCAAGTAGCGCGTGTAGGTGTATCGTTTGCTGCCAATCCGAACATGCTAGTTAAACAAGATAATGGCTTACTTCGTACAGAAAATGGCGATGCGCTTCCTACCGCTTATGGTGCAAATGGTGTGTCGTTTACATTAAGTCAAAATTATTTAGAGAACTCAAATGTAGATTCTGGTCGCACAATGACAGACTTGATGACAGCGTACCGTGCATTTGAAGCAAATCAAAAAGTGTTGCAGGCTTATGATCGTAGTATGGAAAAGGCTGTTAACGAAATCGGCAAGTTATAATAAGCGAACAGGAGGCGTTTTCACATGCTACGAACAATGATTACCGCAACAAATACAATGGGCCAATTGCAAAATAAATTAGATACAATTAGTAATAACATTGCTAATAGTGGGACGCATGGCTATAAAACACAGCAAGCAACGTTTAACGAACTAATGTATCAACAATTCAATAACGATACCCAGGACCCTACTGTGCGCCAATCACCAGTTGGTATTCGTTATGGCTCTGGTGCAATGCTAGGACAAATTCAAACGAATTATAAACAAGGTTCATTGCAATCAACGGACCGTGATTTGGACTTAGCTTTTACAAAGCCAAAGCAATATTTCAATATTTTAATGCCAGATGGTGAAAATGGAACGAAAACAGTGTATACTCGTCAAGGTGACTTTTATTTATCGCCTTTAAATAATGGAACGGTAATGCTTGTTACTTCAGATGGTTATCCAGTAGCAGATGCAAATGGACAAGCCATTACATTACCAGATAACGTAAAAGGATTTGCTGTACGCGATGGAGGCTCGTTAGAAGCAACATATCCGAATGGAGATATTATTCGTACGGATCTTGCTGTAACAGAATTCCAAAAGCCACAGCTAATGGAGCATGTTTCTGGTACATACTTAGGCTTCCCAAATAACTTAGCAGAGCTAGGCTATACGCAAGCTGAAGTTGTAACAGAATTACAAGGAGCAAATCGTCAGCAAATCGGCATGCAAAGTGGTGCACTCGAATTATCGAATGTTAACTTGTCGAAGGAAATGACAGATTTAATCGAAACGCAACGTGCTTATCAATTTAATGCTAGAGCTGTTACACTAGCTGACCAAATGCTAGGGCTTATTAATGGTATTCGATAAGTACATGTTTGAGTAAGAAATGAAGGGGTACAATATCTATGACAAACGATTCACGTCGACGTTCTGTGCCGACACAAGAAACCGATAAGCTACCAGATGAAAAGGGACGTCGCTCAAATGGAGAGCAACGCGAGGTTCGATGGGTGCAAATACGGCTGATTCCGATTTGGTTACGTGTTGTACTTGTTCTTGTTTTAATCGTTGTTGCCGCTATTTTAGGAACAATGGTTGGCTACAGTGTGATTGGTCAAGGAAAAGCAATGGATGTCTTTAAGTTAGAAACATGGCAGCATATATTTGACATTATGAATGGTAAAGAATAATAATATTCTTTACCATACTTTGTGTTTCACATAAAATGGCGGACACTGTAATATACCTTAAACGTGTAAAAATGGACGCCAGGTTTATATTATAAGTAAAAAGCCAATTTACATACCTAGAGGGGGAAAAGAAATGTTAACAGCAGAACAAATTCAAGCAATTTTACCACATCGTTATCCATTTTTATTTGTTGATCGTATTGTGGAACTAGAGGAAGGCAAACGTGCAGTAGGTTTCAAAAATGTATCGATTAATGAAGATTTCTTTAATGGACATTTTCCAGGATACCCAGTTATGCCAGGTGTATTAATTGTAGAGGCATTAGCGCAAGTTGGTGGCGTAGCCTTATTAAAGTCTGAACAATATCAAGGTCGATTAGTATTTTTAACAGGAATCGATAACGCGCGCTTTAAGCGTCAAGTTGTACCTGGAGATCAGCTTCGATTAGAAGTAGAATTCACTAAATTACGTGGATCAATGGGTAAAGGACATGGAATTGCGACAGTTGACGGCGAGCTTGTTTGTGAGGCAGACATTTTATTCGCAATAGGGCCAGAACAACCAAAACAGCCTTAATTTGCAATTATAGGCTATAAGTTATAAAATAAGCTTGTCGAATAGTGTTCTGATTGTCAATTTTTTTGACAGCAATTAGTAGTTTAAATGAGATCGTATTGTGAATTGAAATACATGTAATTTTAGGTTTTTTAAAAAGTAGGAGGATTATATAGATGTATAAGGAATTGTCTTCAGGTGTTAAAATTAGCATTACGCGTTCGATTTCAACATCTTTTGAATCATACTTAGCAAGTATTGGTTGGGAAGAAGAGCGCTTTTCTATGGAAGACTTCATTGCTAGCTGGCAGTCTTATTTTCAGGAAAATGCCGCTTGGATCGAAAAAATCCCAGCCGATGTTTTGATGAGTACTGAATTCCATGAAGAAATGGCACAAAAAATCGATGAAGTAATTGCAAAAATTTTAAATGAAGAACCAACCGCTAAACAGGTCGAAACAATTGATGCTTTACAAAAAGAACTTGGAACAAATTATACTTATAATTGTAAAGCAGAAGCAGCATATATTGAACAGTTGCTGAAAGAAAAACAAAAATAGTTTTTGTAAAAAAAATCGGATAGTTCCCTCCTTTCCCGGGCACTCTATGTAGGATCACAAATGCACTTGGTTGTATTTGCTGACATAAGTATTCAAGAAAGGAGGTTTTTTAATATGTGGAAAATGTCATTTTTAACCATTATCCTTGCTACAGTATTCCTTGGAGGTTGTAACTGGGGTAACAATGCTGCAAATGATACTCCAATGACAGATTTGAATAGGGACGTTCGAGAAGGTGTCAACGATGTAAAAGACGTCGTGGATCCGGATAACCATGATGTTTACGATCGTAACGTAAACAACAACGGTACCATGAACAATGGTACAGTAAATGACGGTACAGTACACGAAAGCACGGTGATCCCAGAAGCAACAACACCTGGGTCAAATGCGGATGTAAATGGCTCAAATGGCTATGACAACGTACCTAACGCAAACGGTGTAAATGGTGTTGAAAGAAACGATAACAACACGATGAATAAAGACCGTAATACGATGACTACCCCATAAATACGAAAGTGATTCCGTTAATTCGGAATCACTTTTTTTTTTGCGAAATGAAGCGGTGGTTCCGCGGAGCGAGGGTGATTTCTGCGGAAGCGAGGGTGATTTCTGCGGAAGCGGGGGTGGTGAATTCCGCGGAAGCGGGGGAGAATTCCGCGGAAGAAGGATAGAATCCCGCGAAAGCGAGGGTGAACTCCGCGGAAAAAGGGAAGAATCCCGCGGAAGCAAGAGTGAATCCCGCGAAAGAAAGGAAGAATCCCGCGGAAGCGGGTGTGATTTCCGCGGAGCAAGAGTGAATCCCGCGGAAGCAAGGGAGAATTCCGCGGAAGCGGGGGAGAATCCCGCGGAAGCAAGAGTGAATCCCGCGAAAGAAGGGAAGAATCCCGCGGAAGCAAAGGTGAATTCCGCGAAAGAAGGGAAGAATCCCGCGGAAGCAAGAGTGAATCCCGCGAAAGAAGGGAAGAATCCCGCGGAGCAAGAGTGAATTCCGCGGAGCAAGAGTGAATCCCGCGGTAGCAAGGGAGAATTCCGCGGAAGAAGGGAAGAATCCCGCGGAAGCAAGAGTAATTCCCGCGGAAAGATCCCCCTGCAGCTAAAGAATGGGAACTACATGCGCAGAGAGACAACTTCCCCATAGAAATAACATTAAAAAAATGGTTTCATAAATTCTATTAAATTATCAGGGAGATGGTATACACGATTTTTAGTAGTACCCGTGCTAGGGAATTGGAATTTTCGCAACAAGCGAAGAGCTGCATCGCTTGAATCAATACCAAAAAATGCACGCAATTGACTATTGGTAATTGTGCGACTCACGAGCAATCGATAATCTAGCAATGCTTCCGCAAAAATTTCGGTACTTACATAGTGACACACTACACATTTCCAGATTCCTCTATAAAAAAGCATTTGTTTTTTGTAATGGCATTTTGGGCAAAGAACACCGTGGCGGAATCGCGAAGAATCTATGTGACTAAGTACTTCTTGTGGTTGATGCCGCGCTTTAATTTGTTGCACAAAATAGGTTAATTGCTCATCTGAAATTACAGGTTTCGTATATTTAGTGAAAAGATGTTGGATATGACTCTGCAATCCAGAAACATGGAAAATAGGAACTGTATTAGGATGATTCGCAATGATTGCGGATGGATTAGAAAAAATGACGGCGCCTTCAATGGGGAAAGAATAATTTTTAAAGAAAGTTTTAAAGAATTGCATATGACGTTGAATTTGCGTTATTGCATTAGGAAAACCTTCAACTGTTCCATCAGATTTTGTCCGCGTACATTGATATGTAGCTCCATCAAAATCGAGACGTCCGTTGATATTTTTAATTTCCACTACTAATATGAAATACTTACAAACAAAGAGGGTATCGACTTGATGAAAGTGCTTGGCTGTATTCTCTAGCACGATATTATGCAATACAAAAAAAGTATTCGGACATATTATTTCATCCCATTCACGATCAACCCTTTGTTCGCCAGCAAAACCTGCGTAAAGCCTTCGAAATTGTTCACTATAATATCTCAACTCAGAATCTCCTTCGTGTAGCCGTCTTAGTAAAGCTTCAAGCCATAACAATTTTAAAGGCTTCTCACGAATGACAAAATTCATCTGCATTCACCCCTTTTTCACACAATATTTTATCTAAAAATCACAACTTGTCCATACAAAAAACGATGCGTCATTTAACGCATCGCCTCATAAAATCAATCATTTTTCAATTTTGGTCGTTCTTTCATCCCTTTAGAGAAGCGGTCTAGCAAATCCACTTGCGCAACACCCTCAGTAAGCAAATCTGCAAGTAATTGTTCAGCGTATTTCGAACGTTTAATTTTTAAAGTTCCTTTTAAAAGCACGGAAATATGCTCGCCAATTTCTTGCACAGTATGAACAACGACCTGGAATGGCGCAGGCTCATTATCAGGAAATGAAATAACGGCACGTACATTTACAACTGTACCATTCGCTAATAACTCATCAAAAATCGGTCGATATTGCCGATCGATAAACAGTTCAAGAATCCAAGATTGATGGCTGTTTTCTTGATTAATAATAATGCCATCGACTAAAGGAAATGCTTGCATGCCATCTTGAGTGACAAGATCAAAGGAAAGCATTTTAAATGTTTTCATTATGTATCCTCCTAAGTCGGTCATTCATTTTAGTATAACATAATCAATTACAGCTTGTTGCAGTGGAGCCTGTTACTTCAATTTCTCCAGAAATATGCAAAATTTAATATTTTAAAAATGCGCGTAGATCCTTACAGCTATCTTGTTTTGACTAAGAAAAAAATCTAATCAATAAAAAATAAAACATATGAAAAAACAATTTTGTGCTGCAATTTTGCGCTAAATTTTAAAAATCCATCTTTGCCAGTTGTGAAAGTCATCTTGTAAGATAAGGGCAATTAAAAGCAAAGGAGGTGAATCCATGAATCAAGTCGGACTGGTTGGAAGATTAACAAAAGACCCGGTGTTACGACAATTATCAAGAAATCGGATGCAATCTCATTTTTCTCTTGCCATTAATCGCAATTACAAAAACAGTCGTGGGGAAGTGGAAACTGACTTTATTCTTTGTACGGTGTGGGGAAAACTGGCAGAGCATATTGTTAAGTTTTGCGGAAAAGGCTCGCTTATTGGAGTCACTGGAAGGATTCAATCAAGGTCGTTTATGAATGAAGAAAGCACGAAAATATATATTACAGAAGTGGTAGTAGAAGATGTGCGATTTTATAGGCTAAAACCACCGGATAGTGACAGTAGCACAATGACGCCAGCGTCATCTGTCGAGCAGGAGCTTCTTAAAGATTTTGTGTTACCAGAGAAAAAGATGCAAGTACCAGTAGTATAACCGACTATAGCAATACATACGGAGTAAAGCATAACATTTATTTAATTCGCCATTCTCCTATAAAATGTGAAGCTTTGCGCCGTAATTATTTTACAACAGAAAGGATAGATGTGGACTTTAACAAAAATTAAACATTGCTGAAGACCGCACAGCAATGAACATTTCACACAACTAAATAAGAAGTAAGTAGGAAAGAAGTAAAACATTGTTCACTAAAAAGAGCGCCAAGAACGTTAAGCTCTTGGCGCATTTTTAGGATAAATTATAATCGAGTGACATTAAATCACGAAGTTCATCATCATCCAACTCTGTTAACCACTGGCTCGATTGAATAAGTTCTTCTGATAATGCAGATTTCTGCGCCAGCATTTTATCTATTTTTTCTTCAATAGTCCCGATTGTTACAAACTTATGCACTTGCACAAATTGTGTTTGCCCAATTCGATAAGCACGGTCTGTTGCTTGGTTTTCTACAGCAGGATTCCACCAACGATCGGCATGTAACACATGGTTTGCGGCTGTTAAGTTTAATCCTGTACCACCTGCTTTTAAGGACAGGATGAAAATAGGGAACTCACCTGCTTGAAAACTTTCAACTAATCGGTCACGTTGTTGTTTAGGCATCGCACCAGTTAAAAATGGTGCATCAACATCATAAATTTCACTGAAACAATGCTGCAGTAATTGACCCATCCCGATATACTGCGTAAAAATAAGACATTGCTCACCATTGTCCACGATTTCGGCTGCCATGTTTACAATTCGCTCTAATTTAACGGAGCGTGTCAGCATCGTTGCAGCATCCTCAAAAGGTTCTTTTAAATAAAGGGTAGGATGATTACATAATTGCTTCAATTTACTTAGCATTTTTAAGACGCGACCTTTTTTCTGAAAGCCTGTTAGTTGCTCCAATTGATCTAGCGTTTCTAAAATATAGCCTTCATATAGTGATGCTTGCTCCGCAGTTAAAGCGCAGTATGCATGGGACTCTTGCTTATCAGGTAAATTAAGCTGTAAATTTGGATCTCGCTTTGTACGACGCAATAAAAATGGTTGAATTTTTGCTCGTAGCTTTTGCTTATGTGACGCTGACTCATCGCGCTCAATAGGTAAAATAAATTCCTCGTTAAAGCGGCCAAAGCTACCTAAATAGCCTTTATGAATAAAGTCAAAAATTGCCCAAAGCTCGGATAATCGATTTTCAACAGGTGTACCTGTTAAGGCAATATGGTGGCTACCATGTAATTTACGTATCGAACGAGACTGCAGTGTTTGCATATTTTTAATATTTTGCGCTTCGTCTAATACAACGGTTGCCCAATCAATCATTTGTAAAAACTCTGTATCCTGGGATACTGTTCCATAAGTAGACAAAATGATATGTGGTTTTTCTTGTTGAACAAGCTGAATAAAGGCATCTTCCTTCGTTCGATTTGCTTGATAATGCGTATGCACAGTCAAAGAAGGCGCAAAACGTGCAAGCTCTTTTTGCCAGTTTCCAAGTACCGAAGTCGGACAAATAATAATCGTCGGCTCTTTGGCATCGAGTGTTTCATAAACATGTAGTAAATAAGAAATAAGCTGTACCGTTTTACCAAGACCCATATCATCCGCTAAACAAGCACCAAAACCTTGTTCGCGCATAAAGACAAGCCATTCAAAACCTTCTTGCTGATAAGGACGTAAGCTCGCATTTAATGATGAAGGAACCGGTACTGGAGGCAGACCCTTTTTCTCTTGCAGCTGCTCCATATACGATTTTAACGATTGTTGTAGTTCAAAGGCGAACAGTGGATCGTCACGTAATGCATCATCCGCATCTTCTTCCTCCTCTAGCATCATTGAATCTTCTGGTAGTTCTCGGAATAAAAGTTCACGGACAGTCCAACTTTCATCTTCAGCCTGTTGCATTAACGCGCGCATTTCATGCATCCAGTTGGCATCCACACGGAACCATTCCGTACCAATACGTATGAATTCGCGTTTTTCATCGACGAGCTTTTTAAATTGCTCAGCTGAAATCGACTGACCATTCATCGAAAATTGCCATTTAAACGTAAGAATATCATCAAGTCCAGCCACTTTTTTCGTAGAAATATTGCCTGTGCTGACACGTACTCGCAATTTTGATTGTTTTAAATCTTTTAACCAAGCTGGAAGAACTACATCAAAACCTAATGCCTGTAATCGAGCTAAGTCTTCCCGTAAAAATTTGCGAACCTCTAAATCGTCGAGCGTTATATGAATGAAAACATTAGATTGTAAATGTTCATTTGATAGCAGTTCGACAATTTGGCTTTGCTGTTGTTCAATATCAAGGGCAAATGGCTGCCATTTTGCCGGTAAAGCATCCGCAATGGGCAATGTTTTCTTGCGTACAGCAGGTGTCCAATAAGTTTTGGTTGTAGCAGTGCTAAGTACCGTTTCCAATAGCCAAACATCCGAATCTTCTTCTGGTTCACTTAAACGTAACGATACTGTAACTGCACCAGCTTGACGGTCCTTTTCTAATGGCCAGCCACCGCGTAAGAAGAAGGGAAGTAACTTTGGCACATCAGACACGACTAATCCAGCATGAGCTAATTTTTGCTGCACAGCAATTTCAAGTAATGTCGTATCGACATCTTCAATGGAAAAGTACAATGAAGAAAAATCATCTGCAATTTCGACATGCGACCATAGTGTAGGTTCTTGCCAGTACTGCTGTAATTGTTGTACTTGATTAATCGTGTCACTACTTTTAGTATCCACTCCAGCCCAATGAATAAATGGGTGCTGGTAAAGTGGGGAAAAGATATCGAGAAGCTCTGCGGTCGAAATATCGATAGATGTATCGGTACGATTGGTCATTAAACCATACGTATTTGCTTCATAGTTAAAGAATAGCGAAGAAATCAAGGTGTCAACCTCAAGTGCTGCTCCACTTGCTGTAAAGCCCTGCACCGTGTAATGATCATTGGATGCTGGTTCAATACGTAACTGCTGTCTTTTGGTAAACGGAGAGGGGACATTTAATATCGTCATACTAAGTTTCCTTTCTCAATTTCTTCCTGTAATGCGCGAAGTCGTTTATATTCTGCTCGGATTGTTTGCATGTATGTTTCAAAATAAGCTACTTTACCTGCTCTTTTCGCGGCACTACGCATACTTTTCCATATCCGTACTGCTTGCTTATAGTTCATGCGAGATTTTTGCGTAATCTCAGCCATTGCATAGACATGATATAAAGGTAAAACTGCTGCCGGAGCTATGTGAAGTACATCTTTAAGGCCACACATTTCTAAATAAGAGAAAGAGGAAAGATTTAATTGATGTAATGCAGCCCATTCACGATAGCGTTCTTTACGAATAAGGAAGAACGAATAGGGCTGTAATCCATATACACCGAATGCGCTATATAACGTTGTTTCTTCCTCCTCGGTCAACTGAATATCTTCATATAACAATTGGAATTGTCGCACGTATTGCGCACGTTGTACAACTGGCACCGTTTCCTGTAAAAAAGCTTCCGCAAAAGGCAGCATAGCTCGCAAAATCGATGCTTGTGAATGTGACTCGCCAGCACGTTTAGCAAATGTTGCTAGTTCAAATAAGTCTTGCATCTGTGGTAAGTCAATATGTGCGATGCTTTCTTGTAATAATTGCTCCTTTTGTAACAGCACATAAAATAAAAGTTTTAATGACTGCACCGAAATCTCGGGTGAAACATGCTCAAGATTGCTAATAAGGGTAAGCTCTTTTTCACGTCTAGGCTTCTCATAAAAAAGCACTGCCCAAAGCAGCATGTAGATTTGTAAACGATTAGCAAATAGCCCTTGTCGTTCTAATAATAAGTTACGGACAATTTCTTGAAGGGCGTCATAAAATGGATCGGTTGCAAAAAGTCGAGAGCGATTTGTTAATTCCGTCAAAATACTTTCAAGAGACTGGACGCTTTGATCAATAAAGTATTTCATATAGGGCGAGTCTAAAGAGTGCCCTTGTGTATTGTTTAAATGTCTCCATATCGCGTTAAAGATAGACAGTTCAATAAAAAGTTTATAAAGTGGTTGCCATTCACGCTCAAACGGCATATGTTTACGAAGCCGTTCCAATGCATCGGTACGAATGGCGGAAAGTCCATAGCCTTCCAAAATGCGACCTGCTGGTAATAGGCGTTTCATGACTTCGTCGACCATCAACTGCCAGCTTTCAGGGCTCCGTTCATCAGCTAATGTTTTTAATTGCACTGATTTTTGTGCACGCCAAGCAGCTGACCAGTTTTGCACTGAATCAAAGTACTGATAGAGAGCAAGTAATGCGCCTACCTGATGACGACACCATTTTAGTTGGGGACAGTTACAGCTTAAAGTCCCGTGAGCAAAATCAATTTCTACAGTTGCTGGTCTCACATCCTGTACGCTTGCATATAATATAGAACTTGCACCATTAAAACGTTCAAATACGATAGATTTGTTACGGACAGAAAAAACTGCACGGCGCACAAGTTCCTCGTCTTCGCTAGAGGACGGATGTAGCTCCTGCTCAACTTCTTTTAATTTTGCAAGTATAAATTGTTGATGTTCCTTTGCTAGTTGCGAAATAGACAAAGCCATAACCTCACTCCTCTCAATGGCATTGGCCAATGACTTTAGCTTTATTTAAGATGATATAAAATGTCATCTTTCGTATAAAGGAAAAAAGACTGTCTTTCCATTATACGATTAAAATGCGGACATGATAAGCTGAATGATTAGAAAGAAAAAAATTGAGGAGAAGACAGTTAACAAGCAGTTTAATTTATGTTAAAATCTGAATAATCAGATAATGAGGAGGGATGAAGGATGATGCAAGTTCAATATATGAAGCCATTTTACACGAAAATTACTGGAGATAAATTGCGTCTCGTATTTGCTTATCAATATTTCTCAATATTAAAGGAGAATGAGATTTTTCATTTCATTCCCATTGAAGGGAAAGAGATGATCATCAACTTGCATACACAACAAATCGAAAATTTATCTGAGGTATTTGTATTCCAAAAAGGAAATCGTTTTATACGATTACCACTATATCAACTGTTGCTAATTACAAATGTCCATGAACATTTAACGCCCATTCTTGAAAGCGCTACACCAAAACCACAGTTACCCCTTGTCTCTTCTGCAACTGTAGGTGAAATTGATCAACTTATCGCTGAAATTGAGAAAAAGAATATTGATTACTTAATTGACCAGGCATTAACCGATTACAATGAAGCGCTCTTCTATGAGCTACTACATCAAAAGAGCACACAATTCGGAGGTTTCAAAAATTGAATACTAGGTACAGCCAATGAGCACCCACTTTTCATGTAGAAGAAGCGGGTGCTCTCATTTTATTTCAAATATTTGGGTTTATTACCAAATGTACTTGAAAGGCTTTGACTCATACCGATATAAATAAAAATATCTATCGTAAGGGGGTGGGGAGTTGCTAGGTAAGTGGTCTGCTACGGGGATGTCGATATTAAGTAATATGAATAAGCATTATAATGCAATGAGCAAGTCGATGTTACGCATTTCTACCGGCTATCGGATTAATAGTGCAGCGGATGATCCAGCTGGACTTGCAATCTCCGAAAAAATGCGCGCACAAATTCGCGGATTGAACATGGCAGCAAAAAATATACAAGATGGTATTTCAATGGTTCAAACAGCAGAGGGTGCACTGAATGAAACGCATGCCATTATTCAAAGAATGCGAGAGTTAGCAGTTCAAGCATCCAACGATACACTAACCGATAGTGATCGTCAGCAACTCGATAAGGAGTTTCAAGAACTAAAAAAAGAAATTCAACGTCTTTCAAAAGATACCGAATTTAATACGAAGCCATTATTAAGCGGTGATTATTCAACAAATGGCCTTAAAATTCAAGCGGGTGCCAATGCCGGCCAAACCATTGAGCTGTTCATTCAAGATATGGGAGCCGGGGCACTCGGATTAGACGACACCACTTCAATCGCCACACGGGACGATGCTAACAAGGCTATCTCAACAATGGACGAAGCACTAAAGCGCGTGTCATCCGAGCGCTCCCGTCTCGGTGCCTATCAAAATCGTTTAGAGCACGCATACAATGCAACCATGAATACAGCCGAAAACTTAACAGCAGCAGAATCCCGTATTCGCGATGCCGACATTGCCAAAGAAATGATGGACATGACGAAGGCACAAATATTACTTCAAGCAGGCCAATATGTATTATCACTTCACATGCAACAAGCGCAATCTATTTTAAAATTACTAGAAAGCGGAAGGAATCCCCGATACTAAGGGAGATTCCTTTTTTGTTGGGTTGCGGAAGGTTGATGGGATTCTGTGAATCGCCACTAAAATTGCGCCAATCGCCACTAAGTCAGGTGAAATCGCCACAAAATCCTTGCGAATCGCCACTAAAGGGTCGGAAACCGCCACAAAACTCCCGCCAATCGCCACTAACAAGCATGATTCCCGAGTAAACCGAAGTTTTCCTTCGCTAAAACAGGGCAAATTTTTATTTTCAATCAAGCTATTTTTTCATGACTTTTTAGCTGTTATAGTAAAAAGAAAAGGAGTGAAAAGTTATTGATTGTTAAAGCATTTGCACCATCTCCACTGACATTAGGATTGCAAGCATTAGTTCGTCGATTGCTACCTTCACATCCGCAGTTTCCATCACTACAACAGGAACTCAAAAATAAAGAAGCGGGCGATTTTGCAGAACACTATGTTTTGAATGAGCTAGAAAAATTGCCACAGCTCAGTGACTGTTATATTTTCCACAATGTGATACTTCCTACGATCTTCCCCATGCAAATTGACATTTTAGTAGTGACCCCAAGCGGTATCGTTATTTTAGAAATTAAAAACATCCGAGGAACTGTCCATTTCAAAGAGGACCCACGTCAATTAATTCGTACTTCCGATACAGGGCAAGTCCAAGCTTTTAGCCATCCTGAAATTCAGCTGGAGCAATATATCCAAGCCATGCACCATTTTCTTAGCGAGCATAATATGGTGATACCCATCTACGGGGCAATCGTCTTTCCTTTTAATAATGTGGAAATTCATCGAGAGGGTAGAGGGCTGCCGATAATCATGGGTAGAGAACTCCCAATGTTTGTGCATAAAGTAATAGCGAAAAATAGAGGGATTGCCACGAACGACATAACCAACATTATTTTGTCACAATTACAAAGCAGAACGCCATTTCCGCTATGCCGTTATTATCAATTAGAAGTCAGTGCTTTGCAAAAAGGCGTCTATTGTGAAAACTGTCATCACTTCGTAATGGAAAAGATGAAAAGAACGTGGCTCTGTCGCCGATGCCAGCATCAATGTATGGTTGCACATGTACAAGCATTGCGCGATTACGCTATGCTAATTGGAGATACAATCACAAACAGGGGATGTCGTGATTTTTTGAAAATTGATAGTGAGGATGTCGCCAAACGGTTGTTGCAAAAATCTTTACAAACATGGCGTAACACAGGTAAATATACGAAATATAACTTGTCTAGCTTGTTGGAATCGCCGATAAAAGTTCCAAAATCGCCGGTAAACCAGTAGAAATCGCCGATAGAAGTCGATGAATCGCCGATAACCCGGAGTAAACCGCCGATACAATGCCGCAAATCGCCGATAAACAACCCAAACCATCACCAAAAACCTACGATAAACCCGACAATCGGTGTGTCGTTCACTGAAAATACTGTAAAATAACAAATTAATTCACACTTTCCCTTGAAAGATGTATACTATAATGCAGAACAAAAATGTGAAAATGCATGTATAGACCCTTATAAAAAAATTACTACTCGTTTTTGAAACGGAAGGAAGAATAGAGAATGACGAAATCAATTTGTGTCGTTGGACTTGGCTATATCGGATTACCAACGGCTGTAATGTTTGCCAATCACGGCATAAAAGTACATGGGGTGGACGTAAACCCAGCGGCAGTAAAAAGTATTCAAGAGAAAAAACTTCATATTGAAGAGAACGGTTTACAAGAACGCTTAAATAAAGCAGTAGATGAAGGATTTTTAACAGCGTCAACAACACCACAAGAAGCGGATGTTTTCATTGTGGCTGTGCCATCTCCAATCAATCCTGACAATACAGCGAATTTAGAATATGTACGTCAAGCAACGGCATCGATTGTGCCTTACGTGAAAAAAGGAAATTTAGTAATTCTTGAATCGACAGTACCACCGAAAACAGTAGAACACGTAATGCTACCTGAGCTTATTAAAGCAAACCTTGAATTCGGCGTTGATTTATTTGTAGCGCATTCACCAGAGCGCGTTATTCCAGGTCGTATTTTTGAAGAATTAGTAAACAACGACCGTATCGTTGGTGGGATTGATGAAAAATCTTCGCAAATGACAAAAGAGCTTTACCAAACATTTGTCAACGGTACAATCCATTTAACAGATGCAACAACAGCTGAATTAGTAAAAGTAATGGAAAACACATACCGTGATGTCAACATTGCGTTTGCCAATGAGCTAGCAAAAATGGCTGAAAAACTAGACGTGAACATTTGGGAAGCCATTAAATTTGCGAACTACCACCCACGTGTCAACGTTCACTTCCCAGGTCCAGGTGTAGGTGGTCACTGTATCGCAGTTGACCCATGGTTCCTTGTTGAACTAGGTGGCGAGCAAGCGCAAATTATTCATATGTCACGTAATACAAATGACAGCATGCCAAGCTACACAGCGCAAAAAACACAAGCTATTTTAAATGAAAACAAAATCGCAGGTGGCAAAGTAGCAGTACTTGGACTAGCCTTCAAAGGCAATGTTGATGATATGCGTGAAAGCCCATCAACAATCGTCATCGATGAGCTACAAAACCTTGGCTTAGAAGTTATTTCGTACGATCCACACATTAAAGAAAACAAACATGCAACACAAACGCAAAGCTTAGAGGAAGCAACGAAAGATGCAGATATCATCGTTGTATTAACAGATCACAACGAGTTCAAAGCATACGATGCGAAAGAAATCACTGTGAAAAACAAAATTGTCTTCGATACGAAAAACTGCTTAAACCGTGAAAAATGGCTAGAAGCTGGCTTCCAGTTCCACTTACTAGGGGATGCGAAAAACCGATGAAAGAAACAGTACTTGGCATTAACGTCAATACGGAAGGCTACGATGAATTAATGGATATGGCATTCGAGCGCATTGAAAAGAAACAAAAAGCGCTCGTTGTGGCCATTAATCCAGAAAAAATTATCAAAGCAAAAGAAGACCCAGCTCTAAAGAAGCTATTAAACGAAGCAGAATTTCAAATTCCAGATGGTATTGGTGTTATTCTTGCTTCCAAAATTCAAAAAGGGCAAATTCGTGAACGTGTTACAGGCGTCGATATGATGATGAAGCTTTGTGAAGAAGCGGCAAAACGAGGCAAGCCGATTTTCCTTTATGGAGGCAAACCTGGTGTAGCGGATGCAGCACAAGAAAAGCTAAAATCACTATTTCCTTCTATTAAAATAGTCGGCACACAGGACGGCTATGAAAAAGACGAACAGAAGGTCATTGATCGTATTAACGAAGCCCAACCGGATTTACTATTTGTCGCAATGGGCAGTCCGAAACAAGAAAATTGGATTAATGCCAATCGTGATCGCTTACACCCAACGATTTATCAAGGTGTCGGTGGATCATTCGATGTGCTGGCAGGTACAGTCAAGCGTGCACCAGAAATTTTCCAAAAGTTTGGTCTTGAATGGTTTTACCGATTAATAAAAGAACCTAAGCGTATCAAGCGTCAAATAGCACTTCCGCTTTTCTTATTGGAAGTGGCAAGGCAAAAACGTCAATAATTTTTAAAAAATGGTATTGTCGTTTACAATTGAAAGTGTTAGACTGTAGGTGTATAGGAATTTCCTCTATGAAATAATAGAATTCCCTGCAAGGAAACAACGGTTGGTAGCCCAAGCGAAAAAAGCTCAAGCATATTAATGCTTGAGCTTTTTTCGTATGTTCATTTAACTTTATTATCCATTATTTTATAGGATTCTAGAAAATATCAACAATTAATTGCTAGTTAATTAGATTTTGTGGTAAAAGTTGCATATTTTCACTTGAAAAAAGTCGCGTAATAGTTAACAATGGTAAAAGAGAGTTTGATGTCCACTATTTTCCGGAAGTGAATTAGTAATTTTCCCAAAATATGATTGACAACTTTTAGGGATACAACTATACTTTTATGTGTAGTTGTTTATTTACTACATAACTATGTAGTAGAAACATAATTTTTTTAACTTAG
Organism: Lysinibacillus sp. NPDC097195; assembly: GCF_044762075.1. Taxonomy (NCBI): domain Bacteria; kingdom Bacillati; phylum Bacillota; class Bacilli; order Caryophanales; family Bacillaceae; genus Lysinibacillus; species Lysinibacillus sp. NPDC097195. The sequence goes on along the minus strand of NZ_JBIWDP010000003.1, from coordinate 140 downwards.
AGGAGGAAATTTTTCTATGGCTAACCAACCAAAGAAATACAAAAAATTCGTAGCTACGGCTGCAACGGCAACATTAGTAGCATCTGCAATCGTACCAGTGGCATCTGCAGCAGGCTTCACAGATGTAGCAGGAAACGACC
>NZ_JBIWDP010000002.1:0-362241 GCF_044762075.1 Lysinibacillus sp. NPDC097195 | reverse complement strand
TCCCAGTGTGGCCGATCACCCTCTCAGGTCGGCTACGCATCGTCGCCTTGGTGAGCCGTTACCTCACCAACTAGCTAATGCGCCGCGGGCCCATCTTATAGCGACAGCCGAAACCGTCTTTCAGAATTTCACCATGAGGTGAAACAGATTATTCGGTATTAGCCCCGGTTTCCCGGAGTTATCCCAAACTATAAGGTAGGTTGCCCACGTGTTACTCACCCGTCCGCCGCTAACGTCAAAGGAGCAAGCTCCTTCTCTGTCCGCTCGACTTGCATGTATTAGGCACGCCGCCAGCGTTCGTCCTGAGCCAGGATCAAACTCTCCATAAAAGAAATTTGATTAGCTCAAATTGTTTTGCTGGCATCAATTTTGATGTCCAAAATTTTTGTTTCGTTCACTAACCGAAGTTAGCTCAGAAACTATATTGATTACGTTTTGCTTGTTCAGTTTTCAAGGTTCATGTTACGTCACTTATTTTCAGCGACTTTATTATTATAACTTGCATCTAACAAGAAGTCAACAACTTTTTTTAAATTGTTTCATTCAAGTCGTCCTTCTTGTTAAGGACAAGTAATAATATATAATATAGCAATATAAAAATCAAGCTTTTTTTCTAAAATAATTTAAAATCTTTTTATCATCCACTACAAACAATAGAATCCCTACTATAACAATTAATCCACCGATTATTTGGGTAGCGATCAAATACTCTTTAAAAATTAAAAGCGCTAATATTGCTGCACCAATTGGTTCGAATAATATAGCAATCGAGATAACATTCGTACTAACATACTTAATAGACCAATTGAATAAAGTATGACCTAATAAATTTGGAACAATAGCTAATAAAATAAACCATATCCAATCCATCGAAGAATAAGGACCGAATGATTCCCCTTTCAATAGAACATAGAAAAACAATGTAATCGTACTGACTACATATACAATCATTGTATATGTAACAAGCGATAATCGTTTTCGTACATCTTGGCCAAATAATAGGTAGGTTGTAATAAGTGCACAAGCAATTAGCGCTAGCATATCCCCATAAAAAGCAGAACCACTTAGTTTAAAATCTCCCCAGCTTATTAATATACTGCCAACGATGGCAATTGCCCCTGCTATAATCGTTTTTACAGTAATTGCTTCTTTAAAGAAAAAGTATGTACCTACAAACGCAAACAGCGGTTGTAATGTTACAAGTACAGTGGAACTCGCAACAGATGTGTAGTTCAGTGATTCAAACCACAAAATAAAATGAAATGCTAAAAATATCCCTGCAATTGAAGAAAAAAGCCAATCACGCTTAGATAAATGCTTTAATTCTTTAGTATATTTCCATAAAAATAACGGTGCCATGATGATGACAGAAAACAACATACGATAGAAGGCAATGGCACCTGATTCCGCATTTGCCAATTTCACAAAAATGGCTGATAAAGATACCGAAATAACACCAATCAAAATAGGGATATATGGATGAATTTTTGGTTCATTCATATAAATCAACCTCCAGAAAAAAAACTTATACTTCGTTACTTCTCTGATGTACAATACAAAAAAGTAATGTACATATAATAATGACAGTTTGCATATCTCTTAGCAATACGAAATATATGGAGGGGTGCGTTTGGAAACATTATTGGAGAATATGATTACATATGAAGTTGGCATAAAATTAGTGATTGCAGCCACATTAAGTTTAGTAATCGGTATTGAAAGGGAATTAAAAAAGAAACCAGTTGGATTAAAGACTAGTTTAGTTATTGCAACATTCAGCTGCTTACTAACAATCATTTCTATAGAGACCGCCTACTCAACGCCTCCGAGAGCAGAAATTAATATTACAATGGATCCCCTTCGTCTAGCTGCTCAAATCGTAAGCGGTATAGGATTTCTTGGGGCAGGCGTTATTTTAAGACGTGGCAATGATAGCATATCAGGTTTAACGACTGCTGCCATGATATGGGGAGCTGCAGGAATAGGTATTGCTGTTGGCGCAGGCTTTTATATGGATGCAACATTAGCTGTTATTATTATTGTTTTTGGAATTGAAGTATTATCCCCATTTCTTATGAAAATCGGACCAAAACGCATTCGTATGCGAGAAGTATCATTAAAAGTTCAGATTGATGATGATAACAATACCGAAACATTCCTTCTATTTTTAAAGGACAGCAATATTGTAATTGAAAACATTCGTATTAAAGATATCCCAATAGGAAATAATCAAGTGTTACACGAATTAGATTTCCGTTTATCGCTAATCGTCTCAGATAACTTACTGTCGTTTTATCGTTCATTACGTACTTTACCCTATATTGAAAAAATTGAAATGGAAATTTTAAATTAGCTGGAGGATTCTTTCATGACAGAACTATTGAAACTATTAAAGGAAGGTAATAAACCTTCTCTAATGGCAGCATTTGTAAACGCATTTTTAGGAATTATTAAAGGAATTGCCTTCTTCTTCACAGGCAATGTCGCTATGTTTGCCGAGATGATGCATTCGCTTGGAGATGCAGCAAACCAATTTTTCGTATATGTTGGTTCGGCATTATCCAAAAAAGCACCGACAAAGAAATTTCCAGGCGGTTTCGGACGAATTGTCAATCTAGTCTGTCTATTCGCCGTTATAATTGTAGCCATTTTATCTTATGAAACAATTAAAGAAGGCTGGCATCATTTTATGCATCCTTCAGGTGAATCAAAAGGTATGTTAATAGCACTTGGCGTATTATTAATCGGCATCATTTTAGAGGGAACTGTACTTGCAAAAGCAGCTGTAGAAGTTTTACACGAAGCAGGACAAGAAAAAGCTGGTCTAATGTCTTTACCGAAAGCATTCGGATTTTTAAATCGTGCCAAACCAGCGACAAAATTAGTATTTATGGAAGATTTAGTAGCAACAGGTGGGAATATTTTAGCCTTTGCCGCTATTTTAATTGCACATTTTACAGGTTGGACGAGAATTGAAGGGCTTGTATCAATCATTATTGGCTGTATGATGTTTTATGTTGTTGGAAAGGTATTTCTTGATAATGCCCGTGGTGTGATTGGGGAAACAGATGAGGAAATGCTCAATCATATTGCGCACTTAGTAATGGATGACCCTAATATTAAAGATATTGTTCGCTTAGAGGTTGTGAAAGAAGGGGAATTTTTACACGTTGAATTAGTTGCTGAAGCAGATGCGAATTTATCACTTGCCTTTCTAGATGATGTCCGCGATCATTTAACAGAAGTTATTCTAAGCCAAAAAGGTGTATCTAAAGTTGCGATTTTATTTGATGAGGATGATGGTAAAACAAACTGGGTACACGTAGGTGAACGACCACAATAAGTTAATAAAGGAACTAGTTGTTGATAGCGAGGGCACTCGACGGAATGACAACAACAATATAGCAAAGAAGCGTTCGATTTAATTAATCGAACGCTTTTTCTATACTACAAGGCGTTTTGCAAAATTGTACGCACATCTTCTTCTTGTAGTTTATTAAAGTTTCCAAACGGTCCATTTTGCATAGCATGTTCAATAATTTGCCCGAATTTTGAATCATCAATATTATAATCAGCTAAACGACTTGGCGCATCCAAGGAAGTCCAAAATGCCGATAATCGATCAATACCTTCATAAGCAATTTCTTCAGCCGTTTTCCCCGTCGGATCAACACCGAAAACTCGAGTCGCTAAGCCGGCAAATCGCTCTGGATTAACCGGTACATTGAGACGCATCCAATGAGGTTGTAAAATTGCTAAACCACCCGCATGCGGAATGTCGTAAACTGCAGAAACTGCATGTTCAATATTATGCGATGCCCAATCTCCACGTGAGCCGATTGCTAAAAAGCCATTTAAACCAATCGTTCCAGCTAATAAAATCGTTTCACGCAATGAAATATCCTCTAAATTTTTTAGTAATTTAGGTGCTGTTGTTATTACCGTTCTTAAAACACCTTCGCACATTTCATCTGTAACAGGTGTATTTGTCGTATTATGGAAGTACTGCTCCAAAACATGAGACATCATATCAACCATACCGTAAACTGTGTGGTTTTTCGGTACTGACACCGTGTAAGCCGGATTTAAAATCGAGAATTTCGGGAATGCTGCTGGACTACCCCAACCTAACTTTTCTTCAGTTGCGGCATTTGTAATAACAGAGCCTGAATTCATTTCGGAGCCTGTAGCAGCTAATGTTAAAACTGTTCCAAGCGGTAAGGCATCTTCAATAAATACTTTTCGTTTTACAATATCCCACGCGTCACCATCATATTTTGCACCAGCAACAATTAATTTTGAACAGTCAATGACAGAACCACCACCAACAGCCAGTACAAGATCAATGCCTTCACTTTTACAAAGTTCAATCCCTCTTCGCGCTGTTTCAACACGAGGATTAGGCTCTACGCCACTCAATTCAAAAATTGTTTTACCTGCTTGTTGTAATTTCTCCATAACAGCATTGTACACACCGTTACGCTTTATACTACCCCCACCGTAGACTACGAGTACCTTGCTGCCATATTGCGCTAACTCTTTCGGTAATTTCTCCAGCGCATCTTCACCAAAGTGTAATTTCACTGGGTTATAAAATGTAAATGAATCCATTGAATTCGCCCCTTTCTAGTTGGATTTTCTCATAGTTATAATGAAGAAAGCAAAGATTTCAAACCAAAAAATACAAAACAAAGGAGAGATTCTTTCCTTAAAATAGGACACTATGCATTTCATACATACTTTTTTTGCTCTTCCTTGGAGCGCAGTGCTGTGCTCCTACTGAGTAGCACAACATCAATCACGCACATTAGCATGGAGTGCGACTTACGTTGGAACCACGGTAAGCCAGTCCACAGCTAATTTCAAAAAAAAGACATTCCTTATTAGGAATGTCTTCTTTATTAATACTCTATTGATTAAACCCAGCCACGGAAGCGAGATGCTTCAGCAGTACGGCGTACCCCAACCATATAGGCAGCTAAGCGCATGTTGATGTTGCGTGTTGTCGCAGTTGTATAAACATTTTCAAATGCGTCAACCATTTTTTTGTAAAGGCGTTCTTCTACTTCTTCTTCTGTCCAGTAATAACCTTGGTTATTTTGTACCCATTCGAAGTAAGAAACTGTAACACCGCCAGCAGATGCTAATACGTCTGGTACTAGTAAAATACCACGCTCTGTTAAAATTTTAGTCGCTTCAGCTGTTGTTGGACCATTTGCTGCTTCTACAACAATATTTGCTTTAATATTGTGTGCGTTGTCTGCAGTAATTTGGTTTTCAATCGCAGCAGGAACTAAAATATCACAGTCAAGCTCTAAAAGATCTTTATTTGAAATTGTGTTTTCGAATAATGTTGTTACTGTACCGAAGCTATCACGACGATCTAATAAGTAGTCGATATCTAAACCTTCAGGATCATGAAGTGCACCGTATGCATCTGAAATACCGATAACTTTAGCGCCTAAATCATTCATGAATTTAGCTAAGAAACTACCTGCGTTACCAAAACCTTGGATTACAACGCGAGCACCTTTAATATCGATACCACGTTTTTTCGCAGCTTCTTCGATAACGATCGTTACACCTTGTGCAGTCGCACGATCGCGCCCTTGAGAACCACCAAGAACAAGTGGCTTACCTGTGATGAATCCTGGAGAGTTGAATTCGTCCATACGGCTATATTCATCCATCATCCATGCCATAATTTGTGCATTCGTAAATACATCTGGTGCAGGAATGTCTTTAGTTGGTCCAACGATTTGACTAACCGCGCGAACATAACCACGGCTTAGACGTTCGATTTCACCCATAGACATTTGACGTGGGTCACAGATGACACCGCCTTTACCTCCACCGTAAGGTAAATCTACAATTCCGCATTTTAATGTCATCCACATTGAAAGCGCTTTAACTTCCTCTTCGGAAACAGCTGGGTGGAAACGTACCCCACCTTTAGTTGGTCCTACTGCATCATTATGCTGAGCACGGTAACCAGTAAATACTTTCGTTGTACCGTCATCCATTTTAACTGGGATGCGTACTTGTAACATACGAAGCGGCTCTTTTAGTAATTCATACATTGCTTCGTCATAGCCTAGTTTATTTAGAGCATCTTGAATAACATCTTGAGTTGATGTGAACAGGTTTAAGTTTTCAGACATATTAAATCGCCTCTTTAATTTTTATAATGATAGTATATCGGCATCATTGTAACACACTTCGGAAATAAAATGTGAACATTTTGTTAAATATTAAATACTTTTTCGATTTGAGCAATTGACCAATCTAAATCTTCTTGAGAAATCACTAATGGTGGTGCAAAACGAATAACCGTATCATGTGTTTCTTTACATAATAAGCCTAATTCTTTTAGTTTTTCACAGTACGGACGCGCTGCTTCTGTTAATTCCATACCGATGAATAAACCACGACCACGAACATCTTTAATTACTGGGTTATTAATTTCACGTAATTTCCCTTTGAAATATTCACCTAGCTCTTGTGAACGCTCTGCTAATTTTTCATCTAATAATACTTTAATAGATGCGATTGAAACAGCACATGCTAAAGGATTGCCTCCGAAAGTTGAACCGTGTGAACCTGGGTTGAAGACACCTAAAATATCGCGGTTGGCAGCTACACAAGAAATTGGGAATACACCGCCACCTAATGCTTTACCTAAGATGTACATATCAGGCTCTACTTCTTCCCAATCACATGCAAACATTTTACCTGTACGAGCTAAACCAGCTTGAATTTCATCCGCAATAAATAATACATTATTTTCACGGCAAAGTTCACGTGCAGCTTTTAAGAAGCCTTCTGGTGGAATGACAATACCAGCTTCTCCTTGAATTGGCTCAATTAAAAATGCTGCTGTATTCGGCGTAATTGCAGCTTTTAATGCTTCTAAATTACCGTAATCAACAAGTTTGATATTTGGTAACATCGGTCCGAAACCACGACGGTATTCTTCATCAGATGATAAAGATACAGCTAGCATCGTACGACCGTGGAAGTTTCCGTTACAAGCGATAAGTTCCGCTTTCCCTTCTTCCACACCTTTTACATCATAAGCCCAACGACGAGCTGCTTTAAATGCAGTTTCAACAGCTTCTGCACCTGTATTCATAGGTAAAACCATTTGTTTGTTTGTTAATTTACCTACTAGCTCATACCATTCACCTAAGTTTTCACTGTAAAATGCACGAGAAGTTAACGTTACTTTGTCAGCTTGTTCTTTTAATGCAGCAATAATTTTTGGATGGCGATGCCCCTGATTCACTGCAGAATATGCAGATAACATATCTAAGTATTTGTTTCCTTCTGGATCTTTAACCCATGCACCTTCAGCCTCAGAAATAACGATTGGCAGTGGATGATAGTTTGCAGCACCGTAATTTTGTGTTTGATCAATAACTTGTTGTGATTTTGTCATATAGCATTCTCTCCCTACTCACTTATATTGAAAATCTATGAAAGATACGACTGTTTTTAAGAACCGAAAAAATTAGCTATATAATAGAAACAATACAAAAAATTCGTTCCCTAACTATGGTTAACCGTATACCTCGTAGGTTTTATTGGCTACGAGGCTGGTTAACCTTTTGGCAATGTTTAAACAGCCAATCTTTAAAATATGTTATGCACTAATCTATAAAGATTAAAGCATTTCTGAAGTTGTTTTCGCTTGCATATGCAGTTGTAGGTAGTCTGGGCCACCAGCTTTTGAATCTGTACCGGACATGTTGAAGCCACCGAATGGTTGGTAACCAACGATTGCACCTGTACATCCACGGTTGAAGTATAAGTTACCTACGTGGAAATCTTCACGTGCTTTTTCTAAATTCATACGGTTGTTAGTAATAACCGCACCTGTTAAGCCGTATTCCGTGTCGTTCGCAATTTCGATTGCTTCATCGAAATCTTTCGCTTTCGCGATCGCTACCACTGGTCCGAAAATTTCTTCTTTCATAATGCGAGCCGAACGGTCTACATCTGCAAATACAGTTGGGTTAATGAAGTAACCAACTGAATCATCCGCTGTACCACCTGCTACAAGGCGACCTTCACCTTTACCAATTTCAATGTATTCTGTAATTTTATTGAATGCTGCTTGGTCGATTACTGTTGCCATGAAGTTGCTGTTGTCAGATGGGTCACCTACTGTTAAAGCATTTGTTAGCTCTGCTACACGGTTGACTACTGTCTCATATACATCTTCTACGATAACGGCACGAGAACATGCTGAACATTTTTGACCTGAGAAGCCGAATGCTGATTTCACGATAGATTGTGCCGCAAGCTCTAAATCTGCTTCTTTATCAACAACGATTGTATCTTTACCGCCCATTTCAGCGATAACACGTTTGATCCAAATTTGACCTTCGTTATGTGTTGCAGCACGTTGGTTAATACGTAAGCCGACATCACGAGAACCTGTAAAGCTGATGAAGCGTGTTTTTGGGTGATCTACTAAGTAGTCGCCAACTTCAGCACCTGAACCTGGTACGTAGTTTACTGCACCAGCCGGTAAACCTGCTTCTTCTAATACTTCGATAAATTTATAAGCGACAACTGGTGTAGTTGAAGCTGGTTTTAATAACACGGTATTCCCTGTTACTAATGCGGCTACTGTCGTACCAGCCATAATAGCGAATGGGAAGTTCCATGGAGAAATGACAATACCGATTCCTAATGGAATATAGTCATAACGATTGTACTCGCCTGGACGGCTTTCTACTGGTTGACCGTCTTTAATACGTAACATTTGGCGACCATAGTATTCAAGGAAGTCAATAGCTTCCGCTGTATCTGCATCTGCTTCATTCCATGGCTTACCAGCTTCTTTTGTTAACAGTGCTGAGAATTCATGTTTGCGGCGACGGATAATGGCAGCGGCTTTGAATAACACGTCAGCACGAATCGCTGGGTCAACTTTTTTCCATGTTTTAAATGTTTCATCTGCTGCTTGCATTGCTTTTTCAGCTAATTCTTTGCTCGCTTTCGAAACGCGACCGATTACTTCTGTTTTCTTTGCTGGGTTATAAGACACAATTTTATCTTCTGTCGTAATACGTTCGCCACCGATAATCAGTGGGTAGTCTTGACCTAAATAACCTTCAACTTTATTTAATGCCTCTACATAAGCGTTGTAGTTTGCTTCTTGAGTAAAATCTGTAAATGGTTCGTGTTTGTATGGAATCATATGATATCCTCCTTTTGTGAGCTGTAAAAATTTAGTGTGCAAAAAACATTGACGCAAAATATTTTTGCGTATAAAATATTCTTACACTTATTATAATGCAAAATTTCGTTGCATATTTCAAGTAAAAAATTTCTGAGGTGCACATTTTATGAAAAATTCTGAACCCTTATTGCCTTTTTATGAGTTTATTGCAACTAATGTATCCGTTGGTATACATGCGATTGACGTTACTGGTAAAACAATTATCTATAATTCAAAAATGAAAGAAATTGAAGGATTTCATTTTGATGAATTAGCAGATCGTTCAATCATTGAGTTGTTTTCCTTCCGTCAACATGAAAGTACTTTAATGCGGGTATTACAAACCGGTTTACAAGAAGTGAATGTGAAACAAACCTATTGGAATAAAAATGGACATGAAATTACAACAATCAATGATACATTCCCACTTTTCAACAATGAGCAATTAATTGGAGCAATTGAATTTGCACGTGATATAACATCTTTAGAAAAACTAGTGTATCAGCCTCTTCGCCGATACGGTGAGCCTATGACGTTCGATATGATAACGGCTGTTTCAGAGACAATGCAACAAGTAATCGCAAATGCGAAAAAAGCTGCTGCGGTAAAATTACCGATTTTGCTTATTGGGGAATCTGGTACAGGAAAAGATTTAGTTGCTGAAGGGATACATCACGCTGCATCTGCTGATCCAGAAGCATTTGTTACACTTTTTAGCCGTCGTTCAGCTAAATCAGTACTCGATAAAGTACACGAGCTATTACAGGATGACAAAGCATATACATTTTTCTTTGAACGAATTGACTTTTTAAGCTTAGACATTCAAGAGCAATTATTAGAATTATTACAGTCACTTCCACAATCAAAATATATGCTGATAGGCAGTGTTGGCAGTGATCCGATTACTCTTATTGCAGAGAACAAGCTTTCGAAATCTCTATATTATTTCTTTGCTACCATGTCGATTACCATTCCAAACTTAACAGACCGTAAAGAAGATATTTTACCGTTTGTTGATGATTATTTGAGTCGCCATCGCGAGCGATTCGCTTCCAATGTTTCAGAACTTGCACCAGATGTACAAGCTTTATTTTTACAGTATGATTGGCCAGGAAATCTAAAAGAGCTTGAACTCCTTCTAGATGAAATCGTATCGTTTATGACAACTGAAACTACCGTTACGTTCGATTTACTTCCTGTACATTTTCGTTTTAAGGCGCAAAATCAAGACACATCTGAACGCGAACCGGAATTCTTTATGTTCCAGCAGCATAATGAAGTAATGCCACTCGATGCTTATTTGCGTGAAGCCGAATCCTATTATGTGCAAAATGTTTTAAATCTATATGAAGGCAATATTACGAAAGCTGCAGGTGCACTCGGTATGAGTCGACAAAATTTACAATATCGTCTAAGAAAGATGAAAAAGGACTAATAGTTATTTTTATAAAAAAAACGAGGATACCTTCGCATGGAAGCATCCTCGTTTTTTTAGTGACCTGACTGTTCGATCCAGTCTTGTAGTTTGTCTTTTAGTGAATTAAAACCGTTTGCATCGGATTCATCTACTCGATCCTGCAATGATTTGCGTGGTGGTGCGTCTTTTTTTCTAACTGCTACTGGGCGTTCTTGTAAAGCACGAATCGATAAACTAATTTTTTCGGCCGCTTCATCGATTTCAAGTACCTTCACTTCAACCTCTTGCCCAACTGATAAAAACTCACAGACATCTTTTACAAAGCCGTACGTAATTTCAGAAATATGCACGAGCCCTTGTGTATCGTCATCAAGTGCGACAAATGCACCGTACGGTTGAATACCTGTAACTTTTCCGGTCAATACGTCTCCTAATTCATATTTTTTTGCCATAACCTTTGCCCACTTTCTATATGTTTGCTACGTATATATCACGTTAAATTATAACATACGTCAATAAGTGGGGCAAAAAATCGTCCCACTATTCAATGATCTCTGTAATACGATAATAGCCGTTTTCCTGTTTTGAAAATTTAATGAGGAACTGCTTGCCGTACTTCTGCTGCTCACTTGCGGCCACTCGAGCAGCTACCATCCTATTTACCCCGTCATATTCGCCAAGTTGACTAAAAACGTCTAAACTTTCAATCGTTTGCAACTTACTTCCATCGACTTCCGCATCTGGTGCTAATAATGATTTTTGCACCGATTCATCGCCAATGGACACGGCATATAAATAAAGCGAAACAATATTCAGCGGGTGTAATTGATTTAACACAGCATCATCATAATTTTTTGTATATTGTTCATAGATGCCTTTTATTTGATTGATGCTAGAATCATCCATATCAACGACAATAAAATCACTATCATTTATATAGCCTGCTGTTTCTTCCCTTGTTTGCAAAAGAATTATCCAAATATCATAAGGTGCGAGTTGCGATAATGTAGCCGAATGATTCGATTGCTGGAATTCTTTTAAGATGGAGGATGCTGTTTTTTTCATAACCTCTCCATACTTACCAGCGGCAACATCCTGTAAAAATGTTAAGTATTCCGAATAAGGTTGCCCATCATCCGCAATAGCAGGATATTGTTTAGTGCCAAGTAATAATGCTACCCATGTATTTTTAAAAGTTTCTTCTAACAGCTTGTAATCAGAAGAACTAGCATTGACATCTGCCAGTAACGTTCGCTCCATTATTTTAAGCGATGTTGCAGTTTCTTCCCGCGTGTAGCGCAAATCGTCAACTTCCAGTAGATATCCTGTTTGTAAATATTCGAAATACCCTAAAATGTCCGGATGTAATTGATTGATATAGGGTGGCGCAAATTCGCCATGGATTGGATTGGCTTTAAAATAAAACCTACCACCAGCGTCTATTTTAAGCTGCATAAATTGATTGTTTGCTGCTTCCATAATAGCTTTTAAATCAGCTGGGTATTCTACATCATCTGGTTTTAGCAAAAGTTGTTCATAAGGCTCAAGTAGCTTGCTGTAAAACGTTTCTAATTCATTTACTGCAATTATATAGTCGCTATAAACTGCATACGATTCCTCAAAAGTTAAATCTCTAAAGGTCTTGATCTTTTCTACTGCGCGTTTAGGGGTCATCAAATTGTTCAAGATATCTTTTTCCATAACTTTCGTGTAGTTTTTATCGGTGAATCTCAACTGTAAATTCGTCGTTAAGTAAAAATCTAACGTGGAGTTAGCATTTTTAATAAAATTAAATGCTTCTAGCTCATCTTTAGAAACTTTTAATTCTTTTCTAATTTCCTCCTTTTTACTATTGAATTTTTTTATTAAATAATCAGTCATCTCTTCTTCAGCTTTTTTGTCCGGCACATCTTGCGTTATTTCATTTGGTGGACTTGCTTGTTGCTTCATCGTGTAAAGTGACACTAACAGGCCAACTAGCAGTATGCTTGCACAGCTTGCTAGCCATACAATTCGCTTTTGCCACTTCATGGAGGGCTTCTGTTGACTGGCAATCGTTTGCATCGCTAGTGCTTTATCCTCTTCTTCAATTTGTTTAAAAACATTTGCTGGGTCTACTTGTTGCTCCATACGGTCGTAAGATTTTTTTAATAAAGCCATGCGTTTGTCAAATTGTTTGTCATCCATTGTCAGCACTCCCCTCCTGTGTCAAAGCGACTTTAAGTTTTTCTTTTGCGCGCAAAATGCGGACTTTTACAGTCGATAATGAAATACCAAGTACCTCTGCTATTTCTTCGTACTTCAACTCATGAAAGTAAAACAATACGAGCGGATAGCGATATTTTTCATCAAGTGCTTGAATGCTCTCATGCAATAGACGATCTTCCTCAAAATTTAGTACATGCTTTTCAGCAGAAGGGCTAGGGGCTTGTCGTTGCGCGTTTAACAACTCCTCCTTTACCTGCTGTCGTTGCTCTTTCCGATAATAATCTCTTGTAGCATTGAGCGTCACTTTATAAAGCCATGTAGTAAAACGATCCTGTTTAAATTGATGTAAAAAGCGGTACAGCTTCACAAAAACTTCTTGTGAAACATCCGCTAAATCTCTACTATGTACGCCACATTGAAAGGCAAATTTTTCTACTGTTCGCTGATAGGTGCGAATTAGTTCGATATAGGCTTCTTTATCACCTTGTTGTGCTCGTTCGATTAATTGAGACTCACTCACGCGTTATCCCTCCTTTTATATGTAACGTCCGGCACACTCTTATTGTTACATTTTTTACTGAATTGTTAAAAGTGCATTTCCATACGGTTATAGTGACGAGATTGCCCATAAATGGAACAGTAGCAACGTAACACTTACTTACTTTTAGTAGTTATTGATTAAAAGCCAATTTTCAGAAATTTGCTTGTGTTATGCAATTTTTGCGGTAAAATAGAGTTTTAGTATGAGGAGGCTTTACTTCCATGTCATCTAGAGAGCAATTCACATCAAAAATAGCATTTATTTTAGCTGCTGCCGGAAGTGTCATTGATTTTAGGGCTATATGGAAATTCCCCTATATGGCGGGAACGAACGGTGGAAGTGTATTTATTTTATGTACATTCTTCATCGGTTTACCAATGTTAATTGCACAATTTATGATTGGTCGTCGTAGGCAAAAAGATGCTGTTACGTCATTGAAAGAACAAGCCACATGAAAGATTCTATCCTTCTATAGTGTAGTAGCTGGTGGGATATTAAGTTATTTAGGACGGTCCTTGACGTTACAATTATCGACGACTGTCATGACGGAAATTATGCTGATTTGTTTAGCAACACGATCTCTAGTCCATTGGAAGCTATACTTGTACAAGGGTAATTTTTTCTGTTAACGATTGTCATCGTATCAGGGGCATTAAAGGTGGAATTGAGAAGGCTAGTACGTGGATAATACCAATGCTATTTAAATTCTTCATTGTGTTTGTGATTCGTTCCTTCACACTTGATGGTGCCATAGAAGGCATTAAATTTCTATTTGTACCTGGTGGGTCTTACTTAAATGCCGAAACATTTTTTGATAACGTGCGCATCGTATCTCCCGAAGTCTGAAAAGATCGGAAATTTAGCCATTAATGTAGCGTCAATGAATAATAACATTTCGCTACTTGCAGGTTTAGTTATTTTTCCTTCTGTGTTCGCATTAGGCTATCCACCTGACCAAAGATCAGGGCTTGTTTTTATTATCTTACCTGCCGTTTTCGAGCAATTGCCACTCGGTGGTCTTTTTCTACGATTTTCTTAATTCTATTACTGTTTACCATAGTAACTTTTTCGATCTCCATGTTAGAAATAGTTGTAGCTACTGCCATTGGAGACAAGCCAGAAAAACGTAAAAAAGTCGCATGGGTAGGCGGTAGTATAATTTTCATCTTCTGGTATTCCAAGCGCTCTGTCTTTCGGTATTCTGTCAGATGAAAAAATTTAAAATCGCTCTATTTTTGATTTTGTAGAATTCATTACCAATAGTGTCGGCATGCCAATCGGTGCCTTACTAATTTCTATTTTTGCAGGCTTTTTACTATACCAAAGACATTACAAGAAAAGTACTTGCTTCTTTTAGTTTCTTTTTAATATTTGGTATATATCAATTCGCTATATCTCGCCCATTGCGATTTTGCTTATTTTCAGTCAAGGAATATTACATTGTTCCAATAAGAAAATGAGGTTGTCTAAATCGTTAAGACAACCTCACTTTTATAAGGAAAAAGCTTTTTATCAAGCCTTTCCAATAATAAAACACTATATGTCGATTTAAATAATGCATTTTGCTTCAAACTTAATGGCAATCAGTTTGTATGATATGGCAACACAATCTTCAATCGGAATCCATTGCTCAAACGAATGCTCGTAAGTTTCTTGTATGACCTTTGCAAGCGCAGAGGGATCATCAATACTTTGTAATGCTGCAACAACATCAGCCGTTTCTGTATCATAATGCTCAGCACCGATGTGGAAAGGATCCCATTCCGCTAGCAAATGTACGGCTGCTCGATTCATTTTTATATTTTCCAAAATACTCACCTATTATCCTTTAATCTTAATAGGTATGATACCATAGTAAAAAAAAAAGAAAAGAGTGATTTGCTTGTCTATTTTCGATCAAACATTAAATCGTCGCTATACAAACTCAGTAAAATGGGACGCAATGGAGAAAATTTATGGTCTAAACGATACAACAGAAATATTACCAATGTGGATAGCAGATATGGATTTTGCCCCACCATCTGCTGTTTCAAAGGCATTACAAAAACATGTCGAGAATGCCATTTTCGGCTATGGCTTTGTATGCGAAGAAGTCAAACAGTCGATAGTAGACTGGCAAAACAAACGCTATAATTGGCAAATTGAGAAAGATTCAATTTCTTTTTGCCACGGAGTCGTATCCGCTTTAGCAAATATTTTAACTGCCATGACAAGTATTGGTGATAAGGTGCTTATTTCAACACCTGTCTATCCACCATTTTTTAATATTCCAAAAAGTAATGGTCGTGAAGTGGTAACTTGTCCTTTAATAGAACAACAAGGAACATTTGTCTTTGATTTTGAGGCATTCGAACAAGCCCTTGCCCAAAATATTAAAGCTTACATATTGTGTAACCCTCATAATCCTGGTGGTTATGTTTGGGATGAAGCGACGTTAAAAGAAATTATTCGTCTTTGTGCAAAATATGATGTGTTGATTATTTCAGACGAAATCCATGCAGATTTAATGTTAGATGGAGCAAAGCATACGCCACTAGCAAAAATTGCCGGTGATGAAATCGATCGCGTAATTACTTGTATGGCACCGACCAAAACTTTTAATCTTGCAGGTATTCAAGTTGCCTATATTATTACGACTGATAAGAAAAAGCGTCTGCAATTAGAGGCAGTTAACATGGCTAGTGGTCAAGGCTCATTAAATAGCTTTGCTCCGGTAGCACTACAAGCAGCTTACAGTGAAGGGTTGCCATGGCTGGAAGAATTACTAGTCTATATTTCAAACAATATGGATTATGTCATTACAGAGTTAACACAATTACCTGGCGTCCATATTGCGAAGCCTCAAGGTACGTACTTATTGTGGATTGATTGCCGACAATTAGGTATTGAGGAAAAAGAGATTATGCAACGTTTGCTTGAAATCGGAAAGCTTGCATTAGAGCCAGGCTCAAAATATGGTGAAGAAGGCCGCGGCTTCCTACGCATGAATGTTGCCTGCTCATTTGACACAGTCAAAGATGCGGTGGCGCGCTTTAAACTAGCCCTTTCATTATAAAGTGCCAGTCACTCAAACAATTCTGAATTTTCGCAGGAAGCGGAGCGTGTTTTGTACTTTTGTTTACATTAGTGCCAGTCACGCAATCGCTGGGGAAAATCACATATAAAAAGGCACTCTTTCGCAGAGTGCCTCTTTTTTATACGTTTTGTTGATTGTTTGAATGATTTTTTTCTGCTAAAATACGTGCTTCGATTTCCTTAGATTTCATTTCCTGCTTTTTAGAAATTTTACGGAAAATCATAAATACGCCTATACAAAGAATAAGCATAATTAAAAATTCAAAAGCGGCAGGAATATAAGCTGTTTTATCTTCAGGAAAATACAAAAATTGATACATTAAATGTTCCATATTTTCTACACGTCCCTACAATTATTATTCAAAAACTGTAATTGACTCAATTTTAACATCTTCCACTGGTTTATCGCGGTGATCTTTTTCTACATTCGCGATTTTATCAACGATGTCCATACCTTCCACAACATGACCAAATACAGAATGTTTATGGTCTAACCATGGTGTACCACCATTTTGTGCATAGGCCTCGATAATTTCTTCTGGGAAACCAGCACCTTGAAGTTGACGAAGCATATCGCTTGGCAAGTGCTTCATTTGAACGATAAAGAATTGAGAACCGTTTGTGTTTGGACCAGCATTAGCCATTGAAAGAGCCCCACGTAGGTTAAATAATTCATCAGAAAATTCGTCTTCAAATGAGTTACCCCAAATTGACTCTCCACCCATACCTGTACCTGTTGGGTCACCGCCTTGAATCATAAAATCTTGAATAACACGGTGGAAAATAATACCATCGTAATAACCTGATTTTGCATGACCTAAGAAGTTTTCAACTGTTTTTGGTGCTTGTTTTGGGAACAATTTAATTTTAATAGCACCTAAAGTTGTTTTCATTTCTACTAGTACTTCGCCTTCTTGTACTTCTGTTGTTAATTGTGGAAACATTGAAGTCTCTCCTTTAAATGTAAAATTTCAGTTTCAACGAAAATGATTCTACTGCATCATTTCTGACCTCATATTAGTCTAACATACTTCATAGCCGTTTTCTCCACCAAAGTATTGACGATTTTTATAATTTTACAATCAATCGGACAGTTAAGTTTTGGAAAACGTAGAATCTTTCGTTTAGTACCATTGGTAGTATAACCCAAAATAATGAAGGAATGAACATACTCCCTCCTCCATTTCCGTTTTATCGTTGTGCACACATGTAAATAGGTCTCAACGAGTATTTGGAATGTATCCAAAATATGCTATTCTGTTGAAAGACTTATGTACAACGTTGGAGGCAGTTATGAAAAAAGTTTTGGGCATTATTATTATTACGTTATGCTTACCTACCATTTGGTGGATTGGTTCGAATATACGCACAGAGTTAAATACAACTCAAGTACACGCACAACAAATTGAAAAGAAAATAGATGTGCCTGAAGTACAAGTTCAACTTCCCGTCACATTAATTGATCAGAACGGCCAAATATTTAGCGAAGAATATGTCGAATGGCGACAACCTTTAACATTGCAACAAATTCCGCAAATTGCCCAGGAAATTTTTATTGCTAGTGAAGATGCCGACTTTTACGATCATATTGGCTTCGATTTTAGTGCCATCATACGTGCGGTGGTCGCTAATTCCAACGCTAATACAGCTTCGCAAGGTGGCAGTACGATTACCCAACAGCTTGTTCGTATGCGTTATCTATCGGATGAAAAAACGTATGAACGAAAACTAACGGAGCTATTTTATGCCTATGAGCTTGAAAAAAAATATGACAAAGATGCAATATTAACAATGTATTTAAATGAATCATATTTTAGCAATCAAGTTTACGGCATAGGCAGTGCAGCGACCTATTATTTTCAAAAACCAATTCAAGAACTATCAATTGCTGAGCTAGCTTTTATCTCAGCTATTCCGAACAATCCATCATTGTATAACCCGCTTAAAAATTTTGATGAGACAAAAGCTCGGCAAGAACGATTACTCGATACACTTGCTGCAAGTGGTTCGATTACTAAAGAAGATGCAACTTCATATAAAGCACAACCCATTACTTTAAATGTGAAAAGCAAAGTGCAAAGCTACCCGATGTATAGCACTTATGTACTTCAAGAATTACGCTGGCTTGTAGCTGAAAAGGAAGGTTATACTGAGCGACTTCAAAACTCGCAAAGTGAAGAAGAAAAAAAATCAATTAAAGCACAATTAGACAATCGTCTTAGTACATTATTTCAAAACGGTTTAACTGTATATACCGCGCTTGACCCAATAAAACAAGCTCATGATGAAGAACGCATGACTGCTATTTTAGGAAAAGGCGAATTACAGGCAGCTGGTGCTGTTATTAATAATTCATCTCGTGAAATCGTCAGCCTTTATGCAGGTAAAAACTACGAAAAATTTGATTATCATCGCGCTTATCAAGGACCACGCCAGCCCGGCTCAGCATTTAAACCGCTTGCCGTCTATGCACCCTTTTTTGAAACAACAACACATACACCCGATTCGATTGTAAACGGGGGTAGCTATTGTGTCGGTTCGTTTTGCCCTGAAAATTATGGCGGTTATCAATATGGAGATGTGTCAATTCGCACAGCATTCCGCAATAGCTTTAATACGTCCGCACTGCGTCTATTTAATGCGGTCGGAGTCGAAACGGCATTCGCTTATCTTAACCGCTTCCATTTCCGCTCCATCGTTGCTAAAGATCATACGTATGCTGCTTCATTGGGTGGATTAACTTATGGCGTCACAGCGCTTGAGCTTGCAGATGCTTATACAAGCTTTATTGATGGTTCCTATGTTCTTGCACATAGTATTCGTAAAGTGACAGCTAACGATGGTACTGAGTTATATAGCTGGGACAAAGAACGTGATCAAATATGGTCACCGAAAACGGTAAAATATATGCGAGAGCTACTTGCAGATGTTGTAGCAAATGGTACGGGGCAAGGTGTTTATAGTAATAGTAACTATGTTGGAGCTAAAACAGGTACAACCAATGATTACCGTGATTACTGGCTAGCAGGTTTAAATGACCACTATACTGCAGCGGTATGGCTTGGTTATGATAAACCACAAACTATGGAAAAATTAGAATCGTATAAAATTCATCACAAACTGTTTAATGTTTTACTAGAATAATGCAAAAACAACTAGCAATTTTCAAAATTGTTTCGGTGCCTGGCACTTTAAAACCGCATTTTAAAACCCACTTCGCTTGCCGCGGGCGCACTGTAAGTCGCAGCATCGCTGTTGTGACTTATGTTTCGTGTCCCGCTTGAGGCTAGGTGGGTTTTTGATTTAATATCCTTAAATTTCAGAATTGTTTCGGTGCCTGGCACTTTATTTTGCAAAGGGGAGACTGGCTAATATACCGTTATAGAGTTTTAGCATTACATAAACTAATAACGAGATTAATAATGTCCACATGAAAAGCTCAAATATTAGTAATCCTATCGTTCCACCCATGGACATAAAAAGGCTCATTTTATAGATTAAGTAGATAAAATAGATAAAAACTGTTAGCACAAATATACCCGCTAATGCATAAATCGATTGAATGGCAAAGGCTGAACACATAGCACCAATAAAAAGTATGACATAGCCTCCACGTGCTTGGCTGACCGCCGCCCCTTCATTATCCTTCGAGAAAAATAGCATCCCTAATTCATGAATGGTTTCTCCGACCAATTTAAGCGCTGAAAACGCCATAAAAAAAATAAGCGCAAATACAATGAGCAACAGTACACGTAATTCAAAATCTGATAAAAATTCTCGCATACCAGAATAAACACCGATTGCTCGAAATAGTTGTAACGCTTCGCCTACTGCATACATGCCAAACGTTAAACTAAATAATAAAATTGTAATTAATGGTAAAAAACCATATATATAAGGGTTCTTCATAAAAAATTTTTTCCTCTGTTTTTTTTGATAACTTCCTATTTATAATATAGCTAAAAATCCTCGGCTATCCAAGCTAAATCCTACTAGTGCATATGCATTCGCAACGAAAGTACGTTATAATTATTACACTTACGTGCATAAAGGAGGATTTTTTTGTTACAAGTACTCTATATTTTCATCCCGATGCTTGCTGCAATATTTGTGCCTTTTATATATAAAAGCATTAAAAATATTCACACAGGCTGGTTTGTTCTTGCAGTACCTGCTACACTCGTCGTTATTTATGCTACATATATCGCGAGAGTAGCACATGGAGAAGTATTTCTTGATGGGATACCATGGATTCCCTCGCTCGATATTTCTGTCGTATCGTATTTGGACGGACTTAGCTTACTGTTCTCGTTACTCATTACAGGAATCGGCTCACTCGTCGTACTTTACTCCATTTTTTACTTAGATAAACATAAAGAAAAATTACATAATTTTTATGTTTACTTATTATTATTTATGTCCGCAATGCTTGGTGTTGTTCAATCAGATCATTTAATTTCGTTGTACTTCTTCTGGGAATTAACGTCGATTTCGTCGTTCCTACTCATTGGTTATTGGTACACACGTGATGCTTCTCGCTTCGGTGCTCTAAAATCGATGATGATTACAGTTTTCGGCGGCTTAATGATGTTAGGAGGATTTATCCTTCTTTATTTAATGGGTGGAACATATTCCATTCGTGAACTGATTGCAATGGCGCCAAACTTAGTGCAGCATCCATTGTTCACATGGGCACTTGTGTTATTACTGCTAGGGGCATTTACGAAGTCTGCTCAATTTCCATTCTATATTTGGTTACCAGATGCGATGGAGGCACCAACACCTGTTAGTGCATATCTCCACTCCGCAACAATGGTAAAAGCAGGTATATACTTAGTTGCTCGCTTTACACCTATTTTTGCAGCTTCTGAATTATGGATTTGGCTTGTTACAGGCGTAGGACTGTTGACTCTCTTCTGGGGTTCGTTCTTTGCTCTCAAACAAACGGATTTAAAAGGTATTCTTGCGTTTTCAACTGTCAGTCAGCTTGGTCTTATTATGTCATTATTAGGGGCGGGAGCAGTGGCATTTCACGTCAACGGTGCAGCTGACTCTGTTTTTAAATATGCGGCGTTCGCAGCCATTTTCCACCTGATCAACCACGCGACATTTAAAGGTAGTTTATTTATGATTGCAGGGATTATTGATCACGAAACAGGTACACGTGATATACGTAAACTTGGTGGATTAATGAGTATTATGCCTTTAAGCTTTACCGTTGCTGCTATTGGCAGCTTCTCAATGGCAGGCTTACCACCATTTAATGGCTTCCTAAGTAAGGAAATGTTTTTATCTGCCATGTTAGCACTGCAAAATTTCGAATTTTTCGGTTTTGAGACTTGGGGCGTGCTATTCCCAATCGTTGCTTGGATTGCTAGTATTTTTACGTTTATTTATAGTTTCTACTTTGTATTTAGAACATTTACAGGAACTTATAAACCAGAGCTTTACGCTCATAAACCACATGAGGCTCCAATTGGGATGCTCATTTCACCAATGATTTTAGCATCTTTGGTGGTTATTATTTTCTTCGTCCCTAATCTGATTGGTGATACTTTTGTTAAGCCGGCTGTACAAGCTATTCAGCCATTTTTATATGATTTACCTGAAGATATCAACATTCATGTGGCTGCCTGGCATGGTGGTTTTACACCTGAATTAATTATGACCATTGGTATTGTTATTATAGGTGTCTTATTATTTGTTGCCCTACCGAAATGGCAAGGCATTTACAAACTATTCCCACGTGCGCTTACATTTAATAATGCCTATGACAAAATGATGCTTGGTTTAGATGTAGGATTAAATCGTCTATCACGTCTATATATGACGGGTTCTATGCGCCACTATCTACTTTATATGTTTAGTGGCATTGCCGCTATTTCAATTGGAACCTTATTTGTAAAGGATGCCTTTTCAATTTCCTTTGAAGGAGCAGCACCTATCCGCTCCTACCAATTAATTTTAATTGTCGTATTAATAATTGGAACGGCAATTACCATTTTAGCGAAATCACGCCTAACAGCCATTATCGGACTTGGCGCTGTCGGTTACACAGTTGCACTATTCTTCGTTATTTTTAATGCACCCGATTTAGCATTAACACAACTCGTTATTGAAACAATATCCGTTGCATTATTTTTATTAGCGTTTTATCATCTTCCGAAGCTGGGCAAACGCGAAGAACGCATGCGCTTTCAATTAAATCGTGCAATCATTTCAATCGCAGTTGGTGTGATGGTGACGTTAATCGCTTTATCGGCACATTCGCAAAAGCTTATTCCGTCCATCTCGAAATATTATGAAGATACTGTCTATGATTTAGCTGGTGGCGGGAACATTGTCAATGTGATTTTAGTAGACTACCGTGGCTTTGATACATTATTTGAAATTACAGTGTTAGGTATTGCAGGAATGGCGATTTTAGCGATGATCAAGCTGCGTATGAATAGAAAGGAGAAAGCACATGAAAACAAATGATGTGATTATACAATTTACAGCTAAAATTGTATTCTTCATTATTTTCTTCTTCTCCATTCATATTTTTTTAGCTGGTCATTACACACCCGGTGGGGGCTTTGTTGGTGGTCTTTTAACATCCAGTGCCATCGTGCTGTTAGTGCTGGCCTTTGATTTAAATACAGTACGTAATGTTTTACCAATCAACTATACGTATTTAACTGCAACAGGCCTATTATTGGCACTTGCTACTGCGGCATTCCCGATGTTTTTAGGGAAACCGTTTTTCACACATTTCTTTGACTATTTCGAATTACCGCTTCTAGGGAAGCAGTCTTTACACACAGCAATGCTTTTTGACAGCGGTGTTTACTTGGTTGTTGTTGGCGTTACGATGACCATTATTCAAACGATTGGAGAGGATGAATAATGGAAATAATTATGGCGTTTGTCATTGGCTTTTTGTTTATGGCAGCGGTTTATTTAATATTATCAAAAAGCTTATTACGCATTATTATTGGTACCGGGCTTTTAAGTCACGGGGCACATTTACTCATTTTAACTATGGGTGGTCTAACAGGAGAGGCTCCGCCTGTGCTAAAAGAAGGCGCGAAAACGTTTGCTGACCCATTACCACAAGCATTAATATTAACTGCTATTGTCATTAGCTTTGGTGTAACGGCTTTCTTCCTAGTACTTGCCTATCGTTCCTATCAGGAGCTGGAGACAGATGATATTAGTTTAATGAGAGGAAGTGATGAAGATGAATAACTTCCTTTTACTACCTATTATCATTCCTTTCTTCTTCGGCATAATTTTAATGTTTGGACAAAAAAATTTAAAATACCAGCGTTCATTCGCATTATTAGGGATTGTCCTTGCTTTTGCATCAGCTGTTTCACTATTACTAAAGGTAAAGAATGATGGCATTCAGAAAGTAACGTTCGGAGATTGGCCTGTTCCGTATGGTATTACAATGGTGTCTGATATGATGTCTGCACTGTTAGTCACAACAACATTACTTATTGCCTTTTTTGTTGTATGGTACGGCTTTGGCTCTATTACAAAGGAGCGTGAGCGCTTCTTCTACTATCCAGGGATTATGTTTATTTTAACCGGTGTCAATGGCGCCTTTACGACAGGGGATATTTTCAACTTATTCGTCTTCTTCGAAGTACTATTAATGGCGTCGTATTTACTCATTGTACTCGGAGGAGAAAAGGGGCAACTTAAAGGCTCCATTAAATATATATTAATCAATGTTATATCTTCTGCTTTGTTTGTTATTACAGTAGCTTATCTTTACTCGGTTGTCGGTACACTGAATATGGCAGATATCGCCGTAAAAATTAGCGACATTAATCAGCCAGGAATTATCACAGTTATCGCTGTTTTATTCTTAATGGTATTTGGATTAAAAGCGGCTATATTCCCGCTTTACTTCTGGCTTCCTACTTCTTACGCAGCAGCTCCAATTCCTGTATTAACACTATTTGGAGCACTGTTAACAAAGGTTGGCGTTTATGCGATTATGCGCACGTACACATTATTTTTCGTACATGATTTATCGTATACCCATGATTTACTAATGGTATTAGCAATTGGCTCCATCATTGCAGGCTGTATCGGGGCGCTTGCTTATTTTGATGTCAAGCTCATCATTATTTACAATATTGTCATTGCAGTTGGTGTTATTTTGTTTGGTGTCTCTCAAATGAATGAAATGGCACTCAAGGGCGCAATGTTCTATTTAGTTCATGATATGCTGATCAAAGCTGCCCTCTTTATGTTGATTGGTATTGTGATTTACATTACTGGTACATCTGATTTACGAAAAATGGGCGGTCTTATGAAAAAGTATCCTGTCCTAGGTTGGTTCTATCTCATTGCAGCCTTCGGTTTAGCAGGTATTCCCCCACTTAGCGGTTTCGTCGGCAAGCTGTTAATCGTGCAAGGGGGCTTTGAGGCTGGTAGCATGTGGAGCAGCATCTTTATTTTAGCCTCATCTTTACTTGTCTTACTTTCGGTTATTCGTATTTTCCTTTATGCCTTCTGGGGAGAGGAAAAAGAGACAACAGGTACTGTCGACAAAAAAGTGTATACAACGCTTTTTGCACCAACTGTCCTATTAGTACTTATTACAGTAGCCTATGGTGTTGGTTCGGAGTGGATGACACCATTTATGAATGATGCTGCCAAACTATTAAATGACCCATCTATTTATATAGATGCTGTAATGAAGGGAGATTAGAGCTATGGCATTTCAAATTATTTTAAACTTTGCTCTTGCCTTCGTTTGGATGTTTCTTTCTTCTAATTACACAGCGACAGGCTTTATAGTAGGCTTCATTCTTGGTATTGTCTTACTTGTCATTATGAGAAGATTTTTCTTTGCCCGGCTCTATGTATTCCGTGTATGGGCAATTATTAAGCTAACCGTTCTCTTTTTTAAAGAGTTAATATTAGCAAATATTCAAGTACTGAAAGTTGTACTAAAGCCGAAGCTAGATATGCAACCTGCCTTCTTTGCTTATCCTACGGTACTTAAGGAAGATTGGGAAATTACATTATTATCGAGTCTCATTACATTAACACCAGGAACTGTTGTCGTGCATGTTTCAGATGATGCCAAAACATTGTTTGTCCATGCCATTGATATTAGCGATGTGGATGATGCCATTGCATCGATTCGAGATTCTTTTGAAAAAGCTATTTTGGAGGTGAGTAGATCATGATGACGTTTATTATTGCAGCGATCGTAGTGATTTGCTTATCGATGATTGCCGTCATTTATCGTATGGTGAAAGGGCCATCTGCATCTGACCGTGTCGTAGCCCTAGATTCCTTAGGTGTGTCCCTCATTTCATTAATCGCTTTATTTTCAATTTTAGTGGAAACGAGCTTCTTTCTTGAGATTGTATTATTGTTAGCGATTTTATCGTTTATCGGTACAGTTGCTTTCTCTAAATTTATAGAGAAAGGAGATATCATTAAACGTGACAATTCTCGCTAATACTTTAGTTATTTTGTTCATATCTATTGGTGTGTTATTTATCGTCGTAACAGCGATAGGGCTTATTCGCTTACCTGATTTGTATACACGTGCACATGCCGCATCGAAAAGTGCAACGCTCGGCGTAATGTGTGTATTAATCGGTGTATTCTTTCATTTTTGGCTTATCGAGGATCATTTTAACCCACGTATTTTATTAGGTATATTATTTCTCTTTATTACAGGCCCTGTCGGCGGACATATTATGACCCGTTCTTCCTATATAGCAGGTGTTAAACCTTGGAAAGGAACAGTGCGCGACGAGTTAGGACCTGAAATTGACAAAATGAAAAAAGAACAAGGTATTAAGTAAACAAGAAAAAGTGTTAGATTGATGTCTATCAGTCTAACACTTTTTGCTTTGCCATGGTGCTCTTCTCACAGCAGTTGTTCCATCGTCTTACCGGCGATTCACAAGCTTCTATCGGCGATTTCCCCGGGCTTACCGGCGATTCGCAAGCTTCTATCAGCGATTTCTCCCGCCTTACCGGCGATTCGCAGGCCCCTCTCTTTAAATATAGCCTTTATCTGTTAAGAATGTTATTAGCTGCTCAACACATTCCTCAATCGAGTAACGTTCAGTATCTAAAATAAATTCCGGATGTTCAGGTTCTTCATATGGTGCACTAATGCCTGTAAAATTAGCAATCTCCGCATTGCGCGCTTTTTTATAAAGACCTTTTGGATCACGCTGTTCACAAGTATCGACAGAACAACTTACATATACCTCTAAAAACTCGCCCTCTTCCACTAGCTGACGAACAACTTGGCGATCTTCTCTATATGGAGAAATAAAAGCCGTAAGCACAATTTGACCACTTTCCACAAAAAGCTTGGAAACTTCGCCGATACGTCTTATATTTTCCTTGCGGCTTGTTTCGTCAAAGCCTAAATCATTATTTAATCCATGGCGCACGTTATCGCCATCTAGAACAAATACTTGGTTCTGCCGTTCGAATAGTTTACGCGCTAGCGCATTAGCGACGGATGATTTTCCTGATGCCGAAAGCCCTGTAAACCATACTATAAAGCTTTGGTGTTTATTTTGCGTTCGACGCTCATCTTTGGTAATAGATGCTTCATGCCATACAATATTGGAACTCATTTTACGACCTCCTGACGCATCCCATTTATTAGGACCTCGACTACCTCTTTACGGCTAAATGTACTTGGAGGAACAACTCCATTCCGCAACATTTCCCGGACTTTCGTTCCCGATAAAATAACATGTGATGCAGCATCATGCGGGCATGTTTTAGTTGTTGCCATCCCTTCACATTTCGTGCAGTAAAAACTATGTTCAAATTTTAATGGCACAATGCCTAGCTCATCTTCAGTAAATTGTTCAAAGATTTTTTGCGCATCATATGTTCCATAATAATCACCTACCCCTGCATGATCACGGCCGACAATAAAATGGGTACAGCCGTAGTTTTTACGAACAAGTGCATGGAAAATGGCTTCTTTCGGTCCTGCATAGCGCATTGCGGCTGGAAAGACACCTAATTGCACACGATTGTGAGGATAATAATTTTCTAAAAGTACCTCATAACTCTCCATCCGGATGGCAGCCGATACATCATCCGACTTCGTTTCACCAACAAGTGGATTTAAAAATAAGCCATCGATTGTTTCTAATGCCGCCTTTTGAATATATTCATGCGCACGATGAACAGGATTACGTGTTTGGAAGCCCACTACTGTTTGCCAGCCCTTTTCTTTAAACAATTGACGTGTTTCCTGCGGATCAAATGAATACGTAGGGAATTGTTGCTCCAGACGCTTAATTAACGTGATTTTCCCTCCAACATATACCCCTGGTCGCTCATGGAGCTTTTTCACACCAGGATGGGCTAAGTCTTGTGTACCGTAAACGAGTAGTGCCTCTTTTTGTTTATCTGGCTCATATATATCGCTTATTTCTATTACACCATACACATTGTTGCCATACACTAATGTTGCTTCATCGCCAACTTGTAATGTTGCCGCTAGCTTTTTGTCAACCGGAAGCGTGATAGGTATACTCCACACAACACCAGAGGCTAACCTTGTATGTTCGATAACAGATTCATAATCTTTTTTAGTTAAAAAACCATCAATTGGGCTATATCCACCGATTGCGATTAACTCTAAATCGCTTAAGGCTATGACGTCCAATTCAATCTCCTTTGTAATATGTACTACTGATTTTTGTGGTTGATATGCTTGCACTAAAGCACCACCATGCGGTTGTAGACTCATTTATATTCCCCCCTAAGTTTATATATATAGTATGTTTTATAGTTAAATGCCTTCGCCTGCATCGTATATCGAGCGTTCTTCTTCACGCATTGTTCGCATTAAACTAATTGCACCAAGCGTTCCAATAATGACGCTACCAATAATGACGATGGCATATAAATCTTTTTTCATAAATAACTGAATGAGACTATAAGAAATTGCTAATGAAAAAATAGGTGACACAATCCAAATACACATAATTTTTTTAACGATATTTTTATGAAAAATTTGTTTACCGTTTTTCGCCATCCCAATACCAATAATGGATGAGGAAGTGACCTGCGTTAACGGTACAGGTAATCCAAACAACGAGCTAATACCGACAAGTACAGCACCGGTAGTTGAAATAACAATGCCCTCTGCTTTTTTAAAACGCACAATCTTTTTGCCATTCGTCTCAAGTACACGTCTGCCTAACAATATCGCTCCTAATGCAACAAACGCTCCACCAAGCCAAATGCCATTTGTCACACTAATCATGCCCGCACCGACAAGTGGACCAACTGCATTGGCGACATTATTCATACCTGCTGAAAAAGCTTCAAAAAAACCGGCAAGGACGAGCAGTACAGTTAACATCGGATGATTTGCCAAAAATCCTTTCCCTTTAAATTTATTCAGTATCTTGCCAGCTATTAGTGCAATAACAAATGCTACAACTGGCACGATGACCCAAAAGGACATAATAACGAGCAATGATTTGACATATAACACACGGTAGGCAATTCCTACCCCAACGACTGCTCCTACCGTTACTTCACTTGTCGATAATGGAATACCTAAAAGATTGGCAAGAAATAAGGAACTTGTCGCCGAAATTAATATAATCATGACGATTTTCACAGTAATATACTGTTGTGGCATAATGCCTGAGCTTATCGTCTTTACAACTTCACCGCCACCTAATATGGCGCCTGCAAAAACGCCAAGCGCACATATGAGTAATGCGTGCCATGCTTTTGTAATAGCCCCTGCCCCGTAAGCAACGCCCATTGAAGCTGCTGCACCACTTGCACCTATATTCATGGCAAAAAATAAACTAATGGCTAACGCTATATATTCCAACATGCTTTATTCGCCCCTATTCATGTAACCCACACTCAGTTTTACCAGTACCTTGCCATCTACCTGCTCGTAAATCATCTACCGTAAATGCTGGTTGTGTACAATGTTCACAGCCAATGCTCGGATAGCCTTGATCGTGTAACGGATTGTATGTTAAATCATGCTTTGAAACATAACGCCATATATCCTTCCATGACCAGTGAATAAGCGGACATATTTTAATCGATTTAAATTTATCATCACGATTAATGAAATTTGTATGTTGGCGACTTGGTGATTGTTCTCTGCGCAGCCCTGAAATCCAAGCTTTTGCTCCTGATAACGCCTCGTGTAATGGCTTTATTTTTCGTATATCACAGCATTGATTAGGGTTGGATTTCCATAATTTATCTCCAAATTGAGCCTTTTGTTCCTCAAGCGTAAGCTTAGGCTTTTGCATGTTAATCGTTAACTGCGGATATTTCTCCTTTACTCGCTCAATCGTTTCATATGTTTCCTTAAAATGAACATCCGTATCTAAAAACACGATTGTAGCGTTTGGCTTTACCTTTGAAATCAGGTCAATTAACACAATTCCCTCAATACCAAAGCTACAAGCGTAGACGATGTCTTCTCCATATTGTCCATAGCTCCAGCGTAAAACCTCAAGTGCCCCTTTAAAGGTTTCATCTACCTCAAAATTAATCGTTGGCTCCTGCCAATTTGCATACGTTAACATATAAATCCCCCTCCGCATTTCGGATATAGAAAAAGGCGTTTTAACAACAGACACATGGATGCATGTGCCTTCGTTAAAACGCCTCTAGTTTGACTAGCCAGCTTCTATAGACGATTGTAAACTAGTATTCTTGTACCTCATTCAACAATCATTCTTCTTATTACCAAATATATACTAAATTACACCTAGTAGTCAACTAGGTTTTGTAAAAAATAAAAATTTATTTGCAACGCCATTTTTTCTGCTCCTCTTTTGAAACGCACCTGCAATTAAAAAATATGGTCTTTCGATATGTTACTACTGCTCAGGGCAGTGCATTACCTACTGTCAAAAAATAATTTTTTAATTCCTTGTTGACTAATAGGAAATATATGTTTAATGTGGTAATATACTAAAAGCAAATAATGCTGATCAGAGGATCTGAAGGCCATCTTCTCACAATGTGTATACACACGTTGTGAGAGATGGTCTTTTGCGTTCTTTCGATGAAAGGGGAGTTTTTTATGAAAAAAGGCAAACATATTTTACAGCCATTACTACTGTTATGTGGATTAACCATTATGTTAATAGGCTGTAATAGTAAATCCACAGATAACGATACAATCACAGATGACACTAAAAAGCCTGTTGAATTATTGAATGTTTCTTATGATCCAACACGGGAGCTCTACGATGAATTTAATAAAGACTTTATCGCAAAGTGGAAAAACGACACAGGGCAAGATGTGAAGATTCATCAGTCACATGGTGGCTCTGGGAAACAAGGAAGAGCAGTTATTGATGGGCAAGAAGCCGATGTCGTGACATTAGCACTTGCCTACGATATTGATGAAATTGCACAAGCTCGTGATTTACTAAACAAAGACTGGCAAACGGAATTTGACAATAATTCTACACCCTACACCTCTACCATTGTTTTTTTAGTACGAAAAGGCAACCCAAAGGGAATACAAGATTGGCGTGATTTAATAAAGGACGATGTTTCGGTTATCACACCTAACCCAAAAACTTCAGGCGGTGCACGTTGGAACTACTTAGCTGCATGGGGCTATGCAGCTAAGATGTATAACAATGACGACAAACAAATAAAGGCTTTTATGAAGGCATTGTATAGCAATGTAGAAGTACTTGATTCTGGCGCACGAGGCGCAACGACTACCTTCGTTGAACGAAAAATAGGTGATGTGTTAATCGCTTGGGAAAATGAAGCTTATTTATCACGCAATGAATTAGGGGAAGATGAATTTGAAATTGTTACCCCTTCATTAAGTATTCTAGCAGAGCCCCCAGTCGCAGTGGTGGACAAAATTGTAGATAAAAAAGGGACGCGTAAAGTGGCAGAAGCATATTTACAACATTTATATAGCGATATTGGGCAAGAAATTGCAGCTAAAAACTACTATCGACCACGTAATGAAGAAATATTAGCAAAATATCAAGACCAATTTCCAAAGCTCGAGCTTATTACAATTGAAGACTTTGGTGGTTGGGCAGAAGCACAAGCTAAGCACTTTAAGGACGGTGGCACATTCGATGAAATTTATATTCCACAATAAAGGGGGCATCTAATGACTAGCTTACCATTTAACAAAAAGCCGGCGCGTGTTATTCCCGGCTTCCATCTTACTCTAGGTTATACAATGCTCTATGTTAGTTTGCTTGTGCTCTTACCGTTAGCCATGATTTTTATTCAAACAATGTCATTATCTTGGGCTGAGTTTAGCAATATTGTCACCGATCCTCGTGCAGTTGCCTCCTACAAGCTAAGCTTTGGCACTGCGCTTGCTGCAGGTTTACTGAATGTCGTCTTTGGCACTATTATTGCTTGGGTGCTTGTGCGTTACCATTTTCCGTTCAAGCGCATTATTGACGGTCTTGTCGATTTACCATTTGCCTTACCTACTGCTGTAGCTGGTATTGCGTTAACTTCCCTCTATGCACCGAATGGCTGGATTGGGCAATTTTTTAATTTTAAAATTGCTTTTACACCATTAGGCATCATTATTGCCCTAACTTTTATTGGTCTTCCGTTTGTAGTGCGTACGGTGCAGCCCGTTTTACAAAATATAAGTGCGGAAGTGGAAGAAGCTTCTGCAAGTCTTGGAGCCACACGTTTGCAAACTGTCATTAAAATCATTTTACCTGAACTGCTACCGGCTATTTTAACAGGCTTCTCATTAGCATTTGCACGTGCCTTAGGGGAATATGGATCGGTTGTCTTTATCGCAGGCAATATGCCGATGAAGACGGAAATTACACCGTTAATTATTATGACAAAGCTTGAACAATATGACTATGCAGGGGCTACGTCTATTGCGGCTGTCATGCTTATTACATCCTTTGTCTTATTGTTCACCATCAATTTAATACAGTGGCTGGCAAATCGTCGCTTTGTACATTAGGAGGTATGTATGGAACAGTCTACGCTTATCGAACCTATTGCTCCTCAAACACCCATTGTAGCAGCACAGCCTGCTGCCTTGCAGGAGCCCCGTTTCATTCGTTATCTATTAACATTTATTGCGCTCGCATTTTTAGCATTTTTTATCGTGCTTCCCCTTGTCTCCATTTTTATAACAGCCTTTCAAAAAGGCGCAGATGTTTATGTTGCAGCGATTACTCATCCAGATGCTTTAGCTGCTATTCGGTTGACCTTAACAGTAATAGCGATTGTCGTTCCTTTAAACGCCATTTTCGGCATTATGGCGGCTTGGGCATTAACGAAATTCAACTATAAGGGAAAAAATCTACTATTAACAGTAATTGACCTACCCTTTGCTGTATCGCCCGTTATCGCAGGTTTAGTGTTTATCTTGCTTTTCGGGGCACAAGGGCTATTTGGAGAATGGCTTTTTGCCAATGATATTAAAATTGTTTTCGCTTTGCCAGGCATTGTGCTTGCTACTATTTTTGTCACTCTGCCCTTTGTTGCACGTGAGCTTATCCCGTTAATGCAGGCCCAAGGGATATCTGAAGAAGAAGCTTCTATTTCTCTTGGTGCTAATGGCTTTAAAACCTTTTTCTACGTCACATTGCCCAACATTAAATGGGGATTATTTTATGGTTTGATTTTATGTAATGCGCGTGCCATAGGCGAATTCGGCGCAGTTTCTGTTGTTTCGGGTCATATTCGAGGCATGACAAATACGATGCCGCTGCACATTGAAATTTTATACAATGAATATCAATTTTCAGCAGCCTTTGCTGTTGCGTCATTAATGAGTGTGCTCGCTATTGTCACTCTTATTATAAAAGATATTGTTGCTTGGAAATCAAAATCACTATAAAGGAGGAATACTTGCTTGAGTATTCAAATTAAAAATATCTCAAAAAAATTCGGTTCCTTTCAAGCTTTACAAGACATATCTATCGATATCCAATCAGGTGAATTGGTAGCGCTACTTGGTCCTTCTGGCTCTGGCAAAACGTCATTACTGCGTGTCATTGCAGGTCTCGAAGCATCCGATGTTGGCGAAATTTTATTTGACGGTCAAACGATTACTAATCGTCATCCAAAGGAACGCAATGTAGGCTTTGTGTTCCAGCACTATGCACTTTTCCGTCATATGACTGTCTTTGATAATGTCGCTTATGGACTTAAAGTACGGCCACGTAAAACACGACCATCTAAAGCAGAAATAACAGAGAAAGTAATGACGTTACTGCAACTAGTTAAACTAGAGAACTTCGCGGATCGTTATCCAACACAGCTATCTGGTGGGCAACGGCAACGTGTCGCCCTCGCTCGTGCCCTTGCTGTCGAACCGAAAGTACTTTTGTTAGATGAACCATTCGGGGCACTTGATGCAAAAGTGCGTAAGGAATTACGGCGATGGTTACGGAAGTTGCATGATGATTTTCATATAACGAGTATATTCGTAACGCATGACCAAGAGGAAGCACTCGATGTGGCGGATCGTATTGTCGTTATGAACAACGGTAAAATAGAACAAATTGGTAGTCCAGATGAAGTTTACACTAATCCTAAAAGCCCATTCGTTTATGATTTCTTAGGTAATGTCAATCTTTTCAGAGGGCGTTTATATAATGGAAAGCTGACACATGGCGAATTTACCATTGATGTACCAGACACACAGGCGCATTCGCAGGACGATGCTGTAGGATATGTTCGACCACATGATATACAAATTGAAAAAACAGCAGTGCCTGGCACTGTTGCTGCTCAAATAAGCCATATCCATTTGCTAGGACCCATTGTCCAAATTGAACTGCGCCGTCTTGATATCGATGAATTTTTAGAGGCAGAGCTAACTAAAGATCAGTTGACAAAACTTCAATTAAAAGTAGGCGACAATGTGTTTGTAAAACCAAAGCAATTAAAAGTATTTATCCCAGATGATTTTTCTATTTAAAATACTAATAAAAAGAGAAAAGAGTTAGATTGATGGCCATCAATCTAACTCTTTTTTTCTATGTCGTTGCTGTCCGCTTCGGCGGTGCTTTCCGCGGGCACACCGTAAGTCGCAACCCTCGCTAGCGCGCGGGCCGTTGCGTCTTACAATGTGTGCTGTTCCCGCAGGAGTCACCGCCTTCGCTACCATCATCTAGTGCTCACTCCTATTTTTTTATTATTGCAAAGGTATAAGGAGCTAAAGCTTCATTTTTCTTTCAAAGGGAAAAGCCATCAATTAACTCTACTTTTCTATGTCTTTGCTTTCCGCTTCGGCGGTGCTTTCCGCGGGCACACCGTAAGCCGCAACCCTCGCTAGCGCGAGAATGCCTGTGTCTTATACAGCTTGCTGTTTCCACAGTAGTCTACGCGGAATTTTACTTGATTATTAAATGTAAGAATTCAGAATCGTTCCAGTGCCTGGCACCGTCTTTTAGTTATGAAATTCGCGTCCATCAAAGACAGCTGTTACATAGCCTGCACGAATAACAAAGTCGCCGAAATGCTCCCCTTCTAAACGATCCTTTGCGTAGTGCAGTAATATTGGACGTAGCTCTGCTAAAATTTCTTCTTCTCCAATATTTTCACGATAAATTTTATTTAAACGATTGCCCGTAAAGCTTGCGCCAAGATATAAGTTGTATTTTCCTGGTCCTTTGCCGATAAAGCCGATTTCACCCATTGCGGCACGTGAGCAACCATTTGGGCAGCCCGACATACGAATAACAATTTCAGTATCATGTAAACCCGCTTCATCGATAATCGTATCAATTTTTGTAATGAGTGAAGGTAAGTAACGCTCCGCCTCAGCCATTGCTAAGCCACAAGTTGGCAACGATACACAAGCAATGGAATTGCGGCGTAACGCTGAGTAATGTGCGCCATCTGTTAGCTTATACTGTTCAATAAGCGCAGTAATTTGACCTTTGTTCTGTTGCGTTACATTGCTAATCATTAAGTTTTGATTGGGTGTTAAACGAAAATCTCCCGTATGCACTTTAGCAATTTCTCGTAAACCCGTTAAAAGTTCATAATCCTCAAAATCTTTTATGCGCCCATTTTGAATAAATAATGTGTAATGCCATTTGCCCTCAGTACCTTTAATCCAGCCAAACTCATCACCAGTACGTTCAAATGTATATGGACGCTCCTCTTGCAGCTCCCATCCTAAACGGCGATGTAATTCTACTTTAAACCAGTCGAGCCCTCGCGCATCAATGGTATATTTAAAACGTGCATTTTTACGCACTGAACGATTGCCATAATCACGCTGTATCGTAATAATTTTCTCTGCTGTTTCCAGCAATTTATCAGGTGTTATAAAGCCTATAATACGAGCAAGCTGTGGATATGTTTCCTGGTCACCATGTGTCATCCCCATGCCTCCACCAACGGCTACGTTAAAGCCTATTAGCTGACCTTCTTCAACAATGGCAATAAAACCAATATCTTGAGAAAAGACATCGACATCATTACTCGGGGGTATGGCCATGCCTATTTTAAATTTACGTGGTAAATATTGCGCACCGTAAATAGGCTCAATTTCTTCCTCTTGGCTATCCACTACTTTTTCACCATCAAGCCATAACTCGTGATAAGCACGTGTCCTTGGCAATAAATGCTCACTTAACTTTGCTGACCAGTTGTAAATCTCTTCATGTAATGCCGATTGGTTTGGATTGACATTACACATTACATTGCGGTTCACATCCCCACAGGCAGCAAGTGAATCTAACAATACTTCATTAATTTCTTGCATATATTTTTTGACATTCCATTTTAAAATACCATGTACTTGGAATGCTTGACGTGTCGTTAATTTTAATGAACCATTGCCGTATTTTCTAGCCATTTCATCCATGACAAGCCATTGAGCTGGTGTTGCTGCTCCACCAGGTGTGCGTACGCGCACCATAAACTGAAAGGCCGGTTCTAGCTTTTGACGTTGGCGCTCATTTCGCAAATCTCGATCATCCTGTAAGTAACTGCCATGGAATTTCATTAAACGGTTATCATCTTCTGGAATTCCCGAGCTTAATGGATCATTCATCGTCCGTTCAAGTGTTCCCCGTAAGTAATTACTATCGCTTTTAATGCGTTCTACATCACTAGGTGTTCCCGGTTGTGGGGGTAAAATTATTTTTCCAGTCATCTTTTTCGCTCCTTTACTAATAAACGTCTCGTTGATAGCGCTTATGTTGTTTTAACTCATTAATATAAGATTGCGCTTCCTCTTGTGTTTTGTGCCCTTGTTGCTCAATAATGCGCCGAATTGTTTGATCAACATCGGCTGCCATCGATTTTTCATCGCCACAGACGTAAATAACAGCCCCTTGCTCCAGCCATTGATAAAACATCTGTGCTTTTTCTTCGATTTTATGTTGGACATATATTTTTTTCTCCGTATCACGAGAGAAGGCAACATCCATTTGTGTTAATGTGCCTGCAGCAAGCCAACGCTGCCAATCCGTTTGATAGAGGAAATCTGTCATAAAATGCTGATCGCCAAAAATTAACCACGATTTGCCCGTTATCCCTAATTCCTCTCGCTCCTCTAAAAAGGCCCGATATGGCGCAACACCTGTGCCAGCCCCAATCATAATAATTGGCGTGTCAACTTGCTCTGGCAATCTGAAGTTCGGATTTTTATGAACATAAATCGGTATCGTATCACCTACTTGTATGCGCTCTGCAATGCTACCCGAACACACGCCCAAACGCAGTCGACCATTCGTTTCATAGCTTACTTTGCCAATTGTTAAATGGACCTCATCGCTATTGGCTAATTGGCTACTTGCAATGGAATAAAGTCTAGCTGGTATTTTACGTAGCAGTGCTACAAACTGTTGTGCATCCCAAGTAAAAGGACCAAAATCTTCAGCAATATCAAGTAAATCTCTTCCTCGTGCATAGTCTTTCCAAGCTGACGCACTGTCACATAGTTCAGCAAATTTCGGATGCACTGTAAATGCACTAATCTTTTGTAAAAGAGGTTTCGATAAAACCGTTATTTCTACCTTTTTTAAAAGAGCATCTTTTAATGGCATCGCTTCATCCAATACCGTTACTTGTGCTTGCGGATTAAACTGTAATGCTGTTATTAGTGCATTGACTAACTGTTCGTCATTCTCTGGGAGTATGCCAATACTATCTCCAGGCTCAAATGCCAAATTAGCCCCTTCAATCGACAACTCGATATGGCGCGTTTCCTTATTAGAACCGCGACCATTTAAATTAATGTTTTCTAATACTTCAGCGTAATACGGATTTTTACGGGTATATGTAGCCTCTCCTTCTGTTATTGGCTTAGTATTCGAAATCGTTACCGGAGCTGTATGTTGTAATAATGCCTGTTGCACCGCTGTAAACCATTGTGCAGCAGCATCGTCGTAATCGACATCACAGTCTGTACGTGGCACAATACGCGTTGCGCCTAGCTTTTCAAATTGCGCGTCAAAATCTTGACCAGTTTTACAGAAAAATTCATACGAACTATCACCTAATGCCAATACCGAAAAATGCAAATGCTCTAAGTTAGGTGCACGTTTACTGTGCAAAAATTCATAAAATTGGATTGCTTGATCGGGTGGTTCCCCTTCACCATGTGTACTAACTACGAGCAATAAATTCGTTATTTTCTTTAAATTATTCGGCTTAAACTTTGCTAAAGATGTAACTGTTACATCCACATCATTTGCTTGCAATGCTATTGCATATTTTTCAGCTAAGCTTTGACTATTTCCTGTTTGGGACCCATATAACAATGTGACCGTTTTCGTTGTTGGTACAACGGGGACTTTTGTTTCTTCTACTGCCTTTGTATCGTTAGCTGCTAACGGTGCACTTAAGTAACCGCTCAACCAAATTTTTTGTTCTCTTGTTATGTTAGGTAGAAGCGCATTTAATAGCTTTACCTGTTCCTCATTAAAAGGACTATTCATGACTTGTAAATTCAAACTATGCCACCTCGCGTATCATTTTAATCATTATCGAAGACGTATTTTTTCTTTTTTCTCGATTTGTACTACGTAATAATTTTGTACAACTAAAGTAATCGAGCCATGGTTTACTGTCGTTAAAATTTGTCGGACATTATCTAATGCTAGATTGATATTTTCTTTTCTCTTATCTACCATTACGAAAAACACCCTTCCTCCAAATAATTTGGTTGTACTAATGTAGCAATACGTTCCACTAATACTTTTCTGACATTATCGTCGTATCCCAAGCTATTACATAAAATCATGTTGTTTACTTCATAACCTTGCAAACGCTTGGCAATGCTTTGACGTAAAATGCCCGTAAACAATAAATACGGCACGATAAACACACGATGACTGTTATCTTTCCTATGCTGTAGCCAGTCTTCCAAACTCGGACCTGCGCCATATAAAAAGCACGTTTCGACTGCTGAATAACCGTATTTTTCACGTAATCTAAAGGCAATTTTAGCTAGATCTTCCTTAACTGCTGAATCACTACTACCACGTCCAATTAGTAATACGCTTGCATCGGTAGTCTGGTGCTCCGTTTCTAATATACGTGTTTGTAGTGTGTCAATTAATAGCTCATGTACGCCGAGTGGCTCACCATATGTAAAGCGTATTGCTGGATATTGGCTTCGTGCCTTGTCAATTTCCTCCGGAATATCGTGCTTTGCATGTTGAGCAGCTAATAACAAAATTGGCATGATGGCAATGGCTGTTGCTCCTTGCCGTACACAGTTGTCAATACCTTCAGCTATCGTTGGCTGTGCTAACTCTAAAAAACAAATTTCCTGAATCGGTAAATGAATGTCCTGTTGCACGCGCTGTAGAAATGCAACAGCTTGCTCCACGCCAGCTTTTACACGACTACCATGTGCTACATATAAAATTGCCTGCATCTCAACACTTCCTTATACTGAAATTTCTTTTAAAGGCATTTCAGGACAAGCCTCCTCAAACCATTGGATTTTTTCCCTTAATGTCACTACTTCGCCAATAACAATCATGCTCGGATTTTGAATATTTTCTTGCTGTACGACATTGACAATCGTACCTAATGTACCGACAACCGTTTTTTGTTGTGCACTCGTTCCCCAATGAATGACTGCGACAGGTGTCTGTTCGTCTCGGCCGTACTTCAATAACTGCTGTTGGATATAAGGCAAGTTGCCAACCCCCATATAAATGGCAAGCGTATCAATGCCTTTAGCTAAACTTTCCCATTGAATAACATCATCTTTGCCCTCTCGCATATGACCTGTGACCATCGCAAAGCTTGAACTCAAATCACGATGTGTCACGGGAATACCTGCATAGGCAGGTGCAGCTATACCTGAGGTGATGCCAGGAACGATTTCAAAAGGTATTTGGTGTTGCGCTAGTACCTCTGCTTCTTCCGCACCTCTACCAAATACGAATGGGTCACCTCCTTTTAACCTTGTGACAATAAACCCTTGTTGCGCATAGTGAACAAGGGAATGATTAATATGATCCTGAATCATGGCATGTCGATTCGGTAATTTCCCACAAAATATGAGCTTGGCACTTTTTTTCGCATACGCTAATAACTCCTTATTAATCAGTCTGTCGTATAAGATAACATCTGCTTGTTCAATACACCGTAAACCTCTTACTGTAATGAGATCAATATCACCTGGCCCGGCCCCCACTATGTAAACCTTCCCCACATCGTTTCACTCCCTTCTGTAGATAAAAAAAGAGACTCCCACTATCCATAGGCGTAAAAACCCTAGGAATAATAAGAGCCTCTAGTTAACTAGTCAGCTTCCATTTTTAATTCTTAGTAATATAATAAGAATAATAAATAATTTAGTATATTCTGTCAACCGTTGTTTTATTCATTTTTTAAGTTCTTAAAAAGAATCATCAATATAAGAATCAAAAATCCATTCTTCTAGAAACAAAAAAAAGCTAGGAGCACTTGCTCCTAGCTTTTTTTAATCGACTTTAATAAGGTCTACGATTCCACTGATATGGTCGACCTGGTCGGTAAGGTGGGTATGGTCGATAGTTTGGATAATACGGATAGTATGGATATCGGTTAAACTGTGACCCAAGAAAACCTCCTAATAACCCTCCAAAAAATGGTACACCTATTGGCCAAAAGAAGCCACCGCCACCAAAGCCTCCTGGATAACCTCCAAAATTTCGCATAGATAGGCTACCTCCCTTCTTCTCTATCGTATGAAGGGAGATACATATCCCGCGAGTCCTTTGCCTACTCTATTTTTCTTCACCTAAACGTTGCACAAAGTTTGCTAATGTACGTACCATAACACCTGTACCACCTTTTGGACCTAAATCATGTGCAGCAGCTGCATCCGATGTACCTGCTATATCTAAATGAATCCACGGTAAATCGCCTACGAATTCACCGACAAAGCCTCCACCAAAAATCATATGACCGTCGCGGCCAGGAGAGTTGTTTAAATCTGCAATATCCGATTTACGAATACGTTTTTTATCGCTTTCTGTTAACGGCATACGCCAAATAAATTCATCTGTTTCCTGTGCCGCTTCCAAAAAGCTAGCATAAAATGCATCGTTATTTGAAAGGACACCGGTCTTATCAAAGCCAAGTGCTGTAATTACACCACCTGTTAATGTGGCTACATCAATCAATGCTGTAGCCCCTTGCTGTTTAGCATATGTAGTTGCATCCGCTAATACTAAACGGCCTTCAGCATCTGTATTTAAAATTTCTACTGTTTTACCACTATATGTTGTAATCACATCATCTGGTTTAAAGGCAGTATCAGAAACCATATTATCCGTAGAACCAATAACGGCTATGACATTTTTATTAGGGCGTAATTCACCGATAATTTTCATAGCACCAAGCACCGCTGCAGCACCACCCATATCGCCCTTCATGCCAACCATTGAATCTTTAGGTTTTAATGAATAACCACCTGTATCATAGGTTACGCCTTTACCAACTAGACCAATTGGATCAGCGAAATCTTCAGTAGCTTTATATTTTAATGTAATAAGACGTGGTTCTTCATAAGAGCCTTGATTTACACTAAGAATACCGCCCATTCCAAGTTCCTCTAGCTGTGCTTTATTTAAAATTTCCACTTCAAAATCATAGTCGATTGCAAGAGACTGGGCATAATTCGCTAAGTCTGTCGCAGTTAATAGATTTGGAGGTAAATTAATTAAACTACGTGCTTCATTAACTGCCTCTGCATAAATAATACCGACTTCAAAGCTAGCCACCACTTTATCTAAATCTTCAGCTGTCGTCACTAAGTGTACAGCTTCTATACGTTTATCTACTTCATTTGAAGTTGTTTTATAGTGTGGAATTGTATAATAGCCAAGCGTTGTACCCTCACCCGCTAAAAAAGCAACATCATCTTCAGTTATTGCTTCTGTTGTAAATGATTCAAGCCAAATAGAATAGTCTTTTACTCTTAAAGCTTTTAGCTCTTTGCCGACTAAACCAAAGGCAGCACGCAAA
This sequence comes from Lysinibacillus sp. NPDC097195, assembly GCF_044762075.1. Lineage (NCBI taxonomy): Bacteria > Bacillati > Bacillota > Bacilli > Caryophanales > Bacillaceae > Lysinibacillus > Lysinibacillus sp. NPDC097195. The sequence continues at coordinate 320,313 of NZ_JBIWDP010000002.1, read as the reverse complement.
TCACCTTCTGTTAAGTTTTTACGCTCATCTAAGCCAACAAACAAAATTCGTTTTAAATTGGCATGGTCCTTTACAAATGGCAATTTCGTAATTGCTTTCAGTTCTGTTGATACATCCCCTGCACTTAGCCAAGCATTTAGAGACTCTCCATAAAAAGTCGAGAAACTTGCCCAATCTTGCATTTGTTCACGATGTTTTGTAACTCCTACCACTAATACTTCAGTAGAAATCGATTCAAATGTTTTTGCTTCTTTAACAATATGCATAATTATTCCTCCATTCAATATTTCCATTATACCTAACTTTCAAAAAAGCGCGTAATATTTAGCTATTCCTTCTTTTCGAAAATAATGAATGTTATAATAAAACCAATTATACGTGAAGGTTGTGATGCACTTGGCGATACTTCAAAATACCCCTCTACTCGTCGCCCTCTTTTCCGTTGTCTTTGCACAGTTTGTAAAAATTCCTATTCATTTTTTAATGACAAAACAAGTAAAGTGGGGACTGTTTACTTCGACTGGAGGTATGCCGAGCTCACACTCTGCTTCTGTTACAGGTTTAACAACATCAATCGCTTATGAAACAGGATTAGATTCACCTGTTTTTGCTATAGCCGCCATGTTTTCTTTTATTGTTATGTACGATGCAAGTGGAGTTCGTTTCCAAGCAGGGCAACATGCTGTTGTATTAAATCAACTGCGGAAAGATTTTCAAACATTGCTACGCGATATTAAAGATTGGCCGCAAATGGATGGTCAGGAAAAAATGGAAGAGCTGAAAACATTGCTTGGTCATAAACGTAGTGAGGTGTTTTTTGGAGCACTGACAGGTATTTTTATCGCCATTGTCACTTATCAATTCCTTCTATAAAAAAAAGAGTTGGTTCACATCCCCGAACCAGCTCCTTTTTGTCTTTGACATGTTAAAACATGCGGTATCCACTTTTTCGTAAATAAATCATAACAATTCCTGCGACAATTGCCCCTGCAAACCCTCCAGATAAAATAGCAATATCTACAACATGGAGTGCCTGAAATTTATCAAGCAATGCTGGGAAAGCTGTGCCTGGTTTAAAAAAATAATCTAAAAAGCTAACTTTATCGATAATAAAGACTACTACAATTGGATATATAACTGCCATTAACCACGTCATTCGCAGCAACATATTCAAAAGAAATCCGATACCAAAAAACATGACGAAAAATAACACAATTGAAATGATTAACTGCACAATTGAAACTGGACCATCCATGTATGTATAACCTCCGTTTTCCTCTCATTAGTTTACATGATTATGAGAGTGCTTTCAATGAACATATCCTTGATTTCGCATGTTCGTCATATTTTAGTAAAAAACCAACTTCTAGTAAAAGCCTCTATATTTCTTCCATTACTTTTTAAAGAACAAACGATAGGATGTGTATCCGAATATCTCTCCCGGATCGATGCCCTCAATCGCATCTAATTGATGTTGTTCAAATGGATTAGTTACCATTTCCTTTAACATCACTGATGTCATGTCATCTTGTGCCAGTTCACTGGGATACAGCCATTTTGCCTCTAATATTTCATTTTCTTGAATAAAAAGCTGCTGTTGTTCGTCCTTCATCTTACAATAAAAAATGGCCATGTTATCGCTAATTTCACCGCGAATAACACCTGTACGAAAGCCTATTAAGCCGGAGACATAGCAATCGATGCCCGTTTCCTCTTTCAATTCGCGTATCACTGCTTCATCCACTGTTTCCCCAGCATTCACAAAGCCTGCTGGTAATGACCAGCGCCCCTTTAAACCACTATAAGCCTTTTTTACAACGAGCCATTGCCCTTGTTCATTGACAGTACAACCCGCTACACCTAACCATACTTGCCCTCGATCTTTTTTCATATCCATTCACCTCTATATCCATATTATAGCTTTTTGCTTTCCGTTCTTAGAAGCATTAATTTGGGAAATGGAGAAGATTAAATGGCAACAATACTGTAGCCGTTGATTTCCGCTACGGGGACGCTTTACGTGGGCATAGTGTACGCCGCTATGCTGTTCAGGCATGAGTCACAGCCCTTCACTCCACTCAACTGAACACTGCGCTAGCACCGTTGCATTCTTTTTACGATCTCAAAAGAATAAAATAACAAAAGGAATCAAGAAGATCGTCTTGATTCCTTTTATCAAATTCTAAAGCAAAACAATAGTAGTTTCCATTCCAGTGTAAAACTACTCGATTTACGCATCTAAGCGCTCAATATCCCAATTCAGTTGTAATATATTTTTTAATTTCATTACTTGCTCTTCACCGATTGTGCGAACTAGTTGCTGCTCAATTTCTGCTTTATTACGCTCGTTTTGCTCATAGCAAACTACACCGAAATTCGTCATTCGGATTACTTTATGCTTTTTACTATGCTCAGCATTGCTCACCTCTACCAAGCCTTTTGCTTCTAAACTTTTAATAAACTTGTGTGTGGCTTGGCGAGAGAAATCAACAACTTTTGTTACCTCGGAAATAGTAGGTTGGTTTTTATATATTTTATTTAAAATATGCCATTCTGAATTCGATATATGGAGCGTATTATGTGTATTCCACTTCTCTTCAGCAAGTCGTCGAAGTATTTCATGACGTTCGCTCAACAAATCAATGACATCTAGATTTTGCAATTCGTCCTTCAACTCGTTCACCTTCATTCTGTAATTTTCGTAATTACTATACAAAAAAACGACTAAATCGTCAACTAAGTTGACAAAACACTTTTTATTGTTTACAATTAATTTAGTCAACCAAGTTGACAATAATGTTTGATGGAGGGAATATACATGTACAATGTTGGCGATGTAGTCATTTATTCATCACATGGACTTTGTTCGGTTGAGGATATTTGTGAACAAACCTTTAGCGACATTACGAAAACTTACTACGTTTTACAACCACTAAACGATTCAAAATTAACAATTCGTACCCCTATCGATAATGCCAAAAAACAGCTTCGAGATATTATAAAAAAGGACGATGCTTTAAAAATTTTACACTCCTTTACGTCTCCTGGTGTGGAATGGATTGAACAAAACACACACCGTATGAGATTTCACGTTGAAATTGTTAAAACCGGCGATCGCCAAAAACAAGCGAACCTCTTAAATACATTGCTCCGCAAAAAGCTAGAATATGAAGCAAACGAAAAAAAATTCCCAAATCAAGAAGAAAAATTATTGCACTCTTTACAAGAAACCATCTTTTCAGAATTCTCCGTTGCACTCAATAAACCTTCAGAAGAAATTTACGATGATGTTGTAGCAAAACTTAGCTAACATCTTTCAAAGTTACATAAAGAAGCCACAGGGATTATCAACGAGGCTTCTTTCTTTTTATCTACATTTTTCTTCCTTTAACCAATTCCCTTGCCATTTTATAATGCATTTGTATTATACTACTAAAAATTGTAAAATTAATAATATTCAGTCAAAAATAAAGGTTTGATAACATGAAAAAAATAGTTGCCATAGTCACTTGTCTAGTTGCTATAGCTATTGCCCTTTACGCTATGTATGATTTTCTCGTAGTGGAATTAGATGAGCTTTCCGCAGGAGAATTTCTCGCAGAATATCCGTCACCTAACAATGCCTATCGAGCAAAAGCCTATCTACTAGACGAAGGTGGCGCTACCGTCAGAGCCGCTATTAGAGTAGCAATAGATGATGGCAATAAAGCCAAAACAATCTATTGGAATTATGATGAAAGCACTGCCCATATTCACTGGTTAGATACAGAAACAATTGAAATTAATGGTCACCAATTAAATATTTTTAAGGATACATATCATTGGAAAAAAGACGCTGACTGGGAAAGTAACAGAGGTAAATACTGAAGATTTCATCCTCTGTCTCTCCCCTAATTGCTAGGAGGTACGTGATCATGACCGTCGTATATTTTGTCAGGCATGCACATTCTGTCTATTCAAATGATGAATATAATCGACCATTATCTGAAAAAGGCTTTCTTGACGCATACAACATCACACAGCGGTTTAAGCAAATAGACATTCATGCTATTTACTCAAGTCCTTATAAAAGAGCAATTCAAACGATTGAAGGGATTGCTAATATGAAAGGCTTACCTATTAAAACTATTGAGGCGTTAAAAGAGCGCACGCTAGGATTTATACAAGATAATGATTTTCACCAGGCGGTTAAAAAAGTTTGGCATTATCCCGAATTCTCATTTGAAAGTGGAGAATCCAATAATGCCGCCCAACAACGTGCAATCGAAGCATTTTTATTCTTACTCAACGACCATACGGACAAGCAAATTATTATTGCTACACACGGTAATATCCTAACACTTCTATTAAATTACTTTGACAACCACATTGGATACGAATTTTGGAAGGACCTACAAATGCCCGCAATTATTAAATGTGGTTTCCAAAACAATACGCTAATCCATATTTCAACAATTTCTTAAGCAAGGAAAAAAATAGCGAAAGAAGAGAGGTATAATAAATGATTAAAGTAAGAAAAGCTGTTTCCGGTGATGCAGAAAAAATCGTTAATGTGATGACAGATGCCGAGCAATCAGGATTTATGTTATTTGCTCCTCAAGAAAGAGCAGTGAATCCCGAAAAGTTTGCTAAATATATTGATGCAATTCATAGCAATGCGAAATCTGGTATTTTTATTGCATACGAAGGTGAACAAATAGTCGGTTATTTAATTGTTCAAAATGAAAAACCTCAGCGTATAGCGCATCGAGCGTACGTAGTGATTGGCATACATAGTAATTGGCGTGGTCAAGGCGTAGGTAAGGCCCTTTTCACGTATGTAATAGCATGGGCAAAACAAGTGGGCTTACACCGTTTAGATTTAACCGTTATTGCTTCAAATGATGTAGCCGTACATTTATATAAAAAAATGGGCTTTGAAATAGAGGGTGTTAAAAGGCATTCTTTATTGATTGATAACGATTTTGTAGATGAATATTATATGTCTCTTTTATTATAAGCAAAGCTAATCAGCTATCTGCTTTACACATACCAGTTGAAAGGCGGCAAATACATGGAGTATTTTAAATATCTTAGACAATATGTAGGTCATCAACCGATTATTTTGCCAGGTTCAGTGGTCATTATTTTAAACGATAATAATGAGGTATTACTGCAACAAAGACATGATGGCACTTGGGGATTACCTGGAGGCTTAATGGATTTAGGAGAGAGTTTTGAAGAAGTAGCCAAGCGTGAAGTTTTCGAAGAAACGGGATTACTTGTTGACAACTTAACATTATTAAATGTATTTTCAGGCTCTGACTATTATTTAAAAGTTGCCAATGGGGATGAGCTGTTTGCCGTAACGGCCGTTTATTTCACAAAGAATGTTACTGGAGAAATGCAAATCGACTACACTGAATCTGCAGGTCTGCAATATTTCAATTTTCATAATTTACCGCAGGAGCTTTCACCAGTTTATAGAGGTTTTATAGAGCCTTATGTAGATATATTAGTACTATGATTTATTATGTCGAGCAGTTTAAAGAATGTAACAGGAGGCTTTTCATGGACAACTCTTTTTCATTGTTTTTAGATACTTATTTAGACGTGTGGAGAACATCCTCCTTTGTTAACTTTAAAAAAATTATAGCACTAGAATATAAAGCAAGAGAAATAACCGCTGGTAAGATAGTAGACTTTGGTTACGAGGAATCTATAGAAGGATGGGAACAAGGTTTTCATTTTGCTAAAGAAAACACCGCTATATGGATAATAAAGGTAGTTTTGATTCTCCCTTTACGAGAACATGAAACGATGGCCATCATATCAGCTACTTTGTCTATTAATGGCAAAGCTTTAGAAACAGGCAATTTATTTTTTCAAACATTTAAAAAATACAATAACAATGATTGGAAATTAGTAAGAAGCTATATCGAAGCAGGCGTTAAGCTTGAAGAGACCAAATCGTGATATTGAAGACGATATATAATAAATTCCATTAGTACGATCGATGTTCGAATTAATGGCAAATCAACCATTATTGATAATGTAACAGTTATATAAAGAAGGTAATAAAGGAGATTGTAAATAGTATTGCGCAATCTCCTTTGTCGTACAAAAAAAACCTCTTAATTTGTCGCAACAGACAAATTAAAAGGCTTTATATCTTCATACTAATTATTCACAAACCTCAGGCGTACCTTCACGTGTTGCAGCTTTAAAGCTTGTGCCACAGCCGCAAGATGCAATTGCATTTGGATTATCGATGGTGAATTGAACGGTATACTATTCGGAAGCATGAACGCCTACTGTACGTACTTTTTATCGATATTTGAATACGACGTATTTTGCAATACCTACGTATTATTAAAATGATAGATTACTTTCTTACATTATATATGTATACGTACTAGAACCGCAAGTAACTATTTAATAGACCTCGCAGTTAATGTTGAAAGTAATGCATGTTGCTGTCTAATTACTTCATCTTTATAGGCGATTTCGCTTTCTAACATCGTACAATTTTCACAACTTGCATCTTGAACGTCTATATCGTAAAACTTTTTTATAGCATCTTTAGCTGCGTCTATAGTTAGAACACCTTCATCTGTCTTTTGTTTAACATACGATATCGCTTTTACTTCTAATTCATTAAATAAAACACTTTTTCCTTTAGTTTGAGTAAATGTATCGAGATAGAAATGAAACGGTGCTTTGTATCTGCCAATTGCAGCGATACTAACGCCTAACATTTTGGCCAGTTCTGTTTGATTAATTAGTTTTGAATCCATGAATTGTGTCCCTTTCTTTCGAAACACGCGCGCGGTATAGTCAGTAATTTCTCGTTAACAACACGAACTATACATCACCTAACAAAAATACGCAACCCTACGTAGCTCTAAGATTCTTGCGTCATTCTAGCTCAAAAAAATTACAAATTTCTCTCTCAATCAATTGGTGTTATTGGCGTGGTGTACATTTTCATTTTGCGTCGATTTTACGTTAATTAATTTACTACTTTTAAATATGTAGAAACTCCATCAAATTTTTTACCCTGAGAAATTAAAAATATTATGTAGAAGTCGTGAGCATCAGATGCGCGGGTTATAGCGGACGGGCTTGGGGCACCGCATTTTCAACGCAAAAAGAACGACCAACAAACGAGGCTTAATTCGTTCATTGATCGTTTTGTTATCGTTTTATTCCTTCGCGTTCAAGCAATCGATAAATTGTCCCTGTTCCAACTTTATAAGTCTTGCGAATATCTGCGATTGAAACGCCATTTTGATAATCATCAATTATTGCGTTGCGTCTTACTTCTTCTTCTCCGCCCTCGACTAACTTAGTTTTACGTCCTTTAAACTTTCCTTTTGATTTAGCGATTTCAATTCCTTCTGTTTGACGTTGCTTAATGAGCTTCCGTTCGTATTGAACAAGTCCGCTAAATATCGTGAAAATAAACTCACTCATAGGATTGTCGTCGGATAGGTCGAGCCAAGTATCGTTAATGGAGCGTAACCCAGCGCCCTTAGACTGTATGACGTCCACTAATTCAAGTAGGTCCTTCGTTGAACGCGACAGTCGGCTTAGTTCATGTATTACGATAATGTCGCCTTTTTGTAACTCCTCAAGCATGTTTTGTAACTCCGGTCTTACCATATCTTTACCGCTGACCTTCTCTGTATAAATACGTTCACACCCAGCCTGTTTAAGCGCCTTTAATTGTCTTGCGTCGTTCTGATCTTTCGAACTTACTCGAGCATATCCGATTAATGCCACACTATTACCGCCCTTCATTCGAATATTATTACTGCAATTATACTTTTAATTACGGTAATAGTCAAACGGTAATACAAGAATCGCAATACACCAACGTTTGCAAGTAGTCTAATTCATTACCGTATAAGTGTACTCTAACGGTAATAAGCAGATTCACGACTACATGTAAACATTAGCTGTTTATTTTGCGTCGAAACTGCGTCATATTGAACCGTGGAGATTTCAGACACCCTCGCGCGTCAGCCCTGTGTGCCCGATGATTTCGTGATTAATCGTGATATTCGGACATAAAAAAGAGGGACACACCCGAAGGCATGCCCGTTAATATTGCGTCATTTATTTATACCGTACCGCGTAATCGTTCAATATCGGCCTTAATTGCATCAACGTCAAGGACTTGTGTCTCTTGCGTAGTCTGTATGATTTCTCGTTTCTCCGTTAGCTTACCGATTAATTTATAGTACATCTCAAGCGCCTTTATAGACGCATTGCCATTATTAGAAGTACCGTTCACCAGGCGCATTAGCTGTGCGTCTGCTGCTGCTCTAGCGCTATCTAACTTTGTATCGCTGACTGTTGCTAAGTATCGTACAAAGTCGGTATTTTGTCGCCAGTGATAAAGCGTTGATGTATCAATGCCAAGTTCTTCCGCAATTTCTGCGTAAGTTTTCTTCTCTCCTTTTGGCGCATACTCCTTTTCTAGTAGTAATTCCGCCGCTCTTAATTGATTCGTCGATAGTTTAGCCTTTATTCCGTCTAGTGTTAGTTTCACCATTGTTTATATTCCTCCATTTTTTGCGTTAAGTATGCGTCATAGTCACCGCTGTAATCGAGAAGCTCCATTTCTTCTTCAAACGGACGATATGTTTCTTTTACGATTGATAGAATCGTAGCAGCACTCGCAATAGCGGACCCTGTACCACCTTGAATCGCTTGCTTTAAGTGATACGCAGTCATACCGCATGTACAAGCTAGTAATACGTCATGACACGTTCCTGCTACTTCGAATGCGTCTATCCACTCACGAAGTTTAGGTGTTTCATCTATATCAAAGTAGCGTCCTGTCTTAACAAGAATGCCGGCGTAACCTAATAGAAACTGATTCGCTTCACTCCTATATCGTTCGTATACCTCGTAAGCAAAGTAATCACTTGTGGGCGAAAAAGGTACATATTCGTCACCTAGTAACGCATCCAGTACTGCAAGTTCTTCCGTCAATTGTGCGTCAGTTCTAAAAGCCATCTAATCCCCTTCTTTCGTTGCATTAGAAAAGGCAAGCACCGCTGTAATAGCCGATGCCTGCCAGTTATATTAATACTATTTACGTAACGCTAATGCCGTTAGGATTGACGGGCAAGCGCATACGCTCCGCGTTATTGTTATACGATAACCAAAACTCTATTCCGCTCATCCTGTCACCCCTCTAAGTTCTAGAATACTGCCTACAATTTTATCTACGATTTGGTCTACATCCGCATCCTCGCGTACTACAATGCTGTCCGCAAGTTTAGCGATAGAAATGCTCGTTGAACCTTGCGTCGGAGTAGCGTTACTTCCGTTATTGTTCGTCATAGTATTATTTATCGTCGTGTTACTTACGCTACCTGGATCGTATTTAAAGTCGGATACTCCCGCGACTTGCATTTCTCCGCCCATAACTGCGTCGTATTGGTCAGCTTCGAATCGGTTAAGCACGCGTTCGCCAGCGTGAAGAATTGCGGAATAGTTATCGAATGGAATACGGTCGATACCGTTATAGTGCGAGCCATTCTTTTTGCCTCCGCCGAACACATTAGTCGCGAGATTCATTGCACTACTACCCATTTTACTAACCCAATCGGGTACTTGAACGCTCTTTAACATTCCCGCAAATTCGGATACTTTACCGGCAGCAAAACTGATCCATCCGCCAATTGTTTCGAATACGTTACCGATTCCTTCAATAACAGGGATTACTCTATTGATTGATTGTGTAAATCCACTCATTAGATATACAGCGAAAGGCGCTATGATTGCGTCCCATACTATCTGCAACATTCCAAAAGAGAACTTAATTGCTGCGCCAATATATTCGAGTATTGGTCCGACTATGTTCCATAATGCCGAAAATGCGGCGCTTATTAACGCGATAGCAGGAACGATTACTAAATTAAACGCCCATGTAGCAATTTCAGCAACGCGTTGTATGCTCGACCATACATTCGTTAAAATCGGCTCTAGTACGCTCCAAACTGCAGGGAAAACTTCCATTACGACACCTTGTACTTTAGCAAATGCGTTTTGTAGCGTTTCGAAAGATGGCCGTATCTGCTCGAACTTTTCTTTAATGAACGGAATGACTTCGCCTATTTGCGTCCTAATCGTCTGAACAAAACCAGCGAGTCTATCGTACATTCCTGGGGGCAATATCGAGGTCAACAAACCTTTTATTCCACCGTTTGCAAAGGCATCCTTTAATGTGGCGAATTTAGATGAAAGTCCGCTAATAAAACTATCTACTACTGACGCGATTTCCGGAGACAATCCTAATGCGGAAAGTAAATTTGTTGTTCCTCCACCAGTCACCATTGTACCTATTCCGCCGAATATTGCTTTTACCTTATCGAATGCAGCTTTTACACCGTATCCGAATTTACGAATTAGTCCGATTTGATCTTCCGTAAATCCTGCGCTTTTTAAAACGTCAATTGCGTATTTATGTTCTCCTGCAAAAATGAGTGATGTGCTTTTAAAGACGCTCTTAACCTTATCAAATGCATCTTTTAGAGAGTATCCAAACCTTAAAATAGGTCTTATCTGTTCTTCCTTAAATCCCGCATTTTCTAGTAGATTTCTTGCTGTAGCGTATCCTTTAAACCCATTTTTAAATATTTCCGATAAGGATTTGAAAGCACTACCAATACCATCTATTACTTTCTTAAACGTCTCACTCCGTTGATATAGTTGCTTAAATCCAAATACTAGTCCAGTAATGGCTCCGGCAATCATACCAATAGGCGACGCCAAGAATGCAATTGCAGCACCAATGCTCATAATCGTTTTAGCTACTAAGACAATTCCACCGACGGATAACCCAAACGTACCAACTATTTTCACAACTGACGCAATAGCCTCGCGCGTTGACCATATCTTTTTAGTAAAGTCGATCACCTTTTGCACACCATTTCCGATAACTGCGTCGATTTTTACGGCGAGTGCATCTAAATCCATCGAATCAAATTTAGCTACTATCCCTCCTAAGACATCACCTATCTTCGAGTTACCCATATTACCGATTTGCCGCATAAACTTTTCGACTCGCTCGTTAATTTGTGCCCAGTACCCGAGTGTTGTTGAACCCATTGCATCTACAGTTTTTTGAGTGATACCCATGCCGTCGAGCATTTTATTAAGTTCGCTTATTTGTTGTGGAATATCCATCTTTTTAATTTCATTTAGTTTACCTCTACTAAGACCGAACCGCTCGACCATTGACATGGCATCACCTTGCCAAAGCTCCTTGCTTTTTGTTACTCTAACCATTTGGCTAGGGTGTAGTCATTTCTGCTACACTCTCTACGCTTTCACGTAAAGAACAGACTATATCATTAGTATATCTCTCGACATACACGGTGGGGTTCTATTACATAGTCACCTATATAACAGTCGGATATTCCGATAGTCGTTGAGGGTGGCTTGGTTTTCGCCTTCCCTGCTGATTGACCAATCCTAACGATTTTTACACTTTGGTACGTTAGGCTCTAAGGTTCGTCCCAGCATATAACCCACTTTTAATGCCCCCTTAATTAAGGGCAAACGCTGCTCCAGCAGTCCCTTGACTCGGGTCAAGTACCATCAATCGCTCAATAATCGACCATGCCTTGCCTAAGTCATCGACGTTTTTAGTCATAGCAACTAACGTCTTGGACGAAGCTAGCATATCAGTAGAGTTTAAAAGTGGGGAATCTATTGCCATTTTATCAACTAATTTTAAATAAGCATTAGATGCTTGTTCATCATTAAATATCGCCTTTACAGCTACTTCGGATTGTTGGTATTGTGCCGCAGCACCAATCGTTGAGTTAAATGCCTTAACTGCTCCGGTTGCCCCCAAGTAAGCTCCTGCAACTCCCGCTATTTGTGTTTTTAATCCGCTTAGTTGATTGGCCTGGGCACCGATTGCCTTGGTTGCACTCGTAACACTCGATGTCATTCTACCTATCCGCGCAGAAATACTACGCATCGGACTTGAAATATCGTCTTTTAACGATAGACGGGCGACTAAATTCATCATTCAAGCACGCCCCTTAGACGGTGCACTATTCGATCCCCAGCTTTATACTCGCTAATCATACGTTTACGAGCGCTCTTGTCGCCTTTTGCATAATCAATACACTCATTTAGCGCGTTTAAGGTACGCAATGCGTAATATTTAAAGTCATTATCTAGTGCGACAATCTTTAGTAGAGGCACCTTATACGACTCCAACTTCGCAATAAAAATAGATGATACATTCCCTTTGTTGCGTTCAACTTCCAAAATGTGTTGTGATACTTCAACGATAAAATTATTTTGTTGCTGTAATTCCGCTGTCACTCTCATGTACATCATTCCTTTCCTTTTTTGCATATAAAAATGGCACAACGTCGATTAAAAACGTCATGCCTTGCGTAAAATTTGCGTTATTCATTTTTTAAACTGGCCGAGGTGATTGCAGGTGTATTGGTTACGGTTGATCGTACGTAAGCATTGTGTACATTCTTTGGTTCTTGCTGTCGTTCAAAAGCAGTCTTAATCGCAAAATATCGTTTGATTGCCTCGATACCTCGACATTCCGCGTCATTGTACGCCTGCGCTACTGTTTGTGCGTTAATTCCGACGTCTGATACATCAATTTCAGCAACATCAAATCCTTCGGGCAACTTCGCCTCTAAAAATCCATCGCCTTTAATTACTAGTGTTCCATCGCCTTTTGTTAACATGGAAAGTGTCATTTAATCTTCTCCATTCGTTTAATTTATTTTGAAAATAAAAAGCAAGCGAATATTACTCCGCCTGCTAGTCTGTTTCAGTTGATTCATTTTGTTGCTCCGCCTCACGTTTAATGTTTGCGTATAAAACCCGCGACTCCATTGAGCCGATTGCTTTTGCGGTTTGGAATGCGATTTGCACATCTTGCTGCTCAATTGTACCTTCTTGCAGTTTCTGCCTTAATCCTAATTCTACGATTCGATAGTTTATGCCTTTCCCCTTCGCTTGTTGTGCTAACAAGGCTTCTACATGTTCGTTATATTTACTCATTATTATTTACCTACCTTCTCCGTAGTTGTCGGTACTACGTCAATATACTTGTAATCTCCTGGCTTATTGCCGAATGTGTATCGTGACACTTGCTCTAGTAGTTTACGAACTCCGCTTGTAGTTCCAGTTGCACCAAAAACCCTAGCGCTGTCCGTTGGATGAATTTGCGACATAATATAAGGTGTTTTACCAGCTTGATGATTAGCAGTCACTAAGTCAGTTATTTCACGGTAAATATCGTTATATGCGCTACTGTACTCCTTATGATCATCAATACATGAAAGAATAAGGTCCCGAGCAAGTTGTAATTTCGGGTTAACTTTGTCCTCGAACTCCGCTCGAATTCCGTCAGCATATTCGGGCTTGTATTTTTCAACGACTTCTACAGACGAAATTATAGTTTCAGGCATTGATTGATGAGCTAACGTTAAATCACGCTCGCGTCGTGCAACAACCTCTTTTTGTAGCGCAATATCATCGTCAATCTTAACAAGTTGAGCAGTTGCATCCGTCCCATGCTTAACGCTTTCCGTGAACGTTTGCTCATACTGTGTCTGTAATTCTCTTAAACGTGAGCGTGCACTTTCGGCATCTTTTTGGAACTGTAAGAGTTTAGCCGCTCGTTCAGCACCTTCTCTTTTAAATTCTTGTAATAGTTGATATTCCTGTACTTTAATTGTCATGTGTTTTTATCCCCTTTGTTTTTAGTATTTGAATAACTTTTTCTAACTTGTCTATGAACAATAATCGCCATTTTGGAATAACTGGCACTGGCTGCTCGTCTTGCTTGTCCAACTCGAATATTTCCACTAACATTTCCTCGTTACGAGTAACATGATTGCGTGGACCTTCGACTTCTCTGCGATAAATCACCGGATACTGAACGCTCATTAAGTCGCGATATATCTCTTTACTATCCGTCTGCAATTCGTTAATTTCATACGCATATAAATCGTCTAGCAATTTGATTACATCGTCATAAGGCTTTGCTATTTCACCAATTAGCTTTGAGACTCCTCGTTCATCCGTTTCGTATATTAATAGTGAGATGAAAGGAATATCACGCAAGTTAACGATTGATAGTAAGGCAAAGCGCATTTAATCACCGCCTTTTAATAGTTGTTGAATAACGTAATTAGCTGCTTCTGATTGCACAAAATATCGAGCATCGAGCGTGGCCACATCTTTCGGTAAGAATATCCGATGCTGTCGCTCACCTTCGTCGATATAAACGCAGTGTTCTCCTTGGTCGTTACTGTAGTATATCTGCATTAATAAAACACCTCTCCGTTGATGAATTTTGGACGCGATGGTCGTTCCCCAATGATTCGAATACCATTCTTGTTAAACTGTTTCTTAACACTTCTAGGCTTCGCTCGCTTACCTTCTCCTTGATAATTCGATGTGTACTTTTTATGCACCATATTGTTTTCTCTCCTCGCTTTCTTCTTTAAAGCCTTGTTTCCACGCCTCGATTTCCTGCTCCGAAGGCTCGCATTTTAAGAAACGACTAGCAAATTTTCTTACAAATGCGTGCCATAACTCCTCTGTAAATTGTTCGCTAGATTGATAGAAATCATAAACGTGCATTCGTCCTTTTGATGCATTGCAGCTACGACAGCAAACAACAACGTTTTGGTCAATATTGTGCCCGAGATAAACATGATCGACCGTAGCTTCCGACGATTCACATATGCCTCGCGTCATTTCTCCGTCACAATAAGCGCAATTTGTAGCGTTCAATACTTCTCGGATAGTCGCATCAGTATAGTGATTAGCCGCGTTATGGCGATACTCATGCTTTCGGATGCGCTCGCGTAAGTAATCACCACTTTCGTATCGAGCTTTGCTGCGACATGATTTACACCGAGCCTGTCGTCCTTGTGGCGCAGTTGCCTGGCGAGTAAATTCGGTTAGGGGCTTAGTTACTTTGCAAATACGACATATACGCATCATTTCATTAATCATTAGTTTTCATCTCCCAAAACGCTTTACTTTTGACTATTAACGTGATATTGTGTAATTATGGATAAATTCATTTAATTTTCGAGATTTGTCGGCAAAAATAAATAAACCTTCATCAAGCTGAATTTTTCGAACAATTTTCGCACGTGTCATCAAACTCATTTCTTGCGTTCCATTCTCGATTCTTGCGATAGTGGTATCGCCTACACCTACCATTTCAGCAAACTTTCTCTGTGACATAGATAAAGCTAATCGTAAATCTCGTAACTGCTCACCTGTCATGTCGATTCCCTCCTTTTGCTATCATTTGCTTACTACCCATTCAAAAGTAAATACGGGCTTAATGCCCCTTATACCAATTAAGGTGATTTTCCGACGCATAGTCGACCTTTCCTGTAGCAATATTTACAGTTAAAAACGGTTTAAATTCGTGCTGCCTCAACGGTTTACGCCTTCTATTCCCCGTAATTGGCGATGTCGCATTCCCTTTAGCGTTCCGTCTGTCAATCACATCTATCGGCTTTGCCACTTCTCGCAACCTCGCTTCATCTGCGATGTATTCGGAAGTTTGTTCGACGTAGTAATAAATCGGCAAGTATGAACCGTACTTTCTATATCGTTCTTCGGCATCGAACGAAGATTTCCGGCAAGTTTCACAGCAGTAGCGACTATCTGACCTCTTAGGACCTTTACGCAGAATGTTATCGCTTTTTATTGGAATCATATTTAAGCAATATTTATAACGGCAACTACGAAATTTCTTACGTTCTTCTCGATAATAGTCCCAATCTAATCTTTCGGTATACGTACTTAACGCTGGATAACCAAAGATAATCAAGCGCATTAAATATGTGGCGATAGTGTACCATTCCATCAGCGAGCGAATGTCGTTATACAAGTCAGACACTGTGTAGTCAGATCGCTCAATATAAGTACGGTCCGTAACTGGCGCATTTAACCGTGCTTGAACTTGTTCTTCACTTTCCGACTGCTTTATTAGCCGTAATGCATCACATTCCAACGATCCTTTAGACGCACGTTTCAGATAAACGTCAGCAACATTTGCAAACGGTTCTAGTAATGACGGTTTCTTTACCTTCGGGAAATCTTCGTTATACGATGGCTGTTGTTGCGCTTTCAGTATCTTGTGCGTGAAAATCGAGCCAGGATAAACATTTTCAAGCGTGACCGGAATACTTGTTAGTTTCGATTCTGCTTCGGCATATTCGATTAGTGCGAACGTTGTTTTGCTGGCTCTCATAGCTTTTAATTTGTTGGCTGCGACTGCTTTCGTCATTGGCTGAATCCCCTTTCTTTATATATCTCCGCTTATATGTTCACATATTCCGATAGATGTATTCGAGTATTATCGGTATCTCTTATTATTTGTTATTACCGATATTCTCTTTTAGCGATATATTGCTTTTACATTAATGATAGACATTGGATTTTCGATAGAAAATACAATAGAGGATTTATGCGTTAGCATAAAGACTCGTTAATCTTTTGTAAATCTTATTACGTAAATCTCGGTAGTAAATATATATACGGTGACATTTTGGCACGTCATTGGAACTTATTTTTGTGACTGCGCTCGTAATTGTGCTAATGTTTCCCTAAAATCTGTCTGACGCTTCCTTCTCGGCTCTTTGTCGGTAACTCTAGCCGCCTCAAATTTCGCCCGGTTTTCGATTGCTTCCGGAAAAGTAGCTTCGAAAACATCGCGGGAACTAATCGGCTTTAGTGGTACATATGCGTTATTACCATAATCAGCGTTGTATAGTGTTCTAATTAAACCTACCGACTCTAAAACTGAAATGATTCGGATAACTTGGCGTCTACTTAGAAAGGTTGCGTCAGCTATTTGGTCTTGAGTTGGCCAAGCGTAACCTTGCTCCTCGTTATATCGGTGCAATAAATACATGTAGACTAATACGCAATTACCTGTAAATTTGGGATGACTGACGTAAATATCGAATATTTCATTTGGTAGTCCAGTGAAGCCTACCTTATTCTTGAATGGTAATGCCTTTTGTATATCTTTTTTAATTTCCGTCATAATATCGTCTCCTTTAGCTGTTTAATAGTTTGGCTGCGGACAATTATCGTCTACGTGCGCGTGTTAATACCTCTTGTAATGCGGGCGTATCTTCGAATATGAATACCTGGTAATCCGGTGACTCTCGACTTGGTTCAACCTTTAATATACGGTGACCACTTGCGGCAAGCTCGTTGGCAAGCCGTAGTGATCGGATAGCTTTCGTTTTCATGCGTGTACCTCCACTACTTCAAATAAACTCGTAATCCTCTCCGTGATTTCTGCTCTATTTTCTTGGCTTGACTGATCCAACGCGCTTAATGACACCAAACTCATTTCGTTCATCAATTGCAAGAAATCACCTAATGTATTCTCGAGGAATAATGCATGAACATCCTTAACAATTCGATAAACTTGAATCGCTGTTAATGGATTGTCCCAATATAACGTGTATTGAATAGCATCCATATCGTTATAATGAAGAACGTCGATCATCGTTTGAAAACCTTCGTCAGTTTCAAATGTAGATTGTTCGATAATTACGTTGTTGTTTAATAAAGCCTCGTTGAAATATAGGTAACTTTCTTTCTCCTCATTGAATACGCGGTTTAATGTTTGTGACATAATAATCTCTCCCTTTTGTTTGTTTTGGTTTTGTTATATATGAACGCCGATTGTTCGACGGAATTGCCTCTTACTATATACAGCACACTAGAACGTCTTATTTTGGGACAACTTCGGAAAATTTATTTCTTACTGACTTATATACATAGAATTTCCGTTTAGCGCACTTTGGTAAAAATAAAATTTCAACGTATCTACTCTTACTAAACTTATATACAGAAAAAATGAGTTTCGCACACTTTCGCGTAAATTTATTTCAAACTGCGGAATCATTACGAATTTGGTTGTGCGATAGTCGATTACTTGCATATTGCGACCTCCTTAATTTAAGTAGCCTACTTAAATTATTTTCCGTTAACACTTTTATGCAAAATAAGCCAAAATACCTACGAACTAATAGCGTACAATACTTGCATCTAATTCCGTTAATTTAAGCGTTCCTGTCCCTTCGATGATAAATACGTCACCCTACATATTAGAACGCCTGTGAGCGCTGTTTACGAAGGGAAAACAAAAGGCTAGAAACGTCTGCAACCGCCTCTAGCCTCATTGGTCCATGCAGCAACAAAGACCGTTTTTCATCTATTTAATACGTGTCAACCTAGTGTATGAACGTCCGCCAAAACGTTCGGTTTTTCTTCTTTACCTATCGCCCGTCGCCAATCTGCAACTATGCTGTATATTCTCGAACGTCAGCAAACGCTCATGATGTATGTAAACGTGTCAGAAATCCGTCTAATCACGTTTCAAGTCGCCTTCACCGTAATGTTAGTCATGCGCCAATCATGCTAACTGGTGGAAATAAGACGTGCCTTTACGTCTGCAATATGCTTATACGGTACAAACTCCGTATAATTCACCGTATCAAATTCCTGTATCAGCCACCGATACCGTAGTATCCGGTTAGATATTACGTATTACGAAGCTAAACGATCAACTTGCGCTAGGACCATAAGTAGATGCTCCGCCGTGTAGTCGTTCAAATTCGTAAGAATAGACGCCAATTCCTCTGTATATTTGAGGTTTATATCTGCGTCATTTATCATAAGCGTTGCTTCGCCTTCTTCTTCGCAGACGATTAACTGCACCCCTTCAAATAGGTGCGTTGTTACCATTTTCACCGAATAGTCAACATCTAATAGTACGTGCTCAATCTTTTGATTCATCTGTAAAACCTCCTCATTTTGTAAATTCATCACTAAGTAATATTTGTTTTTATTACTTAAAAAGTATTACCTTATCCGTAATATAAATATAACACCTTGCATATGATACGTCAAGCGTAATACGGGAAAAGTTTTAAAATGTTTTCAAACATGCTATACTACGAGCGAGGAGTGATATTATGACAATAGAAATTACACTAAAAGAGACATTAGAAAACACTACATTAACACGCAATGCAATCGCAGTTAAAGCCGGAATCAGACCAGCAACACTTCATGAAATAGTAAATGAAAAATCTAAAGGAATCACTTTTGAAACATTAAATAAAATCCTAGACGCAATGAATGAATTAGATACGACGCGCACTTACGATATAAAGGATATTTTTGTGTATGAGAAATAAAAAACACAGGTTGTCTTTACCTGTGTTCAATCTCTTTCAATTATTAATTAAATAACGATGGAATTACGTGATGTAGCACTACATATGCCCCAACACCAAGACCCATTCCAACCACAAATAGCATCTAAAACACCTCGCTATATTTTTTATTACTTTAACCCGTATTCGTAAAAAATATTCGGAGGTGCAACTGTGGAAATTGCTTGGGAATTGAAAGAAAGTTTTAGTCCGTTAATAGTCCGTAAGCCAAAGGAAATTGTGCCGGAAGTAAAACCTTGGAAAAGTATTCATAAAATTACCTATTTAACGGTCCCTTTATTACTGACGCCAGGAATTGCGTATGCGAATGACGGAAGAAGCACGTTCTTTAAAATTTACGATACAGTTATGACACTGTTCGATCAAGGCGTCGTATTGGTCATCGTGTTTGCTGGCGCTTCTTGGATGCTAGGCCACCGAAGTAAAGCTATAGAATTATTAATCGCTTGTTGTTGTGGATATTTACTAGCAGCTCATGCCGTCGAGATTCGCGACTTTTTAAAAAGTATCAAAAGTTAGTTCTAAAACGCAGTATGCTTTTCATAAGCTATATAGCAACGACAGGCTATTAGCTTTTTCCGAAATTTTACGCTTTGCTGCCCTCGCAGTGAGGCGTTTTTTCATTTGAAGAAGTCATTCTAAGTATACAATTTATAAACAATATTAATCCTCGTAGAAAAAGCGCAAACCATCTAATTGGCTGCGCTAATAACTAAAACAACAATTTATAATTCATTTTCAGAACCTGCAGCAATTTCTAAATTACTCGGGGGTAATAATTGGTCCAATGCTTCTTGAGAAACAATATTTTTGACTTCATCCGGGAGCAATTCTCTAGAAAAACCAGCCACTCGTCTAGTCATATCAGGATTGCGTTTAATCCAATTAAAAAGCCTTACTGAAAATGAAAGGAACCAATTTTTTTTAGATAATACTTTCGAATGTTCTCTTAACGTATTCACTTCGTTTTGAAGTTTATCCAAATCTCGTTTCTGTAATTGTTTATTTTCTTGATTTTCAATAATCTCATTTTTCAGCAAATCTTCTAATTCATTTAACTTTTTTCGTAATGCTTCCCCTTCTTCTTTTGTGAAAAAGTGATCTCCTTCTTCTCCCATTGAATGTATTTTTTCTTGCCATGATTTTAAAATTTCATCGTGCTTTTTTACTTTTCTTTCAATTGGCGTTCTAGTCATTTCACTATAAGTATTAGTTAACCATTCACGTATAGCTGACAGAAACTCGTATTTTGATAAATTCTCTTTTTTGACTGTAAGAGTTACCTTTCCAGGGATAAATTCCGCGTGAAATTTCCCTTGGTCTTTAAAAATCCTACCTTCAAATTTGTACTGCGGTAAATAAATATATTGTATATCTAACCCAACAAAATTAGTGTAATCTACCGTTTTAATAATAAAATCTTCTAAAAAGAAATGTTCTCCGATTAGAGAATGTTCTATTTCCCGAATAAATGTTTCCGTCAAATTAGACATGACTTTACCCCTCCTAAAATACTCCTACATACCATTTCGACAAATACCGGGAATTTCCTTCCATAAAAACTCATATATTGAGAGCACACATTTACAATGTGTTGAATAACCAACTAATTCTTATTTGAAGAATAGTTAATAAAATAAGGTTGACAAACGAGCCCGATTTTTCAACAGAATGGCTGATGAAATTAGGAAATCGGAGAAAGTTGTTACCTTATATCTAAAACTCAAAAAAGAGGAATAGACATAAAGTAACTACGCGATCATTCAACGTCATGGAGTATCATTGAGGTTGCTCGTCGCCTTGTTTCGTAGCAGACTTTCGTCTGTCACACTCTTACGCAATTATCGTCCTGCGTATGCGGTTGTCGTGAAGCTTGTCCGCGTGAGTGCGATTACCCTGCCGTAACAGCCGATAATCCACCGCACCTTTTCAATTGGCAGATGCGCGCCTTCATCACAACCGTAAACAAGGAAACGGCTTGACCTGTGATATAGTCGCTTTTGTGCATCGGTACGACAAACCTTTCCAGTGTCTTTAACGTCTGTTAGTGGGCCACCAAGACGGATTAACACTGAAAAAGAGCGAATTTAACAGAACTTGCATCAACCGATTTTTTCGGATATAATGAAGCCTAATAAAACACTTGCGTCGGGAAACGTTTTAGTGTTAGTCGTATTAAGTTAAGGTCTAGCGTTGCGAGCGCTAGGCTTTTTCTTTTCTATTTACGTATTTTTGTTCTCAATTTCCTTAAAGGTGAATACTCAAAATGTTTAACCTGTATATCACCGTCAGTCATCTGCACATACCTACGAGTCATGGTAATACTTGAGTGGCCTAAAATTCGCATTAGCGTATACGGATCACCACCATTTAAGATGAAATTGCGGGCAAACGTATGCCTCCAGGTATGCGCGGTACTTCTAATTTCTTTACCAACTCCGGTAACATCTCCGTAATACTTCAACCGCTTATTCATCTGCGTATCCCGCACTTCTTCACCGTAACAAGATAAGAAGATACGTTTTGATTCCGGAAAATGCTGCTTGTTCTCGTCTACCAACTCAAATAGAAGTTTTAATGTATCCTGCGAAATCGGCACGACTCGGTATCGGCGGTTTTTATTAAATTCCGCACCCAAATGAATACAACGAGTCTTAACGTCAATTGATTCGGGTGTTATCGAAAGCAATTCATTCATTCGCATTCCTGTATCCAGTAGACAAATTTGAAAAACATAATCGCGGAAACCTACATAAGTACGTTGATCGCAGGCGTTTATTAATGCCTCAATTTGTTCATCTGTAAACGATTCAATTTTATCTACATCATCTTTTTGGCATCTGATATTATCCATCGGACTTATACGCACCATGTTTTCCGCCTTCCAAAAATTAAAGGCAACCTTTAAAGCTCTAATCCGCATATTAATAGTTGCAGACGATAAACCTTTGCCATAATCACCGCTCATGAATTTATGATTCTTAAAACGCGGTGCTTCTTCCGTTAAATAACGAATGTAATCACGGCACATTGTCGAAGTAATTTCGTTTACATACCTAACTTTATAGTCAGCTTCGAATAGCCACTCGGTAAAATACCGCCAGGTATTCGAGTAATCCTCTTGCGTCCTTCTTCGGATTCCTTCGCCAATCTTAGCTGTAATGAAATAATTCCATGCGTCAGACAGTCCGATTCTATGAACGGTCGAAATCGATTCATTTTCACGATTCTCCACTCTTGCTCTACGTCGCTTTATAGAACGGTTTTCAGACATAAAAAAAGCGCTCCCTTCCGTATCGTTTTTCAATACGTAAGAAAGCGCAATTTAGCGTTAATATTCAAATATCCGATAAAAACCAACTAACACATAGTCGGTATAAATACGTAAGCATGACGTTCTACTGTCCGTTCATTCTATCAGTCACAAACCTCAGGCGTACCTTCACGTGTTGCAGCTTTAAAGCTTGTGCCACAGCCGCAAGATGCAATTGCATTTGGATTATCGATGGTGAAGCCACCGCCCATTAGCGATTGTTTATAGTCAATTTTTGTTCCCATTAAAATAGGCGCATCTTCGCGGGAAACAAGAACTGTTAAACCATGTTGTACATCTTCAAAATCGTCTTCTTTTTTCTCTTTATCAAAATGCATGCCGTACGATAGACCACTACATCCGCCACCATTGACAACTACACGTAAAAATGAACCTCGTTCTTCATTATGCTCCATCATTTCATTAATATGAAATACTGCAGCTTCCGTTACTTCTATTACTTGCTTTAAACTTGTCATCCCAATCACCTTCCTTCTTACTTATCATATCAATTTTGACTATTGTATGACAAACATTCAGCTCCAAGTAGAATATTAGTAAAGTTCCCGATTTTTTCACTTAATTAGTATAATTTATTCATGTTTTAAAAATACGGGTTGGTATAATAGTTATAATTACATCGATGAAAGAGGTAAATATTATGGAGATTTCACCGTATTACGAAAAGAAAGTTCAATGTCTTAATTGTAAAAAAGAATTTCCAACCTTAAAAGTACGCTCTAAATTTATAAAAGTAGATCATACAGAAACCGATTTTCAGCCGATATATGCAGACGATGTCAACGCTCTTTACTACAATGTTTTCGTTTGTGAGCATTGTGGCTTCTCCTTTACTGAAGATTTCACAAAATATTTTGCGCCTGGCGTACAAGAAGATATTAAGACGCAAATTACTGAAAAATGGATACACCATGATTTCAAAGGTGAACGTACTATCTTCCAAGCCATCCAAGCTTATAAATTAGCATTTTTATGTGGTTCCATTAAAAAAGAAAAATTTGTCGCGACAGCAGGTCTGACGCTACGACTTGCTTGGCTATACCGCTCCTTAAATAACACCGGTCAAGAGGAGCGTTTTATGAAAATGTCTCGTGATCTTTATATGGAGTCCTATTCTAATGAGGATTATAGTGCGACACAAATGTCAGATGTTCGCATTATGTATATGATTGCTGAATTATCTCGTCGAATTGGTGATATCGAAAATGCGACGCGCTTCTTTTCGAAAGTTATCGAAAAGCAAAGCCATGGTGGTGAAGCGAAAATTATCGATATGGCTAAGGAACAATGGACCCTAATTCGTGAGGAGAAAGCTCGACAAGTGTAAACAAAAAAGTTCTAGCCGGAATATCAGCTAGAACTTTTTATCGGCAATGATTAGAAAACTTGTTCTACTTCAATAATTCCTGGAACTTCTTCTAATAATGCACGTTCAATACCTGCTTTTAGTGTAATCGTAGAACTAGGGCAACTACCACATGCACCTAATAAACGTAGTTTTACAACACCATCTTCTACATCTACTAATTCACAGTCTCCACCGTCACGTAGTAAGAAGGGACGTAATTTATCTAATACTTCTTGAACTTGGTCGTTAATTGTTGCTTCTGCCATTTGTCTCGACTCCTTTCCTTATAATGATTATAATGTTAGCAACAGAAAAAATCCAATATAGAATACAGGGGAGAAAAAATACTATGGGTCAATCAAAACCAATTATCGAAATTTACGGCACAGCTGTCATCTGTGCTAGCTGTGTCAATGCTCCATCTTCTAAGGATACATATGAGTGGCTACAAGCTGCCATTGATCGAAAATATCCAGACCAAGCTTATGCTATTCGTTATGTCGATATTGAAGGTCCAATTGAGAATGAACGTGATCAAAATTATGCTACACGTATTCAAGACGATGAATTTTTCTATCCGCTCGTACTAATTAATGATGAAATCGTGGGAGAAGGCTATATCCAATTAAAACCTGTTTTCACTGCACTTGAAAACCTTGGCTTTACACCAGACGAAACTGTTTAATGATAGAAGGAAGGGATTGTTCAAAAGCTGTGGCTTTGAGCAATCCCCTTTTTTTTATTTATTATTGTTTGCTTAACATTATGAGCGCAATATATTAATCATTTTGATATTTATACATCCATAGTAAACCTGATTTCATTAAACGAGCAATACGACCTGTGACAGTTGTATCGGCTAGGTAAGCGAATCCTTGTTTTTTCCCTAACGAACCCATGAAACCTTTAAGTTTAATATCAGGCATTTTTTCAGGTAAATGCTCACCTTTCCAACGCATACGTAATACTTTAACGATATGCTCTGCCTGTTCCTCTGCCAATTGTGCACTTGGAGAAAAATCTGAAGATGCACAATCACCTACAACATAGACATGCTCATCGTCCAACACATTAAAGTACTGTGTCACAATTGGACGACCTTGGCGATCTTTTTCAACATCCAGATCACGCACAAGCTTAACGGGCTGTACCCCTGCAGTCCATACAATTGTGTCGAGCGGAATTTCCTCTTCATGATTAAAAATTTTACCTTGTTCTACTTTTGTAATATTAGAATTTGCTATGACATCTACATTATGTTTTGTAAACCAATCTTTCACATATTTACTAAGCTTCTCAGGGAAGTCTTTTAAAATACGTGAACCTCGGTCGAATAGTTTAATTTTTAAATCAGCACGGCTTTCACGCAGTTCACTCGCTAGCTCAATACCACTTAAACCAGCACCAACAATGCCGACAGTTGAGCCCGCTGGTAAACCACATAACGCTTGGAATGTTGCACGTGATTTAGCCATCGTCTGAATGCTGTATGTGTACTCTTCTGCACCTGGTACACCATGATATTTATCTTCACAGCCTAGACCAATTACTAAATCATCATATTCAATACGTTGCCCATCTTCTAGAATGACTACTTTTTCTGCACGGTTAATGCCAACGGCCTCACCATACACAGCCGTTAAACGCTCATGCTCCGGGAAACTTACACGAATTTCTTTGTCTGTCGAAGTCCCTGCTGCTAATGCATAAAATTCTGTTTTTAAACTATGGAAAGGTGCTCTATCTACTAACACAATTTCCGTGTCCAAAGGTAAGTTGTTTGGTAAAAGTCGAAGCATGACACGCATATTGCCGTAGCCGCCACCTAAAAGTACTAATTTCCCCATAATAGTCTCCTTTAATGTATCTAATAATAATTGTTCACAAAGTATCCACAATTGAGTATAACCGATTGTGAGAAGTTTCACAATATAAGTTTGCATTTTTTGTGAAGGATTTCACAATATTGATACCTTATTTGCGTTTTTTAACAACATTTCATACAAGATCGATTACACCTCGAGCTTTGTGCATCCAGATTTTTTATAAGCATGCATGAAAAGTACTGCTTAATAGATGTGACATTGCCAGTAACATTTCACATCAAAGATGGCTGGCGATTGCAAACATCTAAGGAACTACTTTTAGCTTTATTGACTTACGTTAAAACATTGACGAACGTACTAAAAGCGAGTAGCATAACAATGGTGAGGTGAACATATGAATCCAATGGTTGAATTTTGTGTAAGTAATTTAGCAAATGGCTCACAAAAAACGTATGAAATACTCGAACGCGATCCGAATATCGACGTTTTGGAATATGGCTGCCTCAGCTACTGTACGAAGTGTTCCGAATCCTTTTACGCAATTGTAAATGGAGATTTAGTAGAAGCGGCTTCTCCTGATGAGCTGACAAAAGCTATATATCAATTTATCGAAGAAAATCCATTATGGTAATATGGATGTCGAGTCCGAACGAATAAACATTACACATATAAAAAAGGACGTTATACCTTAAATTGGTATAACGTCCTTTGTTTATGACAAACGCTATTTTCATGTTAAGCTAGCGTTTCTACTAAGTAAGTTGGTTGCTGTTCTTTTTCTAGAACAACACTAGTCGGTGTGACGCCTGTGTTGACATGAATTGTATCACAGCCAAAACGAATTCCACACATAATGTCTGTATCATAGTTATCACCAATCATCACCATCTCATCTTTTGTAAAACGATGCTCTTTGGCAATAACGTCAAGCATTGCAGGGGACGGCTTTCCGATGTAAATCGGCTCGACGCCTGCTACCTCTCCGACTAAACGTGCAAAGGAGCCATTTCCGGGTAAAAATCCGTACTCTGTTGGAAATTTAATGTCTTGATTTGTCGCGATAAATACAGCGCCATTTTGCACAGCAATTGTAGCCTTTGCTAATGCCATATAATCCAATGTGCGATCTATGCCCATTACAAATACATCTGGCTCGTTTTCTACAGGATCAATTCCTTCATCTAACAACGCCAACTTAATTCCATCGGATCCCATCATCGCTACTTTTTTGCCTGGATAATTCAGCGCTACATACTTTGCCGTTACTAAAGCACTGGAATAAATATGATGAAGTGGTGCCTCTACGCCAATAGCTCGTAAAGCCTCTTGTAATTGCTCTTTTGTTTTAGAGGAATTATTGGTCACATAAAACGGCTCAATTCCCTGTCGCTGTAAACGTTGTATAAAAGCAACCGCAGAAGGAATGCCCTCCTTACCGCGATAAACTGTACCATCTAAATCAAAGCAGTATGCCTTATAGGTTTTCATTGATGATCCTCAGGTAAAAATGCTGATACGGGACCTAACTCATTTGTTAAGTAGCTATTCACAGCTGGTGCAAACTGCTTTAAAGCAGGTAAGCTTGCCGTTAGAACATTCACAACTTCAGTAATGTCTACAGATACAAAATCACGAACGAGCATTTTACGCAAGCCTACAACGGCTTTTAACGATGCTTCCATGTCAGATGACACGACTTTTTCATCGATTAAAATATCAATAATATCCTCATAGCTACCTGGATCACGCATAATAAAGCCATCAATCATCAAGTTACCTACATCCATCATTGATTCCATCACATTATGACCGATTCGTTCAAGAGCTAATTTCGAAATATCATTTTGAAGCCAGTTATCCTCTGCCTCAAAAATAGCTAATAGTTTATCTAAGTACTGTAAGTTTGTTGTGATTTTATTACGATCTACAAAATACACAAGGAAAGCCCCCATTCAAATCATTTAAAGTTGATAGTCTTTTCTCTTCTATAGTACCATATCTATAGGACTGGAAGGAGATTAAAAGATGGAACGTTTTTTCTTATATGATGATGTAGAAGATACAAAAACCCGCTTTGTTAGTTTCGCAGGACAAAAATTGCGCTACGACTTAGCTATTTTACAATCTAGCCGCTTTTTCGGCAAAGTACTTGTAATGGATATTCAATTTGGCCGCTTCGCGATTATTGGGCCAGACGATGTAGAAGAACCCGGCTACCTTGAGCACGTATACAATCGTTCTGAAGAAGATACGGTAGAACTGCGTGAATACTTACGAGAATTACTAAATTAAGATTACCATACAAAAAAATTCCGCTTATCTATTTCCTTGTGACATCCGTTCGTCGTAAGTACGGAAATGAGCAGCCCACTGGAATATTTAGCGAAATTTTTTTGTGGAAATCTTATCGGTATGAGAAGGACAACCCAGACATCGTTATTTATTTAAAGTTGAAGGGTTGTCTTTATTATGTGGTTTGTTTTTGTTTTCATTATCATTTTGTTTTTTAGCTTGTTTATTTTGCCCAATCACAGCTAAATCATCCACACTAATATCAAAGCCGTAGCCATATTCTTCACGGTCTAATGTTTTTTTCTTCTGTTTGTCGTTAGCCATCATTATCACCTCCAATTTTTAAATTATCCTTTTTCAACAGATTTATACTTGATTACGATAAGGACCATGTGCATCTTCTATGATCCAGTCAACAGCTCGTAATAAGTCGGGAAATACGGCATCTGCTAGCGCATCATGTTTACCTAGAAAAACGCCCTTTGTACCTGCCCTTTTTCCTGCAATGATATCTGTATCTGTATCCCCCACCATATAGGATTTTGCTAAATCCACATTGTATTTTTCAGCGAGGTCTACAATTAACTTGCTGTTTGGTTTACGACACGCACAGCCAGCTTTCGGTTTATGCGCACAATAGACAACTTCATCAATGATTGCACCTTGTTTCTTTAATTCTTTTGCCATATGGACATGGATGTTCTTTAGCTGTTCTTCTTTCATAAAGCCTAATCCAACACCACCTTGATTGGTTACAACAAATACATAATCAAAAAACTCGTTTAACTTTTTTATCGCTTGCGGTACACCAGGTAAGAAAAACAGTTGCTGAGGCTTATTCACAAATTTCACTCTTTTAGTCAATACTTCATTAATAACCCCATCACGGTCCAAAAATACGGCTGTTTTTATAGTCATCACATCTTTCTTTCATACAAATCTTTTATATCGTTCCCCATTTTGGCTCAACTTATCAATGCATGTATAGTAAACTTCAGTAGATAGGAAATTATGGATTTCAATTGATGGACGAAATAGGGAAAAGTTCAACAATTAAACAACAAGGAGGCGCTATGAATGAAAATTGGGAATAGCTTTTTTATTATTGGTGTTATCCTCACTTTGATTGGTCTAGTTTACCAACTAGGCTATAGTAGCTCTTTTTATTTTAAATACTCTTTTGCAATAGGATGGATATTATTTAGTATCGGTATTCTAATTGATGGGCTAGAAAAAATGAAGTCGAAAAAGAACATTTAGAAACATGAATCTTGTACGCTCAAATAGTTAAACGCTCTAAAATAAAAAAACCTGATGCAAACATGGCATCAGGTCATAATTGTTATTCGATTATCTGTTCATTGTCAGTTGGTTCTGTCACTTCGGTTGCTTCATTTATTACAACGTCTGGTTGCAAAATCACTTTACCGCATTTGCGTAATACAAAATAGGCGCAACCAAAATTACAATACTCATATAGGTAATCTTGAAGCGTACTAATTTTCGTATCAAACGTAGATTTTTGATTTTTATCATCAAAAAAACCTTTTAAACGGAGCTGATTATAGCCCCAGTCGCCTACAATATAATCATATTTGACTAAAATATCTGAATATCGTTCCTTAAATGCTTCTTCTTGAAAAGCTTCGCGGTAATCTTCAACTACTTCATATTCATATCCATCGATAATTATCAAAGTGACACCACCTTTCTCGTCTAACTTTTCCTATTATACTTCAGCTTGCAATTGTCGTTCTTTCGTTGCAGCATTCACTTGCTCGTCGGCATGATAACTACTGCGTACAAGTGGGCCCGCCTCACAATGCTTAAAGCCTTTTTCCATTGCAATTTTGCGCAGTTTTCCAAATTCAATTGGTGAATAATATTTTTTTACAGGTAAATGTTTTTTCGTTGGCTGTAAATATTGACCGATTGTCATAATATCTACGTTGTTCGCACGTAAATCATCCATTACCTCTAAAATTTCTTCATGCGTTTCACCTAAGCCAATCATTAATGATGACTTTGTTGGAATGTCAGGTTGCATTTCTTTAGCTAAACGAAGGAATTCTAAAGAACGCTCGTATTTTGCACGCGCACGTACTCTTGGCGTTAAACGGCGTACCGTTTCGATATTATGATTTAAAATATCTGGTTTAGCATCCATTAAAAGTTGAAGATTTTCCTTCAAACCACCTAAATCAGAAGGTAAAACTTCGACAGACGTGAAAGGACTTTTGCGGCGAATCGCACGCACTGTTTCAGCTAATACTTCTGCACCGCCATCCTTTAAATCATCACGTGCTACCATTGTAATTACAACGTGCTTTAAATTCATAATTGCGACAGAATCTGCAACACGTTCTGGTTCTGCAAGATCTAACTCATTTGGTAAACCTGTTTTTACCGCGCAGAAACGACAAGCACGTGTACAAACCGATCCTAAAATCATCATTGTTGCTGTACGGCGCTCACCCCAGCATTCATGAATATTTGGACAGCGTGCTTCCTCACATACTGTATGAAGGTTTTTCTCACGCATTAGCTTTTTTAAACCCTTATATTCATCATTCGTGTTTAATTTAATTTTTAACCAATCCGGTTTTCTTACATGTTGTTCTTTTTCATTGCTAGTAGGTTTACAGGATGTCATACAAATTCGCCCCTATCAAAGTTATCTTTTGTTGAATATTATCTACCATCACTGTTGTCAATGTATCATATTACACGAACGGCAACAACTAGCATTTACTCTCAATTTAACATTTCTACTGATAAGGTACTGGCACTTCGATAGATGGCTGTACGGCATCTCCGCCATTTGTATAAATATTTGGTACTGGACCTCTCGTTAATCCCATTGCTACTGGGATATCTTGAGATACTGTCGTTGATTTGCTGGCAAATGGGACGATTATTTGGACATTCACTTCTATATGAATTCCTACTTCCACATAAGCACTATTAATACCAAATTCCCTAATGTCAGAAGTTACATTACTATGGACATTGCCAATTACATGAAAACGTATTGGTATTTTCGGCCCCAAATTGCCGAGCAAAGGTAAATCAGCTGCCTGTGCGAGCGGGACGAAAAAAACAATACCATCCCCTTGTTGAATTTTATTGACATCATATTCGACATTATCTAAGTCAGGTAAATGGGACAATTCTCCATGTTCAGCCTGCTCTAAATACATTTTTACAAGCTCCAATGTTTCTGCACGTACTCTATTGATAATTTCCGTATTAAATTTTGTCGTTACGGACGTACCAGATGGTACATCTTCGATTATATCATTAACGTCTAATACGTTAGAAGTACGTGAATTAATGGCTTTACTGACAACATACGATGCAATTTTATTCGTTTGTACTTCCGCATACTCCAAATAGGTTGGCTTCAGCCGCTCATTTAAGAAATAAAGAAAAAGTACAATACAAATGATACTTGCAACAATTAGTAAGGTTAAACGATTTAGCTGTATACCTCTTTTGTTATTCGTTCGCAATTTCATCCTTTTTCGAGGGATAAACAAAAAAATCTCCTCCTGTTCTACAACGTATGAACAGGAGGAGCAAATTATACGACTCTCGATGGTACGACATAATCGGTTTCAATACTATCGATTGTTACAGTTGGATAGTCCACTAAATTGATTTCATAGGTCGCTGTGAGTAATTCATCTTGTTCTTCAAAAATTCGAATCCATGGCAAGGAGGAATCCAAATTATTTTGTTTTGAGACTATTCCTCGACGACCATCTGATAATTTTAAGATTAAGCCATTCGGATAATGTACAACCGATCTTTTCAATGCGTCGACAATACGCGCATCATAAAGGGTACCTGAGCCCGCTTCTACAATCGCAAGCCCTTGGGAAGGAAGCATTTTTTCACGATATACACGGTTAGTCGTCACCGCATCAAATACATCCGCTACGCCAATAATTTTGGCAAAAGGATGGATTTCAAAATCAACTAAACCTCGTGGATAGCCACTTCCATCGATGCGTTCATGATGTTGAAAAGCGCAATGTGCAACCAGTAAGGAAATGGAATGTAAATTACGTAATAAATCAAACCCAAAACGAGTGTGCATTTTCATCATTTCAAATTCCTCATGCGATAATCGCCCTGGTTTTTTTAATATCTCTTTCGGCACCATAATCTTTCCAACATCATGCAATAAGGCACCAATCCCAATTAAACGTAGATCCTCGGCTGAATGCCCTAATTCTTTCGCGATAGCAATTGAATATAAGGTTACATGAAAAGAATGCTGATATAAGTATTCATCGAATAAATAAGCATCTGTTAAAATCGTTAAAATTTCATCATTGCCTGTAACAGCTGAAAGTAGTTCATCGACAATCGTCACAATCGCTTTCGATTGCTGATCAAGTATATAAGAGGCATTCACTGTACTTAAACCATTTAAGGATTGGAAAGAATCTTTAATGGTTGAGATTGTTTTATTTCGGACATCAGGAGGAACCGTTTCCTTTACTTCAATCCCTTCAGAAATTTTGTCATCAATATATAAATAATGCGTATTCAACTGTTGAAGTCTCTCAATAATACGTTCATTAATGACAACATCTTTCTTTAAAAGTGGATGACCTGCCTCATTCCAGATGGTTCTTCCTAATACCATTCCTTCTTTTAATACATCGATTGAAATTAATCGCATGACTTCTTCCCCAATCCATTCTTAAAGCATTTTATATATCTATAGCTTAAAGAAACTTTGCCCGTACTCTAACATAATATTGCGTAAAAAATCAGGTAAAATATATTTTTTCTTTGCATATTTAAAGCTTGGATAAAAATAACCGAACGTAAACAAATCAAGTGTTACTAATGTATAAGTACGCTCATTATCTGCTATTTGTCCATTAATGAGCAATTGACGATCTTCATTCATCGTAAAGCCATACGTTAGCATCTTGCCAAAAATAACGCCCCTAAACCCTAAACCTTTAAGCTCCATATTCGGCCATTCTTCATTTTTAGATTGCTGGAAAATTTCCTTCATTTCCGAAACGGACAATTCAATTGTACATAAATTAATCGGGTGAGGAAAAATTTTATGCAAATCAAGCGCGGTAACTGTTCCTTTTGGAAGACCTTCTAAAAATATGCCTGCGTTAAATAACGCACAATCCGCACCACTTTTTTCTAAAATCGCTTGTGCAAATAAGTGTGATAATTGCGAGTAATGGAACCATTCCTTATTGTACGCTTTTTTCGTTAAAAAAACGGGCTTGTCTAATAATTGATTACCTTCTTCTTCTAAAGATAGTAAAAACTCATTTTCATTTTCAACAATTGGCAAGTCCTTATTATGAATTAAAGTATCCTTTTTTTCAACAATTTCCCTCGTTTTTTTATCATATTCTACCACTAAATGTCCCGTATATTGTCCGAATTTTCCTCCGCCAGTGAGCAATACCCCATTAACGTACTTACCAGTTGGTAGTGTATGATGTGTGTGTGAACCAAAGATAACGTCGATTTCTGGGCATTCCTCCGCTAATAATTCATCTTCAGTAATGCCTAAATGTGACAGACAAACAACAATATCTACTTCTTGACGCAGTTGGTGCGTTAAGCGAATAAGCGAGCTTCGTGCATCTTCAATATGCCAGTTCAATTCTTTATAATAAATCTCGAACATCGCGGTTGCAGCAATCACAGCAATTTTCGTTCCGTATTTCGACGTTTTTACAACATATGGCTTTAACCATGCTGGATTTTCTCCTTTAGCTGCTGTAACATTCGCTACTACAACGTCAAATCGCGCATCATCATATAGATGAAATAGCTCTTCATGGGATAATGTAATGCCTTCATTATTACCGATTGTCACCACATCATAACCAGCGTTATTTAATAGTTTCACATTGCCCTTCCCAACGGTAGCATCCGTATAGATATTCGATCTATCTACATGATCCCCAACATCAACTAGAAAGCTAGTTTCACCTAAAGCAGCCAAATGAGCCCGTTGTGTATTGACATAGCTTGCCATGCGCGGCCAATACTTAAAATGACTATGCAAATCATTTGTATGAAAAATATGAATTTTTTCCAGCATTCAAGCCACCTCTTCTTTACAATAAGCCCTCTATAATGGAACGAATTCCTAATAATAATAAAATAATTCGCAGTGCAAGGACAAGTGTATCTGATTTAATTTTTTTATTTAGCGCTGCCCCAAGCTTTGCCCCGATGTATGCACCAGGAATAACAGGAATTGTATACAGCCATGGAACATTTCCTAAATAAATATGACTTGCGGAGTTAATAATCGAATTTAGAAATACCATAAACATCGATGTGGCCACGGCAACATGTGGCGGAAATAAAAATAAAATTATCATTGCAGGCACAATTAACGCACCACCCCCGATGCCAAATAAGCCTGAAGCAAAACCAACAGTAAAGCAAAATAATAACGCAAACCAAATTGGATAGCCGTACACATACGTTTTCCCTTCAACATCTACAAATTGATGTTGTGTACCATTTTTCACAAACCATTGTACTGGCTTCAATTTATCTCGGATAAGTAAAATTACCGATATGACGATTAACAATATGCCAAAATATAAGTTAAATGACGGTAAATCCAATCCTTTATTGACCCATGCACCTACCATCGTCCCCGGAATACTGCCTAGA
Organism: Lysinibacillus sp. NPDC097195; assembly: GCF_044762075.1. Classification (NCBI taxonomy): domain Bacteria; kingdom Bacillati; phylum Bacillota; class Bacilli; order Caryophanales; family Bacillaceae; genus Lysinibacillus; species Lysinibacillus sp. NPDC097195. Next base: position 285,546 of record NZ_JBIWDP010000002.1, on the reverse strand, counting down.
AAAAATATAAATCCACTTTTATAATCTACTGTTTTGGATTTCATGTAGCTTAATGTTGATGCTAAACCGGTGAAGATCATCATTACAACAGATAGCCCAACGACCTTTTGTGGTGTAATTTCTGGGATCATCCCAAGATTTATACCAACAAATAAAGTGGCCGGTACTAAAATAATCCCTCCACCTAGACCTACAAGCGAGCCAATTAGCCCGGATAGTAGTGCAATTACTATTAAAAGAATAAACTCCATTATAGTTCTCCTTCAAACATATTTAATTGTTTTGGTGCTAAACCTCTATCTTGGAGGGCTAGTAATGCCTGTAGTTCCTTGGCATTTTTCGCGGCATGCTGGCCAGAGTTATTATTAAATAAAACAAAGAGCTCTTGTACGTTAGGCTCTATCCTTTGAACATGCTCGCCGATTTGCTGTAGTTCTTCTTTATTATAGTCATATAAAAAACGAACTTTGCGCCAGTTCTCTGCATTTCCCGTATTACGCCAACCGTGAATATTGCGTCCATGTATACGGACAAGTGCCTTATTGGCCGTTACTTCAGGATAAAAGGGCACAGAACCACTACCAGCTTGCGGTTCATCACAAATAGTATGGATAAATTGATGTTCCTTTAAAAAATCCATCGTTTGTTGGACAACTTTCTGTGCATACCATGTCTGATTGCGAAATTCAATCGCTACATCAAATGCTTTTAATTGTTGCCTAATATACAATAAATATTGTACATTTTTCGACTGACAATCAAACCATGGTGGAAATTGTGCTAAGACCATCGCTAACTTACCATGACGTTTAAATTCATTTGCACAGTCAATAAAAGCATTGAACATATCGTTTTTAGATTCGAAAGGAATTTCTCCGCGTAAATGACCGGTCATTCCCTGATAGGCTTTTATTACAAAACGAAATGAGTCTGGCGTTTGCGCACACCATTTACGAACATTCTCCACTGATGGTATCGCATAAAAAGAAGTATCTAATTCTACGGTTAAAAAATGACCTGCATAATCGAATAATTTGTCCTTTGAGGCAGTCACACTACTATATAACGAAGGATGATCGCCCCAGCCTGTTAACCCTACTCGAATCAAGTGACTCCCTCCTTATGTACATAATGATAGCATACACTTTCAACAAATATAAAAAGCGACTAAAGCTAAAATAGCTCTAGTCGCATGCACATCAACAAAAAATCAGCCGATAGAACCTTCCATCTCGAACTTGATGAGACGGTTCATTTCTACTGCATATTCCATTGGTAATTCTTTCGTAAATGGTTCGATAAAGCCCATTACAATCATTTCAGTTGCTTCTTCTTCAGAAATACCACGAGACATTAAGTAGAATAATTGTTCTTCCGACACTTTTGAAACTTTCGCTTCATGCTCTAAAGAAACATTATCATTTAAAATTTCATTGTATGGAATTGTATCCGAAGTAGATTGGTTATCCATGATTAACGTATCACATTCAATGTTAGCACGCGCCCCACTTGCTTTCGGACCGAAACGTACTTGACCCATATATGTTACTTTACCACCTTGTTTCGCAATCGATTTAGAAACGATTGTAGAAGATGTGTTAGGTGCCATATGAATCATTTTTGCTCCAGCATGTTGGTGTTGCCCTTTACCTGCTAATGCAATGGATAATGTCATACCACGAGCGCCTTCACCTTTAAGGATACAAGCTGGGTATTTCATCGTTAATTTAGAACCAATATTACCATCGATCCATTCCATCGTACCGTTTTCTTCAACAACAGTACGTTTTGTTACTAAGTTGTAAACGTTGTTCGCCCAGTTTTGAATCGTTGTATAACGGCAGTAAGCATTTTTTTCGACGATAATTTCTACTACTGCTGAGTGTAAAGAGTTTGTTGTATAAACAGGAGCTGTACATCCTTCAACATAGTGTACATGTGCGCCTTCATCAACAATAATGAGCGTACGTTCGAATTGACCCATGTTTTCAGAGTTAATACGGAAGTAAGCTTGTAAAGGTGTTTCAACTTTGACACCTGGTGGCACATAGATAAATGAACCACCTGACCAAACTGCTGAGTTTAACGCAGCAAATTTATTGTCAGTGTAAGGAATTACTTTACCCCAGTATTTTTTGAAAATATCTTCATTTTCGCGTAAAGCTGAATCCGTATCCTTGAATACAATACCAAGATCTTCTAAATCTTGTTTCATATTGTGATATACTACTTCAGATTCGTACTGAGCAGATACACCAGCAAGATATTTTTGTTCTGCTTCAGGAATACCTAATTTATCGAATGTAGCTTTAATTTCTTCAGGTACTTCATCCCAAGATTTTTGCGTAGCTTCAGATGGTTTTACGTAGTACGTAATTTCATCGAAATCTAAATCGCCAAGTTCGCCACCCCACTGAGGCATTGGTTTTTTATAGAAAGTTTCAAGCGCTTTTAAGCGGTATTCTAACATCCACTCAGGCTCTTGCTTCATATTTGAAATTTCACGGACGATTTCTTCAGTCAAACCACGTTTTGAACGGAAAATTGATACGTCCTTGTCATGGAATCCGTATTTGTAATCGCCAATATCCGGCATTTTTTTAGCCATTATTTCTCCTCCGTTCACGAATTATTATTCTTTTACGCCTTTTTCCATTGCTTTCCAAGCCAATGTTGCACATTTAATTCGTGCAGGGAATTGTGAAACACCTTGCAGTGCCTCGACATCCTCTAGGTCGTATTTGTCGCTATAATCTTCACCCATCATCATTTTTGAGAAAATATCAGCAAGCTCTAATGCTTCTTCTACTTTTTTCCCTTTGATAATTTGTGTCATCATCGATGCAGAAGACATCGAAATCGAACAGCCTTCACCGTCAAATTTCGCATCTTCTACAACACCATCGTTCACTTTAAGCGTCAAGTGAATGCGGTCGCCACAAGTCGGATTGTTCATATCTATTGTTACAGCATCTGTTTCTAAAGATCCTTTATTGCGCGGATTTTTATAATGATCCATGATAACTGAACGGTATAGTTGATCTAAATTATTAAAAGACATCGCCAAAATACTCCTTCGCAGTACGCAACCCAGCAACTAAGCGGTCAATATCTTCTTCCGTATTATACAGATAGAAGCTTGCGCGCGCTGTCGCTACTTGTTGGAGACATTTCATTAGTGGCTGTGCACAGTGATGACCTGCACGAACAGCAATACCGTTCATGTCAAGAACTGTCGCTACATCATGTGGATGTACATCATCTAAGTTAAATGTAACAAGTCCACAACGTTTCATTGGATCACGTGGTCCAAAAATTTTCAGTCCCTCAATTGTTTCAAGCTGATCCATTGCATAGCCTACAAGCTTATGCTCATGCTGTGCAATATTATCTAACCCTACTTCATTTAAGAAATCAATAGCAGCACCTAAACCGATTGCACCTGCAATAATAGGCGTACCACCTTCAAATTTCCACGGTAATTCTTTCCACGTTGAATCATGCAGTCCAACAAAGTCGATCATTTCGCCACCAAATTCAATTGGCTCCATCTTTTCTAGGTGCTCTTTTTTACCATATAGTACACCTATTCCAGTCGGTCCGCACATTTTATGTCCTGAAAATCCTAAAAAATCTACATCTAAATCTTGTACATCTATTTTCATATGCGGTGCAGCTTGTGCAGCATCTGCTACCATTACGGCACCATTTGCATGTGCAATTTGTGCAATTTCTTTAATCGGATTAATCGTACCGAGAACATTCGATGCCATGGAAACTGACACGATTTTTGTTTTCGGCGTAATTGTCGCACGAACTTTTTCAAGATCAAGTGTGCCATCTGCCTCAAGATCAATGTACTTTAATGTTGCATTTTTTTCTTTAGCAAGTTGTTGCCAAGGAATAATATTGGAATGGTGCTCCATCTGTGTAATAACAATTTCATCACCTTGCCCAACATTTGCACGACCATAACTCGAAGCTACTGTATTTAACGCAGTTGTTGTACCGCGAGTAAAGATAATTTCTTCTGTCGATTTCGCATTAATGAAGTTGCGCACCTTTTCACGAGCACCCTCGTATTTGTCAGTCGCACGATTTCCCAATGTATGCACACCTCGGTGAACATTCGAGTTATCGAATTCATAGTAATGCTTGATTGCTTCAATTACTTGACTAGGCTTTTGAGATGTTGCTGCACTATCAAGGTAAACAAGTGGATGACCATTGACTTGTTGATTTAATATTGGGAAATAGCTTTTAATGTCTTTATTGATCATTAGCGAACTTTCCTTTCAATAACCTCCGTCAGTTGCTTTTGAACGCCCTCGATTGGTAATTGCGTAACAACTGGCGCAAGGAATCCATGGATAACAAGGCGCTCTGCTTCTGCTTTCGAGATACCACGACTCATTAAGTAATAAAGTTGTAGTGGATCTACTCGACCTACAGATGCTGCGTGTCCTGCTGTTACATCATCTTCGTCAATTAAAAGAATTGGGTTCGCATCGCCACGTGCTTTTTCAGAAAGCATAAGGACACGTGATTCTTGTTGCGCATCCGCTTTTGTAGCACCGTGTTCAATGTAGCCAATACCGTTAAAGATTGACTGTGCTGCATCTTTCATCACACCGTGTTTTAAAATGTGACCATTTGAGTTTTTACCCCAGTGACGAACTTCTGTTGTAAAGTTTAGTTTTTGCTCTCCACGACCAACAACTACTGTTTTAGTATCAGCATGAGAACCGTCACCAACAAGGTGTGTAATGTTTTCAGAAATTGTATCTGAATCATTCATTAAACCAAGTGCCCAATCTACTTTTGCATCACGCGCTAAACGAGCACGACGATTTACATAAGTAGTATAACCTTTAGCAAGTACATCAACCGCACCGTAAATAACTTGTGCATTATCTTGGACAATAACCTCTGAAATAATGTTAGCTTGACCTTTTGCTTCTTCAACTGTTGAAATATATGTTTCAACATACGTAATAGCTGCATTTGCTTCAGCTACGACTAATACGTGGTTATATAGTGAAGCTTCTGCATTGTCATTTAAAAACACAACTTGTAAAGGTTGCTCGATTACAACATTTTTCGGTACGTAAACAAATACGCCTCCATTGACAAGTGCTGCGTGAAGAGCAGTTAATTTGTGTTCATCAACTTTTACTGCTTCTGTCATAAAGTATTTTTGTACAAGCTCACCATGTTCACGTACAGCCGTTAGCATGTCTGTAAAAATAACACCTTTATCAGCAAGCTCTTGTGATGTTTTTATAAACGCTGGTGTGTTGTTGCGTTGAATATATAGGTTTTCTTGCTCAAGGTTAATTAAGCCTCGTGCCTCTTCTGGTAGTTCATCCAGTGAAGCGTATTTTTCACTGACAACTGAATGACTTGGGAAATTCATAAAATCCCATTTTGTAATATTTGTTCTATCTGGTTTTGGCATATCTAAACCAGCTGCTTTGTCTAGTGCTGCCGTACGAAGCTCAGCAAACCAAGTTGGTTCACCGTTAGCTTCTGAGAACGAGCGCACGTCCTGTACTGTTACAGGCAAGTTAAGTTCCACTGTCATGCTAATTCGTCCTCCTTCTTATGCTTCTTGTTCTTCTGTTTCTTCTTCGATACCTAATTCTTTTTTAATCCAGTCATAACCTTCTGCTTCTAAACGTTGTGCTAATTCTGCGCCACCTGATTTTACTACACGGCCTTGCATCATTACGTGTACATGATCTGGTGTGATGTAGTTAAGTAGACGTTGGTAGTGCGTGATCATTAAGCAGCCGAAGCCTTCGCCACGCATTGCATTAATACCTTTAGAAACAACTTTTAATGCATCAATGTCAAGCCCAGAGTCAATTTCATCTAAAATAGCGAACGTTGGCTTAATCATCATTAATTGAAGAATCTCGTTACGTTTTTTCTCACCACCTGAGAAACCTTCATTTAGATAACGTTGTGCCATATCTTCGTTCATTTCAAGGAATTCCATATTTTTATCTAATTCACGAATGAATTTCATTAATGAAATTTCGTCGCCCTCTTCACGGCGTGCATTAATTGCTGAACGTAAGAAATCAGCGTTTGTTACACCAGCGATTTCTGATGGATATTGCATAGCTAGGAATAAGCCAGCTTGTGCACGCTCATCTACTTCCATTTCAAGTACGTTTTCACCATCAAGTTCAACTGTACCAGAAGTAACTTCATATTTAGGGTGTCCCATAATTGCAGAAGCTAGTGTTGATTTACCAGTTCCGTTTGGTCCCATAATTGCATGGATTTCATTTGTATTAATTGTAAGGTTTACGCCTTTTAAAATCTCTTTCCCGTCGATTTCAACGTGAAGATCTTTAATTACTAAAGTTGACATGAAAATACCTCCATAGTGTGTTCTGTGAATGGGCAACCATTCCTTAATTATCATCATTCTAATCTTAACTGAAAATCGTTCTCTATGCAAACCATTTTGACCACTTTCACTTTTCTATAAGGAAATCTTGAAATATAAAGACTTTGTAAGCATTTTCAGTTTATTACTAAACGAAAGTGACATTGAGAATCAATAAAGTCTATTTTCAATAAAATATCCCTAAATGAGAATGGATTTCATCTAGCTACATAGTGGAAACCTCGCATAAAGCGTTAATTGTAGCGGTTTTGTGACAAATATGCACAAACAACCATATCTATACTATATCCTATTTCATTAAAATGGAATCATTATAAAGAAATAAAATTATAGAGTACTAGCACGCTCATATTGTTTAAAATTTTGCAGCAATGCGAGTCTACATAATTTTGTATTTACATCTCAGAAGCCAGAAAGTCTTTAATAAATTTTCACTATGCAATATGAATATGACCTCAGCGATTCACTCATTTGCAATAAGTAAAAAAGTAGACAAACTCTAGTTAATGGTAGCGCAGGCGGTAACTACTGCTGAAAGCACCGCCGTAGCAGACAAAAACGGTAACAAAAAAGTGATAGATTGACGGCAATCAATCTATCACTTTTTTTCTTTTGCCTAGCTTTATTTTCACTTCTTACTAAAGAAATTAACTTATTTTATAAGCCCATAAATAGCCCTTTGATTCAAGGAGGAATGAATCAGGATCGTTTGGCATTTGCAGCATAACAGCATTATTTGTTTTCATTTCATAGCCATCATTGATGCGTTCAATTTGAATAGGTACTTCAAGCTCGTTAAACATTTGGCGTAATCGATAAATCGTGTTATACAGATTTGCTAATGCTTTACGCTCATCAAGATTGGGCCAAATATCATCTAAAATGCGATATTTTGAAACAACTGCTCCTTCGTTCAGTAACAAATAATAGAACAATTCCTCCGTTACTTTTGTGCGCCATTTAATAGCTTGACCATTCATCCGTGTTCCTGCATCACCTCTAAGACGGACTTCTAACTTCGCAATAGCATGCTGTTTCTGACGACCGTAATATTTTGCAAGTCGTTCATCTAATTGTAGGACAGTATTCGGTGTCATCGGCTTTAAAACATAATCGAGCGCCTGTACCCGAAAAGCATCAACGGCATATTTGGTGTATGCTGTTGAAAAAACGATTGGTACATCGATCCCTTCCTCTACTAGCTTTATCGCTAGCTCTAAGCCATTCAATTTAGGCATTTCAATATCTAAAAGAATAGCATCGGCTTGGATTTTTGAAAGTTCTTTTGCTGCTTCGATCGGTGAAGTAAAGGTGGCAATCACCTTAAAAAGACCATCCTTTTCCAGTAACCGTTTATGTAAGTTTAGAATAGGCTCTTCATCTTCTACCATAATAATGTTCCACATTGGCATACTCCTTTAAAGGTTGCTTTAAAATCATTGTTGTTCCTTCATTTACTTTAGATTGTATGGTCAGCGTAGCATGCGGTAATTCTTTTACGCGACGCAAAACATTCGTAAATCCTATTCCATTTGAGCTAATATTTTTTCCCATTGCTAAATTAGCTACTTGCTCTGTCGTCATCCCAACGCCATCATCCACAACTTGAACGAGCATGAAATTTTCTTCTTTTATGATTTTTACAAGAACATTGCCATTTCCTTCTTTTTCAAAAATCCCATGACGAATGGCATTTTCTACGAGTGGCTGAATGAGCAAACTCGGAACCTCAACTTTTGCTGTATCAATAGCTTCATCAATTTCCAAAATAACACTTAGTCTAGCACCAAATCGAGCTTGTTCAATTTCCACATAGGCTTGTATAATTTCCAGTTCTTTTTCAAGTGTTGCGCGAAAACCTTCCTTACCAGAATCAAAAATATACCGTAAATACGTGGACAACATCGTTAATAAATGGCCTGCCCGATCTCCATCCGTATAGCAGAAGGAAATAATACTACTCAGTGCATTATATAAAAAGTGTGGTTTAATTTGCGCTTGTAGAAATGCCATCTCATGCTCTATCGCATTTGTTATCGCTTCTTTCGTTAAAGAAATGGTAGATAAGCGTGCTAATAACGTTTCTTTCGAAGCAGGCTTACGAATAAAATCATTTGCACCTGATTCAAGTACTAGTGAAATATTTGTAGGATATTCATTTGCTACTAGCATAATAATCGGCAAATCCATATAACTATATTGTTGCCTTATTTTTTGCGTGAGCACTAAGCCATCCATCCCTGGCATCACTTCATCAATTAGTATAAAATCTGGCTTTTTATGTTGGATTGATTGAAATGCCTCCTTAGCATTATGCGCTAAAGAAATGGCGTAATGCTGCTGCAGAAGGCTTTGGAGCACGTCAGCATGGATTACATCATCCTCGACAATTAATAAAGTTGGTAAATGGTCATTCATTGTCGGAGAAGACAATGGCAGTATAACGTTCGTTTTATTTAGTTGTTTTTCTTCATAGCCACCAAAAGGCAATGTTATTAAAAAGCGAATGCCATCATGTAATAAATCGACCGAATAGGAGCCTCCCATTTGTTCTATAATTGCCTTGCCAATAGATTGCCCTGTGACATCTGCGGCAATTTGTTCAATAATATCTGGCCCTGTACCTTCCACTGCTATTCTGACATCTGCGCCAAGACGCATTATACTAAGGACTACTTCGCCATTACCTGCATGCGCAATAGCCGTTTCGACTATACGATACACAATTTGGCCCATTCTTTGCTCATCTGCCAGTATAAGGAGTTGACTATCTGCATGCATATAATATTTAATATTTGCTTTTTCCATCGTACGTTCATGCATTTTAACGACATGTTGAATAATCATTTGAACATTTACCGGAAGGACATCTATCTGAAAATCCTGAAAACGAATTTTTGTAAAATCCTTTAAATCATTCACTAAATATAATAAGCGTTCAAGTTGTTGTTCCAACAATTGATGTTCCACTAAAGCTCGCTGTGCTGATAATGATTTTGTGACGTTCAGCGCATGATAAAGTGGTTGCTCGAGTTCCTTTGTTGTGACTTCTAAAAAAGAATCTTTACCAATCGTAGCTTTTTCCAACCGTTCACTAAAAATCTCTGCTTCTGTCGTCCGATTAATGAGTCGCATTGCTAAAAAGACATTCATTCCTAAAATAAAAAATAGCACACCCATTCGATTAAAAATATTTTTCCCTGAGAAAAATAGCTGATCAAATGCACCACTTAACGAAAAAATAAAGAGTGAAAACACTGATGCACTCAGTATGATTAACTCATTATTAGGAATCTTCGTATTTTTAGCGAAACATAAATAAATTAATCTAGCGATAATAACGAGAGCCAAGCCATTTATGTAACCAAAAAAGATATATTGTAAAGATGATAATGACCTTGCCGGACATAGCAGTGATCCTAGTCCGTATAAAATAAGAGGGAGCGTCAATAGTATTGCTGTTCGGCGCTTGACCATCGTTTCAACCGTATAAACAAAGAAAAAGAATAGGGTAACAGCATTTATATAGGTGATAAAATCTTGTAATCGAAAGTACAGTTCAAATGATATATTTGGAAACTCTCGAAAAAGCGTCCTTTCTCCACGCGTTGATACGAGCAAGGCAAGTGTAAAGAAGTACACGGCACTATAAAAAAACGCTCTATCTTTTGTTCTTAATAAATACAAGCTACAGTGAAAGATTGAAAAAATAAATAAAATAATAATTGTTGTTTTTTCTAAATTTACATCTTTTACGACATCATTAGCTATCGTCTCTGCAACACCGATATCAATCGGAAATATAATGCCATGCCGGGCATTAAAAAAATCAGCTACTTGCAATGTAATCGTCAGTGATTTTGTTGTAGGTGTAAAATATAATTCATACACTGGATTACTAGCTATAGCTCCCTCCTTTTCAGTTCCAAGAGTGCCATAAGACGCAAGTTCTTTACCATTTATAAAAAGGCGGTGTGCAGACCAAATATTTCGCACACGGAGACCTATTTTTTCGAAATGTGGAGGTAATTCAACTTTGAGCTGATACGTTCCATACTGGACATCCTCGCTCCAAGAACCAGGTACCCTTTCCAACGTTGCATTTTGTGGGAAATGACTTGCCTCAACATATTTACCCCCTATAAACTTCCATTCTCCAGAGAGGGCAATGACTTTTTCATTTCTAGAAATCCCCGAAAGATCTAATAGCCCATCTTTCGCCTGCAACTTAGTATTAGTCGCTTCCTGATCGTTAAACGTTAAACCAGCTAACATGGCAATTGCTAAAATGATAAGCAGCCAACTGATTCCCTTCTTTATCATAAATCTCCACCTCGAACTTATTTTACAAGACTAAACTCTCAAATTACTAACAAAACTAGTAGGAACCTCGCGTTCTCTATAGACTTATTTTGCTAATTTAACCGACTTCATGTGTTGTTTATCATCTTTCTTCCTTTTATTTTGCACTATGCTAATTTTTCAGTCTTTTTATCTATTAAATATTATATAATTAAAATATAAGCAATCGTATTTTTCGATTAATAGAGGTGAATATTTAGTGGAATTACGTCAATTACGTTATTTTGTAGAGGTTGCAGAGCGTGAGCATATTTCTGAGGCTGCCGAACATCTTCACGTTGCCCAATCAGCAATTAGTCGTCAAATTGCTAACTTAGAAGATGAATTAGGTACACCGCTTTTTGAACGCGTTGGCCGAAATGTAAAATTAACACCGATAGGTAAAACATTTCTTGAACATACAATTACCGCTTTAAAAGCAATAGATTTTGCAGCGAAACAAGTAGAGGAATATTTAGATCCCGCTAAAGGTACGATTAAAATTGGCTTTCCAACTAGCTTAGCAAGCTATGTTTTGCCAACTGTTATTTCCGCCTTCAAGCGTGAATACCCCGAATTGCAATTCCAACTGCGGCAAGGCTCATATCGTTTTTTAATTGATGCCGTTAAAAACCGTGAACTGAACTTAGCATTTTTAGGTCCGCTTCCACCGAAGGACGAAGCGATACAATCAACCATTTTATTCACCGAAAACATTGCAGCCTTATTGCCAGCAAACCATCCTTTAGCAAAACGCGAAAGTATTCAGCTGGCCGATTTACGTAATGACCTTTTCGTCCTTTTTCCAGATGGCTATATTTTGCATAAAGTGGCGATGGATGCATGTCGTGCAGCAGGTTTCCTACCAAATGTCATCTCTGAAGGGGAAGACTTAGATGCCTTAAAAGGATTGGTGGCCGCTGGTATTGGTGTCAGCTTATTACCCGAAAGCTCTCTATACGATTCAGCAGCACGTTTTACTATTAAAGTGCCGATTGAATCACCTATTATTCCAAGAACAGTTGGTATTATCTCACCTGTAAATCGAGAAATTGCTCCATCTGAAAAAATATTTTTAGACTTCGTCACGAATTTCTTTTCTCGTCTTTCTCAATTTCAGTAAATAAATTATTAAAATAAAAACTACCCAATGGAATTGACAATCCAAAGGGTAGTTTTTTCAACCTTTATTGACTTAAACACGATCAACTACAACGTTTATTTTTCTTTAAAAAGCTCCTGTAAAATATAATAGGATTGTTTTAAACGTTCATTGTATTTCGGTTGTTGCCAAGTATTCCAACTATATGGTGCAAGAGCTGGCAATACATCATTATTTGTCTTCGGTAAAGATTGCACTACCTTCCCTTCCCTATCAACAAATACTAAACCGATAAAAATATCTTCAACTTTTATGGACGCTGTTTCACCATATACATATAAATCTCCCATAAACTCACGCTGACTTGGATCTTTTGCTTGTATAAGGAGCCAAGGTATTCGGAGTTCAATAACATTATCATCAGTCCATGTGAAGTCAACAAGTGAATTATAATCTGGTGCCTCAGGATTTGCATTGCCTTGTAGCAATTTCCCTGTTTCATAGAAACTAAAGTCTGTCGTTACTTTTTGTTCTGGTAAATAGAGTTGTTTATTTAACACATAATTAATCGGCGCAAACTTACCACTATTTTTTATCGCTTCTTGCATGCGAGGAGGTATCATGTTCAAACGATGTCCATAAAAATAATCATAGAAATCATAGTATTCATCAATGACAACTCGAGAATCACTATCTTTATTCAATTCGACCATAAAATCTACACCATTTGAAAATGTCATATCTTTCATCGTTGAGGCAAATGTATTGCCCTGATTTGGCACGACATCTAATAAAATACGTGGTGAAGTATTGGATAAATCCTCACTTTTCAATTTCATGTAAAGATACTTTTCATCGTAATCTACTGCAAAGTCAATATCGCTAGTGGGCGATGTTCCGTAAAGTTGTGTGCCCTCTTGCCAATCTTGTAATTTACCATCTACTAAAATTTTATTTCTATCAAAGCTCATCAGTCCGAACTGTTGTTCATTCGTTTGAGCATTCGACCAGAACGGTCGTCGATTTGGATCATCGTAGTCCATCGTATTCCACGTGCGCTTAAACCATTCATCCTGCCAAGTAAAAACAAGACCGCCTAGCAAGCCTTCATGCATAATATCTTCATATAAATGTTGCAATGTCTCACCTTGTGCCTTTTCAGACATATGCCCTTGATTCCAGCCGTAGACATTTTCATGTGTCATGCCTCGAGATGCGGGAATACCAAATTCGGCAATCAGTATCGGCATTGTATGTGCTTCATGCAATTCTTTTAAATAGGCAGCATAACTATTTTTCTGACCACGGAAATCGACATAATTTAAATAATCTTTATCGAAATTAAAGAAATCTGGGTAATAAGGATAGACATGATACGAAGCAAATTGTCCTGGTTTTTGCATGTCTCCCTTCGTCAAGATGACATTCGGGTTTACACCTACTAAGTCTTCATCTTCTGATGGTTCAGATGGATGTTCCAGTAAATCAGTTGTGACCCAGTTCGTAAAACTCATCGGTCGCATCCAATTATATTTGTTCTTCTCATAAATTGTTATTGTATCCATTTGCTCAGCTAACCAATGCTCGAATGGTGAAGCATTTTTTGTTTCAAAAAATGTGCCATTATATTGACCAATATTTGCATGCTTTTCATTTGTACCCACGACCATTTTTGGATACCACTCAATGCCAAGCACCCAACCAATGATATATTGTGAAACGTCAACATCATATAAACCAGATGCATGGCCTGCAACAGGCTCTACATAAATATTGCCATGAATCACATCAACCATTTGCTGCATTTCATGTTGGAAGTCCTTTAACGTCGGTTCATTATAAGCATCAAGCGATTCCGCTAAGCCTTCTTCATTTATCCACACACCGTGTAACACATATAGCGTTTTATCTGGATTTTCTTCATTGTACTTTGCTAACGCTCGGTAGAAACCAGGTGGATGTAACGTATAAACGCGTATTGTATTAGCGTTCATGGCAGCAATTTGATTAAACCAACGATAATACTCTTCTTCGGTGATAGCGGCTTCGCCAGGAAATGCACCTGGTTTCCCCATACCAATATTGACACCTTTAAATGTTATTGCTTCCCATTTTCCATTCTGTAACACTTCAAACGTTTCACCTTGAACGCGCGCATTATAATTTAACCCCTGTGGTTGACTCGCTTCCTTTATTTCCTTGTTATCAAATGTCTCAAATATTTTGTGCATCACGGGTATGTAGATAGACCAATAAAATGAACTATCAGCAAATTTTTCAGCATATTTATAAATAGTAGGTAAACCTTTGATTTTGTAGAAATTAGGTACACGCGCCATATCATTGAAGTCTCCTGCAAAATAATAGCTCGTTGTATAACGTTTATCTTGTGCTACAATCGCAGCAAATTGTTGTGGAATATTATTTTCATCTAATAACTTGGAGCCTTCTTCTGTTAAATTCCACTTATAATTGGCTAGTGCATCTTCAGCATATTTGGGCTTAATGATATCAAACCAATACTCATAATCTGCACGACTTGAGGTATTAAAAAATTGCTTGCCCTCTTCAGTAAACTGCAGCTGAATCCCCGCTGTCTTTACATGCTTGTCCATCTCCAATACTACTAGCTTTTCACTAATTTCATTAAAGACTAAAAAGCCTCCACCTTTATAGGGCCAGTCATTACCATATTCATCTACTACCCATTGAGGAATTTCGGGGTTTTTGTGATAATCTAGCTCATTAAAATAACGTCCAATCCATCCAGACCATGAAATTCCTAGGTAATCTTGCAGCTCTTTTCGAACTGCTTCAGAAGTCGGAGAAGCGAATGTATTATATTCGGCTATAAGCATGCTTTTTTTATTGCTCGCAAGACGAGAGACAATCGCTTGCCATTCCTCCATCTCTAAGCCCCCAACGATTTTTTCTGAGCGTTGTCCAAGCCGTTTTTGCTCTTTTAAATCATCTTTATAAACCCCATACGTATCCGCTAGATAAATTACATCATAATCACTGTAATCAGTTGGAAATTTCTTTTCCGTTACACTTTTCGATTTGTCATCTGGATAAGTACCGAAGTAACTTTGCGTTAAATCATAAGGTTGATTGTCCAACGTGTACTTATAATGATTTAAAAACCAATTCACACCAATATGTTCTCGATATGTTTCATTTGGTACCGTTTTATCTAAAATAGCTACGTTTAGCTTGGTTTTATCGTCCAAGAACCAAAGAAGTATTGGTGTACACACAACAATGAATGCCACGATAATTCCTATATATATTCGCTTCATACACTTTTCTCCTTTTCAGCAATCCCTACACGCTTCATATTGCCCCATTCACTTTTTTTACGTAAAAAACGAACTAAGCCTTCACAACGCCATAAGAGCGTGAGTGGACGGTACCAAAAAATTTCTGAAAGCGCTAAAAGAACCATCCGTATTAAGTCTCTCTTTCTTGGATACGTATTCATGCTCCAAGCTTCAAATAATACGGAAGCAACAGAAAAAATAACACCATATATAACGAAAAGTAATAATAATAAAATCGCTATTTCATAATAAATTTGCCCTAAGAAAAATGCGATAATGATATAAATATAACCACCTAGCTCGACAATAGGTCCTAAACATTCCACAAGCCAAAAATATGGGAACGAAACTAGTCCGATCAAACCGTAGCGTGGATTTAACGTCATTTTTTTATGTTTCCAAAGACTCTCAAACATCCCTTGATGCCAACGTCTTCGCTGATTACGCAATACACCTAATGTGTGCGGTGCCTCTGTCCAACAAACCGGATCCGGGACAAATTCAATGCGTTTATTGGCCTTTTTCTCTTTTATGAGTCGATGGATATTTACGACAAGCTCCATATCTTCGCCAATAATATTGGTCGCATAACCCCCTGCTTCCACAGCCCATTTTTTTGAAAAGACACTAAAGGCTCCCGATATAATTAATACAAGATTAAATTTACTTAAAGCAATTCGTCCCATTAAAAAGGCCCTTAAATATTCGATGACCTGCATAATAACTAAATAATTATTAGGCAACTGCATATCATAAATTGAGCCAAGTTGCATTTTTGCACCATTGGCAATCCGTATATTGCCCCCAGCCGCAATCACCTCCCCGTCAGATAAAACAATTGGTTTCATCACACGAAGCAATGCTTTGTCATCTAATATGGAATCACCATCAATCGAACAAAAATACGGATATTGTGAGACATTAATTCCCACATTTAAGGCATCTGCCTTGCCGCCATTTACTTTATCTACTAATAGGCAATTCATATAAATTTCAGATTCATAGATTTGTCTAACTTCCTTCGTTGGAATATTGGTACGAACAATTTTATTAACAGGCTTCATATGAAAATGCTTAATCACGGTTTCTAGTGTACGATCTGTTGAGCCATCATTAATAATGATAATCTCTGTTTGCGGGTAACGTAAATTAAGCAAAGAATAAACTGTATCGACTACACCTATTTCTTCATTGTAAGCTGGAACTAACAGTGACACAGGTTTTGAATAAAAGGCGTCTATATGTGCATCATCATATTCTGAAGGATCTAAGCGATAACGCTTACGCAAATCAAACATAGCTATCGCAAACATCGTGCAATAAGAAACAATAACAAATAGCATATACAATACGATGACGCCGCCAAAGAACAACATGGAGTAATGTAAAAATATCATTTGCTTCCCTGCTTTCTCGTTATTATTTCCTGTGCCATTTCCAATGCATAGGTATCTTGCGAAGAAGAAATAAACTCTTTCAATTTCTCGATTCCATCACGATCCTCAGCGATTGTTTTCGCCGCCTGGTTTCGAACCCACCAATTCTCATCTTGTAGCAGTTGCTTTAAATACGGATAAGTATAGGCAAGTGGCACGTATTTAAAAATTTTCCCTACCATTAATCGTACTTCCCATAAATTAGAAGTAACGAAAGGCAAATATGGATCGATATTTTCTATCACACCAATTTCAAAAAGTCCTTTTAATGCTCGTATTTTAATTTCATCACTGTCATTCATTAATAGCTGCTCTAGTTTTTCAATATATTTCATATTTCTTTTAGCCCCTGCTGTATCAATGACAGCAAATTGAATATTAGCTGGCCAACTAGTAAAGTCATCAAAAAATTGTAGAAATACATCTTCCTCTAATAAAACGAATAATCTTCTATATTCACTTTCAGCATAAGTAGCATTCGGCATTTTTATTTTTTGCATAAACAATTCTGGCTGAAATATGGAATAGATTTTAAGTAGTTGAAAAAACTCTTCTTTAGAATAATTCGTTTCCTCTAGTCTTTGGCAAGCACCTAATAACTCTTCTATCTGAAATTCCGCAATCCGATATAAAGCGTTCATCCGAATACTCCAACGTCTACTCATTAATTCCTTCTCATAAAACTGTTTTAAGTATATATTGGCAAAGTCCCTCATTTTCCATCGCATTTCTTCATTTGTAACATTCTTTAAATACGATGAAAAAATCATTTCGATTGCCCTCACTTGCGGCTTTCCACGTGGAATAAGTACGACTGAAAAAATTTCTTTATTAAAAAAATAGTCATACCAAAGTTGCGAGTAGTCTTTTAAATAATGATCTCTAGATTTATTAAATAAAACTTCACGTTGACGTTGATAAAATATATACAACATAAATACACTGAGCACAGTTAACAGCAGTACTATCATTGCTAAAAGAAACTCCAGCGATAGTTCAATCATAACCAATACCTCGCAAATGTCCGTTTAATTTTCGCTTCTAATAGACGTAAATTAAATGGCTTGACAAGTAATTCATCGACCCCACCCTCATAGGCATTCAGTGCGGCAATCTCCGAATTTCGTTCAGACATCATGTAAATAATGAATTTTTTTTCATTTGGCAGTGCTCTTAAACTGTGTAAAATTTCTAAGCCATTGTTACGTGGTAAAATATCATTCATAATGATTAAATGTAAATGTCCAGATTGATAAGATTTCGTTTGTAAAAAATTATAACCGTCTTCATATGCTGTGACTTCAAACGTAAAATTCGCAATATCCATAGAGTTCAAAGTTGTTTCTAAAACTTTTCTAAAGATTGCATTTTGCTCTATAATACTCACTTTCACATGTTCAATGGATTGTTTACAGTAATCATCAATTTGCCCGATCATCCATTTCGGTTGATGATCATCTGCTAGTAAGGTTTTGTTTTTCTCCACTAGCGTATCAAAATTAATATCATTATTTCGAATTTCTGTAATAGAGGCTTTTAAGGCAACATCATTTGGTATTGTCCTATTTCTCTTTAGTAATTTAAAGATTCTTTGTAAAAACGCATTTGCTTCTACATCGCTACTTTGTAAAAATACAATGCCCCAATGCTCTCCATCGTCCAATTGAAAAAGTAAATCTGTCTTTCGGATATTGTCCATTAAAAAATGGGATAATTGTGTGTTCACATTACTATAATCTACTTCTGATGAGGTATTTTTTACACATTTTAAAAATATAGTAGTAATCGTCATATGAGAGCGTATAACACTTTCGAGCATAATTTCAAAATACTTTCTCACATCTTGTTCTTGCATTAATTCTTTTGTTAATTTTACTTCAACCATTCTTTATACCTCCTTGTAGAACGCATAGAAATGATGATGCTGCTACATCTTGCCGAGCGCACAATGGCGACGCTTGCTAATTTTATCATTATATAGCTTTTAAAAATTTAAGACTACCATATTTAGCAATTTATTATCAGATTTAGTGGAACTTGTATTCATCAGTTCACCTATCAGTCACACACCAATCGTTTATTTGTGAAACACCTTCCTTGTTCAAGTCTTCACCTTTTTACTGCCCTATGCTAGTATTATTAAACCTTCCAAGGCATCCTTCATTTTATATGAAAGTGTATCGTACATAGCCTCTCAAGTTGCTAACTTCCTTCTTTTGTCATCTTCATAACATCCCTATAGTACTAACTGAAACTAAACAATTTCTAAACATAACTCCATAAGCAAAAAAGTGTTAGATTGATGGCACTCAATCTAACACCTCTTATTTTTGTCCCAAATTTATTACACTTCTTCATCCTCAACAAGTTGATTTTTTCTTTTTCTGCGTAAAATAAAATAAAGAATAATCCCAATAACTATTATTAATAATGCAAATTCAACAATAAGCATCCATACATTCGTGTTTTGTTGTTCCGATACAGATTGCTTAGAATCAGTTGCACTTTTAGCTGCCACAATGAATTTTCCCTCTTTTGTTTCAATCGCCGCACTTACTTTTTCATTTGTGCCCTTTAGTTGTGCTAAAAAATCTTTTTGGTTGGCCGCTGCATCCATTGTTTGTATTACCAATAGCGGTTGTTTATCATTCCAAAAACTTTGCGTAATAAATGTATGTTGGGCAATTGTTTCTGGAAGGAATCCTTGCTGTAGAAAATCTTCTGTTGATTGACCTACATCGTTTTTATCGCCAATAAGCTTTGAAAATTGTGCTGAAGCACCAACAAAAATAACAGCATGTTGTTTTAATTCCTCATCCGTCACGTCTTGTTCTTTTTTTAATAGTGTTTGTGCATTTTCACCATTCATCATTAAAGCCTTATACAGTAAGAGCATTTGCATATCATTAGGTGCCGCATTATTCGGAACAATAATTAATGTTTGTTCGTGAAATGCATTTGGGAAATCTCTTAACGTAAAGGTTGGTGTAATGGCTTCTTTTGTAAGAGTTAATGAACTACTCTCATCAATATAAAGCCAATAACGTTCATTTGTCGTTTCACAAGGATCTTCTAATTGAAATCCTGTCACTTCAAATTGTATATCTGTTAGTGATTGTTTATTCATTACATTTGTTTGGATTGGTACATTGACTTCGTATAAATCTGAAGAAGCAGACTCTAAATTCTGAAGATCAACCGCATGTGGTACAGCATTAACCCAAACAATTAATTCTACCTCTCGCTCATTATCTTGCCCTTTTTCAGGTAACAATGTTGATTTCTTTAAAAGTAATCGCATGTTCGCTTCTTTATCAGGCTCGAGCGCTGGTAATGACACATAATAGTGAGGCGTCTCCGTTACTTGACTCGATAATGTTTGCTCATTGAAACCTAGTTGAGAAAATAACACTGTGGATTCATTTGTACTGGAACCTGATGGTAATTGATCCACTGTTAACGTACTTCCAGCAAATTGACTAAAAAGCTTTGCATCTGTTAATAAGGTAATTCGTTCTTGCAAGGCATTTGCCGATGATGCCGAGACAAATAATAACGGTACACTTTGATTGCTATCCTCATTTTTTAGGCTATGCATACTTAATGTAAGACCATCTTCATATTGAACTTTGGCCGTGTTGAGCATTTGTATCATATAGTTTGTACTAAACTCATCTTTTGCTCCAACAACGATAACCGGACCAGTAACACGCGCTACAGCAGATTCCCTTTTAACATCGACGTCTTTATCCCCTCGTTCTGACAAATACGCCGCAAGTTGATAACTCGCATTCAATGTTTGTTGTGAAGCTTTATCAGGGACAATGAGTATTGTTTGATAATCTTCATAGCCTACAAATGCTTCAGGATAGCTGCTTAATGTCCATTGATTTGTACTATCATCCACAAAAGAGATAGAAGATAAAATATCAATACGTAGCCAGTTTCCATCATTACCTGGCGCTACACATACCCCTTCTTTTAAAATGCCATAGAAGCTAGCTGTTATTTTATGCGACCCTTTTTTCAAAGCACTTTCCGGTAATGATACCGTAACAGTTTGCTTCAATGTATCTGATGTTAAGGGGATTGATTTCAATGCTGTATTATCTACTTTTATTGTAAAAGAAGAAGGGGCTATTAATAACTCTGAATGCTGTATTTGAAATGATACAGTATGTCCCTTCGTTGTGACATCTTCATTGAGCGTGTAATAGAAATCTCTAGAGGAGGATGGTCCTTGTAAATCAATTGCTTGTGATAGCAATGGTTTTTTAGCTAAGCCATTTACCTCAATAGCCATTGTTTGTTTATCTACTGTAATTGGTGCAGCGATGGCATGCGAAACTAAGAACGGCAAACTGATTAAGATTGTAAAAATAGATAGTAAGACTCTCATGATTAATCTCCTTATTTTGTTTTCTTTGCAAAGCGCTCCGTTTTATACCATTGCACTTCTTGACCAGTAAAAGCTCTTTTTATTTCTAAAAATAGCGACCACACAACTAATACAATCCACATTTGTGAATACGTAAAATACATTAAAATAACGTAGAAAAAATTTTTGCGATTCATCTCTGTTTTTTCAATGCTAAGGGTAATCATGACTTCACCTAAAAATAACAAGAAAGCCAACACCCATAAAACAATGGCAATATCCCCTACAGTAAGGCCAATATCGTAAAACAGATTTGTTATAAATAAAACATTGGACAAAATAACACCGAAGAAAAATAAAAAGTAAGTAAAAAAGAAATAAAACAAATCAAAAATAATACTTTTTCTTTTTAATGTGAAAAATTGGCTTAAAAATTTTAGCACAACATACTGATTTCCTCGTGCCCAGCGTGTCCGTTGTTTCCACCATACTTTCAACGTCTCTGGCTCTTGCTCCCACGTAATAGCCTTAGGGAAAAAGCGGATATGATAGCCTAGATTATAAACCCGAATCGTCAATTCAGTATCTTCCGCTAACGCTTTTACATCCCATCCACCTAATTGATCTAAAATACTACGACGAATGGCGAAATTGGTCCCCGGAATTGTTGCAATATTAAACCACTTCCAACGACCACCTTGTGCCATCCACTGAAAACAAATCGTTTCAATATTAATAAAACGGGTTAACCATGTTTCTGCCGCATTGACTACCCGGAATTTCCCTACTGTTGCAGCAGCTTTAGGGTCATTCACAAGACCCATGACTAAATACCAAATGGCCATACGTTCTGGTGTGTTATCGGCATCATAGACAATGACAACTTCCCCGGTCGAATCGGCTAATGCTGCATTTAACGCCGAAGATTTACCTTTACCTTTATACGGTTCTACTGTTTCAATCACCCGTATAAATGGATATTTCTCCGTAAACTTTTTTGCGATATCCCCTGTTTTATCCGATGAATTATCGTTAATGACGATTACTTCTAACTTATCTTTCGGATAATATAATCGGGACATTGCACGTAAAGTTTGCTCAATGACAACTTCCTCATTATGCGCAGGAATAAAGACACTCACTGTCGGCACATCTACCATTTTTTTTGACCATTCGTCGATGTCCTTTTCATACGATTGGAAATGCATATAGCCGCCTTGCATTAAAAACATATGGTATAACAGCATAATCCATATGAGAAACAATGAAATATAAAAGAAAATATCAGCCATTATGTTTCCTCTCCTCAAATAATCGCTTTCGTAATGTTACACGTAGTCGCAAAGTATTCATAAAAAATACGGTAACAAATAACGATACAATGATTACTAATAGCCAAAGAACCATTTCAAATGGCCGTTCATCAAACCGCATTTTTAAGCGATCTATGTTGGTAAAAGCAAGCTGTACCTTTTGCTCCCCATTTGTCGATTGCATGATGGTAACTTTTGATGTTTTGACAAATTGTTCTGTTTTTCTAAAATCAAACCATTCGAACTGTAGTTGTTTAGTCAATAGCTCAACTAACTCTTGCACATGATGGGCTCCTAAATAACTAGGATATTGAATACCGATTGCTGAACCTGGTGCACTCTTAATATGTCGAATTGACTGTTGGAGCGCATAAAGTGGTTGTACATCCATTTCATTTATAGCCGCTATCGTATACGGATATATATTTTGAGAATCATTTTTTGTTATATAAAAGTGATTCTCCTTTTGTCGTAATACTCCGTTGAAAAACGTACTATCTCCTTGGACTAAAGTAGGGTAAATATGTCGCAATACTAAAATCTCTAAGCTCTTTTCGATGTTAGCCTGTGAAGAAGATAAAATAAAAGTAACCCCATCCTGCTGTAATTGCTGTAAATATTTCAGTAATGCTTTATTGTTTTGTAAATAATAAAGCCCACCATCCTCCTCATATAAGGGTGTAATTTGTAAATTTATAGGTACGTTATAATGCTGTAATTGTTGTACTACTTTCTTTAATTCCCCAACATCCGTTTCCATATTAATATCTGTTAACACAATAAATGCCGGATGTATGGTCGGGGGTGGAAGTATTAATAAATCACCCAATATAGCTGGCCAGTCATATAGAACAGGCGATGATTGGATAACTCCCCCTATATAAGACCAATTGCTGGTCCTTTCTTTCATAACAAAGGGGAACTCCGCATTAAATGAAGATGCCATCACTTTCATTTCAACGTCATCAGGTGGGTGTATCACGTGCCATTCGAGGGGCCTTTCTAATACATGCTCACCGATTTTTCGCAGTTCCACCGTCTTTCTCCAGTGCCAATGTGCAAATGGAGCCAATTGTTCAATATTTTCCCCTATAGCAACGGCTGGTCCTTGAAATTTATTTAATGCTTGTAATGCTGTGGCTGGAATTTGCATTTTATAGCCATTGAACAATACAACGCGCTTATAATCAGCCAATGTATTTTCTTGAACATTTTCAATTGGTATGACATCTACTGTGGTATAAGCTTCTAGCATTTCACGTAAAATTTGTACCTCTTCATCTACTTGACGATTGCTCGTCACATAAATAAGGGCAAGATCTTTGCCATCTGCACTTGCTTGATAATGCTGAGGCATACTAAACAAATAAAAAAGACTAATGAAGACGAGTATGCCAAATTTAAAGCGCACTTGATCTCATCTCCCTTTCCATCTCTGCTAATAAATCATCGAAGCTTTGCTCCATCTGTGGGGTATAAGTAAAATAACTTGTTTTATAGCTAAGGGTCACCCAACGCTTATTCAATAATTGATGGTTTTTTAGCGCTTGATCCAACTTATCGTAAATGATATCAATGTATTGGTCCGATGTATCAATTAATAAAAGGGCCAAATAATTTTCACGGTAACGAAATTTTTTATCTGTTTGTCGAACAGATTGTTGTATTTTTTCCGCCAGTTGCTTCCATAGATATTGTGCTTCTTTGAAACCATACAGCTTTTTAAATTTCTCATAGTTTTCAAGCTTTAGCATAATAAACACAAAAGTATGTTGATGGCGATCAGCTCTACGCATTTCTTCATTTACAACAACATGCATACGCGATTCATTCTCAAAACCCGTTACCACATCTATGGCTACAAAGTTTTTGACATCCCGTTGTAAGTTTTTTATATAATTTTCTTGCGCTTTTAATAGTTCATGTATCTTTCCAGCACATAATACGAGAAGCAATAATACTACACCATACAGCAAAAATAACTGCATAGAAAATGCTTTACTTAACATTGCTACTGATTCCGTCATCCCGATATATAGTAATGTAGAACCACTAATAAAAA
Organism: Lysinibacillus sp. NPDC097195; assembly: GCF_044762075.1. Taxonomy (NCBI): domain Bacteria; kingdom Bacillati; phylum Bacillota; class Bacilli; order Caryophanales; family Bacillaceae; genus Lysinibacillus; species Lysinibacillus sp. NPDC097195. Next base: position 261,173 of record NZ_JBIWDP010000002.1, on the reverse strand, counting down.
TAAATAACAAACTACTAATTAGCCCTGTAACCGTACCTCTCCAAAGCGTGACCAGCACTAAAAGTAACAGAAAGATATATAATAATAAACTTTCACTATCTTGGTGTAATAAAAAGTAGGATGGTAATTGTAGAAGCAATATAAGTAAAATTGCATAAAGAAATATAGTTTTATTCCATTTTATTGCTGTTCGCATCGTCGACCTCTCTTTCAGCCAATAGTGGTAATAAATTATCAAAGATATGTGTCGCATTCGTTTGCGGGTCTACATATCCAGTATTTTCACTCACCTTGAGCGATTCCATTTTTTGATAAAATTGCTCCGCCATTTCATCATTATGGATTTCTAACATATAACAAGTAGCTAAAGCATAGACAGCTGGTGATTCGAAAAGTACAGCTGGCTCACCTGTTTTCGCATCATAGCGACCGTATAATTTATGATCTCTACTATATAAAGAAAGCAACCAGTTGGAAAAAGCCTCTGTTTCCAAACCTGCTGTTGCACTATGATAGGCCGTATATAATTGATCGATTAGGTGTAACTCTGTATCATATTCATAGTTTTTGGAAGTGATATCATAATATTTCGGATAATAACCCGCTTCCGCTTTGGGTGCATTCGCTAATATAGCTAATTGTTGTTTTAGTTGGGCTTTCGAGATGAGTTTATATTGTCGCATCTGTAAAAGAGCGGAAGGCATAATATAGCTTAATGTTAGGTTTGTAGCTTGTTGATGGGTATGGACATCTACATAATCAACAAATGTATTTTCTAGCATTCCGTATTTCACAAGATTTTTACCTAATGCCTTGCCTAATGCAATATAACGCTTATCATGCCATTTTTCGCCTGCTCCTATTAGCGCTTGAATAATTCTAAAATCATCAATCAGTGCGTTAACAGACGCTTGTTTTTTTCCGTCAAGTCGCCACACTATAAATTCTTTTTCTAAAAAATAAGCATTTATTACCTCAAATTGCTCATTAAAACGAACTTGATCATCCTTTTCTAGTAAGTAAGTCAACCATAATCCTACTGATTCAGATAAAAATACATTTTTTTGTTGCGTTAAATCCGTACGTAATAGGTCATCTTTTGTCATAAGTTTATCGATAACAAACTCCTCTGTAGATGAAATCGGTTGCTTTATTATCTTGTCACTTCCTTGTGAACAACTCATCAACACAAAAACAAGGATAACTATAACTAAAAGACCACCCTTAAACTTCTTTGTTATAATATTCCACCTCCATTAGGACTAAAAAACGAAATTTCCTATATTAATTATCGAAACATATTATAACAGTAAGCATATTAAATAAATCTAAACAATTTCTAAACAATTCGGGAAAGGCTGTGATCTTAGAAATTATTATCCCCCAAAAAAAATAGTACAAACCATTTTCATGGCTTGTACTATTTTTTACTTGCGTAATAAAATATTATTTAGCTGGAAGAACTGAACCTTTCCATTCATCCATAATAAAGTCTTGAATTTCTTTCGATTTTAATACTTCTACTAGTTTTTTAATTTCTGGTTTATTTTCATCACCAGCACGTACAGCAATAATATTTACATATGGAGATTCTTGACTATCTTCAAGTGCAATAGAATCCTCGATTGGGTTAATACCATTGTCAATTGCATAGTTTGAGTTGATAAGAACGGCATCGCCTTCTTCATTTTCGTACATTTGCACAAGTAATTCTGGTGCAGTATTGGCATCGAATTTAAAGTCTTTTGGATTTTCTACAATATCTTTAATTTCTGCTGCTGTTTTGTCGATACCTTCTTTTAATTTAATTAAGCCTTTTGCTTCTAATAATGACAGCATACGACCGTGGTCTGTAACTGAGTTTGATAATAAAATTGTCGCACCTTTAGGTAGCTCTTCAAGAGATTTATATTTTTTAGAGTAAATACCGATTGGCTCGATATGAATTTCACCAGCAATGGCGAAATCATAGCCATTATCTTTTATTTGCTGATTAAAGTACGGAATGTGTTGGAAATAGTTTGCGTCAATATCACCAGAATCTAAATTTTGGTTAGGTAGTATATAATCTTGGTATGGTTCAATTTCTAAATCAATACCTTCTTTAGCTAAAATCGGTTTTGCTTTTTCTAAAATTACTGCGTGAGGTGTGTTCGATGCACCAATTTTTAATGTTACGTTTTCTGCTGTATCTGCACTACCTTCTGTTTTATCGCCAGAACCTGCTTCGTCTTTGTTACCAGCACCACAAGCTGCTAAAGCAAGTACAAGTACTGATAATAATAACCCTGCTAATAACTTCTTCATTTGTCTACACTCCCTTTAATAAGTTCAATATGTTAGCGGTCAATAACCGGTGTAACCTGTTTAACGTTTGTCCGTTTTCGTTGTAATCATATCGCCAATCCATTGGATGATAAATACAACTACTAAGATCAAAATAGTTGCCATTAATGTCACATCTTGGCGATTGCGTTGGAAGCCATCTAAGAATGCTAAGTTTCCTAGACCACCAGCGCCGATAATACCAGCCATCGCCGTATAGCCAACAAGTGCTACAGCTGTAACTGTAATTCCTGAAATAAGTGCCGGTAATGATTCTGGAATAAGCACTTTCCATATAATCGTAGATGTTTTAGCACCCATCGAGCGTGCCGCTTCAATAACACCTTTATCAATTTCTCGTAATGCAATTAAAACCATTCGCGCATAAAATGGTGCAGCACCGATAATGAGTGCAGGTAGAGCTGCATTTGCTCCTCGAATTGTCCCAAGTAAAAACTTTGTAAATGGTATTAATAAAATAATTAATACGATAAATGGTATTGATCGGAATATATTGACGACCGATCCTGTTAAAAAGTTAACCATCTTATTTGCCCATAGTTGGTTGGGACTTGTTAAAAAGAGGATTATGCCAATGGCTAAACCAAGGATAAATGTGACGACTGTGGACAGCGTAGTCATATAAAGTGTTTCATATGTTGCGGACCACATTTTTTCCCAATCGACATTCGGAAATAGACTAGTTAGCATTTGCAATCACCTCCGTTTGTACTTCAACTGTATTTAAATAACTTAAAGCTGCAGCTACATTTACCTCTGTGCCATCAATTTGCACAATTAATGTGCCATATGCGCCGTTTTTCGTTTGCGAAATATTGCCATGGACAATACTTATTTCTACATCAAACTGCTTCACTAAATGTGATATAACCGGCTGTTCTGTTTTTTCACCTACAAAAACAAGCTTCACAAGTTGTCCTGTCGGATAATTTATTCTTAGCTGTGCCACTGTCTCCTGCGTTTCCTTATTATCGGTAATTTGAGAAACGAATTTTTTCGTAATGGCTGCCTGCGGAGCTTGGAACACCTGCAATACTTCACCGCGCTCTACTATTTCCCCAGCTTCCATTACCGCCACACGATGACAAATTTTGCGGATAACATGCATTTCATGGGTAATTAACACAATAGTTAAGCCTAAACGCTCGTTAATATCAACCAGAAGATCAAGAATCGCATCCGTTGTTTCAGGATCCAGTGCTGATGTCGCTTCATCACATAATAATACTTCTGGATTATTAGCAAGCGCTCGTGCTATCCCAACACGTTGCTTTTGACCACCTGATAGCTGTGAAGGATACGCCTTGTCACGACCTTCTAATCCAACAAGTGCAATAAGCTCTTTGACGCGTGCCTCTCGCTCTTTCTTTGCAACCCCTGCAATTTCTAACGGGAAGGCTATGTTTTCTGCAACAGTTCTAGACCAAAGTAAGTTAAAATGTTGGAAAATCATACTTACTTTTTGTCTGGCATCACGTAACTTTTGACCTCTAATAGAAGAAAATTCTTGGTTGTTAACTTTCACGGTACCTGTTGTTGGCTTTTCTAAACCGTTTAATAAACGAATCATCGTACTTTTACCAGCGCCACTATAGCCGATAATGCCAAAAATTTCACCTTTGTTTATCGTAAGATTGACATCTTTGACAGCAGTTAATTCGCCATTTGCGGTTTTGTATTTCTTCGTTATATTTTGCAGCTGTATCATAGCGAATACTCCTTTTCTTATATAAAAAACCCCTTCACTCATGGACAAGTAGAAGGGGTCACGTACTTTTATACGCTAAACCGTTCTCTCATCTTTCAAAGATAAATCTTTGAGTGATTTGGCACCTTTTCACATACGTGATGGTTGCCGGGCTTCATAGGGCACTTCCCTCCGCCACTCTTTATAAGAGTTCGATATATTTAATGTTTTTTAATATATTTGTTACTTTACCACGCTAGCAAAGTTCAGTCAATTGATTTTTTTAACAATTCGTATAAAAATGGTACGGATTGAAAAGCATACACTTTTTCGCTCACTTTACCGCCATCACTAACGAGTAAACAAGGGACACTTTCGATTTGATAATCATAAGCGATTTGCTCTAAAAAATTAATATTTGCCTTGCCGATTTGAAGCTGTGGCAATAACTGGTCAATAATATCCATCATTTTGGATGCGACGGCACATGTTCCGCACATCGGTGTATATAAATAAAAGGCAGTTTTTTCACCAGACTTTACAGCCGTTTCCCACTGCTCTTTTGTCCATTCTTCCATTGTTTCACGCAACCTTATAAAATATATTCATTATGGATGGAAAAATGCGCGCGCAATAAAATTGTTGCAAGCACTTTCCTCGGTGTTGTTTCTACTTCTTTATAAGTAGGCATTGTCCGTAGATGCTCCGCCTCTGGATAATGTCTGTCCATTAATGCTCGGAGTTTATCTCCAGATGCATCTGCGTCAAAAAATGTATATAGCTCACAGCCCTCATATGGGTCGAGTAATTCTTCTAGCTGATGCACACCAATTGTTCCATTCGTACAAAGTATTGTAACATCTTCACTCAAAATAGGTTCAATTTGAAGCTTATCCGAACGGCCTTCCACGATTAAACATTTCCCTTCGAACATCACGCCACCCCCATTTAGACAGTTATCTTACTATGCTAAGACCTACATGTTTGCAGCTTTGCCATTTGGACAATATTACTATTCATTATACCGGCTAGGCACTAAAATATTTAGCTCTCTAAATACTTAAATCGTTTACTAGCTGAATAAAACGAACCGATTATATAATAAAAAACGCCGGTATGTTGTCCGACGTTTTTCTATTATAGGCTTGTTTATTCTGCAATTAATTCTTCGTATTGTTCTGCAGTCATAAGGTTTTCAATCTCTGATGCATCAGCAGGCTCGACTACGATCATCCATGCTTTTTCATATGGTGATTCATTTACGAACTCTGGGCTATCTTCTAAGTCTGCATTTACTTCCACTACAGTACCTGAAATTGGTGCGTATAATTCTGATACAGTTTTAACTGATTCTACGCTTCCGAATGGATCATCTGTTTTGATCTCGTCGCCAACTTGTGGAAGCTCAACGAAAACGATATCTCCTAATTCTGATTGTGCAAAATGTGAAATACCGATACGTACTTTACCATCTTCTAATTTTACCCATTCGTGTTCTTCAGAGTAACGTAAGTCTTTAGGTGTGCTCATGCCAAAAACCCCTCCATAAATATGTAATATATTCACTTTCAGTGTGCCATACTTCTTTCATAAAAACAAGGATAAAAGCAGTTAATTCCAAGCTTGTTCAAATTCTGTTTCTTTAAAACCTAACGTTACTTTTTTTCCATCCGTCACAATTGGGCGTTTAATCAACATTCCGTCAGAAGCAAGTAATGCAAGTTGTTCATCTTCAGGCATTTCCGCCAGTTTATCCTTCAACCCAAGCTCACGATATTTCATGCCAGATGTGTTAAAAAACTTCTTTAGCGGCTGTCCGCTCGCTTGCCAAATAGCCTTCAATTGTTCTTTCGTAGGTGCTTGTTCAACGATGTGTACCTCTTCGTATGAAACGCCATTGTCGTTTAACCACTTCTGAGCTTTTTTACAAGTTGTACATTTAGGATAATGGATTAATTGAATCATATTTGTAGGCTCCTCTGCTATCATTTCCTGTAGTATACCATCATCCCTAGCATGAGCCAAAATGAAACAATTTTTAGGTAGCTTTATAATTGTTTGAGGACCTAATTGTGTGAGTGCCTGGCACTTTTGCATAGGCACTTTCCCATAGATACACCGCACAATATCGGCTCCTATTCCGTCCTGCAATATTCAGAATTGTTTGAGTGCCTGGCACATACATAGGTTCATACATAACAAAAGACCTAGCTACTTTTAGCAAGTAGCTAGGTTAAAAAATATATTATACGATGAATTTTTCGGCTTCGATTAGTTTAACGGAAGCTTCGCGTTTTTTAGCTATTAGGTTATACGGATTGTTGCGAGTTAGTTTACGTAGCGCAGATAAAGTCATACGTGCAGCATCGCCATCTGCTGAAGCAAGAATTGTATCCTTTGCTTCTTTTTCAATTTCTGCAAATGCTTCTTGGCAGAAAATTTGTGTGTAAAGTAGTTTTTGTTGCGATTTTTCCGCACCTTCACGTGCAATCGCTTTTTCTGTACGTAACACAGCAGACTCCATAGCGAATAATTGGTTGGCAATATTAGCGATATTCACTAACACTTCTTGCTCTTGGTCCAGCTTCGCTCCATAGCGTTGTGCTGCCATACCTGCTGCTAACACAGCAATTTTCTTCGCGTTTTTCACAAGATATTTTTCTTGAGCTAGCGGCTCTGTGCCTACTTCTTCAGGCATCATCATAAGCAGCTCTTGTTGTAAGTTCTGTGCAACTTGCAATAATGGCAATTCGCCTTTTAATGCTTTTTTCATAAATGTGCCAGGCACGATCATGCGGTTAATTTCATTTGTTCCTTCGAAAATACGGTTAATGCGGGAGTCGCGATAAATACGTTCCACTTCATATTCTGCCATAAAACCATAGCCACCATGTAATTGTACCGCTTCATCCGCGATATAATCTAAAGTTTCTGACCCAAACACTTTTGCAATCGAACATTCAATCGCATATTCAGCAATGGCATTGGCAATGACTTTTCCTTGCTTTTGTTCTTCAGGGCTTAGCTGGCTTAAACGATCTTCGAATAAACCTACTGTACGGTAATTTAACGACTCAGACGCATATAATTGAGACGCCATTGTTGAAAGTTTTTCTTTCGTTAAGTTGAAATCAGAAAGCTTTGTTTTAAATTGTTGACGTTGGTTCGTATATTGAATGGCTAGTTCTAATGCACGCTTAGAACCACCGATTGTTCCTACACCTAATTTATAGCGACCGATATTTAAAATGTTAAAGGCAATGACGTGCCCACGTCCTACTTCACCTAGAAGATTTTCAACAGGGACTTCTGCATCCTCAAGCACTAATGTACGAGTGGATGAAGATTTAATACCCATTTTCTTTTCTTCAGGCCCAACAGAAACCCCATTGTACGCACGTTCAACGATAAATGCTGAGAATTTATCGCCATCGATTTTTGCGTATACTACAAAGACATCCGCAAATCCAGCGTTCGTAATCCATTGTTTTTCACCGTTTAATACATAATGCGTACCGGCTGCATTAAGCTTGGCTGTTGTTTTAGCACCTAGTGCATCTGAACCTGAACCTGGCTCTGTTAATGCATAAGCAGCAATCAATTCACCTGAAGCTAGCTTTGGTAAATACTTTTGCTTTTGGTCATCGTTCCCGAAAAGCACAATCGGTAATGAACCGATTCCAACATGTGCACCATGTGTAATCGAGAAGCCACCAGCCACAGACATTTTCTCTGCGATTAACGCAGATGATACTTTATCTAATCCAAGACCTTGATATTCTTCCGGTACATCTGCCGCTAACAAGCCAAGCTCTCCTGCGCTTTTTAGTAGACGTACTGAATGCTCAAACTCATGATGCTCTAAATTTTCAACGACAGGTAATACTTCATTTGCCACATACTCTTCCGTTGTTTTGGCAATCATTTTATGCTCATCTGTAAAATCTTCTGGAGTAAATACGCGGTCTAAAGCCACGTCCTCAATAATAAATCCGCCGCCTTTAATGAAATCTGTTGTTTTTTCTGTCATATCCAATTCCTCCTTATTTTACGGTGCCAGGCACTCACGCAATTCGTATAATTCACAATTTTCAAAACAATACCTACAACTTATAAAATTTCAAATACGCCAGCAGCGCCCATACCGCCGCCGATACACATTGTGACAACACCATATTTTTTGCCTTGACGCTTTAACTCATGAATTAGCTTTAATGTTAAAATGGCACCAGTTGCGCCAAGCGGGTGTCCTAAAGCAATAGCACCACCATTGACGTTCACTTTCTCTTGGTCAATGCCTAGATGACGCACTACTTGTAATGACTGTGAGGCAAACGCTTCGTTAATTTCCCACAAATCAATGTCCTGAATGGATAAACCGGCAATTTCAAGCGCTTTTGGTACAGCTACGATTGGGCCGATGCCCATCACTTCCGGTGGAACGCCGCCAACTGCAAAGCCTAAAAACTTCGCCATCGGTGTCATACCTAGCTTTTCTGCTTCCGCACGATCCATGACAAGAACAGCTGCTGCGCCATCAGAAGTTTGCGAAGCATTCCCTGCTGTAACACTCCCTTTTACATGGAAAGCAGGGCGAAGTTTCGCTAAACCTTCTACAGATGTCCCAGGACGTACTCCCTCATCGACACTAAACGTAAATTTTTTCACTTGTAATTTATTGTTGTCATCCACATAATGTTGTTCCACTTCAATTGGAACAATCTCATCATTAAATTTACCTTCTTTGATTGCTTTCTCTGCAAGCATATGCGAGCGTACAGCAAATGCATCTTGATCTTCACGACTGACATTATACTGACGCGCTACTTCCTCTGCTGTATGCCCCATCCCCATGTAATATTGCGGTGCAGTTTCAGCTAACGTTGGATTTAAGCGTGGTGTATTCCCTACCATAGGCACCATACTCATGGATTCCACTCCGCCAGCAAGAATGGCCTTTGAATGACCGAGCATAATACGTTCCGCTGCATAGGCGATTGCTTGTAAACCTGAAGAACAGAATCGGTTAATTGTCAGGGCAGGGGTCGTATCCGGTAGCCCTGCTAGCGCTCCGATACTACGTGCGACATTCATACCTTGCTCTGCTTCCGGCATTGCACATCCTAAAATTAAGTCATCGACAGGACCTTCATAGCCCGCTCTTTTCAATGTTTCTTTGACAACTGCTGCCCCAAAATCATCTGGTCTTACCGTTGCTAATGAACCTTTCTTCGCTTTTCCAATAGGAGTTCGTGCTCCTGCTACAATTACGGCTTCATGCATCGTCTAAATCCCCCTTTGTTTCATGTGCAAACATTTTCGTCTCGTTAGTTACGAAGTGGTTTCCCTTTTAATAACATGTGTTGCATTCTTTGTTGCGAAAGTGGATCTGCAACTAAGCTGAGGAATGCTTCACGTTCTAAGTTTAATAAGTATTGCTCATCAACGAATGTGCCATATGGAACCTTGCCGCCCGCAATGACATAAGCTAACTTCTTCGCAATTTTCAAATCATGCTCACTAATAAAACCTGATTCAAACATCCCTTGCGCACCAATTAATAACGTGCCGTAGCCCGATGCACCGACAACAGGTACTTTCGTTGGCACTGGTGGTTGGTAGCCTGCTTCATAAAGTGCTAAAGCCGCTTGCTTAGCATCATAAATTTGGTGATCTGCATTGACTGAAATACCATCTGCAAAGTCTAGGAAATTATTTTCGCGCGCTTCTTCTCCTGAAGTTGAAACTTTCGCCATCGCAATTGTCTCAAATACTTTATTGGCAATATGTTGATAGTCTACTTCAACGCCATTCGGTAAGCCTTTTAAGAACTTTTGGTAAAGCGCTTTATTACCGCCACCTCCAGGAATTAAACCAACACCGACTTCTACTAAGCCCATATATGTTTCCATCGTCGCTTGGATATGCGCAGCAGGTAAGCACACTTCTGCGCCCCCACCTAATGTCATAGCAAATGGTGCAGCTACAACCGGCTTGCTCGAATATTTTATTTTTTGCATCGCATCTTGGAATGCTTTAATTACAAAGTCTAGTTCAAAAATATTATCATCCTGCGCTTCTACTAAAATCATACCTAAGTTCGCACCGACACAGAAGTTTTTCCCTTGGTTTCCGATCACTAAGCCTTTATAATTTGCTTCCACTTCATCTATTGCATAATTAATCATTTGAATAATATCTAAACCGATCGCATTGGATTGGGAATGGAACTCAAGTAATGCAATGCCGTCCCCTAAATCTATTAAGCTAGCACCTGTATTGGACTTAATAACGCCATGTTTTTTCTTATAGCGCTTTAAGTTAATTTCCTTTTCATTAATAGGAACTTTTACGTATTGTGAACCGTTGTAATACGCTACGTCTCCATCTAGTTCGGAATAAAATGAAGTAAAGCCTTTTGCTAACATCTCTTTCACAAATAGCGGAACATCAAGTCCTTCCGCTTCCATTTTCGCAACTGACTCTGTTACACCAATGGCATCCCAAATTTCAAATGGTCCTTGTTGCCAGCCGAAGCCCCATTTCATAGCATTATCAATGGCCACGATATCATCAGCAATTTCACCGTGTAGCTGTGCAGAGTAAATTAATGTAGGAGCAAAAATCCCCCATAATAGTTCACCTGTGCGGTCTTTCGCATATGTTAATGCTTTTACCTTATTAGCTAATCCACGCGTTTGTTTCGCCATTTCAAGTGAAGGTGTTTGTAATTTTTTTGCTGGACTATATGTTAATGTAGTTGGATCAATTTCTAAAATTTCTTTCCCTTGCTTTAGGAAGAAACCTTGCCCAGACTTAGCACCGAGCCAGCCGTTTGTAACCATTTTTTGTAGAAACTCCGGTACTGCAAATACTTGCTGTTCCTCACCCGTTGTTTGGTCATAGACGTTTTTTGCCACATGGATAAATGTATCTAAGCCGACCACATCTAATGTACGGAAAGTAGCGGATTTCGGACGACCAATCAGTGGACCTGTCACAGAATCTACTTCGCCAACTGAATAGCCACCTTTCATCATTTCCTGTAAAGTAACGAGCAGTCCGTATGTGCCTATACGATTGGCAATAAAGTTTGGTGTGTCCTTCGCTAATACGACGCCTTTGCCGAGTATGTCCTCACCGAATTTTTTCATAAAGTCTACAACTTCTGGTGCAGTTGTCGTTGCTGGGATGACTTCAAGTAATTTTAAATAGCGCGGAGGATTGAAGAAATGCGTCCCTAAAAAATGCTTTTGGAAATCTTCTGAACGTCCTTCTGCCATTGCATTAATACTAATACCGGATGTATTGGAACTAATAATCGTACCTGGCGTACGCACAGCATCAATTTTTTCATATAAACTTTGTTTAATCGCTAAATTTTCAACAACTACTTCTATAATCCAATCTACATCTTTTAGTTTGTCTAAATCGTCATCAAAGTTCCCTACCGACAGTAGTGATAATTTTTTCTTAGAAGTAAGTGGTGCCGGCTTTTGCTTCACTAACTTTTGAAGAGCACCATTCACAAAGCGATTTCTTACAGCTGGATGTGTTAATGTAAGACCCTTTGCTTCCTCCTCTTTCGTCAGTTCCTTTGGTGCAATGTCTAATAATAATGTTGGAATACCGATGTTTGCTAAATGTACAGCAATTCCAGAACCCATTACCCCAGAACCTAGAACAGCCGCCTTTTTAATGTGATAAGTCACAAGCAATTCCCCCTTTTTCTTCCATTGAATGAATAGCCATTCATTTTTTGTCCAAAAAAAATCAACATCTCGCTTTAGTGTTTTTTTGCCTAGATTTTAACGCTTTCCCCATTTCAATGAAGGCTCATAATCTTCACTAAACGCGCTATATCTAAGGCGGTCACCAAAGACGTATTAGCATCCAGTTGGATTTCACTCTAAAATATATTGAGAGATGTTTGCCACTGAATGGTAATAAAAACTACTTTTTCTGCTTTTAGTGTAGATTATTTTGTCTAAATTAGCAATCTTTTTTCTTTATTTATTTTTGCACTATACAACTTTTTTTGTTTTTTACGAGCGAAAATCAAACAATAAGTAGCTTCTCTCTATCCCAAACAGAAAACTTTCAGGATGGAGAAAAAATGTGTAGAATGGAAAGCAAGGAGAGTGAAATACGAATGAAAACAATTACTACTGCTGAACAATTTAATGAGCTAATCTCTGGTGACCAAAAAGTACTTGTAAAATTTTATGCAGGATGGTGCCCTGATTGCACGCGCATGAATATGTTCATCGATCCAATTATTGAAGAGTACAACCAATTTGATTGGTACGAGCTAAACCGTGACGAGCTGCCTGAAATCGCTGATAAATACGATGTAATGGGTATTCCAAGCTTATTAATTTTCCAAAACGGTGAAAAATTAGCACACTTACATAGTGCAAACGCTAAAACACCACAGCAAGTGACTGAGTTTTTAGCTGCTCAGCAATAATAATCAACAAAGAAAAAGTGTTAGATTGACTACAATCAATCTAACACTTTTTTGCAATGCTATGGTAAAGCACTACGGCTGCAGCTCTGCTTAATCGCGGAATGCCCTCGTCTTTTGTGCTATGCTTTCTTCAGCAGGAGTGGCGGTCTGCGCTACTAAAAAAATAATGATGTAAAAGACGACCATTTTCAACAATAACTTTTCCGAAGGGAGCCATTTATGAAACAGCAATTGTCGTTACAAGGAAAATCACAATACGATTCATCCATTGCACCGCATTATCGTAACTCTGCCTGTGGGCCGACAACTATTCATGTTATCCTGCAGTACGTTAATACGTCTGCCCCATCAGTAAACGAGCTTTATCAAAAACTCGGCGGCACAAAAATTGGTTTGTTTAAATGGCGTTTGCTTCATAATCTTCGAAAGCTGTTGCCGACATGGGATATACGCAGCTGTACATTGAAAGAGGCGCTGCAAGAAATCGATGCAGGACGCCCCGTTGCCATGCGTTTTGACCGTTATTTTAGCCTACAATGGTTCAATAAAAAATCTACCTTTGCTTATCATTGGGTACCACTTATAGGCTATGAAGTCCATAATGATACGCTATTGCTCATTTTCCACGATAATGGCGGCCAAAATCGTGATAGTCAAATTCGTACTGCTCTTTTTCAAAATAACGCAAAAGTATTGCAATTCGTTAAAATAGCGCCTAAATAAGGGCGTACAATGAACGAGCCTGTTTCGCAATAAGTGAATAGCCGCGTTGTTCGATTGCTTTAAATGTCTGCTGCTCATAGTTAGGTACGACTAACTGGGCAAAATCTGCTTCTATCGGTACATTTGTTTGAATCGTCGCAAGTTCATGTGAGAGCTTCAACATATCAAGATTGTCTTGAATTTTCGTCCGTTGACCAGGCTTTAATTCCTCTAAGGAATTGATGACATTGTCAATCGAGCCGTAGTTTTGAATAAGTGTTAATGCCTGCTTCGGACCAATGCCTTTCACTCCAGGATAGCCATCACTCGTATCCCCCATAAAAGCTTTCACTTGCGCAAATTGTATCGGTTCAATACCATACTCTTCTTTAAAGCGAGCATGTGTATACAAATCATACTCTGTATACCCTTTTTTCGTAAAAGCAATTTGCGTTGTCGGTGTTAACAATTGCAATAAATCTTTATCACCACTAATAACTGTAATATCAGCTTCATCTTGCCATTTTGTAATCATCGAGCCGATTAAATCATCCGCCTCCATACCGACAACGCCGAAGTTTTGCCAGCCAATTTGTGCGGCTAAGTTTTTAGCCATATCGAATTGCGGTAGCATTTCCTCAGGTGGTGCAGGGCGATTGGCCTTATAGCCATCATATAATTCATTGCGGAATGTTTGTGCACCCATATCCCAGCAAATAGCTAAATGAGTTGGTCGCATAATTGATTGGGCTGTCAATACGTGGCGCACAAATCCTTGCGCACCATTCGTAGGTGTGCCATCTTCTAAACGAATAAAATGCCCCATTGCAGCTGATGCAAAAAAAGAACGAAATAACAATGCCATGCCATCGACAATGAGCAATTTTGGTTTTATAGTCATAATAAAAATCCTCTCTAATCCATTATCCTATTAGCTAAAGCGTAATAAGCATTGTTCTATTATAGCAAATTATTACTAACTTCTCTGTTATTTATGACCGGAACCTACTGCATAGTTGAGCCAATTTTTAAACCGATTGCCATTCAATTTGGATAAACAGCTTACCCTACCACTCTTACACCTTTTTTCCAAACCTTTTTCACATGATTGACACCGAAAATATAGTGCAGCTTTTGATGGTTATGAACATCCCAAAGCACGATATCCGCTTGCTTTCCTACTTCGATTGAGCCAACACGATCTTCAATTTGCAACGCACAAGCCGCATTATAGGTCGCAGCACATAAGCTTTCTGCCGGAGTCATTTTCATAGTGATACACGCTAAGTTCATCACTAGTGGAAGCGAAATCGTTGGCGATGACCCCGGATTACAATCAGTTGAAATGGCGACAGGCACACCTGCATCAATAATGTCTCGAGCACGGGCTGGTTGTTCCCCCAAATACAATGCTGTGGCTGGTAATAAGCACGCCATCACACCCGATTTAGCAAGCTCTTCTATCCCATCATCCGACACTTTTAATAAATGCTCGGCTGATATCGCACCAACTTTTGCCGCAACATGTGCACCTTGATTTTCTGCCATTTCATCAGCATGTATTTTGGGGATAAGCCCATGTGCCTTACCCGCCAATAAAATACGTTGTGCTTGCTCCGGTGTAAAAACATCTACTTCACAAAATACATCGATAAATTTCGCAAGATTTTCTTGCACGACTGCAGGAATCATTTCATTAATAACTAAATCAACATAGTGCTCTGGATTGTCTCGATATTCCTCGGGCACTGCATGTGCGCCCATAAAGGTTGGTACGATATCCATTGGATGCTTTTTTTGCAAACGTTGCATCACCCGTAATTGCTTTAACTCGTTTTCCACATCTAAGCCGTAGCCACTTTTACTTTCCAATGTTGTGACACCATGCTGTAAAAATAAGTCCAAGCGTCTCGTCGTTTGATTGAAAATATGCTCCTCTGTCAACGAGCGCATTTTTCGAGTTGTTGCATGAATGCCACCTCCAGCATTCATAATGTCCATATAGCTGGCACCTTCTAAACGCATCTCAAATTCATGTTCACGGCTACCGCCAAAAACGACATGGGTATGCGGATCAATTAATCCAGGCGTTACAATTTTCCCCGTTGCATCTATAATCTCCGCTTCCTCTGCACGTGGTAAATATTTCAAAATCATATCGCGTGTCGTGCCGAGATCTTGAATAACACCATCTTCAATCCACACGCTTCCTCCTTCGATAATCCCGAGTTCTCGCATTTCTTCGCGTACACGGGGGCCCTTCTTGTCACTTGCAAGCGTCACTAATTGAGAAATATTTTGAATCCAAGTTGGCTTTTGTTGCTTTTGCGTCATCCCTAACTCCCCTTTGTCTATGTATAAACGCATACTGCGTCTGCTTCAACTGCTCATTGCTACATTTTAGAAGGCAACTACACTACCAAGCCTTCTTATAGTAAGCAACTTACATCTTCGTCATCCACAGGTAATTTCCCTTTTATTCACATAAAATTCCCTGAATACAAAAAAGCAATAACACTCTATTCAGAAATGTTATTGCTGACTTTACATAGCATGGCGACCTCATGCATCGAATAGCTTTGGAATTGATAATCTTTTTGTAATTGTTGATAATATTGCAAAAGCTCCTCAAGCATCGCCAAGTTTTTTTCTGTATGTTTTCCAAAGTTATGCGGATGCCACCACAAATGATAAAAAGCCCCTTCCTTTGCAGCAGCAAGCATACCTTCTTTAATTCGTTGTATTTTGCGTTTTTCAAATGCGCGCAACAGACTGTTATAGGGTCTTAAAAATGCACTCGCTCGAACATTAATAAATGCATTGTCTTTCATCTCTTCTAGTCGTACCATATGATTGCCCGTTAAATTCACATAACTATCTAGCCACTTTCTAGGACCTAATGTTAAGCGATCTTTTCTAGTGAACTTTTTCGGACTGTATAATTCATGTAGCTCATTGCCTCTATAGCAAATAAATCCTGCTTGCTGGCAAGCCGCAAAATAGTCTTCGTTCACTTGATTACGCGGAAAGACGATTGACTTCATCGGTTCAATATAACCATCACAAATTGTGCGCATTGCGTGTAAATCCGCACTGAAGTCCATGGCTGTTTGTCCACTTTCTAAACAATAAAAATGGGAAAACGTATGGCTGCCAATTTCCTGATGTGGTGTATCCATAATTTTTTCAATTAATGATTTACCAAAGTGTAAAGGGTCCTCTTGCTCATTTTCCCCAACTTTTACAAGCTGTGAATGAGCTGCATAGCGCATCTGTTTATATTTCACTGGAATGCCCCGCAAGTAGTGAGCCATTTCTCCCTTGGATTCTGCAAACAATAAGCCTACCGTAGCCCATGTCGCATGAATTTCGTATTGCTTAAACAGCATCAGGATTTTCGGTAAAGCTTGTCGTACACCATATAAATTTTTATTATATTGTCCATGCCTATATGTATCATGGACACCCCAATTCAGCTCAAAATCCAATGAAATTACTAAACCACCGTGATGTTTGTTGCTTGCTATTTTCTCCACTTTTGCACGCCCAATAACAACGCACTCATTTTCGATTGTGCGATGTAGCCCGAATAGACGTTCACCACTTGTCCACCGAAGCTCATTTTAAATTGACGAATCGTTTCGACATTTGTTAGCTCGCCCATATCATACAGCACATATCCCTGCTGCTTTAAATACATTAAATTATGCCACAGTAAAAATCGATTGGCATAACGAATAGGACGATTTAATTGTGCAGGTAACGCCAAAGCATTGCATGTCGCTACATAATAGGACATCGCTTTTTGTGCATGAACAATATCCAGTCGATAACATAATGTTTGTCCACAAACACTACGTACTTCAGACAAGAGCAACGCGTTTTTTTGATTTAAAAGCGCAATGGCTTCCATTTGAGATTTTGTAATTTGCTCAATTTTTTTCCTTTTAGCAAAATCATTATAAAAGTGCTGAAAAGCTCGTAAGTTCTCATCCGAAGGCTCTTTATATAAAAATACTTGATATTCCTCTTGCTGGGCACGCCGTAGCAGTTTTCGATTGTTTTTCGAAAGCGCTGAATACATCGTGCACTCATAACCTGTTAAGGGGATATGAACCGCCTCACGCTTAGCAAGCTTACGGCTCGGGACAAGTGAATGTGTGTGACAAACTAGCTTCATGGACTGCCGAGTATTTGCTAGCTTTTCTGCAAAATAAATATGCTGCATTGCGATATTCCATCGCTTACTTCTAATGGATAGAATGAACATCGCCCCCATTCTCTGTGTAATTTTCTACATGATTGCGCTCATAACGAGCGCATTTAAAATGCTTCATTCGAGAAATACGTTTATAGCCTATTTGCTGCAGTCGTTTACGTTTTCGCCATTGCCAAAAACTTGCTGTCATCCAAAGTGTTTGATTGGGCTTTATTTTTTGCATAAATGCCGTCACAACCTCAATATTTTTATAGAGATTATAAGATAAAAAATAAGCATGCTTTGGCAAAGGTTCCACAATATCCAATGCATCCACACGTAAAGTTTCTTTATGTAGCGCAAATGCAGGCTTAATCGTTTGTGCAAAGGAATCTTTATAAATGATGTACCCCTTAGAAAGTAAAGAAATAAGCTCTTGTTGATCGGTTTGCATTGCCTCTTGCATCGTCATTTCCTCAAACAACTCCCCTACTGGTTGTTGCGGAATGACCCGATCATTCGGGGATAACTCGTACAATTCCACTAGCTTCAAACGAACAAACTTTTCAACGAATTGTTGTCCATATTCTAGCCAATCTTTCCCTTTCCCATACTTTCCTAAATAGCGTAATTGAGTAAATGTATGACGTGTCCATTTAACGAAGGGGTGAGTGCCTTCAAACAACTCCTTGAATCGTTGCTTCAATACCAATTGACTACGCATTAGCTTAGCTCGTTTCGTTTTACTACTCGCGATTATACGTCTTGTAAAATCCATACCAGAGCGCCACTCTAATTTGGATGGCTCCATGCCCATCGCCATATCGTACAGTCGATAGTTTTCCGTAAAAGTGCGCTTTATTGTTGACTGATTCAGTAAATGTTCAAGGCCAAAACTCACAAAGTTCGGTTCATGGCCGAGAGCATACGTTACATATCGTCCTCGACAGCTAATACCATAGCTAAAAGCTAACCATTGGTTGTCAAAAGCAAGCGCTTCAACTTCTACGCGCATCGCTCCATCATTAACAGTCAAAAGCTGTTCAAAAAAATCTTTTTTCTTTCCTTTTGTAAAGTCATTTGTAGCAGTCCGTTTTTTTGTCCAACGACGCTCGTATAAATGAAAAAGCTGATGTAATTCTTCCTGTTTAGGGGCAATTCTTCTTAGCAAACCAAAATTACGTAACTTTTTTTCCCGTTGCTCAACAGCGTGTATATGATTGTGCTTATTAATATAGCTAGGGACATCGACCTCATTAAAGGCAAGAAACGGTGTAACTACCCGAAAAATATGCGGTCGCATTTGCCTTTCAACTAAGTATTGTTCTATCACCTTGGATGATTCTTTACTTTCTAGCAAGCCATGAAAAGCAAAAACGACATGGCGATGTTTCTTTATAAGCTCATCTAAGACAAATGCTAGTGCAGGTAATTGCCAACCCTTTCTTGCCACAATGCCCGTATAATGAGCGATTCTTTCTCCTGCAAAGGCATATATTCGTACACCCCATTGCTGTTGTACTGTAAATGGAACAAATGCGATAATATCTCCATTATTTTGTACTGCATACAACTCAACTCGTTCTTTTTTCCCAACGGTGATCCACCAGTTATAAAACCACGTATATTCAATAAATGGATTATCATTGTGTTCATTCGCTAAAATGCCGTCCCATAATTCCTTATAAAACACCAGTTCATCGTCAGTTCTTATGCGAATTAGTTGCAATTTAATCACCTTTCTTAGCAAACTTTAAAATAGCCTGTTCATAGATTGATACGGTTTTCTGGTACATAGGAGAAAACGTAAAGTTCCGTAAAAAGCGACGTTCACTAGCATCGCCCATTTTTTCACATAGTGTTGGATCTGTTAAAAGCTGTCGAAGCCTAGTTGTTAGCAAGCTGTGATCATTGCGAGGAATTAAAAATCCATTGTTATAATCCGTCACTAACTCATTGACCCCACCAACATTTGTAGCGATGATAGGAAGCCCCGCTCGCATAGCTTCAATAATCGAAATAGGTAACCCCTCCCAGTCCGATAACAGTACGAAAATTTGACTTTTGGCAAGCAATGGCGATATATCTAATTGATTGCCTAGAAATGATACACGCTCTAATAAACCTTTTTCTTTCACAAATTGTTCTGCTTGAGGTCGTAAAGAACCATCCCCAATCAAACGAAGGTGCCACGGGATGTCCGTTAACTCCAACAAAGCTTGTAACAATAAATCTTGTCTTTTTGGAACTTCAAAACGAGCAACCATAACAATATGAGGATGCTCATTATGCTCTCTTTTTGGTACATTTGCTCCCTCTATCTGTTCAATGCCATTATGAATCGTTAGCATTTTATGAGCAGGTGCAATGCCTTTCGTTAATGCCAACTTACGATCATAGTCAGAAACTGTAATAATTTTGGTTGTTAAAGGCTGAACCGTTTTTTCAAGCTGGCGATACATTCGTTGCTTATTTTGCGGCACCCCTTCTGTAAAACTCCAACTATGTGCAGTAAAAATGGTTGGGATTCGTAACAGGCGGCCAATAATACGCCCTATGGCACCCGCTTTAGAAGAATGTGCCGCAATAACATCCGGCTGTATTTTTTTAAAAGCTACTCGCAATTGCCAAAGCGCCTGAATATCTTTAGTCAAATGAATAGCCCGCTGCATGGCCGGGATACTAATGACAGTAATTTGCTCCTCTTGTAAACGCCATAATGATGCATCGTAAGCACCTGTCACAATCGTCACTTCATGGGCATCTTGCTTTAACTTTATGGCAAGGGCCTCTACATGTTTTTGAGCGCCCCCTACTTTATCCATCCGCGTTATTAATTGAACAATATTCAGTATTCGTCACCTCCAGCATTTAATTAATAAGCACCTGTTCGAGCGAGCACTACAAAAAGGGTTTTCACGACAATTTTAAAATCAACCCAAAACGATATATTATCGACATAATGAATGTCATACGAAATTTTCTGTCCATGTGAAATATTGGATCGTCCGTTTATTTGTGCAAGCCCTGTTAAACCTGGTCTTACTTCCAAACGACGCGCCTGTAATGCACTGTAACTATTTGTTATTGTTGGCACTTCAGGCCTTGGCCCAACAATACTCATATCACCTTTTAAGACATTCAAAAGCTGTGGAATTTCATCGATGCTTAACTTACGAAGTATTGCTCCTATCTTTGTAATGCGCGTATCTTGGTCAGTTTTAAAATAATAATCATCGGGTATCCCTTCCGCACAAATTGCAGGCATATTGACAGGAGTTGCCTGTACGGTCATTGTTCTTAATTTCCAAATGATAAAACGTTGATGATCATATCCCGTTCGAATTTGTTTGAAAAAGATGGGGCGTCCAGTAGTTATGAGTAATAGGAGGAATACACCTAACATAAGAGGAAATGTCATAAGTAATAAAATAAAGGCCCCCACTATATCAAAAATTCGTTTTCCATACTGACCATAAAATGTAAGTGTCTCAGCTGTCTGTACGTGCAATACATCATCCTTTACATTTTTTTAGTGCTTAACTTTATATATTCATTTCACCCATTTATAGAACTATTTCAGACAAAGCAAATACCATGCAAATATGACAAAAGGAATTACACCAGAAAAACTTCTGGCATAATTCCTTTATCGTTACATGTATTAGGTTGATTGTTGGCAATCAGATGTATGCTCAATTTGAAGGTGACATTCAATGTGCACATTGCCCTTTAATGCTTTACTAATCATACAAGTTTGTTCCGCTTTTTGCGCTAGACGAGATAGTCGATTTTCTTCATGTTCGGTTAGTTGTAGCACTTTGACATTTGGTTTATGAACAATTTTTTGATATGTAAAAACACCGTCCGTCACATCCACAAAACCTTGAGATTCCATTGACAATGCCACTACTGGTATTTTTGCGTTTTCAAGTAATGCCGCAAAAGTTATTAAATAACAAGTTGCTGAAGCACCTAATAACATTTCATCCGGATTAGTGCCTATTCCTGGTCCATTCATTTCCCGAGGAATAGAAACAATTGTATTCAAATTAGTTGCTGTTAAGTTTCCGGTCCCATTTCGACCTTCAGACCATGATAAGTTCATCGTAAACTGATGTTCCACTGTTGAATTTGCTCCCTTCAAGCTTTTTTAATACTTCACATGATAATAAACTGTAGAAAATGCCCATCCTGCCATATGAATTAATAATAGAATACCTAAAACTTGAGCAGTAGATAATTGAACACCAGCTATGAATAGTAGAAATAACAAATATATGAAAACAACTGTTATTTTCCATCCATTCGCCAATGAATGGATGGTTATTTTATCATACCTTTCATCGAGTCCATTTTTACGCGCTGCCATTTTACGTCCCCACCAAAGTCCAAAAAGACCACCAGAAATGCCTAGCCCTATACCGAGAAAACCTAGCATTTGTTCCAAAGACATGTTAATCACTACCTTTCTCAAAAATAAATACTTCTTCAATACTTAATTGAAATGATTTTGCGATTTTATACGCCAGCTCTAAAGAAGGATTGTAACGACCATTTTCTATAGAAATAATCGTTTGCCTCGATACGCCTAATTTTTCGGCAAGCTGTTCTTGTGTCCAACCAAATGATGCTCTTAGTTCTTTTATACGTTGTTCCATATTTCACCGCCGCAAGATGTAAAGTTAACTTTACGTAAAGTATACTTTACTACCGCACTCTTTGTAAAGTACACTTTACATTTTTCGCCACAATATGGATAACAACTGACTTAAAAAACAGCACAATCTTATTTTATGGTAAAATAGAAAAAACAATTTTTTAGGAGATTTAGTAATGACTTTAACAAAACAACAAGCACTACAAGCACTTAATAAAAACAAATTCATCGGATTTACGATTACAACTGGAAATATTATTATGAAAAAAATCAATAAAACAGACTATAATATTTTCGTATATGAAGAAGGTAATGATAAACCAATGCATTATGTAGGTTCCATTATGAACGTAATGGCAACGATGAGTGATAAAGCTTCCAACAAAGATTTTATAATCGTCGAACAACTACCTGAAGAAAATACAACAGAAGCGCCAGCTATTAAACAAGAAACGGTAAAGAAAGCCGAAAAACCAGCAAATGCAGATGAAGAAAGCCGTGCAATAACAGGCTATGAAGAACTTTATCACATCACAGCAAGTGGTCGTATTATTACAGTGCGTGAAAATCGTCCACTAACACGCTGCAATGATGAATATGGGTTCCATATTGTCCGTTTAACAAAGGATGGCACAGCATCTAACCATAATGTCTTTGAATTATGGAAACAGACTTTCCCCGAGCTTGAGGAAACAAAATTTAAAGGTGCTTTAAAAGCAAAATATGGCACAGGCTGTAAGCTCATTGACAAGCCTGGTATTCACTTTTAACTAGCGCTGACTGCAAAAATCCTTAGCATCTATTAAGACGCTAAGGATTTTTTTATATTAATAGGGATAGCAATGTTAAATGCCATCCATGTTCTAACTTCCGCCCTTGGCTGGATAAATATTTTCCCCATTTATATTGTTGGCGATACACCTTTTTCCATTTAAAAAGTTGATGCATCCAAACATGTTCTACCCGTTGAAACCCTAACGCAGCTAACTGCTTACGTTTTCGCCATTCAAACCATTTGGCAGTAGTACTAATTGCTCGCCCTTCTCGCTGCACTTCATTGACGATAAGATGGAGTTTTGGTAGTTCGTAATTTTTAATATATGTAGTATTTAAAGGCAGTTCCTGCATAAATCCAACCGCCTCCTCACGGATACATTGATCATGGCGTAAGTATGCAATTTCCTGATTATTTAGCCCATAAAGTTTATACCCTTGAAAATAATTCGTAAGGATTTCCGCACGCTTATTGTGTTCGAGTACGGATTGGATAGCTATTTCATGAAAATTTGATTTGCTTTCTCCACTTTTTTTCTCTAAGTAATAAATCGTAAAAATATGACTATTAATAACTTTACATTTTAACATCGTTAGCCACTCGTTAATATTTGCTTTTGTGAATAAATACCGTAATTCTCCTAAAGTGTTGCGTTTCCATTCTACAATTTTGCGATTTGTTTTTAACATGGCCAAAATCGTTTCTTGCAGCACTATTACATTACGCAATGATCGCTCTCTAAAACCTGTCGTACTCATAATGAATTTTCTCGTAAAATCTAAATGGGTATACCATTCAAATTTATAAGGCTCATATCCACTACCAAAATCGTAGAGCCGAAAGTTTGCACTGTGTGCCTCAAGCATATTTTCCTTCTCAATTAAACGACCAGGCCCAAACATATAGAAATCCGGCTCATGTCCCATAGCGTGGCAAAAATTTCTCCCTCGGCAACAAATATCTATTGTAAATCCAATCCATATATTTTCAAATAGCAGACTATGCACTCTTAAACAAAGTGCAGCATTCTGTTGATTTGCCAGCTGTTCAATAAATGCCCGTGTTCGCTCATGTGTAAATTCACTTGTATCCATTTTCTTCTGCCATCTTCTTTCAAACAGCTGAAACATGTTATCGAAATCTCCGCCGTGCACTCTTTGAAAAGTTACTTGACCAAATTGTTTTAATCGCTTCTCTCTTCGATGAATACTCTTAAACTTTCGTTTATGTTTCTTTAAAAAATCTGGCAAGTCAATCGTTTTATAATCTATATACGGTGTGACGACACGAAAAACGGAATGTGGCAATTGACGTTCTAATGTATATTGTTCCAGTATTTGAGATGTATCCTTACTTTCGAGCAAACCATGGAAGACGAAGAGAACCCGTGTAAATTGACTTATAATTTCTTTTAATACATAATACACAGCCTGCTCTTTCCATTTTCTATCAGAAATGACCTCCATATAAGAAGCAAGTCCTTGTCCTAGAAAGCTAAATTGATGAATATTTCCAAAACGAATACTATGAACAAACGGGAAAAAGGCTACGACCTCCCCATTATGCTCCACAATATAAATTTCCACATTCTCTTCTTGCCCAAAAACCTTCCACCATGTAGAAATCCATTCATATTCAATAAATGGATTATCGTTTTGTTGACATTCTAGTATTGCAGACCAAGTTTCCTTATACGGCTCTAGCTCGTTAATCGTTGTCAGGACTTTATATGCTAGCACGTGTGAGTCCTCCCCTTTTAAAGCATTGCATTCTTACTATTTCTGCACTTAGTAGCCACTATATTCATATAAGAACCGCATTAGAACAATTGGACTTGCTGTGTTGTTTACATAAGTAATGTGCCATTAGTTGATGACACTTTTTGGCGATCGCTGTTTTCCGATAACAATCCAAATGACAAGGACGATGCTATACAAAATTGGCATATAAAATAAGCTTCCTGCATCCACACCATTTTCAACAGCGATACCAATAAAAGCCCAAATTATAACCATCGGGAAGAAAATATCTACTTCAACATAACGAATATATAGCGCAAGACATGTAGCAACGAATAGCAGTAAATTTGCCCACCATACTGCAGATATGCCGAAGCCATCCCATTGATAGTATGTAAGCACAAAACTAATATTCGCCATTAACGCTACACTAATCCAACTTAAGTAAATGGAAAAAGGCAATCTCCCCCCAAAACGATTATCTTCTTTAGGATAACTTGAATAAATGAAAATTAAGCTGACCAAGAGTCCGACCATCATGACAATAGATAAGGCAAAAAATTCATAATGCCAACATAAGAGCCAAGCAATATTATACAAACATGTTGACGTTACTAGACTGATAATGGCCGAGTCCCGAGTGACTTTCTTTGAAAATAGCTGGAGAAAGAGCCATATACCTAATAACACATAAATCACGAGCCAAATAGAAAAAACATAACCTGCTGGTGTAAATAGTACCTGCAATTCATTCGATATTTCTCCTGTTGTTTTGCCGTTAATACCAATTGTGCTTGCTAAAACATTGATAATAATCATCACTAAATAGCTTGCAAGTGCAGCCCATTTCAATATCATCTCCCCCTTAGAAACCTATTTAAGCTACTATATAGCTAGTCAATTCATGATATACCTTGTTATTCCTATTAAAAGTAGTGTTACCCTTTTATTCCTGTAAATTATACTTTTGAAACAATTCCAACATCGGGTCTGAGATATAAATTATCATCTCCAAAACATAAAAAATAGAACCATCTGCACTACATGCAATGGTTCTATTTTATGGTTGATTTTATTTTGTTACTTATAAATGCATCGCTGTTTGATATAAACTATCGGCTGTACTCGCCACCGTACGTGTTTCATTCCCGATAGAACTAATAACTTTTTCTAAATTTTTTACATCAGCTTCTACTTGAACAATTAACTGTTCGTTTTTCACAATAGCTTGCAAAATATCTTGAAATTTAGTTTGGGTTTCAAGCGCAGCCCCTACACCATCGGCAACACGTTCCTCAATACAATCAATCATATCCACTGCTCGCATTGTAAGAGAGGTCGACGTTTGGACAAGTTGGGTAATTTCTTCAACAGATTTCTTGGACTGTTCGGCCAAATTACGAACTTCTTGGGCTACAACAGCAAATCCTTTACCATGCTCACCTGCTCTGGCCGCTTCTATAGAAGCATTTAATGCAAGCAAATTTGTTTGGTCGGCTATGCCCTTTACTAATAATACAATATCTATAATTCGATCAGAGGATTGTTTTAAATTGCCTATTAACGCACCCATTTCTTCTGTACTATTCGAGATTTGACGCATCTCTTCTTCTAGCCTTATCACTTGTTGATTACCGATGTTTGCATCTTGATTTATTAAATGGACTGTTTCTACATTTTTTTCAATAATTTGAGCAATAAACGTAGTTTGTTCATCTACTGCATCGATTGATGTATTTGTTTCTTCGGTCAAATTTGCTAAATCGTGACTGATTAAAGAAATCTTTTGTTTTAGCTCATTTTTAATTTGATTGTATTGACTATTTCTTATTTTAACATTTTCTTTTTCATATTCTTCCAAAACAATTTGCATTTCAAGATTAATTAATTTTGATACAGTGAACATTATTTGCTCACGCAGTGCAGGTACTGTCATCTCTTTGACAATTAAATTTATGATGGCTTCTTGGATATGTTGAAACGTCCCCATATACCATTTCGGTTCTAAGCCAATTGTGAAATGCATACGAGCAAGCTTTCTTTTTCTTTCAATAGCTTCAGCATTAAAAACACCATCAAACATCGCAATTAAATAATTACCTAACAATTTCTTTAAGTGCTCGATTTGGGTACGCTCTTCAATGATTTGACGTAACGTCGGAACAGCAAGTATGTTTTGGTAAAATATAGCCGTTACATCTTCAATTCCCTCTCGAACAAATGGCTGACATGCTTTTATTATGTAAAGATCCTCTATTTTAAGTCCAATTAATGCCATCTGCTTTTCTAACTCTGGCATTTCGGACAAGTCAATCACTGGTTTAAAGTCGCTTGGCGAACTAAACATTCCATCTTTGGAATGTGCTACCTTCCGTTTCCACCATTTAGCCATATGTCCCACCCCCATCATCGAAAATTTTCTATAGTACCTGTATACCATGAAAAATTAATTAATGTCAAACTTTACTAACCAATAATTATACAATAGTTATACAAATTGCTTTTTATCCGTTAAAATATATCTATAGGTTTGATTTTCACTCTTAATAAACCTACAGTATAATTGTTAAGATAATTCGATACTTTTCAAACTGGAAAGAGGGTTGACGAACTATGACATCTGTCAATTCAACAACATGGCATTATAATATTACACAAGTTTCCGAAGTAACTGGTCTTTCAAAGCAAGTTATTCGAAAGTGGGAAGAACGCTATCAACTTGTTGAGCCTAAGCGCTTGGACAATGGACATAGAGTTTACACTGAAAAAGATATTCAAATACTGTTAAAGGTACGAAAACTATCCGAACAAGGGTATTCTATAAAACAAGCTGCTTCCGTTGTAAAAACGATGAAGCCGGAAGATCAGCCTATAGAAACAAGCGTGCCTCCTGTACATGCTGAAATGAACGATTTTGTGTTTCTTCTTTTAGAAAAAGGCGCTCATTGTGATGAAATCGAAATTAATCGAATTCTGCAAGAAGCACATTACGCACTTGGCTTGCCCAAATTCCTATCTACTGTAGTCATACCATTATTACTTGAAGTAGGGATGCGTTGGGAAAAAAGGGAATGGTCCGAATATCAAGAAGCTGTCATCACGATGGTTATACGTGATTATTTAGTACAGATACGACGCAGTTATCAATACAAAGAGGATGCCCCACTTATTATGGGTGCATGTTTGCCTGGAGAATACCATGAAGTTCCGCTCCATATTTTACTTTTACAAGCAATGTTACTTGGATGGAAATCATTTTTAATTGGGAGCTCTCCTGCCATGGGTGCAATTGAATCACTCGTTTCTAAATTTCAGCCTAAAATTGTGTTACTGTCAGCTGTAACGACAATACCATTTGAAACCTATCCTTTTCTTTTACAACAATTGGAGGATTTTGCAGCCACGTATCCTTCTATCAAGTTTTATTTAGGCGGAGCTGGCGCTATTGAATATACAAAAGATAAAAAATTAACACGCATTTCAATTGCACAATCGATAGAAGAGGTTTTCCAGTAAGGCATATTATCTACAAATGGAAGGGACTTTGCTGATTTTCCTTTCATTTGTATGTAGTGAATTATATTGTTCTTTAGAAAGAAATGTTTAAAAATGAACTTGCCATTTATTTTTGACAACGCTTCCTCATATAACCCCTTACGTTGCATATATTTTGTAAAACGGACTTCAGTTTAATATGGGGCGGAGGAATTTCGCAGTTGAGTGCAATGATACTTGGAGGATTTCTATTTTTCAGCGTGAGCATAGGTGGAACAATCGCTTGGGTTTTTTCTAAGCTTTTTCAACATACAACCCAAGGCTTATCATTATTATGTGGTGGTTTTTTAATAGGTTTACTTCTTCTAGATATCATTCCATCTTCTTTTCAAATGTACAAGTCATTTGGCATTATAATAGGGATTCTTCTTGGCTATTTAGTGTTCCAGCTACTCCATAGTTTTTTTCATCCTACTAATTTTCAAAACTCCTCTGTAACCTTACTTGCCATTGCTATGGTTATTCATACCATCCCAATTAGTCTTACCGTAGGAAACTTACTAGGAAATTCTGCACTAAGTATTACACTTACAGCCTCCATTATTCTCCATCATCTTCCTGAAGGCTTTGCACTAACAACAGCATTCCTATCACAAAGTACAAAGCTATGGAAATTAGTTATTTATTTCATCGCGTTTTCGATTTTCTTTATAGTATTTATTTTAATAGGTCAATTTTGGGATTTAACAATACGGGCACAAGGCATATTGATGGGGCTATCAATTGGTTTAATCGGCACAGCTAGTATTTCAGAATTTATTTTACACCATGTACAAACCGTAACTTTAAAAGCCTTCCTTACTTATATTCTATTAGGCTATTTTTTAAGCTATATGTTCCATGTTTTCGTAGGATAAGTAAAATGAGGTTTTCTAAAGAATAAAAATCCACTTCGCTTTTCGCGTGCACGATGTAAGCCGCAGAAACTGAGTGGATTTTTACTTAGTGAATTGTATTAAATTGTGTGAGTGCCTGGCACTCTTTATTCTTCACTCGCCATCATTAACGTAAGTGTTAAAATTTTTGAAAACTGAGCACGTGTAAGGTTCGCTTTTGGATTAAACTTACCGTTTGCTCCTTCTATAATTCCTAATTGCTGTAATAAGCCAATCGCTTCTACAGCTTCATTGCGCATCTGATTTTTATCCGAGAAAGTATTATTTTTATTGGCACTCGCTACATTAAAGTCCATTGCTTCTAGATAGCTTGCTGTTACATGTGCCATTTCCTCGCGGGTAGCAGGCTTGTTTGGCTCAAAATATTCACCGTCGAAAATTTCGAGTAAACCATATTCCTGTAAAATCGCTACTTCTTTTGCACCCCAGAATCCTTGCATATCTTTGTAAGAAGCTGGCCCTTCATAATCTTCATTTACATCCAACCCTGAAGCTCGGAAAATCATTGCTGCTAATTGCCCACGCGTTACTTGCCCATTAGGATTGAAGGTTGTATCAGTAGTGCCCGTGACAATTCCTGCTTGATAAAGTACTTGTATATAACTCTCAGCCCAATGGCCAATTGCATCTGTAAAATAGCCTCCTGGTCTTAAATTTACATCTGCGCGGTTAAATACTGTAATTAAATCATTCATGTCTTCTTTGCTTGCAGCTTGCCATTTCCCCGCTGTAAAAATTTCAACCGTGAAACTATTGCCTGATTGAGTAATTCTCATTTGAATCGCATCACCAAACAGTTTTTTAAACTCGGCTAAATTTTCTTGTAATGCCTTTTCGCCTTCAGGGAATAAGTTTGTCCCATCCGCATAAGTTTCCATTATTGCCTTTAGCGAAATTTTAACAGTAATGCTATTTTTAGTTGTAACTAAAGTTAAATCATCCTCATTGTCAAACCCTAGCTTAGAAAGTAATAGCATTTTGTAAACATCTTGATATGACATGGATTGCACTTGATTTGTCGCTGCAACGACCTGTTTTGGATGAATAATGTTTACTACATCTTCATTACCTTTTGCATACGCTTGTATACCGAATCCCCCTGTAAAACACGCAATACTTAAAGCTCCAGCTAAAATCGTTTTCTTCATTTCTCTTTCCCCCTTCAAGTCATAAAATCAGTGTACTCAATTCCCTATCTACAAATCTATAAATATATGTAAAATATTGAAAATTATTATAAAGTCCTATTTTTTAAAAACGAAGATAGTGACTTAATCTTTAGCCACCTAAGTCTAAACATCTACAAACACAATGGTTAAAAAGAAAAAAACAACCCTAATAATACCACTCGCTAATTGTGTGAGAATTGTATGAGTGACTGGCACTCATACAATTTTACTCAATTAAATTTTCCCCTTGGGCATTCACTACTTTAATATCATATATATTTTTAGGAGGTACCTTAGTTTGTTCTTTAGCTTGTAAAATCCCTGTTACAACCTCTGCCATTTCCAACGCCGTTTGTAGTGCCTCTTTTTCTGAACCATTGATAGATGTTTGTATCGTAATAAAAGTTTGATGATCGGTCGTTATGCTTTTAAATACTTCAAACGCTTGAAGACCTTCTACAATCGTTTTTAAAAAAGAGCTCAATTCTTTATCTATTTGTCTGTTTTTATTATTCACAGAGGTAAGTTCCCATCTTTCAAAAACAATTTTATAATCCTTTAGGAAAGAAGATTCCATAACACTCTTGGCCATCGGTTCGATATCTCTTTTAACAACATTAAACCGTTCTTCATCGGCAACAACTTGAAATACCAATTCTTTCTTTGCTGTTGTTTTCACATCGACACCGACATATAGTTCATTCACTTTTTCTTTCAATGTCGCAATACTTGTCTCTTCTTTAGTTGCATAAGACCCTTGCTGCCCTTTATTGTTAAAACTATTGTCTGCCCAAATTTTAATAACAAAGCTACAGGTAGCTATAACGAAAATAGCCATTCCAATAATAATTCCTTTCTTTCTCAACACAAAATCCCCCCTATTAAAGAAGGTATGACTTTAAAAACATAAAAAATGACTTACCTATCTAAATGAGTACTTCCTAAATAAGATTATTAAAAAGAAAACTTTCATTACTCAAAAATCACTTGTGAAAAATTTTTTATCATATTACCTTTACTTAGGAAGGGAGATGGAAAAAATGAAATTTACAATAGAAGAATTAGCACCATCAAAAATCGCCTTTTTCAGGAACGTTGGTGAATATGGTGAAGCAAATAAAATGCTTATGGAATCGTTTAAACAATGGGTACAAAATCAAAAAACATTAAAAAATCAATATACAATTTTAGCAATACCGCAAGATAATCCAGACGTTTCACCTAAAGAACAATGTCGATATGACGTTTGCATTTGTATTGAGCGTGATTTTCATGTAACACAACCTGCTCAAGTTGGTACATTTGCTGGAGGAAAATACGCAGTATTTTTACTTGACCATACAAAAGAAGCTGTCAGCGAATTTTGGGGCAAAGTCTTTTCAGAAATAACAAAACAGCAACTAGCCATCAGACCTGAACCTATTATCGAAAGATACAGTGCGCAAATGATTGAGCGTCACTTATGTGAAATATTAGTACCAATCCACTAACGAATGAACAGCTTTCAGGAACAACTTGGACACATTCACGCACAGGCTTGTAGCAAGTTTCTATACAGTCACTGACAATAAAAAAGTGTTAGATCAACAGCTGTTAATCTAACACTTCTTCTCAAATTTTAGTTATTTACATTTTGCAAAATTTTACCGTCATTCATTTTTACGACTTGATCAGTATAGGCAAGCATTTCTTCATCATGTGTCACCATCAAAGTCGTAATGTTTAATGTTTTTGTAAGCTCTCGAATTAACTCCATAACATCCTTCGATCTTTTTGAATCTAAGCTCGCTGTTGGCTCATCCGCAAAAAGTACTTTCGGTTTATGAATTATTGCTCGTGCAATGGCAACACGCTGTTTCTCCCCACCTGATAATGACGAAGGATAGGCATCTTTCCGATGATCCATTCCTACTAAGTTTAAAACACGTTCAACTTCAATTTGTTGCTCACGTTTTTTCAATGTTGTTTCTGATACCTCTAGCATAAGCAAAAGCTGTTCTTCTACTGTTAAAAAGGGTACTAGATGTGCAAATTGAAAGACGAAGCCAAATTGACTCGCACGTACTTGGCGCACTTGCTCGGCACTCAATGTCGTCAGATTTTTTCCTTCAAAGATCACTTGACCATCCGTAGTAGGTTGCAAACCCGCTGCAATTGTCAGCAGTGTACTTTTCCCGGAGCCCGAAGCACCGACTAAAGCCGTTACTTCACCTTCTTTAAGGGTCAAATTAATACCTTTTAATATTTCTTCCTGTACTTCACCATTAGTAAATGTCTTTCTAACATTCTCCATTGTAAATAATGTCATATTAGACCTCTCCTTGCTGTATCGCTTGTAGTGGTTGAATTTTTTTAATTTGGAGACCTGAAATCGTTGCACCAATAAATCCAATAACAAGGAATACAACAGCCAATTGTGTTGTCGTTGCCAAACTTAAACTAAACGGCATTCCTTGTGGCGCAAATTGATTAAAGAGTTGGCTTAATGCAATCGATAACACAAGTGAAATAACCGTAATCACAACCATCTGCGTCCAAATCATTTTAAAGAGCTTACTTGTTTTTAAACCGATTGCTTTTAAAATTCCGTATAAACCAATCTTTTGAACATTCATCATATAGAAAAAGATTGCAAACAACATGCCACTAATAACAACTAAAAACCATACAATCATATTAAGAGACATTTGTTCTGCGTTATAACTAGGAATCGTATTTAAAAAATCACCTTTTGAAAATGCTTGTAGGCCTGTATACGCTTGTGAAGTATCTGCATCTGGTGCGAATATTAATTGCATTTCTTCCACACGATAAATTTCTTTGTAATCCTCCATGCTAATATAAGCTACAGGCGCATGACTATATTTCTTTTGCTCGACAAAATCTTTAACAATAAACTTACCACTAAATTGATTATTCGTTACTGTGTCGCCTACTTTTATTCCTTTATCCTTCAAAGAGCTATCTAAAATTATTTCCTCATGCTTCACATTTGCAAAGTATGGTGAATCGGTAGCTGTTACAAAGGCAACGCTTTGTTGCTTCCCTGCCTCATCATTAATAAAGCCCATTTGAATAGAGAATGCTACAGCATCTTTTTCTTTATTCAATATGTCATCTTGGATAGTGCTGTCTATTCTTGACAGATTATATGTTTCATCTGCATCCTTATTCATGTAGAACTGCCCCGCTGGTAAATCCTTAATAAGTGCAGCATTGTCTTGCGATAGTCCATTAGCTAAACCCGATATAATAAAGGTTAGTAAACTTACCAAAAAAACAATTGAGCCTAAAATCAAAAATCGCACTTTATTTTTTTTCATTTCTTTTATAGCCAGGTTCATCTGAAAACCCCTCCTATTTCTTTTTCACATCCTTAGCATATAGTTGCTAAATGAACAGAACATGAACTGAAAATGAACGGAACATGAACAAAACATTACAATTGAAACAATATAGCGCAAAAAAGCCTGCTACTCCTATAGAGAAGTAAAAGGCTTCACGCTTACAATGAATTACATTAGCGCTCATAGTTGTTTCGTAAGTATTTGAAAATCACCAAAATGATGCTCGTAAGTACCAAATTTAATATCGGATGACTGTCTCTAAGCTGTAATTCTTTCACTATATCTTTAGCTCATTAGCTAGCACTTACAGCCCCCATTCCTTACATATTCCTAAATACATTTTACTGATGGAGCGCCCCGAGTAATAATGATCATAACAATTTCATCCGCATTGCCGCTTACAAAGTTAGCTCTTTTACACTATTACAACATTGTTAATATTTTCAATAGCCCACCTATGACATAAGTAGTTTACAACTAAACTATCTATCTCTTACTAAAGTAATTTACACATAACAAATTACCCATCATAGAATTTCGTTATTTTTCCATTCAATTATAAAACCTCGCCATATTACCCTAATATAAGGTGGTAAAATATAGTACTAATTGTACTTTGGCAATTAATTTCTCTATGCTATTCTTTATAGTAGAAAAATTGAATAGGCAAACCTAAAGAAATTTAGGGACGCAAAGCTATAGGGACTAAGGTTATTTAACTATGTCAGCCAGTTGCCGAAGAGTACATACTACTTTTTGTTTAGTAAGGTCATAGATAAGCAAATTACTAAAAAAATGATTTTCTAATATAATTTCTAAAAGATAAATTATATCTTTTAGCGTTTTTTTAGTGCCCACATTTCATAGTGGTTATTTTTGTATATTTTTTATGATTTACTTATTTGAAATGAAGCTACTCTTTTTGAGTGGCTTTTTTATGTGCTCAGTAGGAAAAAATTCATAAGGAGGAATATTTAATGAAAGTAGTAAAGATTGTCACAGTGTCTGCCTTGGCTTTAAATTTAGTCGGCGGCCCACTGAATGTTTTGGCAAGTGAAAATCCAAATGGAAACATTGTTAAAACATCGGCTGAAGCTAGTGTGAAACATTCCATCGCTTCGGTGAAAAAATTTGATTTGTATGGCAAAGATATTTTAAAAGCATACGATGATGTATTTAAAATGGCCACTACAAATATTAAGTCGATTACGAACAACGGGGGAAAATATGCAAGTCAATCGATTGATAAAGCAATTGATGGCGATATGAATACCCACTGGGAAACAGGGAAACCAAATAGCGCAACATTCACAAATGAGGTTGTCATTCAGTTCAATGAAGCAACTACGCTCAATCGAATGGTTTACGCAGCTCGTCAATCTTCTACAAGAGGTAAAGGCTTTGCCCAACAGTTCGAAATTTATAGCTCTACTACAGATGCAGGCGATGACTTTACACTTGTTTCATCAGGTGAATATAAAGGTTCTACAGGAGATATCGTTGAAATTCAGTTCCAGCCTACAGAATTTAAACGCGTTAAATTCGTTTTCACAAAAGCAAATCAAGATTGGGCAAGTGCATCTGAGTTCCAGTTTTATAAAGAAGATGCTGTTTCTGACAAAATGGCCACACTTTTTACAGATAACACAATGAGTGCTGTTAGTGATAAGTTCCATTCACTCGAAGCACTTAACCAATTAGAAACTGAAGCAAAAGCTCATCCTTTCTATGCTCAATTTAAAGAAGATATCGACAATGCCAAAGTACTATTAAGCACAGAAGCAATCAAAGCGACAACAGCAGTCACTTCTTCATTTAACCATTACGCAAACGAAGCGTATTCTCGGTTATTTAGAATGGACAACAAAAACATAAAGACTATTCGTAATAACGGCGGACACTGGGCTACCGCCGCTATAGAAAACGCCATCGATGGTGATGTCAATACATATTGGGAAACAAATAGTAGCAACACAGCTACTTTCTCAAATGAAGTGGAAGTTGAATTTAACGAGCCTGTTACATTAAATCGTGTTATGTACGGGGCAAGACCATCAGATCTTAAAGGTTTTGCTGAAGAATTTGAAATTTATGCTTCACAAACATCAAAAGGCGATACGTATGAGCTTGTTGCAACAGGTAAACATAATATGGTTGCTGGATTAGTTGAAGCCAAATTTGAACCAACTACATTTAAACGAGTGAAGTTTAAATTTAAAAAGTCTGATCGAAATTGGGCTACACTTTCTGAATTAGCGTTCTATAAAGAAGATACAATCAATGACAAAATGGCAAAATTATTTACTGATGGCACGATGGATACCGTTTCACCAGAGTTTAATAGCCTTGACAAGATTAACGCGTTAGAAGCAGAAGCGAAAACACATCCACTATACGATACTTATAAAGATAATATCGAGTTAGCGAAAAAAGTAATTAACGGTGAAGTCGTGACAGAAGGAAGAGTCATCGTAGCTGAACAACATGGCAATATGGTGAAACATGCCAACGATAACTTAAAAATTGGTTTCGGCAATAACCTCCAACCAACTGGACTTGCAGCTCAGCCTGGCGATCAAATCGTCGTATACGTTGACGCAGCGGCAAATGGTCCACTGCCTCACCTATCATTTACACAACAAGAAGGTGCTTGGAACAGTTGGAGAAGAGATGTCAGCTTAAAAGTTGGTAAAAATGTGATTACAGTGCCTGCTATTACAAAAACTTCAGCTTATAACAAGGCTGTCACACCAGGTGGCACAATTTACATTGATAACCCTTATACAGCTGAACAGCAAGGAAAGGCACCAACATTACGATTTGAAGGCGTTGAGCGCATTCCTTTTGCAACGAAATCTACTAATGTCGACGAGTTCAAACAGTTTTTAATCGACTATAAGAAAAAAATCGATGAAGACAAAGTGAAGCATCCAAAAGTGGAAGATCGTGAAGTGCTAGATATCGTAGAAGTCGTGAGTGATCATTTATTCTGGACAGGTACAGCGACAGGTGCATATAAAACTTATATTGAAGATGGTTACAGCCCGATCCAAACAATTGATTCCTTTAATACGTTAATGGAAGAACTGTTTAAATATAACGGTTTAGATGGCCGCAATGACAAACATGACCCAAAACTAATTCGAGAAAATGTACGACTTGCGCAACCTTACTCATACATGTATGCAGCGGGCGATCACATCGGTACATTGGATGATGTCGTTTCGGATATTTTAGTGCCTATCGAAGAAAAAGGCGGTTCATGGGGCGTTATCCATGAAATCGGTCACCGTATGGATATCGGTGTAAGAACTTACGGTGAAGTGACAAACAATATGCTACCACAACATATGTCAGCCTATTACGGCAAAATCGATGGACGTATTCCATATGAAGCGAACATCTATAAAAATGTTCTAAAAGAAAACACAAAAGATTACAACGACCAAGGCCTATTTGAAAAACTAGCTGTCTATTGGCAATTAGAAATGTATAGTCCTGGCTATTGGGGTAAATTAAACTCTTTATATCGCGATCGTGATGTGTCACTAAAAGATGGAGATCGCTCTAAACAACAATATTTAGTTGAATTCTCTTCTGAAGCACTCGGTTTAGATTTAAGTGAGCATTTTGCGCGTCATGGTTTCGTTGTAACGGATGAAACAAGAGAAAAAACAAGCAAATATCCAAAACCAGATAAAAAAATATGGTATTTAAATAATAGTGCAGTCGACTATAAAGGTAATGGTTTAAAAGGTAAAGAAATAAACGTAACTTTTGCGGCAAACCAAACTGCCAAAACAAATACATTAAATCTATCAATCGATAAAGCCTATCAAGAAGATTTCTTAGGTTATGAAATCTTTAGAGATGATGAATTAATCGCCTTTACTAGTACTAGCCAATTTATCGATAAAAATGTAGATGTAACGAAAAATTATACGTACAAAGTTGTCGGCTATGACAAAAAATTAAATACATTAAAACCAGTAGAAGTAAAAGCATATACGCCTACCCTATCTGCTGAAGACAATGTAACAGTTAAACTACATCAAGCATTTGAGCCAATGGATTATGTAAAAGCAATTGCATATAACGGTAAAGATATAACAAATTCAATTACTGTTAAATCAAATACGGTTGATGTTACACAAAAAGGCAGCTATGAAGTTGTTTATGAAGTAAATGATGAAGGCATCAAAGAAACAAAAACGATGAAAGTTAACGTCGTAAGCGACATGCAATATATTTCTGATATGACAGCTAAATCGGCAAAAGTCGGTTGGGGTTCATTACAAAAAGATAAATCTGTTGCTGGTGGTACCATTACATTACTACGCCAAGGTGTAGATGCTACTTATGACAAGGGGCTTGGTGCACATGCGAACTCTGAAGTCGTGTATGACATTGAAGGAAAAGGCTTTGATTTCTTTGAAAGTTATATCGGCATCGATCAAGCAGCAAAAGGCCAAAAATCTTCTGCAACATTTGAAGTATGGGTCGATGGTGAAAAGAAATTTGCAAGTGATGTATTCAGAGCTAATACAGATCATGGCTATGTGAAGGTCCCTGTTACAGGTGCAAAAGAAGTGACGTTAATTACTACTGATGCCAAAGATAGTGGCAATTCATCCGACCATACAATTTGGGCTGATGCAAAGTTCGGCAAAGATTCAAGTCTGCCTACTTTAGCTCTAAATGAAGATTTAACATTTGTAAAATTAAATAGTGATTATGATGTTCTAAAAGATGTAACAGCATCTGATATTGAAGACGGCGATTTAAGTAAGCACATTCAAGTAACGACAAATGGTTTTAATACAAATAAAACAGGTACTTACCAAATCGAATATACAGTAACGGATAGTGATAACAACGTTGCAACTGCGACAAAAAATATTTATGTCTATAGCGATGAGAAATTCGCTTCAGATATTAGCTGGAAATCTGCTCAAACAGCATATAATACAGTAAATAAAGACAAAGCATCTTCGGGTGGTTCCATTAAATTACTATCCAATGGTGAAGTGAAAGAATTTGCCAAAGGTATTGGTACACATGCCAACTCTGAAATCGTTTATGATTTAACAAATAAAAACTATGATTACTTTGAAGCTCTTGTTGGTATTGACCGTAATATCCCTGAAAACGGCAATTCAAGTGTGACATTTAAAGTACTCGCTGACGGTCAAGAAGTTTATAACAGCGGCGTTATGAAATATCAAACAGAAGCAAAACTAGTAAGAGTTCCGCTTCAAGGAGTGAAAGAGTTAACACTGATTGCAAATGATTCTGGCAATGGCAATGCTTCAGACCACGCTAACTTTGCTGACGCGAAGTTCTATTTATCGAATGGTAAACCAGAATTAACAATTCCAAAATCAGTCGCTACAAAAGTAGGCACACCTATTAATATCGACGAAACGTACTTAGCAACGGACGCTGAAGATGGTGATTTAACATCACAAGTACAAGTTACTGGTTTAGAACAAGTAAACTTCAATCGAGCTGGTCACTACGACATTACCTACACTGTCGTTGATAGTGATGGCAATGAAGTAACGAAAAAGCGTACAATTTCAGTTGTCAATATGGAAGATTACCATTACTTAACTGATTTTGAATGGCAATCTACACAAAATAGCTATGCAACACCTGTGAAAAATCTAGCAATCAGTCACAATGCAATCCGCTTAACAGGCGACGATGGTCGTGAGAAAACATACGAACGAGGCATCGGTGCGCACTCAAACTCAACAATCATCTATGATTTAACAGATAAAGACGCAGATATCTTCACGGCTTACGTCGGTGTAGACCGTCAAATGTATGGTTCAATCGGCTCTGTGACGTTCCAAGTGTTTGTTGATGGCGAAAAACAATTCGACAGTGGTCTAATGCAATCTCGTGACCCTCAAAAGTACATTGAAGTAAACGTCACTGGCGCAAAAGAACTGAAACTTGTCGTAACAGATGGTGGCAACGGAAACGGTTCTGACCATGCGTCATGGGGCGATACAAAATTACACTATGCCAATGCTGATCGTGTGTTTACTGATGACTTAACAGCGGCACTTGAAGATGCCAAAACTATTAACTTAGAAAACTATACAGCAGAATCGATTCAAGCTTTCCAAACAAGCATGGCTAAAGCTGAAGAGCTGCTTGCCAATGCACAAGCTACGCAAGCTCAAATTGATCAAGCTTTAGAGGAGCTAACACAAGCAAAAGCTGCATTAGTAGAAATTGACTTTAATCAAATTATTGCTATCCCAGACAACTATCTTAAAGTGGCTATCCAGCAAACACTTGGATTGACTGGTGACATTACTTTAGGTGATATGATTAAACTAACTACTTTACATGCACCGAATGCTCGCATAAAAAGTTTAGATGGCTTACAATATGCTAAAAACTTAGCATCCATCGATATTTCAGGTAATAGTATTACAGATTTCTCACCATTAAAAGATTTACAGCAATTAGAAAACATTACTGCTCACCCTCAAATTATTGATGTATCAAGCTTAAAGGGTCCTGAGCTAACAGTGGAAAATCTAGTAAAAGGCTTAGATGGTAACTATTTAAACCCTTACCAAATTGGCTTAAGAAATACAAAAACATTTAAAGAAATTTTTGTAGATGTGGACCAACTTGCACCGAACGCAGACCACTTTAAAATCGATCTTTCACAAGAAGATAAAGGCATGTATATGCTAGTCATCGCTTATAAGTTAAACGAAGACACACTTATCCAAGTATCATACTTTGTGCAAAATTAGTCTTTTTGATGCCATATAAAAACTCCTCCATTTAATAAACGCCCACGGGTTTTCCCGTGGGCGTTTTAGTATTGAAGGAGTTTATTACAATTTGGTAATTTGTGCTGTTAGCATCGGCAAAAATACTCAAATAATCTCCTTAATAATGTTTCTACTCTAGGCTATGATTATTTTCTAAACTTTCTCAATGAACGCGAATTTGCGCTTCTAAAGCTAAGTTGCTCATTGTAAAATACGCCGAGAATCGATTAGATAAAGATTCTGTTATTGCCTTACTCTGTTCTTTATCCAGCGCTTTGGCATAGACAAGAACAATACCTATATTCTCGTTATCAGGCTCCAATGGATTTAACACTACATCTTCTTTGACAATTAATGCATTGCTCATGGCAGCAAAATTTAATACCGTAGTTTGCAACATTTTTCTTTCTCTTGGATTCAACCCCACAGTATCAATTATTTCAACCGTAACATAATTCATACTCTGCACCTCCATAAAATGTTGTGAAAATTCTCTTTTCATTTTACTACTTTTTGCTAGAATCAGAAAACAATAGTTTTTAAATGGCTACGAAAAATATTGACCCGAAAATCACTTAGTTAAACAGGTTCGTCACCGATGGAAGTTCAAAATCGTTGGTAAGACTCATCGTATGCAAGCAATAGCTTACGATGTGACCATGGAAAGCACCGCCGTAGCGGACATCAATGACATCCCACGCATAGAATAAGATATTACTTTAAAAGTGGACAAGGTGGGTAGCCAACTAGTACTATGCATTATTTTAGATTAGAAGCAGGCACTAGATGGTAGCGGAGGCGGTGACTCCTGCGGGAATAGCACAACACGTTAGACGCAACAGTCGGCGCGACAGCGACGGTTGCGGCTTACGGTGCGCCCGCGGAAAGCACCGCCGTAGCGGACATCAATGACGCCCACGCATAGAATAAGATATTACTTTAAAAGTGGACAAGTTGGGTAGCCAACTATACTATGCATTATTC
Source organism: Lysinibacillus sp. NPDC097195 (assembly GCF_044762075.1). Classification (NCBI taxonomy): domain Bacteria; kingdom Bacillati; phylum Bacillota; class Bacilli; order Caryophanales; family Bacillaceae; genus Lysinibacillus; species Lysinibacillus sp. NPDC097195. The sequence continues at coordinate 219,842 of NZ_JBIWDP010000002.1, read as the reverse complement.
TAGATTAGAAGCAGGCACTAGTTGATGGTAGCGGAGGCGGTGACTCCTGCGGGAATAGCACAACACGTTAGACGCAATAGTCGGCGCGACAGCGACGGTTGCGGCTTACGGTGTGCCCGCGGAAAGCACCGCCGTAGCGGACATCAATGACATAGCAAAAAAGTGTTAGATGAAATGGATTCAATCTAACACTTCTTGTTATGTTACATTTTAAAATGGCCAACAATTGTCTGTAAGTCCATTGCTTGATTACTGAGATCATTTGCCACTGCACTAACTTCTTGTAAAGATGAAAGTTGTTGTTGTGATGCTGCTTGGGAACCTTCTGCTTGTTGTGCCGTTGTTTCTGATAACTCGGCGATTTGTGTAACAGATGCAGAAACTTGTTCCGTACTTGCTGATATTTCCTCCGTAACAGCAGAAATGTTTTCAATTTGTGCGCGCATATCATCAATCGCTTGCACAATCTGATTGAAGGATGTCCCGGCATCTTCGATTTTCTCTACTCCTGTTTCCACTGTGCGTAAGCTTTCACGCACCGCTTGTTCCACATTTTTCGTATCCTTTTGTATTTCAGTTGTCAGCGTGACAATTTGACTAGCAGAAGTGTTGGACTCCTCTGCCAATTTTCGAACTTCATCTGCTACTACAGCAAACCCTTTTCCCGCTTCCCCTGCGCGAGCAGCTTCGATTGCAGCATTTAACGCCAACAGATTCGTTTGTTCTGTAATACCCGTAATAACTTTTGAAATCTGTTCGATATCCTCAGTTTGTTTACTTAAACGTTGAATCAGTTCAGTCGTTAATTTTGTTGACTCGTATATCGTTGTCATTTGGACACTTGCCGTATGAATATTCGTTACACCTTGATTTGCGACGTCTGTTGTATCCGTTGCTGACGTACGTAGCGCATGAGATGATTGGGCAATATGTTGAACAGCACTAGCTGTTTCTTCCATTGCCACAGCATTTTCCCGTGCTGATTGTGCAGTCGTTAACGTATTGTGCGATGCACTATCCGCTTGGTTTGCAATATCAACCGAGGATGCCGTCACTTCTTCAGTAGAAGCACTTAATTGCTCAGCTGAAGCACTTAATTGACTAGCACTATCGGCAAACTTATTTAATAGTGTTCTTAACGTATCTTTCATGGAATTAAAGGCTATAGCAAGTTGCCCTATTTCATCCTTAGAGCGAAGTTCAATATCCATGGCAGTTAAGTCCCCTGCTGCAATCGTTTTGACGCCCTGTTGTAGTTGGCGTAAAGGCGCGGCTATTTTCTTATTTAATATAAAGGCAATGGCACTGCCGACTAAAATCGCTACGCCAATAATACTAAGAGCAATGATAAATGATTTTTTTGCATTTTGATTGGCTTGCTGCTGCGCTTGATCAAAATGTGCTTCAATAATAGCTTTTAGCTCATCAGACGCTTCTATCGCATTATTGCGTATCGGAATAACGTTTTTTGTGTAGTAGATTGCTGCCTCAGCCACACCTGAATTTTGTTTTAATGCAATGACATTGGCCAGTTCATTTTCAAAAATATCGACTTTGTTACTCGTATTATTTAATGTTTGTTTCACACCCTCTTCATCAAGCTGTGCTGTTAAAAAATTCATCGTGTCATCAATTTTCGCTTGTGTTTCCCGTACATGATTAAGTGATTCCTCATCCCCTAAAAGATAAGTTTGTAGTTGCGAACCTTCCAAAGCTATGTATTTATTGAGGTCACCCGTCGCATAGAGCTGTGGGAGACCGTCCGACAACGTATCATTATAGTGCTTACTAATATCGATAATTTGTAAATAAATACTCGACCCAGATAGAACGGTTATAAACATCATCGTTATAAAACCTAAAACTAATTTTTTTGTAATGGACATGTCAGACCTCTTTTTCAATAATATGTATATTATTAGTTATTATAGTCTATATTTATGTTTTTTACTATATAGTATTTACTACTAATTAATTTTTATTTAAAATTAAACTATCCCGATTAATACAAAAAAAAGTAAGTATTTTAATCATTTTACCCACTGTATTGTGATACAATAATCACAAAATTAATAATTCGCACATTTCAATAGATCGGACAATGCAAAAGAAGGAGCATTTAAATGAGTACTGATTTTTTAAAAGATAAACTGCGTGAAACATTTTCAAATTTACAATCTATCGAGGGCGTAAAATCTGTAGATGGCATTTTAGAGACATTAAACGACAACAAAATTTTCCCTGAAATTACTACACTAATACATAATTCTAAATTTGAATTTGTTTATTTATATGAAGAGCAACAAGTCGTTTTGAAAACCGTACAAGACGGTCTAACGCTCGATTCAGATTTTATGAAGGACATTTATTTAATCTATCAATATAAAGAAATGATTGAATGTATTTTAACAGGTATTATTGCAACCGATAAAATCAAAAAATACTCGCTTAATTTGTTGTCTCTTAAATATAGTGAATTAATCCAAAGTATTTAAAAAAGTGTTAGATTGACTACTGTCAATCTAACACTTTCACTGTATCAGCATAATTATTTATTTTTAGTTAAACTTTCCACACTATAATAATCAAATTCGCTAACACCTTCATCATTGCTTTTATGAACGATTAAATCCCCTGGGCAGGATTAGATTTCCATTCGTATAAAATATCCGGCAAGTTTTCTTCATTTTCATGTCCTCTACCGATAACTTTAAAGCCATGTTTTTCATAAAAACGTTGGGCTTTTTCGTTTACTTCAAATGTGTATAAAGTAAGTTTCCCACTTGACTGGGTTTTCGCTCTATTTAATAGAGTTTGCCCTATACCAAGCCCTTGATAGTTTAAATGAATATACAGTTGGCTTATTTCGCGATCGTTATAAGCAATCATACCGACAACTGTTTCATCAATTATCGCAACATAAATTTGATACTGTTCAGGTAAGAGATGATTTAAAAAATACACGTGATTGTCAAAGCTATGTTTTTCTTGCTGACCAATAGCCTGTTCCTTACTTTCTCGCCACATCGCAACCGTTTGTTTAGCAAGCTCAGGTCGGTAAGGCATAATAATGATTTTATTTTGAGTCATAAAGCACCTCCAATATTTACACTAAGGCTTCACAGGGCAGAGCATATTGAGCAGAAGTTAGCTCTTTTATCAAACCGGAAACCTTTCATGTTTTGTATGCCTTAACATCTTACATATTTGCGTTTAAAGCCTATTCTGCCTTTTTCTATTTCTTTTTGGATATTTTCATAAGCGTGAAGAATGGTGCTTTTTTTATTGTCTTTTTTTAATTCCACTGGGCCTACCGCTTTGGCTGTTACAAGTGCCAATTCATGCAGTGGTACATAGGAAACGCCTACCGTACAGAGGAAATTGTTCATCGCTGATTTCGTTCGTTCAGGTGAATGATGAATTTTATTTTTCACCATTTCCAGCATATTGGCAATTTTACTCTCAGAAAAGTCAACATCTTTACGATTCCCTAAAAGCCAGCAGTAGCAACTCCAGCCAGCAGACATTTTAAGCTCTTCCCCGCTAGCAATCCATTTATCAGCCACTTGTTGGGCAATATCCGCTTCTGCTAACGTGACAGCTACTACATAATCTGACAACATATAAAAGTACGCTTTATCTATCCAACGTTCAAAATCGGATTCCGTCATTGCTTTCGGATCGGCAATAATGCCAGCAAAGTACATGGCATCATAGTTCCCCGACGCATAAAGCTCCTCAGCTAACGGTTGATTGATTTTGATTTTTTTAGCTATCGGTTTCATCGCTCCTGTTGCCACTCCAAAAAGAGGCTCCCGTGCACCATTGGACATGTACATTTTTTTAGTTCGTTCCTTGCCCAATGCTTCAAGCTCCTGCATAACGATTTCAAAATTCATCCTTTTCACACCTTTCTGTGATGTGTTATATTTTCCAGTTCCACAATATTACTTTCATTATATACCAAGCTGTCAGTTGAGTTAGTTTATTTAAAAATAAGGGTATGTTTGTTGGTAAACAAATGGATAAAAGAAGGCTAGAGCAGACCTAAAATTTCCTAATTATTGGTTTATTATGCCCTTTTATTTCCTAAGACCTATCAAAATTCAATAAATAATCATTTTTTTTGCCTTTTTAACAACTTTCTATTAATATCTCTATGTTACCATTAATCAGCATCACTTATTAATTTCAATAAGTACGGTTCTTTTTTAATTTATTGGACAAAATATTCAAAAGGTACTATGCACACGGTAATTAAAAACGCTTACACATTATGTTGTAATTCATCAGGAGGTTACATATGCAATACATTATTTCTATTTTAGGCATTCTTATTGTATTGTTTTTCGCTTGGCTAGCAAGTACCAATCGAAAAGAAATTAAATTCAGGCCAATTATTACGATGATTGTCATTCAAATTTTGTTATCACTATTATTGTTAAATACAGAATTTGGTTTAGTCATTATTAAAGGCATAGCCGCTCTCTTTAACAAGCTACTTGAATATGCAAGCGAAGGGGTTGCCTTTGTATTTGGCGGCTTGGCAAATGAGGGCGAGTCTCCGTTCTTTTTAACTGTTTTGCTACCGATTATCTTTATTTCTGCATTAATCGGTATACTGCAGCATCTGAAAATTCTACCATTCTTTATGAAGTGGATTGGATGGGGATTAAGTAAAATAAACGGTATGGGGAAACTTGAATCTTATAATGCCGTTGCTTCATTAATGGTCGGTCAATCAGAGGTTTTCATTACCTTAAAAAAACAACTCGGTCTACTTTCACATCAACGCTTGTATACTTTATGTGCGTCGGCTATGTCGACTGTTTCGATGTCCATCGTTGGGGCATATATGACAATGCTAGAACCTAAATATATTGTAACGGCTTTAGTGTTAAATTTATTTGGCGGTTTTATCATTGCTTCGATGATGAATCCATACAAAGTGGACCCTCAAGAGGATATTTTAGAAATCGAGCATGAAAAGCAATCGTTCTTTGAAATGCTCGGTGAATATATTTTGGATGGCTTTAAAGTTGCCATTATCGTTGGGGCTATGTTGATTGGGTTTATTGCATTAATGGCTGGATTCAACAGTGTCTTTGAGCTATTATTCGGCATTACATTCCAGACGATTTTAGGCTATATTTTTGCACCAATTGCTTTCATTATGGGGATTCCTTTCTCTGAAGCAGTTAGTGCGGGTTCCATTATGGCGACGAAACTAGTGACAAATGAATTTGTAGCGATGTTAGATTTATCAAGTGGCGATTATCACTTTAGTGAACGTACAATGGGTATTCTTTCTGTGTTCCTTGTTTCCTTCGCCAATTTCTCATCGATTGGGATCATTGTTGGTGCTGTAAAAAGTCTCAATGAAAAACAAGGGAATACTGTTGCACGCTTTGGATTAAAGCTACTATTTGGTGCCACACTCGTAAGCGTACTGTCAGGAATTATCGTTAGTTTAATTTTATAAACTGTAACTTAAAAAGTTTTTATGGCAACAGAGAAAAAGTGTTAGATTGACATTCAATCTAACACTTTTTTTGCCTTTAGTTGATTGGAGTGAAGGGCGGCGACTCCTGCGGGAACGCACAGCAAGTAAGACGCAACAATCCGCGCGACAGCGAGGGTTGCGGCTTACGGTGTGCCCGCGGAAAGCGCCGCCCGCAACGGTAATCAACTGCCGTTACTAATAGCCATTGACAAAGTTCACAATTGTTTCGACTTCATCTTCTGTCAGTTCTCTTTTTACATGCGCTTCATACGCTGCCGTAATTTTTTGCTGATCTCCATTGCAACTTGTTGTATAAGCGGCAATCGTTCTCAGTTTCGCTACTTCTTGAGTAAACGCTTCTTTTGTTATCGGCTGTTGATGCGAAGGAATATATGTTCCCGCATCGAATTGCTCTAAGTCATCCAACAAACGAAGTGTTTCATTAATTGTATAATTTTCTTTCACAGCATAAAGATTTGGGTAAATACAATCAGCAAGGAAAAGAATCTTTTCTTCTTTAATATATACCACTACAGAATCGGCAGCGTGGTCTCCACCAACATGTTGAATAATACAAGTTACTCCACCTAGGTCAATTTCTAGACGCTTGTCAAACGTGACATCCGGCAAAACAATTTTGATATCACGGTGCTCTGTAAATTCCTCTTTAATAGCTCTGGCGCAAAATTCGATTTCAATGCCTTCTTTGACACGCGCATCGATGGCCTCATCTGACCATGAAAATGGAATTAATTCCTCCATTGCTTTTTTTGTATCTTTCGATGCGATGGAAACGATATTTTGTAATCCTGAAAGGCCAAAAATATGATCCCAATGCCAATGTGTCAGAATGACCATATCTGGATTAGGGACACCCATTTTTAAAAGTTCGTCTTGAAAATACTGTGCATGATCTTCAGAGTTTCCTGCGTCGATCATTAAAGTTTTGTTATTGCCGACCACCATTCCTAAAATGGGGCGATCTGTTAGTGAAATTGGTGTGATATACCAAAAACGCTCACCTATTTTGTTAATTGAGTGCATCATGGGTTATCTCCTTCCTTTTACAATAGTTTAATTCAAAAAGCAAAAAATTACTATTTGAAAGAATTATTTAACATAAAACGATATGCCCATTTACACTCTAAGTGAGTACGTCATATTCATGAGGATATCGTTCAATAATTTGACAACCTTTGTTTATAATATTAATAATGATAATTTTTCAGCTGTTGCTTTCCTTGCTTTAGTTGTATAATAATTTATTATTTACCACTAATTGTATATTTTATCGAAGGGGTGATGAATGTTGCACAATGATGAAAATGATTTCTCAAAGGGAGAATTTACTTCATTTTTACTTGCTTCACTTAGAGGTTTTTCCCAAGTCGTCTTTATAGAAAATGCAATTTCAGGGGTTTTGATTTTAATCGCTATTACGATTACTTCTTATAAATTAGGCATCATTTCTCTATTATCTGCTTTTGTCGGTACATTCATCGGAAAAATAGGAGGGGCACCTAAAAATAGTGTTAACTCCGGTCTATTTGGCTATAATTCAGTGTTAACAGGTTTGGCAGTTTCTTTATTTCTAACTGGCACATCTAGATGGGGCATTGCTTTATTAGGTGCCATGATTGCAGCAATCTTTACAGCCACGATGATGCATTTTTTGAAAAATATAGACCTACCAATTCTTACTTTTCCTTTTATCGTCCTAACATGGTTTATCCTTTTAGCTTCTTACAAACTAGAAGTATTTCACTTAAGCGACTCTTTAGTACCCCAAAGTTTATCGAACTGGCATCTAAATATTACAGGTGACTTAAATTGGGCTGCTGGATTTTTTAATAATATTGAGCAAATCTTTTTTTTAAATCATCCATTGTCAGGTATATTTCTTTATAGCGCTATATTTGTTGCTAGTTGGCAACTTGGTTTAAATGCTGTGATAGGAAGTGTCATTGCTTTACTCATCTCGTATGGACTTGGAGGAGAACATTCTTTAATTATAGGGGGTCTTTACGGCTACAATGCGATATTAACCTTTATGGCAGTTTCTATCGTTTTTAGTACAAAGTCAAATCGCTTTCGGATAATTTCAGGCATTTTAGCTACTTGCTTAACCATTCCACTTACTGCTAGTTTTAGTACTTGGCTGTTACCATATGGCCTCCCTGTTCTAACGATGCCCTTTGTTCTTAGTACATGGCTTTTCTTAGGTACAAGAAAGGTAATGCCAAATTTATAAGCGTTGTAATTTTATTTTAAGCATGCATGAATAGCAATCTCACTTTCCCCCTAAATGAGTAGGGGGTTTTTTGCTTTTTTACCATTGTTAATTAAAGTAAAATTCTATGTAGATTTACCCTATTTCTCACTATCGCTCGTTCCTCCAATTGATACAATCATAATGGCCCTCACATATTTATATACTAAAACATTCAAACTCCAACGTAACCAAGTTGTTTATAAATTCTCTTTAAATTCAAAATTTTCTGTTTTAACACCATTTTTATGTTGACAACCCTATTTTAAATTTAATATACTGTTCCAAAATAAACCATTCAATAGTAAACTAATTCAACTAAACTGGTACGTACATCGTAATAAGTTGAATTTTTTTCTTTTTAGAAAGGAGTTATGTCCGCAAACATTTTCTCTATATTTTCGTATTGTCTTTGCTGTCCCCAATTTCTGCTTTTGGCTTGTCCTCGTAATAAAATAAATACTTTAAAGATCGCGTTAACGGAATCTAGTAATTTTTTTATTTGTGAGAAGTAGATTATTTAACAGATTTATCTTCTACATTGAAAAGTTGTTTAATCATGACATTATAGGAAGTGCATGAAATGGAGTATTCTGTTGTCTTTGAATCAATATTTTTGATTGGGTTTATGATTTTAATAGGTGTATTACTTGCCCGTATTACACCAATCACCGACAGTACCCGTCAAACATATACGCTTATTATCGTTAATGTCGCAATGCCTTGTATTATTTTATCCAGCATTTTTAAAGTAGATATCAATCCTACAATTCTGAAAAATATCGGCTTCGTATTTGGACTATCTATTATGATTTGCCTAATTGGTATTTTGCTAGGTTGGCTATTAATCGCTATTGTTGATAAAGGTAGTACGATTAAATCGGAAATTTCCTTACTTTCAGGTCTTGGCAATACAGGTTTTATTGGCATTCCATTATGTGCTGCCATTTTAGGACCAAAAGGTGCATTATACGCAGCCATTTTTGATGCAGGTGTGGACTTGGTCATATGGACTGTTGGGGTGATGTTGCTCCAGAAAACAGTGAAGTTTTCTTTTAGCACGCTGAAATCGATGATTAATATACCAACAATTGCAATTGTCAGTGGCTTATTTTGTGCCTTTGTTAATTATCGTCCGCCTGGAATATTTATTACGTTAACGAACCAACTAGCTGCACTTGCCTCACCACTTGCCATGTTTTATATTGGGATACTCATTATGTCTGTCAATAAGTCGCAATTTACCGCACTTAAAAGTAAATCGATTATTCCTACATTCGTAAAACTACTTGGGTTGCCAATTGTTGTATTTATTATGATATCTTTCATTGCAGTCGATGACATCATTGCTCAAACTTTATTAATTCAAGCGACAATGCCTGCTCTAACTTTATCATCTATTTTATTTAGTAAATATCATGCGAATGATAAATTAGGCGCTATTGTCACAGTTATTTCCACAATTTTCTCTTTATTGTCAATACCATTGCTTCTTTTAATTTTTGTTAAATTACATTACTTTTAGGAGGAATCTATAAATGAAAATTGACTTACTGATAAGAAATGCCAATATTATCACTTTAGATGTGCATAGTAGTCGTGCTAATATTTTAGCTTCTTATAAAGGAAGAATTGTAGGAATATGGACGAAAGCTGAATTTAATACTATTGAGAAATCTATCGTGCTCGAAACAAATGCGAAAGAGCATGATTTAAATGGTGCAACGTTAATCCCTGGTTTTATCGATACACATAACCATCTATTAGTATATGCGCAAAACAAAGCCCAAGTTGATTGTTCTTCCGCCAGCAATAACAATATTGCAGATATTATTTCAAATATTAAAGCGTTCCATCAAAAGCGAAATGACAATAGTTGGATTTTAGGTTATGGCTATGATGACACAATGCTTGCGGAGAAAAGACACCCTACTAAAGATGACTTAGATAAAATCAGTACAGATCGACCTATAATGATCTTCCATATTTCAAATCATATGGCAGTTGTAAACTCAAAAGTATTAGAAATTGCCAAAATAGACTCTTCAATGAAAGACCCAGATGGAGGGTACTTCGGACGGGATGAAGCGAATAATTTAAACGGTGTTTTATATGAACACGCGGCAATGGGCTATGTTTATGACTATATCCCTGCCCCTTCACAAGAGGAATTTATGGAGTTAATTCGCAGTGCTGCTCAAGAATATATTGCACAAGGAATTACAACGAATACAGATGCTGCGGTAGGCCATGCCGAATACGCTATTCATCTTGATGCTGTTAAGGATAAAATTAATCCAATGAGAATGCGTTTAATGTTTATGTATAATGTGTTATTGGAAGGTGGCTATTTTGAAACCTACGATGCCAAACAACTACACCAGAAAATTTCTGACGAATCGAACGGTATGATCAAATTAGATAGTGCAAAACTATTTCAGGATGGCTCGATTCAAGGTCGTACAGGGGCATTACGTCAGCCATATTATCATGATTCAAATTTATATGGAGAGCTTATTTTTCCACAACAAACGTTTAATGATTATGTGCTAAAGCTTCATAATTTAGGCTATAGAATTGCCACACACGGCAATGGTGATCGTGCCATCGGCTCCATTCTTGAGGCTTATCAAAATGCGCTTGATACGTCTCCGCGGAATGATCATCGCCATCGAATCGAACATGTCCAAACAGCTACAGCAGATGATTTAAAGTCCATGAAAGACTACCATATCGCGGCTTCATTCTTCATTAATCATATCTATTACTGGGGAGATCGCCATAAAAACATCTTTTTAGGGCCTGAAAGAGCAGAGAGAATAAATCCTCTAAAAGAAGCCGATGATTTAGGTTTGTTATATACATTGCATTCCGATTGTCCCGTTACGCCCATTTCCCCACTTTTCTCCATATGGGCTGCGGTTAATCGCATAACGAGAGATGGACATGTACTCGGTGAAGCACAAAAAATTGATGTAGAAACAGCCTTAAGAACCATGACCATTTATGGCGCACAATTGAACTTCGATGAACAAGATTTAGGTAGTATCGAAATCGGCAAATTAGCTGATTTTGCCATTTTAGATGAAGATCCAACAGCAGTGGACCCGATGACGATTAAAGATATCAATATTCTTGCTACGATTATTAATGGCGAAATTGTCTATAAACATAAAGAATTAGCTCTTACCCTTTGAAATAATTACTATTTCCCCAATAGTAACTATTTATATAATCTATAGAAAACTACTGACTTCCCCTTTCGTCAGTAGTTTTCTGAATTTTTAGAAATAATTATATTATCCTAGGTTGGGAATTTACTTATTGATACCGTAAAAGGTGCCACTCCTACAATACCAGCGTGAGGCATAGCTGCAAGACAACGGTGGAAGCTTGAGCGACACCTGCAAAAACGAGCAATTTGTAACAGAAAATATCCTGCCCATTATGTCAGACCCCCTGTCTTAATATCCTCTCTCTCCGCTCCATACTTGAGTGAAACTACCTAAAAAGAAAATATATAAGAATCAATAATTCTCCTTTAAGTCGTTTTTCTCTACTTTAACACCGTTATTATGTTGACAACCTTTTTTAAAATTTATATACTATTCCAAAATAAACCATGGAATGGCAAATAAATAAAACCCAACTGGTACGTACGTCATGATAAGTCAACTTTATTTGCTTTTTAGAAAGGAGTTATTCTATGTCCCTAAAATCATTTTTCAACGTCTTTATCGGTCTTGTTTTACCTGTTGCTAGTGTAATTGGTGGGTTAATTTATTTCCGTTACTCGGAACACTTTATTTTAGGTTTTCCCATTCTTTATTTTTGGATGTTCTTATGGTTCATCCTGACATCTGTATGTATCTCTTGTTCTTGGTTTTTCTTCGATAAAAAAAATTATGATTAAATAATGACAAGGTGGGATGGCTAATGGCAGTAGCAATATTTATAGGTGTTCTTATATTTTCTCTAATTCTAGCGGTTCTTTCTAAAGGCAAATCAAAAAAAGATAATGTCGCAGATTATTTAGTTGGTGGCCGATCTTTTAATGGATTTATTTTATTCTTTCTTGCTATCGGCGAAGTTTATAGTATTGGCACAATTATTGGATTTCCTGGGGGTATTTATGCAAAAGGGGCTAGCTATGGCATATGGTTTCTAGGATACATCCTTCTAGCATATCCCGTAGGTTATTTCCTTTCTCCTCTTATTTGGCGAGCTGGTAAACACTATAATGCGATGACAGCTCCTGATTTGTTTAAAAGTCATTTTTCTAGCAGACCTTTAGAGTTACTTGTGGCATGTACTTGTTTACTGTTCCTCATTCCTTGGGGACAGCTACAGTTTGAAGGACTTATCGTTGCTTTAAATGCTTTAGGCTTTGATTTCCCACCTATTATGGCGGTATTCATTGCTGGCTCAATAGCTTATGTGTATGTTGCGATTTCTGGTGTAAAAGCACCTGCTGTTATATCCATTTTAAAAGATATACTTCTTTTCGCAGCCATTATTATCGTAGGGTGGGCAGCATTTTCAAAGCTTGACGGTGTCAATAATCTATTTTCTACTGCAAAAGAGCATGGTGCTTCCGTGTCCTTTGGTTCGACAGAACAAGTTACATTTTCGATTACAACGATTATTTTCCAAGCAGTTGCATTCTATTGTTTCCCATTTATTATCAATGTCTTGTTTACAAGTAAATCAGAAGGGACAATTAAGCGTGCCCAACGGTTTATGCCATTGTATATGCTAATGTATCCATTCTTAATTGCTACAGCCTATTTTGCTTTAGTGGCATTACCGAATATTGATAATCCCAACCATGCCTTTATTGCAACGTCCATGGAATTATTACCGTCATGGGTAGTTGGATTAGTCGCAGCTGGTGCCGCACTTTCAGGGCTGTTAGTGCTAGCCGTTATCTCTTTAGTAGTTGGCGGTATTTTTACTCGTAACATAGTGACAAGTATTCCAGAAAATAAACAACGCAAATGGTCACAAGTCGTTGTTGTTATTTATTTATTAATTTCCATGTTGTTAACAGTTTCGCTTCCAAGTCTCATGCTCAATTTAATTAACACTGCTTATTTTGGCTTTGGTCAAATTTTGCCTGGTATTCTTTCCATTATTTTTTGGAAAAGAGCCACAGCTGTAGGAGTAGGTGCGGGTATTCTAACGGGGACAGCAATCGCCTTAACCTTCCAATTTGCGGGGATCAGTATTTTTGCAATCAATACCGGACTGATTGCATTATGTTTCAACTTCCCTGTCTTGATTATCGTAAGTCTCCTGACATCTAAAAATAAACAGCTTCTAACACCGATAGTAGCTGTGCACATAGAGAAATAGTTTCATAATGATCGTTATAGGAAGTGCATGAAATGGAGTATTCTGTTGTTTTTGAATCCATACTATTAATAGGGTTTATGATTTTAATTGGTGTATTACTCGCTCGCATTACGCCTATTAATGATAGTACCCGTCAAACATATACGCTTATTATCGTTAATGTCGCAATGCCTTGTATTATTTTATCCAGCATTTTTAAAGTAGACATCGATCCTACTATTCTTAAAAATATTGGCATAGTATTTGGACTATCCATTATGATTTGTCTAATTGGCATTTTTTTAGGGTGGCTGTTAATTACTATTTTTGATAAGGACAGTGCGGTTAAAGCTGAAATATCCTTGCTTTCAGGTCTTGGTAATACAGGTTTTATCGGTATTCCTTTATGTGCTGCCATTTTAGGGCCAAAAGGTGCTTTATATGCGGCCATCTTTGATGCTGGCGTAGACTTGGTCATATGGACTGTAGGGGTGATGCTACTACAAAAAACGATGAAATTTTCATTTAGCACACTGAAATCAATGATTAATATTCCAACAATTGCAATTGTCTGTGGCTTATGTTTTGCCTTTGTTAATTATCGTCCGCCCATGATTTTTATTACGTTAACAAACCAACTAGCTGCACTTGCCTCACCACTTGCCATGTTTTATATTGGGATACTCATTATGTCTGTCAATAAATCGCAATTTACCGCACTTCAAAGTAAATCGATTATTCCTACTTTGGTTAAACTCGTTGGTTTGCCGGTTATAGTGCTGATTATCCTAAGTTTTATTACGGTCGACCATATCATTGCCCAAACTTTATTAATTCAAGCGACAATGCCAGCTCTAACACTGTCCTCTATTTTATTTAGTAAATATCATGCGAACGATAAATTAGGTGCGATTGTCACAGTTATTTCAACAATTTTTTCATTATTATCGATACCATTACTGCTATTAATATTAGTTAAATTCAATTACTTTTAGGAGGTCATTCTATGATCAAAGTTGATTTACTTATTAAAAATGCAAATATTATTACGTTAGATGCGAACAGTACACGTGCTCAAGTGGTAGCTTCTTACAAAGGACGCATTGTAGGCCTATGGTCTAATGTTGATTTTAATCAAATCAAAGATTCTTTAGTTTTTGAAAAAGGCAAAAATGAAATCGATTTAAACGGTGCAACATTAATTCCTGGTTTTATCGATACACATAACCATCTATTAATTTATGCGTTAAACAAGTCACAAGTAGATTGTTCGCCTACGTATAATAAGAGTATTGCCGATATTATTAGCAAGTTACAAGACTTCGGAAAGGAACAGGCTGATAGCGGTTGGATTTTAGGCTTTGGCTATGATGATACAATGCTATTAGAAAATAGACACCCTACAAAAGAAGATTTAGATAAAGTAAGTACAGAGCGCCCTATATTTATCCGCCATATTTCTAATCATCTCGCAGTTGCCAACTCAAAAGCATTGGAAATCGCGAAGTTAGATGCTTCTATAAAAGACCCAGATGGAGGTCATTTTGGTCGGGATGCATTAAATAATTTAAATGGTGTATTATATGAGCCTGCAGCTATGGATTTAGTTTTTAATAGTATACCTACTCCTACAACCGAAGAGGTAATAGACTTAATACGCATAGCTTCTCAGGACTATTTAGCACAAGGCATTACAACGAATACAGATGCAGGGGTTGGCTTAACATTAGGCTCAATCGAATATGATATCCATATCGAGGCGCTGAAAAAACAAGCACATCCAATGAGAATGCGCTTAATGATTATGAATGATATGTTATTGCAAGGTGGCATTTTTGAGCAATACGATGCACAGCAACTTAATCAAAAAATTATTCAGGACTCTAACGGCATGGCCAAATTAGATAGTGCGAAACTATTCCAGGATGGCTCGATTCAAGGGCTAACAGGTGCTTTACGTCAACCATATTATAATGATGCGAATTTATATGGGGACCTAATTTTCCCACAACGTATTTTAAACGATTACGTATTAGATTTTCATAATCGTGGCTTTAGAATCGCAACACATGGCAACGGCGATCGCTCTATAGGCTCTATTCTAGAAGCCTATCAATATGCACTTGATACTTCTCCACGTGATAATCACCGTCATCGAATTGAACATGTGCAAACAGCAACGTCTGAAGATTTAGAATTCATGAAAAAATACGACATTGCAGCTTCTTTCTTTATTAATCATGTCTATTACTGGGGAGACCGCCATAAAAACCTCTTTTTAGGGCCAGAAAGAGCAGCGAGAATGAATCCTTTAAAAGAAGCCGATGATTTAGGTTTGTTATATACATTACATTCGGATTGTCCGATTACGCCCATTTCCCCACTTTTCTCCATCTGGGCAGCGGTGAATCGCATAACGAGAGACGGCCATGTGCTAGGAGACGCACAAAAAATTGATGTGGAAAGCGCATTAAAGTCGATGACCATTTATGGTGCCCAATTGAACTTCGATGAGCAAGAATTGGGTAGTATTGAAATAGGAAAATTAGCTGATTTTGCAGTATTAGATCAAGATCCTACAGCGGTGGACCCAATGACGATTAAAGACATCAATATTTTAGCTACCATTATTAATGGTGAAATTGTTTTTGAAAGTAAAGCATTAGCTTTATCCAATTGAACATAATTACTATCCCCAATAGTAACTATTTATATATCCTCTCAGAAAAACTACTGACTCCCCATTTGTCAGTAGTTTTTGGAATGAATTATAGTTGATGGTAGCAGAGGCGTTAGCGCGAGTTGCGGATTCTCCGATTAACTGTAGTCAATCTAACATTTTACTTTTTTATCAATGGGCTATTTTTTTAAGCGTTGTGATTTGAAGTGAAAAGCATACATACCAGGATGATAATCCGCCATACAATATTCAATCAGATCGCCATTTATATCATAAACAAAACGATCTAAATGAAGTGTATTATTATTTTCTTTAATATTAAGCAACTTAGCATCCTCTTTTGAAATAGGCTTACTTGTAATCACTTCATCCGCATCATGCAATTGGATATTCATTTCATCCTCTAATAAGTCATATAACGTACCACTTTTAATATCCAATTTCGCAAGCTTTTCACCAATTTCTATTGGATAATATTGCGTCTCTATGGCTATTGGCATTTCATCAGCATAGCGCACACGCTTAATCAAATAGGCTTGAGCTAAAGCGATTGCCTCTTTTACTTCATCAGGAACCTTCACAATTCCGTGATTAATTAACTTCGTTCCTGGCTTCATCCCCATATTCTCAATACTTTTCGTCGTACTAATCAAATTCCCCAACCAGTAATGCACTGGTTTTCTAGCAATATATGTACCTTTACCATGTCTTTTCTCGACAATACCATCAATTACTAAATGGGAAACAGCTTCCCTAACTGTACTTCTACTCACACTGTAGGCTTCCATTAATTCACGTTCACTTGGTATTTTACTTTTATAAATCCCTTGATTAATATTCTTCTCTATTATTTTTCTTAGCTGGATATGGAGAGGTATTGGATTATTTGAACTAATCATTCTTACACTCCTTTCAAAAGGGATAGTTGGATAGATATACACATCATCTTAAAACCTAAAAGTAACTGAATACCCATAATTATCATTATACCTATTATATCTAGACCTATGAGACCGCGTCCACATCATTGCGTCGTAAATTAAACTTGTACACTATGATTGCCTTTCAAAAATACTTTAGTTATATATTTTTTATATAAATTGCTTATGAAACATATATTATCCATTTAAAAAGCTGGTCTTTATAATGAAAGTATTACTGTTAAAGGAGGCACTACAATGGAGTTTAATAAACTTGGCAATAGTGGCTTATCAGTAAGCAAAATTGCTTATGGTAACTGGATAAATCATGGAGGGAAAGTAGATGAGGATACTGCAATTAACTGTGTTAAAGCCGCACTAGATGTCGGTATTACAACATTCGATACAGCTGACGTTTATTCAGATACAAAAGCCGAAGAAATTCTCGGCCGTTCTTTACAAGGTATAAGACGAGCGAGCATTGAACTTTGTACAAAGGTGTGTCATCCTACTGGCAATGGACCCAATGATAGAGGCTTATCGCGAAAGCATATTCTTGAAAATTGTCATGCATCTTTACGTAGATTACAAACAGATTATATTGATGTATATTATGCACATAGATTTGACCCAACGACACCTCTTAAAGAAACAATGTTAGCTTTTGCAGACCTTGTCAGACAAGGTAAAGTTCTTTATATCGGGGTAAGTGAGTGGACATCGGAACAAATTACCCGTGGTGCAGCACTTGCACGACAATTAAACATTCCACTTATCGCAAGCCAACCTCAATATTCCATGTTATGGAGAGTGATTGAAACGGATGTCATCCCAACCTGTCAACGTGAGGGGCTTGGACAAGTAGTATGGTCGCCTTTAGCACAAGGTGTACTTACAGGAAAATACTTACCTCAACAACCAGTACCTGCACAATCACGAGCGAACTCTCCTGCTGGCAAACCATTTTTCAATAAACTTGCACAACGTTGGATGACAGACAATGTTCTTACTGCTATCCAGCATCTCAAACCTATTGCACAAGAGCTTGATCTTTCACTCGCTCAACTATCCGTTGCTTGGGTACTTCAAAACACCAATGTTTCTTCTGCAATTATCGGTGCTTCGAGTCCTGAACAAGTCAGAGAAAATACAGTAGCTGCGAGTGTTAAACTAGAGCCTGAAATAATGAAGCAAATTGACAACGTACTTGAAGGTCTTGTTGAGTTTGACCCTAGTAAAACAGGTTGATTTATCGCCTTATTTAAATATAAACAAAGCTAGTGAAATTTTACTCGTCGTAAAATTCCTCTGGCTTTTTTATTTAAAGGAAAGTTTTTGCCGCAGTGTCCTTTTTGTTTTCCTCCAACTGTAAAAGTGCATAGACCTCTCTAACTACTGTTAAGAAATGATCTACTACTGTCGATTCCCCATCTTTTCTCCAACCAACATAGAGATTTACTGTCGGTGTTGTCTCTTGGATTTTTTTATAAATAACGCCTGGTCGTATATAACTTTCGACCGAAGACGGAACTACAGAAATGCCCATTCCTGTCGCAACTAAATTCACAATCGTATGCATTTGAATCGCTTCCTGAACAACATTTACATGGACACCATGCTCCCCAAAATAGCGAATAATTAAATCATAAAAATTTAAACCCATGTGACGCGGAAACATAATAAACGGTTCACCAATTAACAATTGCAATGGGATTTCGGGCAACGACGCAAAAGGATGATGGTGATGTAACACCAAACTTAAAGATTCTTCCCAACAGACTTCAGTAGCTAACTTTTCATTATTCTGATTGGAACGAATAAATCCTATATGAATTTGTTTCTCATAAAGTGCCTTTATTTGCTGCTCTGTTGTCATTTCACGTAATATAAGATGAATTTTAGGGAAGCGTTCGCGAAATTTATTGAGCACTTCGATAACCATTTCTGTAGAATCAACAAAACCGATTATTAAACTGCCCATTTTTCCTTCAGCCGCAAGTTGGGTTTCTTCTATCGTTTTTTCTAATTGCAACAGCGTTTGTTGCGAGCCGGCTAAAAATATTTTCCCAGCATCCGTCAGTTCAACCTTTCTTTTTGTGCGGTGAAAAAGTTGAACCCCCAATTCTTCTTCTAATTTACGAATTTCTTGACTTAAGGGAGGTTGCGCCATCCTAAGACGCTCTGCCGCACGACTAAAATTCAATTCTTCTGCCACCATGATAAAATAGCGAATTTTCCTTATGTCTATGTTCACGCCCCCCTTATCATCATCACATAATGATTTATTGTCCTATCTGCGAACAATTTGCCATGTTATTTCTTTATCAAAGCGTAAATGGTTCAGCATTGGCCAAGTTACTTCGATAAAAGTTATAGCTTTGACCTTTGCGCTTACGTACTAAATAATTGCGCTCCGTTAAATAATGCACAAAAGTAATTACTTGAATAAAAGCTGCACCAAGAAGTTCTGGCGGTTTATGAGCGTACACTTGATTTGTAATGTCATGTGCAGATGCCCCTTCCTCTGGTATAGCGGCTAATATTTGCTGGCATTTATCTGTATAATGGACCATTAAGCGCGATACACGCTCATTAAAGTCTTCAATTTGAGTCCCATGAGCAGGTAAGGCATCGTTGATTTCTAATTGACCGAGACTGTCAAATGTCGCTAAATATAAAGCGAGAGGATTTTGCATTTGTGTAGAAGGCATCACAATCGGATTAATAATTTCTAACAAATGATCACCTAAAAATAAAACCCCTGTCTCTTTTTCATAAAAGCAATAATGATCTGACGAGTGCCCTGGTGTCCATAACGGCTGTAACTTAAATGTCTCGCCTTCAATGAGTTCTGGCTCAGAAAATATCACGTCGACCTGCACTTGAAATGGTTCAAAGCGATTAAACACTGCGGATGCCGCTTTATCTTGTACCATGCCATAATCCGCTAAGAAAGATAAACTGCCATCCTCGGTCATTCCTTGGGCAAAACGTTCCCGTCTTTTTATTAATTCATCATTGCTGCGTTGCGACATCCAAATCGTTGCGCCATATTCATCTTGGAACCATTTGGCCAGCCCAAAATGATCAATGTGCAAGTGTGTGATCAGCACACGGTTTACTCGACGTTGGCCAATGACCTGGCGCCATATTGCTTTCGACTCATCGTTGTCGTCACCTGTGTCAATAATCGTAATACCAGAATGTTCCTCGATAATATAACAGTTTACACTGCGTAAATCATAAGGAATTGGCAATGTTACAATTTGCCATTTTAACCGTTTTTCATTGTGCATAATTAACATCCCCACTTAATTATTCTATTATTCTGTCTTTTTATGTTAAAATAATAACACTTCTGATTGAAAGGAGCCAACGTATGGTCCAAAAAATCGATACTTTTATTTACAATGCCGTTATTTTAACACAATCTCAGTCTATGCCTATAGCGACAAGTATGGCTATTACTAACGGAAAAATCATTGCTTTATTTCAGCATAATGATGTTGCATCCTATCAAGCAAAAGTGATGATTGATGCACAGCAAAAGGTGATTATACCCGGCTTAATCGATGCACATTGTCACCTACAAGCAATGGTTAGTGAACAATTTAGTATCCATATTCCGACTTCCTACCAAACGTCAGAGGCACTTTTTACATATCTTCGTGAAAAAATTTCACAAATTCCAGACGGACAATGGGTTCGTATTAATGGCTATCATCCTTTTCATTTTCCCCATATAGATAATTTAACGATGGCTATGTTGGATGAGCTTTCTACTAAGCACCCTATACGTCTGCGCTATATAACTCGACATACGTCAGTACTAAATCGTATGGGCTGGGATTATTTTAAACAAGCTTCTCAAAACCAGTCGACAGAAGGTATTTTTGAGGAGCTCGATGCAGGTGGACAACCTTTAGGCATCCTTCACGGTGCGGACGCTTTACTAAATGAATTTGTCCTGCCTAAATTACCCGATGAACAATGGTTAGCAGGTATTCAAACGTTACAGTCAAAGCTATTAGCACTAGGCATTACAACTGTGTGCGATGCCTCTGCAACGACATCAGCTTCTCAGCTGACATTATGGAAAAATGCAGCCCAACACTTTTGGCAAATCCCTGTTCATTGGATGACGGGTAGTACACACTTTGATGACCTAGCATATCAGCTACAATCTATACCACTTTTTAAGCGTAGTGCCTTAAAAATTGTGTTAGAGACAATGCCTGACATTTACCCACCAAAGGACGTTGTTGTCCAAATGATGAAACAAGCATTTCTCGCCAATAGCCCTGTTGCCATTCATGTGGTCAATCCTGAAATGGTCTGGCATGCCCTTGATGCTTTACAAACAGTCCGTCAGCAACTCCCAGATGTAAAAGGTATTTGTCGCTTTGAACATATGAGTCTTTGTCCCGAAGCTTTTTTCGATATGCTTTATGAACAAGGCATACAAGTCGTCACCAATCCTCCGTTTATCTATACACATGGAGATCGCTACTTGCAACAAGTTGACGATGATGAGCATCAGTGGTTGTATCCAGTCCATTCTTTACTACAACATAATATTACAGTTGCTGCTGGCGCCGATGCACCTGTCGCACCTATCTCTCCATGGCTTGGTATGGTTGCTGCCTGCTCAAGACAAAGTAAGCATGGTTTATCAGTTAATAGACAAGAGGCTATTTCAAGACAGGAGGCGCTAAACCTTTATACGACGAATGCCGCTTCTGTTATGGGTGTGCAACAACAAATCGGACAACTTGCGCCAGGCTTTGACGCTAATTTTATTTTGCTTGAGCACCACCCTATCAACTGCACCTTATCCCAGCTTCAACATATGCAAGTATTAGAAACATGGATCAGTGGTCGACGGCTTTATCATTCTAAATAACAAATATTGTAATTATAACAAACTATCTATATAATCAATAGTTAATTGCTATAATCGCAATTTTCGAAAAAGAAAGGTATGAAGACTATGGAAAATAATAAAACCGTCCACCGATTAAGCACTGTAGATAATGCTATCTCATTACTCACATTATTTTTAAAATATAAATCTATCGGCCTCGTTGATATTGAGCGCGAGCTACAAATTAGTAAAACAGCAGCTTTTCGTTTAGCAGCTACATTAGCTGACCGTGGCATGCTATTAAAAAATTCCGACAGTAAAACGTACCAGCCAGGGCCAATCATTTTTCAAATAGTCAATCGATTCCAAGCACCGGATATTGTCTCTATTGCCGAGCCATACATGGCAGAACTAGCGGCAAAAACAAAGGAGTCTGTTTACTTATCTATACGTTCAGGTAATAAACATCTCTTTTTATCCGGTGTTGAAAGTGAGCATGCTTTAAAAGTCACGACACCACTCGGTGAAGAATACGAATTATATTACGGCGCTATCGGTAAATTACATATGGCCTACATGTCGCCTAAAGATTTACAAACATATTTTAATCGCACTACCTATATTCAACATACAGAAACGACGCTCGATATTGAACTGTTTAAGCAACAGCTGTCCACCATCAAGCAAGATGGCTATGCTTGGAGCCTCGGTGAACGGGCAGACGGCATGATTGGTGTTGCAGCACCGATTTGGGGCAATAGTGAAGAGCCCCTTGCTGCGCTAACAATTCTCCTTCCTCTTGCACGTTATCATGAGGATATTAAAGAAGAAATGGAAGCAATTGTCCAAGAATATACGGCAAAAATCACCCAAGACTTTCTCGACAAGCAACACTAGCCATTAGCCATTACATGTTGTAAATAATTTTCTTTGACAAGGGTTTGTTCCAATGCAAGCCCTTGTTCTAACGATTGATCCAAGCCACTAGCAATTAAACGTTTTATGTGCTGTGCTGTCTTTGGATACGCTGTTATACGCTTCATAAAACCGAGTACTTCCTCAAACAGCTGCTCTTCTTCAAAAATATCTGTGACAATCTGACGAGCTTTCGCTTCCTGTGCTGATAAATAATAACCTTTCATTGCAAAATCAATGGCCCAACCATGACGCATTAAGCGGGGCAAGCTTTGTGTTCCCCCAGCTGCCGGCAACATCCCAAGGGCACATTCAGGCAAAGAGATTTTTGTTTTCGGTGCTGCAAAACGAAAATCACAAATCATCGCCATCTCAATGCCTGAGCCAACCGCAAAACCGTGCAAAATAGCTGCTATCGGCTTAGGGCACCGACGAAATTCCTCCCAAATATCATGTTGAATTCGAATTTTCCGTTTTTCAATAACAGAAGGCACTGTGCCAAATTCTTTTAAATCTGCACCTGCACAAAAACCTTTCCCATTCCCTTTTAAAATAATACCGTCAATTGTAGGATCAGCCTGAACTGCTAAAATATGCTCATACAATGCATCACGCATCGCCACACTAACGGCATTTAATTTTTCAGGGTTGTTTAATGTAATAATCGCTATATTATGCTGTCGCTCTAATAACACAATGGATTCCATTTACTTTCCTCCTACTCCCCAATAAAATGTGGCTTGCGCTTCTCTAAGAAGGCTTCCACACCTTCCATGCGATCCCGTGACGTTTGTAATAATAAATAAACATCTAATTCTAAACGTAACCCTTGTTCAAATGGTAGCTCACTACCACGATATAAACATTCCTTCGTATATTGTAATGATAAAGTCGAAAGCTCGCTTAAGTGCAATGCTTCTGCACAAGCCGCATCCCACAATTCCGCTCTTGAAACTTTTGTCGTAGCTAAACCTAGTGCCATTGCTTCCTCCGCATCTACTGTAGATTGACCAAGTAAAACATGCATGGCTGCACCTTTCCCAATTAACCTAGGCAAGCGTTGTGTAATGCCACCAGCTGGCACTAAGCCGTATGCTAATTCAGGCACTGCAAATTGCACATCATCTGCAATCATACGAATATCAGCAAGACATGCAAAGCTAAATGCTAAGGATGTACATTGCCCATGAATCGCCATCATAATTGGATATGGAAGCTTTGCCCATAGTGCAAGCACTTCTGTCGCAAGACATACCGTTTGATATTGTTGTGGGATATCCTCCTCTAACGTTGCAGGGAGTCTAGTGCCAATTGAAAAATTTTCGGCAGTCGAACCGACAACCACTACTTTAATATCCGTTGCATCTCGTAAATGAATGGCAACATCACGTAACTCCTGAATAAAAGGTGCATGCCATTCATTTTGTGTTGCATCGTCAACTAGCTGTATGTAGGCAATGCCTTGCTGCTGTGTCATTTTGATAAATTGATAATTCATCATCAATCCCTCTTTTCATTCGCGTAGTTTGTCTTATAATAAGCTGTATGCTCCCCAAAATAAGGAGCTCGACCTTTACGTATTTCTTCCTCTGTGTGCCACATATTTGATGTTTCTTCTATTATATGGTCATCAGCTGTCATCACCGTTTCGCCAGCTGTCTGCTCATAAGGAACCCAAGCTACCAGTGTCGCTACTTCATATTGCGAGACGTCAATGTTATAAGCCGCATTCGTTGTTGTTTGTTCATACAAAGCAAGGGTAATAGACAATGCGCCTATAACGCCCGCTAACATATCACTTATAGAAAATAGCGGGAGAGTTGGTGCCCCTGTATGATCTACTGTTTGTGCAACGATGCCACCCATTGATTCAAGTGTCGAGCCATATCCTACATAATCTCGATAAGGCCCTGTTTGACCAAATGCGGATAATGCCGCGTGAATAATAGACGCATTGTGTCGCTGTAGCACATCATCTGTCAAACCAAAATTGCCCATTACGCGTGGGCTAAAATTATTCACAACGATGTGACTTTCTTCAACAAGCTTCAATAGAATTTCTTTATCTTCTTCCACATTTAAATCTAAAACGACCGATTGCTTATTGCGATTTAGTTCCTCGAAAAAAGGCGTGGAACCTGACTTCCCTCGGATACCATCTGGTCGATGAGGCGCTTCAATTTTCACGACAGTGGCACCTAAATCTGCAAATAATCGCGTGCAATAAGGACCAGCCCACATCGCTGTCAAATCAACAATTCGTAGCTCCTTAAAACTAGTAAAAGAAAAGGACTGGTTTGCAGCCAGCCCTTTCGACATTATCCATGGGGAACGGATGATGCGTTGTTGTTGAATAAAATCTCTACTTTTATGTTGGGGACATTTTAGTACTTCTTGATGCGATTGGACACTCGCAAAAGGTAATCGAAACGTTTGTCCGAGCATCATGAGCTCATGGCGTAATTGGCTAGCACCCCAATTACTTAAAGCTTTGTTAATAGCGCTTTTTTGTAACCTTCTTTCCGATTGTGTCGGGCAAGATGGCACATCTAATTCAGCCCAACTTGCTAAAAATGCCCATTGTTCATCACTTGGGGCACCAATGAACAGCTGACCATCGTCTGCAGGAACGAGCATCATCGGCACAATTTCTTGCTCTTCCATCGTAAACAGTCGACCATGTAGTGCACTCGTTAAAATCGATGCTACATGAACCACGACAGTGGAATTACGCCGACCTTCAAGTAACTGACAAACCGTGACAAAGGCAATATGAGCTGCCACTAATATAGAGGCGGGGAAACCTCCGATGGCAATAGACGGGGATGATTCTTGCTCACTATCCTTCAGCCAGCCTGCTTTTACTTGTAGTTCACGCTCATCGCCTGTTTGAAAAGCTTGAAAGTCAATGCATACTGTTACGGCTTGCGGAAAACTTACTGACTTCCACTGCAGGTCGTCCGTTAGTACAATATCCCATTGACGCGTTGTTGCGATTGATGATGTTAGTTCCTTCTGTGCATCGCAGAAAAAAGTTTGCTTTGAACTTACTTTTTCAACGTAGGCTCCTTGCTGTCGTAATAAGTCGGCAGCAAAACTTGTTGCAAGCGTTGTGGAAATTTCTAGTATTCTAAAGCCCTTTAGTGTTTGCTGCGTCATTACACGACCTCCTAACTTAATCTGCTGTTGGTAATGCCACTGGTTTTTTGACCTGCATATTTTGATTACAACATTGAACAGACCCTTCACCAGATTTGATGCACATTACTTCACTTCCGCATTGCAAGCATTCTAAACGCTTTCCTAATTGATTCGTCATCGTACATCACTCCTTACTTTTTCTCACTAATTTTCTGCCCGCAGCAAGTGAGTTGACCTTCACCGATTTTCATAATAATAAATTCACTTTGACATGTTGGGCATTGCAATTTCGTACCAATTTTAATTGTCATTTACATTCCCTCACTTTAACGAAGCATTTTGTCTCCGATAATATTCTTTTCTTGCAAGCTACTATACTCATCATCTGACAGTTGTAATAACTCCTTAAAGACATATTCATTATCTTGACCAAGTAATGGTGCAGGTGCTTTATGTAACACACGGTCATTGTTCCATTTAATTGGCCAAGACGGATATAAATGTGTTCCTACATAGTCTCTCGTTACCTCTTGATACATATTTTTCAAAAATGGATCATGTTCCATTTCATGCACTTCCAATACTGGACCCGCTGGCACCCCTACTTTTTGAAGGCGTGAAGCAATGGCATGGTGGCTATCTTGCTGTGTCCATTGCGAAATAATAGCATCGATCTCATCATGTGCCGCAATACGCCCTGCCACTGTCTTGAAACGCGCATCATTTAGTAGCGATGGTTCATTCATCACTTGGCATAAGCTGTGCCACTCTTCATCTGAAGTGATAGAAATGGCTACCCAGCTATCTTTACCTTGTGCACGGTAGACACCTTGCGGGGCAATGCCTGGTTGACGATTTCCTACACGCCCCCAATTTTCGCCGTTCAAAATATAGTCGGCAATCGGTGCACCCATATAATTGGCACAACCTTCATTTTGGGCAAGCTCAATTTCTTGCCCTTCACCTGTTCGATCACGATGTTCCAGTGCAATTAACAAAGCGGCCGCCGCATGAAAGCCTGCTAAAACATCGGCGACACCAAGCACGGTCATCGGTTTCCCATCCTGATAGCCATTTAGCTGGGCAATGCCTGATAACATTTCAAATGTATAGGCAAAGCCAGGCTGGTCACGATATGGCCCTGTTTTGCCGTAAGCTGGCATCGATAGCATGATTAAATCTTTTTTATGCTGTGAGAGCACATCATACGTTAATTGAAAATTTTCCATAACTCGCGGCGTATAATTTTCAATAACGATATCGCATTTTTCCAACACTTTTTTAAAGTATGCTTTGCCTTCTTCATCTAATAAATTAAGTGTTGCCCCCCGTTTATTATGATTGGCAGCGTTAAATTGTGGCCCAAACTCCCACCAATGTTCCCTCGGGGTGGATAATGTAAAGCGGAAGCCGTCCGGTGATTGAACGGATTCCAACTTAATGATTTCCGCACCAAGTGCACCGAGATAAGAAGTACACATCGGGCCAGACCACCACATCGACAAATCTAAAATTCGTACTCCCTTTAATGGTTGATTCATGTCATTCACCCTTTCTAGATTTGTGTGCTTTTATCATAAAATGCTTTTAATGTTGCTTCGTTATGCTCACCTAGCAGTGGGGCACTTGTACGAATCGACCAAGGTGTTTTCGACATGCGGAATGGTGCACCAGGTTGCTTCATGAGCCCTAGTTCCGGATGATTAACCTCGACGAAAAATTCACGTGCTACATATTGATCCAAGGACAGTAAGTCTTCAAAAGTCGGTACAAGCGTTACAGGTACACGCCACTCTTTGCCTAGTGCTAGCACCTCTTCTGTCGTATGTTGCTGTAAAAATGCATCAAGACGCTCTTGGAAAATATCTTTATGAAGCAAGCGTTGAGGTAATGTTGTAAAACGCTCATCTTCTACCCAATCATAGGCTTCAATCATAAAGCAGAACCCTTGCCAATGTTGACCTGTCAGCACACTTATACCGACATGCCCATCCTTACATTGTTCAATGCCCGGTAGCATAATATAACGTCCATCATACTTAAAGGCACTTGTTGGATAAGAGTTTTGAACAGTTGGATAGGAACGTTGCAATAAGCCCATTTCCGCAATCGAAATATCTAAATGGGCACCTACACCCGCTACACGTGCACCTCGTATTGCCGCAAGGGCAGATGATGTGGCGAATGTACCCGTTATATACTCTAAAATGCGTAATTGCCCTGCTGCACGTAGTGGCTCGCGATTTGGATCTCCAACGGACGATAAGAAACCACTCATTGCCTGCGCAATAATTTCAGTCGCCTTATAATGAGCAAATTCGCCCTCTTGCCCAAAGTTTGTAATCGATACCATCACAAGCTTAGGATTAATGTCCTTTAACGTATCGTAATCTAAGCCGAGTCGCTGCATCACACCAGGAGCAAAGTTTTCAACAACTACATCCATATCTTTTACTAATCGCTTGATAATCTCCGCACCTTGTGCAGATTTTAAATCGACTGTAATACTTTGTTTATTGTTATTTAAATAAGCAAATAGACCGCTGGCATTTAAATTTTCTTCATTATTTTTAAACGGGCCAACCGAGCGCGATGGATCACCTGTGACCGGACGTTCCACTTTAATCACTTGCGCTCCATAATCCGCCAAGATTTTCGTACAATACGGTCCTGCAATATGCCAAGATAAGTCCAGTACTTTCAGATGTGTTAACGCTGATGCTGTCATCGAATGCCCCCTTACATACTAGATACTTTTGTTGGTTGTTCTGGCTTTACGGCTAACCATTCACCTAGATTGCGCAGATGCACTTCTGAAGAACCAAATTCCAGTTGTTGCCCTTTAAAACGTCGGAAGCAAAACTGTAGTGGATAGTCATAATCAATGCCCATGCCACCGTGCAATTGATGGGCACCTGTCACGACTTTTTGCCCTTCTTGACTTAGCCAAGCTTTTGCAATGGCTACTTCTGTATTGGCATCTTTGCCTTCTATTAATCTAGAAAAAGCATGGAAGGCTGCTAGACGACCACCTTCAACAATTGTTAACATATCGGACATGCGATGTTGAACAGATTGGAACGAACCAATTGGTACATTGAACTGATGTCGCTCCTTCACATAATCCGCTGTAATATCGACAGCTCGACTAAGTACACCTGTCATTTCAATCGATTTTAATGCTGTTGCCAATGCTTGCATATCATTTGCCACACAATATCCCTCACCCGCATTGCCTATAATGTGCGCAGCTGATACTTCCACATGATTGAACTGCACTTCACATAAACCATCTGCACTAATCGTTGGAATGGCTTTCACTTCAATCCCTTTTGTAGCCGTATCCACAAGGAACACCGTCAAGCCCTCCACTGAACCAATAGCGCCCTGATCTGTTCGTGCAACAACGAATAATTTCTCCACAGACTGTGCAAATGGTACAAATAATTTCGTACCGTTTAACACATAGTGATCGCCAGCAGGCACCGCTTCTAACGTCAAATGCTCCAATTTATGATGGGCTTGTGGTTCTGCAATCGCATAGCTTGCCTTCAGTTCACCACTGGCAAATGCCGATAGCAAATCTGCTTTTTGTTGCTCTGTACCATGCGACAGTACGGGCATCACACCACTAACAATGGTTGATAAGAATGGCCCTTGGAATAAAGCCCAACCTGCTTCCTCCATCACAATTGCTAAATCTAAAAGGTCTCCACCAAAACCACCATATTGCTCTGGCACAACAAGACCGACAAACCCAAGCTCCACTAATTCGTTATAAAGCTTTTCCGAATAATGATGTGGATTATTTTCAAAAGCCCGTAATTCCTCCAGCCCACACTTCTCTTTAAAAAACTTCCGTGCCGTTTGCTTAAACTCTTTTTGTATATCATTTAAATGGAACTCCATGGCGAAGCCTCCTTATAGTTTTTTAAATTTAATAAGCGATAAATCTTCATAGACTTGATCGTCCACTACTACTTCAACAGGCATCCCAATCGCAATATCTTCTGGCGCAGCATCAAGCATATTGCCAATAATTCTTGCACCATTTTCTAGTTCAACTAACACCACTTCATACGGTGTTTGAAAACCTGGGTGTACTGAACGATGGTAAACGACATAAGAATAAATTGTTCCTTTTGTAGGTGCCTCTTGCCATTCCAATTCAAAGCTATGACAGTTATAACAAGCCGGACGCGGTGGATGTAACACCGTACCGCACTTAGAGCATTGTTGAAAATGTAATTTCTTTGTTTCCTGAAGCTTGTGCCAAAACATTTCCGTATCTTCATTCATATTTGGCTTTGGTGTGCCAATACCCGTATATTGCACCATATCGATTTACCCCTTCCTTAAAATAAGTCCACTTGTCGGTACACCTAAACCACCTGTAACAAGCACATTTTCCACGTTGTCAATTTGTGTTGTGGATGTACCACGAATTTGTCGCACACCTTCGGTAATTAAATTCATCCCATGTAAATAGCCTTCCGACATTAAGCCACCTGCTGTATTAATTGGTAACTCACCGTGACGATTGATACGCGTGCCGCCTTCGCAATAGGCAACCCCCTCACCTCGACCGACAAAGCCAAGCGCTTCGAGTTGCATTGGAATTAACGGACTAAATGCATCGTAAAACTGTGCCACATCAATGTCTTGTGGCGTAATACCAGCTTGTTGGAATAATTTTTTACCGTATGCTTCTACTTCATGTAAAAACGTAATTTCATCGCGGTAATAACTCGTCATCACTTCACCATTTGTAGACATCCCTTGGCTCACGCCCGCTATTAGCGCTGGCTTTTGCTTTAATGCTTTGGCACGCTCTGGTGTTGTGACAATAACAGCAACTGCACCGTCAGTACTTAAACAACAATCGTGGCGACGCAGTGGCTCAACGTTAATCGGCGATTGCAAATATTCTTCCATCGTCATTTTGCGATGATGGAAAATAGCATTCGGATTACGGTTCGCATTTTCACGATTAACTAACGGTGCCCATGCTAACTGTCCATCTTTTATGCCATATTCATGAATGTAACGATTGGCAAACATCGCCACCCATGACACCGGTGTTAATAAGCCATATGGATGATACATGCCCATATGCAAATCGCCACTGACACGTGTTGGCTCGAAATCGCCATAGCGCATCGGGCCAGAAGCATCACGAATGGAACGGACACAAACTACATAGTTCGCCATGCCCGAAGCGACAGCTGCCGCGGCACTAGCAATCGTCCCACAACTCGCCCCACCACCGTATGGAATTTGGTTGAAGTAACTTAAGTTTGGAATGCCAAGCGCACGTACAATATCAATTTGAGCGGCACTATCCATCGTATAATTGACCATGCCATCAATTTCTTTAATATCTAATCCCGCATCCTCAACAGCAGCTAGAATTGCTTCAAGTGCCATTCTTAGTTCCGTGCGTCCGCAGTTTTGACTAAATTCTGTTTGTCCAATGCCTACAATTGCTGCTTTCCCGTGAATCGTTTCCACACGTTTACCCCCTTGGTAATGCTAAGACGCCTGCTCCTAATGCGTGATAGCCTAGATTGTTTTTACCGACAAACTCTATCTCTACTAACCATTCATTATTGTCCTCATATTTGTTTTTGACATGACCGCTAAAAACGAGCGTGTCATTCGGATAATTCGGAACTGCCAACTTCAACGCAATTTTTTTCAACGTGCTTTCTGGCCCTGCCCAATCGGTTAAGTACTTACCAACAAGACCGTTCGTCGTTAAAATATTCATAAAAACATCCTCCGCACCAGCAGCCTTTGCTGCTACATGATCGTGATGGACATTTTCATAGTCATGGGTCGCGGCAATGGCACCACCCACAACTAATGCTGCCGTTACCTCCCTCGAAGTAGTAGGCAATTCCATGCCGACTTCAATTGAATCCCAAGTAACGCTTGCATATGTCGTCGCTTCCATTCCCATTCCTCCTATTCTTGCACTTGTGCTTGATACGATAAAATTGTAAATGACTGCTTACAAACAACCTCATTGCGCTGGTTGATAAATGTATATAAAAACGTCGAGAAGTAACCTGGTCCACGGGCCGTTTGCTTCAACGGCGAAATTTCTTTAACAGACAGTGTGTAACTAATGTCATCGCCAATTTTCATCGGCTCAAAATATTCTTGTTCTTGTGCTGTCGCAACAATCGAAGAATAGCCATGTGATTTTAGTAAATCAACTAAATTTTCCATCGAATTTTTTTCACGTTCTACTTTTGGCCACAGTGGATTCATTGTATAAACTTGCACCTGTGTGGGTGGCGCAATAATTTCTCCATAACGTGATTGCTTTGCATAAGCATCATCATGATATAGTGGATTGGCATCCTCCATTACCTCACAATAATGACGAATCATCGGGCGACACACTTCATCAGTGCCTTTTGTCACCTCTGATTCAATACCGACGAGCGATTGTAACATTTCTGTTGTTAATGACATATCTTCATCCCCTCCTTTGTATTAAGCACGGCGTAAGCCTAAACCAAAACGCGCCACTAAATCGCGTTGAACATCATTCGCACCGCCACCAAATAAGAACACAAGACGTTTCTTCGCATAATTCTCTGCATCGCCGTTCGCAATTGCCCATTCAGAGCCATCTCGCACTTGCCCGAACAGCCCCATAATATGCATGCAAGAATCAAAGACACGTTGATTAATTTCTGCGGCAAACACTTTATTCATCGACGGTCTAAACGGCGCCACTTGTTCATTGTCATGTCCCCATGCCGCACGATAATTCAGTAAACGCAGCACTTCTAAATTCATCTTCATCTGTGCAAAATGCTCTTTCACCCACGGACGATCAATCACACGTTCACCATCAATTACAGCTTCTTGCGCAAATGCTAACGTTTCTTCCACCATACGCTCCATCCGCGCATATGTAGAAAGCATTAAGCGTTCAAGCGAAAGTTGTGACGTAATGTATTGCCAGCCTTTATTTTCTTCACCGACAAGTGCTGAAGCAGGGACGCGCACATTTTCATAGTACGTCACATTCGTTTCTTCCCCCATTAGGGCCATAGGTGTAACAGAAAATCCTGGCTCTGTCGTTGGCACTAAGAAAATCGAAATGCCCTTATGCTTAGGCACCGTTGTATCTGTACGTGCTGCCAACCAGATATAATCGGCAATATGCGCATTTGTCGTGAAAATTTTCTGCCCGTTAATGACATAATCATCCCCATCACGTACAGCCGTTGTTTCTAATGCAGCTAAGTCTGTTCCTGCCTGTGGCTCGGAATAACCTATGGCAATTTCGACTTCACCTTTTAATATTTTGGGTAAAAAATAATTCTTTTGCTCTTCCGTCCCTAGTTTCATTAACATCGGGCCGACCGTTTCCAGTGTAATAAACGGAATATTAACTCCCGTACGATCAATTTCTTCAATGAAAATATACTGTTCAAGTGGCGTCAGACCTTGCCCTCCATATTCCTTTGGCCAACCAACCCCTAGCCAGCCATCATCACCTAGCTTTTTAATATAAGCCTTCCAGATTGGTCCGCCTTCCGGTGTTACTTTCAATTCCTCAATTAACTCATCTGTAATTTGCTCCGCTAAGTACTCACGAATAGTTTTACGTAACAATTCTTGTTTATCGGTTAATTCAAATTTCATCTACCCCATCACCCTTCTATTTTTATTCCACTAAGTTAGTAGTATATTGCTCACGTAAATCACGCTTTAATAACTTGCCAGATGATGTACGTGGTAATTCCGTTGCGAACTCTATAATTCTAGGACATTTAAAACTAGCAAGTCGCTCGCGGCAATACGCAGTAATCTCCTCAATAGTAGGCACTGCATCCATATTGGTTGGAATAATGACCGCTAAAATCTCCTCGCCCCATTCCATACTCGGTACGCCGATAACCGCCGCATCTGAAATCTCAGGATGCGCAATGAGCACATTTTCAATTTCTTGCGGGGCAATATTTTCACCACCACGAATAATCATGTCTGAGTTACGACCTTTTAAAAATAAATAGCCATCCTCATCTAAGTAGCCCATATCTTTTGTGTTAATCCAGCCTTCCACCAATGTTTCTTGCGATTCTTCTGGACGATTCCAGTAGCCCTTCATTGCCTTTGCCGTTTTAATGTAAACGTTACCAATTTCATTAGGAGGTAACTCATTATTGACATCATCGAGTATTTTAATGTCGACATTGGGCAATGGCTTACCTACTGAATGCAAGCGTTCAATCTTACGTTCAATTTCTTCCGCTGTACCGACAAGCTTATGGTCATCTGGCCCTAAGACAGCTACTGTCGATGTCGTTTCCGTCATACCAAAAGCATTAGCAAAATCAACGGATAATGGGAACATATCAATTGCCTGCCGGATAATTGGGAATGGCATCGGTGCCGCACCATAGGATAAACTTTGTAAACTAGAAAAATCAGTTTGCTCAAAGCGTGGATGATCAATAATACGCTTTAACATCGTCGGCACTAAAAAGGCGTGCGTCACTTGTTCTTGCTCAAGCGTGTCTAGCCATGTATCTGCCTCAAACTGGCGAATTAATACGATGCGGCGGCCACCATAAATACAATTACAAATACTTGTTGCCCCTGCTACGTGGTAATTCGGCACACATGTTAACGATGCACCATTCGGCAAACCAGTTGCCGCTTCGGTATGCCCCATAACATAATTCGTTAGCTGGTTATATGTAAGCATGACCCCTTTAGGCAAGCTTGTTGTCCCACTCGTATAAAGCAAAATCGCAATATCGTCTTCTTCCACTTCAGCAAAATCAATCATTGGCTCAATGTTCGCCAAATATGTTTCGTACAATTCATAACCTTGTGCGTCATCGCCAATTACGATTGTTTGTTCAATAGTACAGTGCGGATCCTTTAAAAAGTTGGCAATGGAGCTAACATAGCGCCCCTCAATCAATAGCACTCTAATCTCGCTATCTCGTATCATATAGGCCAACTCTTCCGGCTTGGCACGATAGTTAATCGGTACAATCGTTGCACCAAGTTGAAATGCTGCAAAAAAACTTTCTACCACTTCAGGGCTATTCGTGGAAATAATGCCTACGCGATCACCACGCCCAATACCATCGGCTGCCATTCGACTGGCCAATGCACCTACACGCTCGGTAAATTGCTCATAACTGTGACGCTTATTAAAAAAAGTTAAAATTTCTTGCTCTGGTGCAATACTTGAGGCAATCGACAATAACAAATATGCGTTCATTTTACCGCTCCTTTTGTTGAATATTCAGAATATTATAGTCATTTCGATTATGATAATATATAATTTCGAATATAGCAATAATTCTTGCGAAATTTTTTCTTTAAAATGGAAAATAAAAATTGTGGGGTGTTTGGATGAAAGTAAAAAAAGACCGTCGTGCTCAGCATTCTCGTAACTTAATCAAGCAAACGTATATTGCTTTAGTTCAAGAAAGAGGCTCTACCGTTATTTCGATTACGGAAATCGTCGCCCGTTGCAATATTAATCGCTCTACTTTTTACATGCACTTTCAAACGAAAGAACACTTACAAAATCAAATCGTCTTAGATTTTATTGAAGATATTTGCGGCATTTTAGTTCAGCATGCAGAACCTTCTCCCACTTTCTTTTTTCAATACCGTGTTCAACAGGCCATTTTTAGCTATGTTGAACAGCACTATGTTGCGTTCCATACGTTTTTAACGTTTAGCGACTCATTTATGAAAAGGCTTTCTTCTGAAATCTACAACCAATTTATTGCGTTAGTAAAAGATAAAATGCCCGCACCACAAATTGCGGCAACCTATTATGCCTCCGTTATTACAGGCATGATTTATCATTGGAGTGTGGAAACCTACTATCAATATTCCGCGCAATTTATTGCGCAGGAAACGACAAAAATGTTTGAGTGTAACATGCTTTGTCAGCAATTAAATCGGTAAGCATCGATTTTTGTCGAAACGCTAGTAAAAAACCATCAAAGTGCAAGACAATGTTGTTTTTACGACATTTTCATAGATTTTGTGGATTGAAATGCGAAAATTATATCTCTTATAATGAGGCTTAATAAATTCAAGGAGAAGGAGTTGCATTGGATTATTAACGCTTGATTATGATTAAGGGGGATGATGACAAATGGCAAGTACAGAAAGCAAACCGCAAGATGCAAAGGTTTCACGTTCACAATGGGTTCAATTTTTAGCATTAGTTTTTGGGGCATTTGTAGCAATCGAGGCAATGGCATTTCAGGCACCGGCAATTCCGGTGATTTCACAACATTTTGAACTACCAACGTATTTAGCCGGGTTAATTTTACTAACATTTTACGTTGCTTCCGCTACACTGTATCCGATTGTTGGTCGCCTAGCCGATCAATACGGTCGAAAAAAGATGTTAATTATCGGCATGGTCATTTTCGCTATTTCTGAAGTGGCCGCTGCGATAGCGCCAGATTTCACAGTGTTCCTTATTGCGCGGGTCTTCCAAGGAATAGCAGTAGGATTTATTCTGCCAATAGCGATTGCATATATCGGTGTTATTTTCCCACC
This sequence comes from Lysinibacillus sp. NPDC097195, assembly GCF_044762075.1. Taxonomy (NCBI): domain Bacteria; kingdom Bacillati; phylum Bacillota; class Bacilli; order Caryophanales; family Bacillaceae; genus Lysinibacillus; species Lysinibacillus sp. NPDC097195. Next base: position 183,647 of record NZ_JBIWDP010000002.1, on the reverse strand, counting down.
TGAAAAACGCGGTATGGCATCCGGCATTTTTTCATCCGTACAAGCTATCGCTGCCATGTCAGGTGCAGCCATTGCCGGCTATCTAATTTTACAATATGGCTGGCAAATTACTTATTGGTTAAGTGCTATATTGGCTGTCCTTGGCTTAATAGTTGTTCTACTATTCGTCGAAGAATCAAAGGGCGAAAAACAAACATCTTTTGACTTCATCGGTCTTATCCTTATCTTTGTTACATCAGCAACACTGTTGTCCGTGTCAACTATCGGTAAAACGTTCGGCTTCTTTTCACCATATGCCATTATTACGTTAATTGTCGGAATCGTGGCCCTTTCGCTACTATGGATTTGCGAAAATCGCATTCATAATCCACTAGTCGAACTATCGTTATTAAAAATTAAATTATTTAGTATGGCGGTCGGCATTAACTTACTTATTGTCGCAACCTTTATGCTATTTATTTATTGCATGAATTTCTTTATCACATCACGTCCAGGTGGAGACGCCTCCCAAACAGGACTATTTTATATGTTCCTATATGGCGCATCATCGATCGGTGGCTTAATTGTCGGCCGCTTATCCGATAAAATTAATGGCCGTTCCATTTTAATTGCAATATTCTTTATCCCAATGATTATTATGTTTATCTTTACAATGCTTGACGCATCCATGCCATTTAATATTATTGCAGTATTAGCCGTTTGCCTTGGTTTCGTATCGGGAGCTAACACACCAATCTTAATGAAATTTGCCTTAAACGAAGTACCAAAAGAAAAACTAGCCGCTGGTGCGGGCCTCTTCTCATTCATTCGAGATTTCGGCACACCACTCGGCTCTGTTTCAGGTATTGTGCTATTCTCTATTTTTAAAGATTCGGCATTGAAAGAAACATTACTCGCATCCGCAACCGAAGCAGGTATTGCCAGCGAACATTCAGCAGCACTACTAGCAGCCGCCCAAACAGGCACCGTCGACAACAGTGCCTTAGCTGAACAGCTTGCTACTTTGGACGTATCATTTGAGTCCATCTTTGCAACAGCAAATGCGGCCGGCCTTACATCCGCTGTCCATTCAATTGCCTACATCGCGATGGCATTGTTCGCTACGATTCTGTTCCTTTGCTTCTTGATTCCAAAGGCAAAGAAGGCACCTGCTCCAGTGACTATTGCCTCGGAAATGGTCGTTGTTGAGGAGACGGTTTCTTAATAAACGAGAAAAAGTGTTAGCTTGATGGCGATCAAACTAACACTTTTTTGCTATTGCGGTTGATGTTCGCTACGGCGGTGCTTTCCGCGGGTTTACGGGCGATTCATGGGCTTTTTGTGGCGATTTTTCTAGTTTTAGTGGCGATTCGCAAGCATTTTGTGGCGATTACTCCAAGTTTACGGGCGTTTCGCATACCTTTAGTGGCAGATAGCCACTTCAAGCTCTTCCAGTAGCCCAAATACAAGGGAATATAATTGAGCTAGCACTTCGTCAAACGACTGCTGTTCGCTAAATCCATCTAGGGCATCTAACGCAAGATTGATTTCCCACAGGCCATCTTCCCCAGAAAACGCTGCACTATACGTCATCTTGTCATGGTGCAAATGCGCTTTAAAATACGAATGCAAAAACTCACTGTACTTCTTTTGCAAGCGCAATCCAAACAACGCACTATAGACACCAAATGCCCCATCAAATTCTAGTGCAAACGAATCTACGCGAATCACATCAAAGCGCTCAGACGCTACAAACATAAATTCATTGGCATGCTCTTTTAAATAGTGCACAGAATTTGTTAGAAATGAAGTAGTTTCTTCTGCTATTAATTCTTCTGTTTCTTTAAGACAACGTTCAATCACCTGAAATTGCAAAGGTATAGTCTCTACCGTGGTAACCCCATTTAACAATGCGTGCTTTTGAGCATATGCCTTTTCTATATCGATTAATTGACTATTCGCTTCCTCATTTATAAATGATTCGATTTGTTTTTTTAACAATTATTATCCAGCTCCATTCGCTTACTTAGCTATAAGTATAGCTTAGGTTGAGTGCTATGTGTGTTTTTTGACACTATATATAAAAAACAGCACCTCCAAAAAATCTAGCAATTGGGGTGCCGTTATTCACTAAGTTATTTATCAAGATACCATTTTTCCGCATTCTCAAAGAAAATTCGATCTTGCGCTTTTTTACCTACTGTTTCTTGAATTAATTGAATATCATCGTAGGAAAATCGCTCTTTTGCTCGGGTTGAAGGTAAATCACTACCAAACATCAGACTGTTTGGATTTTCGCTGTACAATGTTGATATTAATTCCTGTATTTCATCACGCTCATATCCCACACGACCAAAGCCTGTTACGCGAATTGGAATATTGGCATGAACGATTTTTTTCAGCTTATCCACCGGACACTTATGCATTCCCAAATGATCAATCGACACTTTTGGTAAGGCTAAAATTAATTGTTCTAATTCTTGATCAACGGATTGCATATTCAAATAAAGCTCCGTTTTCCAGTTACATAAATGATACACTCTCTCGGATAGCGCACGAATATCTTTTGGCAAAGCAGATAATCCTCTGTATAAATTAAATCGTATTCCCTTAATCCCTACATCATTTAACTTTAAAATTTCTTCATCGCTCGTATCAAAAGGAAGCTGTGTAATCCCTACAAAACGATTACCTAACTGTGCAATAGCTTCTGTAAAATAATCTTGATGATACCCCTGAAATGATCCCGATACAACAGCGCCACCTGTTAACTCAATCGACATTTCCTTCAGTTCCTGTAAATAATCATCGACAGTATAATAGTCAGGTACAAAACCTTGATTTTCTACAAGAGGAAACTTCGGATCAATAATATGAAAATGCGTATCGAATATTTTTTGCATAACTTCCCCCTACAATATAAACATTAAAATCAAAGTTGCCACAACAGCAAAGCCTAAACCTAATGGTGTCGCTTTATAAAGTAAATCATTATAAAACTTCTTAGACTCTTCTTCATTTAATCCACTATTACCAAGAATTAAACTACCACCCGTAGAGAATGGCGCTAATGCTGACGATTGGGCACCAATAATAATAGCTACCGCAATTAACGAAGCGCTATAACCTGTCGCATCGATTATACCAGCAATCATCGGGAACATAAGCGGTGCAACAACACCTAACGTACTACTAAAGATAGACATCACACCCGCAATAAGTGCTACCGCAACTGGCACAATAAACGTCGGCATATTATTAATCATCGAAGCTAACATATCGATTGTCCCAGCTTCAACTGCAACATCAATTAACATACCAACCCCTGACACAAGCCATAACGTACTCCAAGGTATTCTTGCCATCACTTCTTTAGGCTTGTCCCCAGCTAATTTTAATATATAAGCAGCTATAGCAAATACAAGTGCTAGCAACGTAATGTCCGTACGTGCATTAATAAACTGCATCGTTTCATTGTCTGGCATAAATTTAGAAAGCATTGGTACTCCTAGAACAAATACCATTAGAAGAATAATTAAAGATATATTTACTTTTTGATTTTTAGTAAATGCTTCTGGTCTATCGATATTCAAGTCCGTCATTTGACTGTTCTTTCTATCAAAAAACATCAAGACCAACATAATAAATATCGGATAAATAAATGATACTACAAAAATATCTCTTGTTAACAAATCTGCCTGTTCAGCAACAGCCGTGTTACTTAATAAAGAGTTAAACAATACCCCATGCGCACTATACATGAAATTCGCACCGGAAAGGGAACCTAATGATACGGCGAATGAAGCATTTAATTTATTCATCCCTGATGATTTACACAATGCCATAGCTATGGCACCCATCACAGCTACAGAAGTGAAGAAACCTGCACCCATTCCTGAAACTAACGCTGTAATAAAATACAAAATTAACGGTAGCCATTTTGTTTGCTTTTGAAAACGATAAAGTAATAATTGAGCAATTTTTTCCAAAGTCCCATTGACTACGGCGAAGTTGAAAAACAGCGCCAATGTAAAAATAACTAAAAATAATTTTGTGGGGAACGTGGCCAATAAATCATTAATCGACATCCCCAACACAAAACAACCAATGACATAAGCTAGTGCTAAAGCTACTAAACCAGTATTTATATCAAGTTTTTCACCCATATAGATAGCAATAATGATTGCCAAAATAATTAAAATGGAATAAAACATAATTTCCTCCTTGTCGTCACATGCATATAAAGCGCTTTCAAAACACTAATTTTTTAGTCTAAACTTAATAATGATTTGTATTTATACATGTCTCCACGATAGGAAGAAGCACCTGTTAAAACACAGCCATTTTTTACTTTTAAGTCAACACTTCTATATAAGATCGGGGCCCCTTCAGCAATACCAAGAGTATTTGCAATCTCTTGACTAGCAAGCACCGCTTCTATTTCAATTTCTCCTTCAGTAAGCGCCATCTTAAACTTATTTAAAAATAAATGAGAAAAAGAATACTTCACATATTCCTCATCCGTAATCTCTTCACCGTACTTTTTTAAAAGATAGCGATTATCGATAACAATTGGTATACCTTCCGAAAGACGTAATCGTTTTACTTGATAAACTTCCTCTCCAGGCTGTACTCCCAATTTATCTTCTAATCCTTGCGGGCAAGGGACTGAACCTCGATAGAGCAACTGCACAGTAAAGTTTTCTAAGTACCAACCTCGAAAAAACGTATCTAATTTAGCAATATCGGTCTTCAACTTTTCCTTACGCACAATAAAAGTACCCTTACCTTGAATACGCTTTAATAGACCTTCCTCTACAAGCACTTGCACCGCCTGACGAATCGTCATTCTTGAAACATCAAACATTTTGATTAACTCATCATCACTCGCAAACTTTTCTTGCCCGTCCTTGTACATTTCATCTACTTTGGCTCTTAAGCTATCTGCTATTTGAACATACTTCGGAATCAACGAATTATATTTACTCATGCTCATCCTCCTTTGGATAAATGGATAGTACATATCACCCCATATCATCTATACATCTAGATGACTTGTTTTACATTGTACAGAACTAAAAGTTAAGAATCAACATAATTTTTAGAATTTTTTATTTGTATTTTAGGGAGATTTTGGTATATTGGTATAAAATTTAGTGGAGTGAGGGATTTTTAAAGCACAAAAAATGCAGAGAGGGCTTGAATACCTCTCTGCATTTCCTATTAGTGAAATATAATTTTCGATGCCCAAGGGTTGGTGGCGATTTGCCTTGGTTTTGTGGCGTTTCCGATGGGCTTTGTGGCGATAACACGAGTTTTACTGGCGATTCACGTGTTTCATAATAATCAAACTAAATCCTTCAAACTTTTTCCATTGCTATCTTTCCATTCAGTCAAGCCATTCGCACTTCGCCCCGTTACAATATCAGCTGCTGCCGAAGGGCTAGTAAATAAAAGGTCTTCCATTACAACAAAATCATCATTCACAACTTTCACTTGTTCTGTATGTAATAAATCATTTCTTTTTGCTAATAAACGCTCTGAATACGAATTTACAATGCTATTTGCAATCTTAGATCCTTTTAATACGACAAAACCTTCTTGTGTTTGAATCCCTTTAGCATCGATACCACGGTTTGATTTTATAAATAAAACATCATCTGCATTAACTTCTGAGCTATCTTTAATTTCTTCAAATAATTTATGACCCAATGTATTGACCATCATTGTAAGATTGCTAATATATTCATCCATTTCTGCTCGGTCAGCTTCAGAGATGGAAGGCATCGGAGGAATATTGCCATTCATTAAAAAGTAACGATTTGCAACTTTAGCTTTTTCATATAGCTTATTTTCAATGTACTTTATATGCGCTTTATTGAGATTCTCATCTTTACTTATAAATACAATTACTTCATTCCAAAAATCTTTTTCACGCAAATGGCTTTGTAATCGTGTATAAACTTCCTCTGCTTCCCCTATGTATATCGCTTCTTTATCTTCATCATTTCGACCGAATAACATATATACACCAGTAGAATTTAAGTTAGGGCGATCCGAGCATTTTTTCACTTCGGTTCTTGGTATTCTATACGCTAGCCCTGTCCAGTTGGATAATTCACACGTTAATCTTCCACTTGGGTCTCCATCTATTAAGAACATTTTGATCGTTTTACCAAAACTCATTGCAACCACTCCAATTCTGTCACTGCCTCAATTTTAGACACATCACACGCGCTCCTACTTATTTATGGCTCATGTTCAACCTTTTGGATAATGATTATTTTACCACTAAATTTTATTTCCAACTTCTAGTTTTAGAATAAATTTACTAATCACATGCATCTGACAATAAAAAAGCAGAGAGGCTTTAATGCGCTCTCTGCCTATCGAAATATATTTTTCCGATGCCATCTAAAATACTGCTTATTCTCTTCATATCTTAAAACCTTCATCTTTTGATGAATGTTATACATTCCATAATTCGTTGCTGGAATACGATCTGAAATATGAATTAAACCTGTGCCATCAAATGTAATATATCCTTGATCGTATAACGCATCATGATTACAGCAAAGCAATAAACCATTATACGGATCTAAACGTTCTTCATTGGAACTCTCGCGCCAAGGCTTTGAGTGACTTGCACGCAAAAGGGCCGGTAGCTCAATACCACAAAGTGCACATTGATGATTCCATAACGGTAATAACGCAGCTTTAAATTTCTCTTGGCCAATGCGAATTTTACGTTTCGCTTCAGCTTCTGTTTCTGTAATGACAGGAATAAGCGTATTTCGTTCTGTACGTACTACAGTGCCAATCGCAAATTCTAACTGTTCATCATCTACATGATAAATATTCATATCACTAATAATATCTAGAAGCTTAATTGCAAGCTCTTCATTACATGGATATAAATAGCCTTGGTTGCCATCTCCATCTTGCTGGAAAGCTGAGTATTTAACCGGCAATAACACTTTCAACTCATTAATATAATCTTTTATTGTTAATGGTTGTTCTAGTTCATGGTATTGCAGCTTCACAAGAAAACCTTGCTCTTCCCACTGGTCATATGATGTCAAAGAAGCAGGCTTTTTGCCTTCCTCACATTCCGACAGTGCAATACTAATCGCAACGATCTTTCCTTTTACGTAATGGAAAATACGATCTCCCGTGCTCACTTCCTCTACACGTCGCCATGAATGCGGAGTGTTTCCGCCTTTATCTTTTTGTGGTGTCCAGATGATTTCCGCTTCTTTTTCTTCTTGATAGGTGTGCCCTTGCATGACGATGTAATGATTCATGTTGTTCTCCTCTTCTATTCATTACATCTATTATAGCTAAAGTTCTCAAAGTAGTTATGTAAATAGACTTGTTTTTTTCAATCGTTAAAAACCATTGTAGCTCCGTTCACAATTGGGCAACATTGGCTTTACCTAGTTCTTCTTTTATCCACTTAGAAATTAAATTTAAAACATCCGCACCGGCATATTTCACGTAAGTATTCCAACCTATCAATGTAATTTCTCGTCCTATCTCTACCCCAGCAATACTGCTAGTTGTAGAAATGAACCCCTCAACTTTATTTTTAATTTTGCCATCTATTTTCGTTGTTTGACGTAACAATACCTTTTTAGGTTGGACGCCAAAGAAATGAAAGATCTCCATAGAAATTTTCTTTCCATTTAAAAATAACGTATGAAATTTCCCGTGCTTTATTATTTCCCCTAGTAATTCTATATCACCAGTACTAACTAAGTCCTTTTGTTGAACATGACTTAATTTGCCCCAAATATCATTTGTAGCCCATTGGCTTAAATCAAGATGACAAGCTGTTCCTTCATAATAATCATATCCTGTAGAATTTTTAATAAATGTTGTCATTCGATTGAACCAATCTTTATATACCACATCTCTCTCAAAATATCTTTCGCAATAATCTATTATCTGTTCGCCATGTTCTGCTTTAATATCAGCATAACTATGTAATCCTAAACTATCTAGCGTATGAAACCTATTTTTCCCTTTAACCAGATCAAATTCTTTATAACTCGGATTTAAGCTAATAGTTGCTATCTCTGCAGTTCTAAACCATCCAAATGCAATAACAGGCGTACTCCCAGGTAAAATTGTGCAATTTTCTGGTGCACTCTGTTGTAATCTACTTAATATATTTTCATCAAGTGTTTGCATTGTTTTCACCTCAATATTTCTATAAAATATGCTTCATTATTATTATGAAAATAGTTGTAGTAGATAAAATATTCTTGATGGTAAAAAATTCAATATTTCCTATAATTATAGTGTAATCATAATAAAACATAAAGAGTACAATAAATATTTCATTACTTTATCGAAAATAGGAGGAATATTTCTAACAGTTATAAAAAAGGCGTCTAAAACCCTGATTATTGAAGGATTTTAAACGCTTTTAGTTGGTATAGAACTATTCATCTAAAACTTATTGTTACTTCAGTAGAAAATATAAGTTGTAACAAAATATATAGAATTATAATGATTGGACATTTTTGATCAGATTACACAAAAGTACTCATATTTAAAAACTAATTAAGTGAGTTAAAGGTCTACGATCCCAACTACTATTACTCATTAATTCATTTGGATTTGCAACTATTTCTACTTGTGCATTTACACTTAAGCAATTAACTACAAATGCCATATAATAATTTTCTTTTAATTTCATAGCAGCTTTAAGCTCACCATCAGTTAAAATGAAATTAGTTATCTTATTTGATACAGTTCCTTTTACTTCAATATGTAGTTTCATTCCAGTTGATGTTTCGCAGCTTATGTCATACCCTGGTTTGTTGCCCAAATTCGCTTCCCAAATAACATTAAGATACCCTACATCCTCCAGGTATTTACAAACCAACTCCTCTGCTCGATCCCCAACTTTTTTAGCATTTCTAGAGTATCTTGGAAAATTATTCTTCGATGTTGAAGGATTTGAGCTTTTATTTCTTTTCGTACTTACTAATAAGCCTTTACCTTCAGAAATATTTACATCATCGAGTTTAGGAATAGAGCCATCTGTAAAGGAAATTGTTTTGCTATTGGAGCTATTTGTAGATGTATTACTATAGCTTCCACCACTTAATACATTCAAATAGTTCTCTTTCGTTAATTCTCGCACACCATTCCTAAAAGCTTGTGAATTACTATGCTCTTCGAGATATTGACCCTTTTCATCTTTAAAAAAAATTGCTTCATCAAATGGAATAAAATCCTCAATAGTAGCAAATAATTGGCTAGGATTACTAGAATCTTCAGTAACTTGTCCAATCTTGGCTGTTCCAAAATAATGTTGTACCTTGGATAAACGGGTATTTTCGAAACGTTGATCTTCCATTTTACCTTTGTAATATACTACTAATGTTCCTGGTTCTAACAATCTTCTATATCTTTTAGGAAAATGATATACAACGCCTGTTTGATCTGAATATTTAGAAATATCATTTTCTGTAATTGCCGCATACTTCATAAAAATCCCCCCTGAATCAATAATATATCCTCATATATATTATTACATAATTAATAACATTTCAGATATATTTGACCCACTAAACCATAACCTGATAAATAGTCATTTCCGCAGGCATAAGAGTGGAGATATTGCTCAAGGGTTCAGTATCCTTTTTCTTGAAAAATATTAATTTGATTTCGCTTGTAATCACTTATGTACTGAGAACAGTGCAGTCTAACCAACCGTCTCAAAACACTATTACATCCAAGATTTGAGGAGCAGTTAATCAGGATTATGCCATCCACGATAAACAGCTTCTCGAAGTATTTATAAAGGATTGTCTTCTAGAAAAGAGTTTGAAACTAAACTAGTGTAATCGCAATGCCTTTTTTAGCATATAATCTTCCAACTATATATGAAGTGAGGTAAGGAAATGGACGAAAAAGGGACTAGTAGCTTTATTATATTAGTCTACGCGGTTGGCATTATTACTGCTTTGTTACTTTTATTATTATCTAACAAGCTTTTTACTCCTCTTTTAATGGAAGTCAATTCTGGGAAATCCATTTTGAATTTAATTTTTAAAAGAGATGACCATTTAGATTTTACTGTAAATTTGATTGTTCCCTTGTTACTACAAATAGTGGGAATAATCATTTTAGTAATTATCTTTTGGTGTTTAGTAAAAAGTATTTTTATAAGTGAAGAAACTTCGTCAACCAAAATCATTATGGGCATATTATCGTTGTTATTAATAGCTATGTTAATAAAAGCGATGCTCGTTATTTGGCCTATAATTCAAATCACATTTTTAACGCTTATTTGTTTTGTCTGTATGCTTTTTGTACTTGGCTCACTTATTAACTACACTTCTAGCTCACAATAAACAAAAAAGATTGTCTAAACTTATCAAAGCAAAATTAAAATGATTCCAGTGCAACACCGAACTCATTGCCTTAATGATTATCCACATGGTTACTCATTATGATACTTTTATCCAAAGAAAAACTTGTTCCGCTATCTTTCTGACCATAAAAAAACTGCACCCCATTGGTTGGGTGCAGTTTTTTTATTCCTGGTTTAGACTATCCAACAATTCTACAATATACTGTGAAGTTTCCGTCATCTGCTGTTTATTTGTAATGGAAGATTCACCGTCACCTTTTTGATGTCCATAATCGCCAAAACCTCCATGATTGCCACCGTTTATTTCGATAAATTGTGCGTCACTTGGCATAGCATTTTTTGCATCTTTTACTTTGGTTAAGTCGGCAACTTTATCATTACTTCCCCATAGTGATAACACTTTGATTGGTTGATTACTTAGATTGGTCTTTGACTGGGGATAAGATGCTAACAGTACCAAGCCTTTTATTTTATCATTTTTTAGTGCGTAATCTGCTGCCATAACGCCCCCTAAAGAATGTCCTCCAATCACCCAAGTATCAATTTCTTTATGGTTACTTATTATACTGTCTGCTTTATTCGGTGAAAAAATGGCTAAGTTAAAGCTCATTTTCGCAATACTAACGGTATACCCTTTTGCTGCTATCTCTTTAGCTAAAGGTGCATATGCGGATGCTTCTACCTTCGCGCCTGGATAAAAAATAAAGCCGATATTTTTAGCATTCGATACGGGTTCAAATAAAATATCGCCATTTTCTTCTACATTGACTTGTGCATCAGATTTCAAACTTTCTAACGCCATCGAACTGGCCTTATAGTATGAACTTACATAAATAAAAAATCCTGCAACCAGCAATATTAACAAAGCAAAAATTCCCGTGAAAATTTTAAACTTTAAAGATTTCTTTTGTTTCATCGTATATCCTCCTATCCTTTTTATTATATTCCCTTATACAAAAATGTTCTAATTATTTACCAGTATCCACTTCATCCTTTCATACTAGCCCTTAAAATCTTAAACATTCAAGAGGGGGATATTGAAATTCCTTACTTTGCAAATAAAAAAGACCACCTCTACTGAGATGGCTACATAAGTCTAACTATTCTCCAACAGCACTACTCCACAAATAGAGAAAAGGGCTATTAAAATCCCCCTTCTTTATCCCTAAATGCTGTATCTTTTTAATTTCCAAGAATATGCCCAAGTTCGAGGATGCCTTGGGTACCCCTCTTGCGTCAAATCTTCCATTTGATATATTTCCTTGTTTTGCATTAAGCTAAAAACTTCTTGAATCCTATTGTCATAATCTAATATGTTCCCCTTCCCCCAAGCAATAATGATCAATTGAGCTTCTTTGTTAGCCATTTCAATTATCGTATCATTATTATATTTTCCGCCATTATCTATCCCTTTAGCAAAATCCATACTTTGTACTGATATATATTCATCCACTTTTTCGGGATATGTCTCACATACGACATAAAGATTCGTAATAATAATTTTCCCTATATTATGTAAAACACCATCAGCGTTATTTAACGAAACGTATTTGATAATACGATTTAGCGTGTTATCGGAAAATTCCTCATTTGCTTTACTTGGATTGATCATCATTAAATGAACAGCTTTTTCGTTATCGCCATTCTTCAATTCTATATCTAACCTATATCTCCTATTAGTATCACTATCGTGATATACTAATTTAACATTTTTCACATATTCGTCTTTATAGTAGAAAATTCTTTTTTTTACTCTTTCCATAACTGCATCTCCTATATATATGAATTATCTATGGGGTAAATATTTTAATCTACTCATTACAAAATAAACAGATTATATAAACTTTCAAATATTCATATCCTTAGTATTTAAGGTTATTTTTTATAATAAGCTCTTTTTTTCATCGTTTTCCTAGTTACAAAGTATTCTTGTTTGTATTTTTAGAATATACAGTATATTTTATTTTTAATAATAAATAAATTATGCTTCTTTTTCAATGGTCAAAACATCATGGATTGGTTCAAATTTTAAATGAACCTTGTTATTCCTTATTCAAAGTAAAAGGGATATTTAGAAATGTAGGTTGTATATACCCCTTGCAACCACAGTAATTTTATAAGTTACTCCCTTTGCTAAACACCCTTAATAAGGCAAAAAAGAATCCCATGAGGGGGCAATTTTAGTCACATTAGGCGGTATTGCTTTTAAGAATGATCCAATGGTAATTGTTTTTGTGCTAATCATTTTATTGGTTCTATCGCTTTATGTAGTTCGAAAATATGTTATGTAAAAGTTACTAAATAAGCTAAACTTAAATTATTAAAAAGAAAAAAGGTGGTATATTATGAAAAAAACTGTCCATGTCGTTGGTGCGATTATCGAAAACGATAAAAATGAAATTTTCTGTGCGCTAAGAAGTCCAGAAATGGATTTGGCGAATTATTGGGAATTTCCTGGCGGGAAAATTGAAGTTGGAGAAACACCTGAACAAGCGTTAAAACGAGAAATTCAGGAGGAATTTGCTTGTACGATTGAAGTAGGTGCAAAAGTAGAAGATACTACATATGAATATGACAGAGTAATTGTTCGCCTCGAAACATACAAAGCACAATTAGAAGATGGACAACCGAACGCATTAGAACATGCTGCTACGAAATGGGTTACGCGAGATAAACTTACACAGTTAAATTTCGCCCCTGCAGATGTGCCTGCAGTAGAGAAGATTATAAAAGAAGCAAAATAAAATATATCTGTCTTATCCACAATACTTAAAGAATTAAAAATATTCCATATTAATAGTTTCAAATTTCATATGTCCTTTTTATTTAAAGATAGAAGCTAGATCAACTTAGATGAGTTATATCAAGTCTTTAATCAAGGTGTGAAGAATGATTTTATTATTAATTCCTCCTCTACGCTAATAGGTTTTAGTCTTTTTTGTTGATCCTCCAATCCCTCTTTCTCAATACAGTATTAAGTAGGATTCCAATATTGTAAACTCCACTCCATACAATTATCCTTTCTACTGCTTTTTTCATTATGATTTAGGAAATAAAATATTGTAAAGCACGATCTTTGACTTTTAAATCCGATAAACTTACTCTTATTTTAGAAGGAGTGAATAATATGACAATTTTTTTAACACCATTTACTTTTAATAACGGCGTCACAATTCGTAATCGTTACTTAATGGCGCCAATGACAACTTACTCAGCAAATGCGGATGATACGGTATCAGATGCGGAGATTACATATTATCGTGAGCGCTCATATGGCGTCGGTGCGGTGATTACAGCATGTGCGTACGTGATTCCTAATGGGAAAGGCTTCCCAGGTCAAATCTCGGCACATAGCGATGAATATATTCCGAGCTTAAAACGTATTGCTGATGCTATTCACGACGGAGGCGCAAAAGCAATTTTACAAATTTATCATGGCGGTCGCCAAGCAGTACGTGATCTTGTGCCAAATGGCGATGTCGTAAGCGCAAGTGAAACCATCGCAGCAGATGGTGGTATGGCTCGTGCATTAACGGTAGAAGAAATTGAGGAAATAGTCGTAGCATTTGGTGAAGCGACACGTCGCGCAATTGAAGCAGGATTTGACGGAGTGGAAATCCATGGTGCCAATACTTATTTATTACAACAATTCTTCTCAGGTCTTACAAATAAACGTACAGACCGTTACGGTGGCTCTGTTGAAAAACGTATGACATTCTTATTAGAAATTATCGCTAGTGTACACCGTGCAAAAGCGCAATATGCTGATGACCAATTTATCGTGGGTTATCGTTTTAGCCCAGAAGAACCTGAAGAAGACGGTATCACTCTAGATGAAACAGTTCAATTAGTAGATCGTTTAGCAGATGAAAAGCTCGATTACTTACACATTTCATTAGGTGATTTCCGTGCAGAAGCCCGTCGTTATAGCGGCGAAAAAGAAAACCGTATTAAAATTTTAAAACGCGTGATTGACGGTCGTGTACCGTTTATAGGCGTTGGTTCAATTTATTCACCAGAAGATGCGAAAGAAGCGATGGAAACAGGTGCGGATTTACTTGCACTTGGTCGCGAGCTATTAATTGAACCCCACTGGGTAGAAAAAGTAGCAGCTGGTGAACCAGTTATTACTGAAATGGATATGAGTCGTGATAATAACATTCCAGAGCCACTAATGAACATGATGAAACGTAATGTTGGTTGGGTGCCAGGCGTAAAATAATTATGAGTACGATGGAGGCGACAGGTTATTTTAAACCGATGCTAGTGATTGTCAAAATCATTTGAGGGCTTTCATTTATAACAAAGCGTCTTATGCCATTTTCGTTTATTAATTTCATGTCACTATCTATTAATATAGTGATTTTCTATTTATTCTCAAATACATTCACAGGATGCCCTGCAAACATCATTTCCTTTATGAATATTGTATGAATGGTGTAGCATTTACTGGATTATCGCAATTTATTACAGGCAAAAACAGTAGCTTAATAGTCAGGTATCGTTAGAGGAAAGAAAAGTTTGATCAATGAAACAGGTAGAACTAGTATTATTTATTAATACCGTTCTATCTGTTTTTTATTTTTCTTATCCACGAGATTCTATACAGACTACCAGATCAATGTTTGATAAAATTCAGCGATGAGTTGTTATTTAATAATCTCGATTGTTGAATAACTATATACGTTACAAGGTGGCAATTAAATTAAGTTGAATTTTCTTTATTCTGTAAACATACCGCTCATATAAAAGCTGTAGCACCAATATAAGGTTACTAATATGTATGAATTTTCTAAGTAGAACCTTGCCTAAAATAAAAATAAGTATATCCTTGCCATATCGGCAAAAATACACTTAAAATTACATATATTACTCTGATTGTAGTCAATTTATGTATGGAGACGGCGGGTGTTCAGTCTATATAACAGAAAAACCTTATTATATCAATGTTTGAGGGGCTTTTTTGAGGGTCAAAAATAGCTCTT
The DNA here is from genome assembly GCF_044762075.1 of Lysinibacillus sp. NPDC097195. NCBI lineage: Bacteria > Bacillati > Bacillota > Bacilli > Caryophanales > Bacillaceae > Lysinibacillus > Lysinibacillus sp. NPDC097195. The sequence continues at coordinate 168,293 of NZ_JBIWDP010000002.1, read as the reverse complement.
ACAAAGGAATTAATAAGGTTTGCTAAAAATGCTTACGGAGACTAATAGTTTATAATAATTTACTTAGTCAAAGCTATATTAAAGGAAAATACAGTATACATAATCAATAAGATAGAAAATGAATTAATTATGAATATATATTAAACAACTCCTTGTAAGGATCTTCTGTTGCGTATAAAACTTTATCCATAATTGTACACTTACAAGATTTAGTTTCTTTTTTTAACTGCTTACGATATTCATAATAAAGCTTTTCTAAAGATGGAAAATCCAATTTTTTTAAGTGTTTTTTAGGTAATCTCTTTCCTGTCGCCTGGAAGTAATAAAAATTGATAGATTTGTATACCCAATTATCCAGCATTTTTAATTGATTATAATCTGTAATAATTAAAAAAAATCGCATCCAATTTCTTGTTTTTTCAAATTCACCACAATTTTTGCATTTAAATTTTTTATAATCATTTCCAAAGTATTTATAACTTAATCTTAACTTTAATAGCTCCAAAGCTTTCCTTTTACTAAAGTCCGTCGTTTTTAAAATATCTTCAATTCTTTTTTGGAATTTCAGAACATTTGATTTTTTTATACCAATATTGCTTTTTGATATTGTAAATCCAACAAAGTCTATACCCTTCTTGCTATTTACCTTGCTAATCTTAGTTTTTTCGGGATTTGGATGTAGTATTAATTCAATACTATCTAAATATTTTTCGCATTCTTCTTTTACTTTAATAATATCATCTTCAGATTTTGCTAAAATAATAAAATCATCTGCATATCTAGTATATCTGATATTATATTTAGCTTTTAAAGCCGAAATTACCCAGCGGTCAAATTGATGTAAATAAATATTCGCAAGCATTCCAGAAATAATTCCTCCCTGAGGAATTCCTTCTTTTCTTTTTACTCTTATAATCCTATTTCTATTCTTTCTTTTATATCCTTTATCAACATGAATAAAACGATATAAAATTTTTTGGATTTTTGGCATATCATTAAAGAAAATCTGAATTTGATCGTAAAGTTTATCATGAGGTATAGTATCAAAAAAACCTTTTAAATCAGCATCTAAAGCGTAAACATACCCTTCATTTAGCTCTTTGTATACCTTTTGCGCTGCTTTTTGGGCATTTACGTTTTTACGATATGCAAAACTAACATAAGGCAATTGACTAAATTCTTTTTCTGTAATTGGACTTAAGAAATCATATAACATCTTTTGAGTAATTACATCTCTTATAGTAGCTATAGATAACACTCTTGTTTTCCCAAGTTTCTTTGCTTCTTTTATATTTAATTGAGGATCTTTTGAAATTTCTATTTCTCTTAAAGGATAAAAAAAATAATTTCCTCTTCTAATTCTTTTGAAAATCATATCAACTTGATGGGGAAGTGTTTTTTGAAATAAATTATAGTCAGTGTTATCTAGACCTTTTGGAACTTTCACTTTATTTTCTTCAGTTAAATTATCAGTCTTTAGAGCAATATACTCGTCAAATACATTTTTAATATTTTCTTTTGTCACCATTTTTTCAAAAAAAACTTTTTCTTCCATAAAGTAGGTATTCCTCCATTTCCTGCGGCGGTGGACAAGGAGGAATAAGGTTCAACCGCCTCCCTATCTTGACAAGATAGGTTAAAGTTCTAACAGTCTCATATGTAATATAAGACTGCTGGATAAACTGATAAGTCAATTAATAGTTGCGTTAAGAGATTCATTAGCATTATCCTCCATTCGGTTTCAACGTCTATAATTTGATTATAAATCATCGAAACGAATGCCCTATACCGATTATCGGGACGCGTGTATATTTACACACGCTATAGGTTAAAACCCATGTGTTAAATATTACCACAAAAATCTTTTTTAAGGTAGTTTCAATAAGTTAATTTTTCACCTATCGAAGTAAAAATAATTAGTTAAAAAAGACTGAAAATAAAGCAACTTATCGACTTGGTTAAGGATTAGTAAAACATTGGTTCATTGCATACAAATATCTCTTACATTACTACCTTAAAAACAACTAAACAGATATCTCTGTTTTTTGTATTAACCATTCAATATACTTTTTATGCTCTAAATATGAATTGCTATCTAAAGTTTGTTTATATCCATCTAATTTAATTATTTTAGCAGCTCTATCCTCATAACCTGTTGGTCTCTCCGTACCTAAAATAAATTGACCTTTTTTTGTTAAGACCTCACTTAAGACTTTATCGATATTTTTCAAATTCTGATTATCTTGCCCCTGTTGATTTGGTGTATCTACAATTAGCCAACTAAAGATTCCTCTATCCTTTGATAAGTTATACTTGTATAAAGCTATATGATAAGCATAAATTAATCTTGGCAATTCACTACCTGTATTGTCCAATACTTGAACAAAATCTTTTAATTTTAAAAATGTTGTTGGTACGTTTAATAAATTTAAAATAGGTATGTAATGTTCATTAAATTCATTCTTAATTTCTTTAACTCTCTTATTAGATTTATAACTACTTAATGTTTCGTTATAATTTTCTATTTCAATTATTTTATTTTCAATATCTTTTTGAATTAGATTTCCTTCTTCATTACTAATCTTAATAAATTCTTTTTTTCCTTCAGTCTTATAGTTATTTATTAAAGATATACCATCACGTTCTTTTTCTAACTTTGTTTTGTTTATTTTTAGTTCGCCATGGAGTTTCTTAAGTCCATGGGAAGTTTCTTGAATATCATTTTCTAACTTAGTAAGTTCGATTCTATGTTCTTTTACTAATTCGTTACCTGTTTGAATATCCTTTACAATCTCAGTACGGTGTACAATCGTATTTTGATGGCTAGTTCCGCAAAAAGGACAAATTAATTCATCTGATTCATTTTTTGCAAAATCAAAATCTAATTCAAGATCGCTAATCATATTTTCTAACATTTTTAGTGACATTAATTTTTCATATCTTAAGTTTTTTAGTTTAGATAAACTCTCTTTAAGTCTAAAGCTTTCTTTTTCTAAAAAATCAATTTTATTGAGAAGAGAATTAACCGGTTCAACATTTTCAATAATATTCTTCGATTCATTAATTTTTATTTTTTCATTGATCCGACTTATTAATTCTTCTATATTTTCGTGTTTAACTTTTAATTTTTTCACTTCGTCTTGACAGATATTGATTAACTTTTTTGTCTTATAAAATTCCTCAGCCTGATACCCAATTACAAATTTATTACTATGTTCTCTCCAATTTTTTATATATCTCATATTTGTAAAACTTTCGCCTATTTTCCCCCACCCAGTGTCTTGGTCAATATATTGAAATCTCCAAAGAATAGGTGTAGTTACATTTATTTCTCTTAACTCATTTGTAATGAAAGGAAAATCAATTTCGAATATACTTAAGGTAAGAAAATCACAGAACTCGTGGAAACTTGATGTATCAATTAGAAGATGCACTTCCTCATCCTTTATTTCAAATAATATATATCTCTTAGCTACTCTAATAAGTTCATATAAGTATTCTCCGTATTTAAATTTCAAATAAAAAAGATTGATTAGACGTTTCCAACTAGATTCCATTTTCAACTCACAACCTAAAGTATAAAAAATACTTTTAATCAATGAGGATTTCCCTGTTTTATTTTCACCTATAACTATATTTAAACCATCGCTGAAACTAATTTCCTTAGATTTTTTTTCTGAATCACTTATTACTATTAATTTCTCGAGCTTGAACCTTTTCATTTCTACACTCTTCTTTCACTCTTAATTTTCTAATTAATCTTTTATATTTTAATACTTCGACATTAGATAGTTTTTTCATAAAATATGGCCTCCACTAATAGGTCATTGAAGTCTGGATGTTTGATAGTTTTTGATGCTTTAAATTTCTTTTTAATATGCTCTAGCAATACTTGTACATTTCCAATATCAGTGATATTTTCAATTAGAACCTCATCTATTATATTATCTAAGTTCAATGTAGTTTCCTGATACAATAAATCATTAATATCCAATAATTTTTGATGATGCTTTTTAAGCAACCTAATAATAAGTTTGTAAGTTATCGGTGGTAGACTATTAGAAAGTTCTGATTCTATTCTGTCATATAAGTTACTATCCGAACTTGACATAACTTTTTTCAGTTTAGAAAAAACCTCTGAGGAAACCCCTTTTTTCCTTACAAGACTTGTATAGCTAATAGGCGTTTTAATGAGAGTTTTACTTTTCTTTCTAACTTCATCTATTATATCTCTCAAAATTTTATTACTGTTTGAAGTGTATATATCCTTGTTATCTAATGCTTGAAAAAATTCTCCAGCAACTATTTTTTCATAGTTGTCCAAAGATAAATCACCTTGATATAAAAAAGTATTTTGAACAAAACTTTCAAAGCATTCATTAAAAATATCTGGTTCTATATTCGCATACTCTAATAAAAGCAACTCTCGAATCTTTTTATATAAATCTGGATTTACTTCTTTCAATTCTTTATTGTCCTCAATTACGGATTGCCACGTAGAAACTTCAGTATCCATTCCTATATTAGAAACAAAGTGGCATTTGTTACATTCATTTTTAAAGTTTAAAAAATTATAAAATATAAACCCTAGAAATGAGTGTTTATAACTTCCATCTTGTTTTTTTGTCCTATTAAATAAACGTGAAAAAGACCATTCTTTATATTTCGCAGATGTCTTTATTTGAAAAAATTCCGCACAACTTTCACCTTGTTTCGATTTAGCCATATCATCATGAAATTCACAAAATATAATATAATCATTTCCATTTTTATATTCTTGTATCATATGATATACAATCCAATGAGCTTGATATTCAAACCTGTTATAGCTATCAGAGCCAGCTTTTTCTCTTAAGCTACTATTCAATATCGTCTGCATGAGCAATTCCTCCAAGAATTAAAAATTTGTTGGCCAAATAAATGCAGCTATAAAACAAGACACATACTCCATTTGAATTCCCTATATTTTACTTTAATTCAAATTTCACTATATCACTTTCGAATTATCAGTATTTTTTATTTTTCACCTCCGAACAAACGTTTAATAATTTAACTAAATTCACTAGTGTCGCATTAAAATAATTTAACATCGTATATTTAACCAAAATTTATAATGGCTGGGTGGTAATAATCCATCCAAATCCAAAATAACGGACAATCGCATGGACAAGTTTACACGAAAAATATCATTTAACTAGTTCCATTAAATCTTCCCAAAATGTCATATCACTCCAAGTTTATAGAATGGATTTAGGCAAAGTTACTTTCTAATTAACATAAATTTATAATTATATTTTACCATATTTATACTTAATATATAATAAAAGCATAATTCAAGTCTTAGCCCTCTTAGGTTTTCTATTAATGTATTTTCGCTATAACACGTACTTACAAGATACAAGTAGATAATCCCATTTAGTTTAATCATGCACCATTTTTCATATTAGAAGAACCTAATTTGTCTTATTATTTGAGGTGAGCAAATGTTCGTAGCAATCGATCAAAACAGGGAGAAAAAATTTGCCTTTCATGATGATAAGGTACGCTTAAAGTCTTTATCCGCTACAACAAAACTTTATTGTCCAAACTGCCAAAAGCAAGTCTTCTTTCGTGGAGGGCCAAAGCGTATACATCACTTTTACCATGAAGCTCATGTTGAATGTAGTTTTGTTGGGGAGCCTGAAACACAGGAACATCTTGGAGGTAAATTAGCAATTTATAATTGGTTAAAAGAGCAATATCCAAATGCCTATGTCGCATTAGAAGAACGAATCACTAAGACAAATCAAATTGCGGATGTATATGCGGATTTTGGTAATGATCAAAGGTTTACATTTGAGGTACTCATATAATAACAAATTGCTTGTTCACTAAATGATGTACCTGTCCAACTACTACATTTCGAACAATTTTTTCCCCTTTGTCTATTATCTACTGTAGCTTCCCATTCATTCGAACATATACTACAAATCCACCATACTTTTTTTCCTGAATATGGACTTACTTTATAAGATGGTACATTATTTTTCAAGTATCACCAAGAGAAAAATTACAATCAGAGCTAACTCAATTAAAAGAAAAGAAGCAAAAGGCTTTAGATAAATTATTAGACGATAAAATTGATCAAGATGCATATGATGGATTAGTCGCTAAAATAAATCCTGCTATTGATGTATTAACGCAACAATTAAACGATTTAGAACATGAAGCAGCATCTACTAAATGTAGTATTAATGATTTAAAAGATTATGTATTAAAACAATTCAAAATCAACGAACCGATAACTAAAATTACTCCATCAATTTTAACTCGATTCATTAAAGTAATAAAAGTAAAAGCAGACGGCCAATTAGAGGTGCATTATCGCACTTCTAAACCGTCTGCTTTTTATATCGGATATATAAATTTAACAATCAAAGTGATATGAGGTAATATATAACTAAAAGGGTGTTTTAGCTATGAAAGTTTTAACAAGAAAGCAAAGTGGTTCGTTAGCTGAATCTTTAGTATTTTCTAAACTCGTTTCATTAGGTCATACTGTAAGATTCGCAACTGTAAATCAAGCTGGATATGACTTACAACTTCTTAATCCCCACAAAAAAATTGAAGTAAAGCATATTCAAAGAGTTGGAGATTCAAAAAGAGATATGTTTATCTTGAAATCATCCCAAGCTAAAGTTAATGCTTTTGATAATTTAGTTTTAGTAATTAGTGATTGTACAACACCAAAAGGAATTACAAATTTTGAGTATTATATATTTTCAAATCAAGAGATTCAAAATCTAATCCAATCTAAATCTACTTCCACTGGAAATTATACTTTGAACTTAACTAAAGATGGTTTATCAATATGCAAAACAACTCAACTAATTGGATTTAAAGACCAATGGGGAAAGATTTAATTTAATACGGAATTAAGTAAAGCGACCTCAGATTCTTCGGCAGTAGCTTCGGGTCTATTTGGTATGGAAATACAAGGTGCAACAGCCATTTTCGCGGTGAATTTGAAACGAATCATTACACGTTTAAAAGAAAAAAATAGTAATGGAGAATAGAAAAAAGATCACTTCTTGTTCAATATGAAAAAGAAGTGATCTTTTTTTAGTTAAAACTCTTTCAACAATAAAAACTATATGTTTTTCAGTGCCCTCGATTCTTCTAAGGTCGCCTTTGTTTATTCTATTTCAAGCCACGCACAGCATTCACAATGTGTGGAGTGTATGTGGCAACACATTGGTGCTGGTGGGTTTAATTATCTTGGCTCGGTTCCTATTATAGTGAAATTGAGCCTATTTTCATATTCGTCTTCAACTGTTGCTTTTTCCACAATCGCGCCCTATTATTGAACAACAATTAGCTTCTATTAGATATAACAATATAATATTCATCAGCTTTCATTATAGCTTCTTTACTTCAAAAAGGATAAATAAAAATCACTCACCTTTTTTATTATGAATTAAGTTATGAAGTGTAAATAATAATTCCATCAAAAACTGAAAATTATATACCATATTCCCTCGTTCATACATATAACGGAAAATCATATATGTTTGACCTATATCATCAAGTTCTAGTTCAAATTCATCTATTGAAATATTCCCACAAGGGTGCTTTCTCTTTAAATCATCTTGAATTTTCTCAGGTAGTTTCTTAAATAATTTATAGAGGTTATGTTCTTTTCTGCAATCAATATTCTGAATTAAAAGCAAATATTTTAAATATAGTTCACAAGCAAATGAAACATTTGTTAAAAAGGCGTTTCTATAATCATTATGAATCATATCCCTACATCTAAATGATACTTCAAAATATGCATTAGCTTCGTTAAGACATTTTTCTGACCACCTTAAATAATCTTCATCCGATTTCAAATCTGTAGTAAGATTTTTATGCATTTTGAAGTATGTTATCGAACGATTTTCATCTTCCATAAAAGTTCCCTCCAATAAAGTCTACAACTTCTATGTTCCCATATAACAAATAAATATGTTATAAGTTAGTATATTCAATATAAAAAGAACAAATCCCTTCAAATTAAGATTTGGTCTTACAAGCTTTATTAAACTAACTCCAACAACGGATAACCTCTCAATGTTCGGAGTGTTATCTTCACATAACTTTTTTACAGTTAAAGTACCCATTGAAAAAAGAACGAATTCCACCATAGAAAATTCGTCCTTCACTCATTACACTACTCCAAGCAACAAATTAATCCTGTGAAAGTAGTAGCTATTCTTCTGCCAGTTTGCTGTAGAAACAACGGAGAGTCATCGTACATTTAATGCATATATATGTCCATTTACAGATATTCTCTTTAAATTTTATTATTTTGTTTTGAATGAGCTTTAATTATTTTTCTAAATTGCTACTTTTATCATTAAAAATACATTATTTTATATATTTATCCCTCTTTAATTTTTGGAAGTTTTCAAGAAAATGTTCCAGTTTAAGTATTCAGGATTATCAGCCTTATCAATATAGCTTTTCTTGTATTTTTCCCAATACCACAAATGTAAAATTCGTTTCTCCCTATTTTCATCTATAAAATTCTCCTTCATGAATAATCAAGATTAACTTATATTGTCAGATTTACAATCTTGTTTAATCTTTAATTCAATTAAAAAACTAATCCAAAAAAAACTCCCCGCTAAATATGTAAGTATTAATTTGAAATCCTTTAAATATATATTAAGCTCAATTAGAATTAATAGAGTAGCAGCAACAGCTGAAAATAATGTTAATTTTATTTTAATTTCTTGGAAATCTACTGTTTCATAAACAATATGGTATGCAAACCAAAGGACAGATTCTATAGACACCATAGTATAAAATACTATCGAAACATTTTTCACTATCCATTCCATTAAAAAATTTATACCTAAAGAATATAATCCAAAGGAAAAACCAATCGTAGGAATACACATTATAGTAGAAACACAAATCAATGAAACTATATATGAATAAAATGAAAACTCTCTAAATATTCCAGAAAAACTATTTCGTTGTCCAAATAAAATGTACCTCTTAAATCTAAAGTCTCTTGATAATGCAATTGGTATAGTCACATAAAATAAAATTATAAATAAAAATACTGAAAACATTATCAAATATTCGCCAACATTGTTATCAATCTTTAACCCAACCATCCCAATAGCTATAATTATGAGAAACAACACAAAAAAACCGTTGAAGTTTTGAATCCTTTCTTCTCTTAAGAATCGCCCTAATTTAGAAATATTTTCAAACATAGTTCTTAAATTTCCCATTTTTTATTTCCTCTACATTTACATTTATATAGTATGTTTAGCCCAACTATTTTGTAATTTTAATTAGCTATTTCGTTCAAATAATGCACTCTTCATAGCTGTCCAATCATTACTCCAATATCCTCATCATTAAATCATCTCGGTAAAGGGATTTTCGGCAGATGGATTAACGAAGCCTCATTTAACACTCCCTAATGCATATTGTCTAATGCTTTTTTACCGAATAAATGAATTCTATAGATTCAAACATACTTGATTATATGGTTATACAAAATGATAATCTACTTACTTAAAAACAAAAGAAAGTTACTTTATATCATTGGAATCTTCTTTAAGACATCCTGTCTATCAAGCTTTGCAAAATCAATAATTTCTTGTTGTACTCCTTTCCCAATTAACATTTCTAATGAGCCTTGAAGAATATCCCAAGTTCCCATCCATAACATATCAAATCCTCTACTATAGGATTCAAACCATAATAAATCTCCTTTATTTTCTTCTTTCACTTTTCTAAAAGGTTCTTCAAGCTTCTCTTCATAGGACTTTAATAAATCAATGTAATTATAAATATCGGCAACCGTTTTTGAAGAATTCAAGCCCTCTCTCCACAGCATCTCTATTGTCTGATTAATTATAGGCAGCGTTTTATCATATATATTTGGTTCATTTGCAAGAAGCTCCTCAATATTCATAATTTGCTTCTGTTTCTTAACAATTTCATCTACATATTTAGTACTGAACGTTAAAGTTAATTTATAGCCTACTCTAGTACAAACATTATCCAGTAAACCTCTAGCATAATTTGAATCATTTTCGTTGCCATATTTCACATTAAAAGTTCCAAATTCGTTAAACGTATCTAATACACCGTTATGATACTGTGTTTTTTCAATCTCTATCCCTTTAGTTAATAACATTAACAATACTGTTAAGCTATGCACATAAAATATAGAATGATTAACTCTACTTCTGTGACGTTTCACCAATTCGTCTAATAAAAGTGCCTGCTCTTTAGGAGTTGCTTCGACGATTCTACGATAATATTCATTAGAAAAATGTCTAGTTCTATTCGTTGGAATGTCTAAAATAATCAATAGCTCTCTTAATGTAAGATTTCTAAGATACCTATCAAAATCCTCATCTCTTTTTTTCCATGCTGCTCTTCTAAATTCTCTAGCATTTTCATTAACTTGAGATTTCATTTTATGCTTTTTAGAGTTCATCTCACTAAAAAATCTATCAATTTCCGCTTCGTCTAACTCTACAGAAAAGCTATTCTCTACTTGTGCCATTATTTGTTCCCTTAAGAACCTTAGCATGTTTTTGCTTTCAAGACTCTTTGTCATTTCTTCAAACTCTTGTTCACTACAATTTTGATTACAAATATAAAGTACATCCTCCCAATCTGTAACAGTGAGTACATCATAAACTCGAATTTCCCATCCATTTATTAATACAATGAAACGTGCTTGTATCTCTGGATGAATCGCATATAAGTGTGCTTGTAAAAAGTCTCCCATATCCATCCTTGGTTTGTTGCCAGGTTTAGCTTCAATTATCCAAAAGCTTTTTAAACGTATTGTAGGTATATAATCAATCTGAATCTTAGTTCTCCCAACTCGGCTAAAAGCATGCTTTAGTTTAAGATTCTTTTCTCTTAAGACATCATGAATAGTACCTTTCCCATATCCCAAGTATTTCAAGAATGGTGCTATAAATTCCTCTCTCACATCCATTTCATTCCAATTAGAAAAATCTAAACTTCGCCAGTATTCTAAAAATGGATTACTCATATTGACCTCCAACTTAAATACAATTTAATTATATTTTACCACGCACTTTCCATTATTTATGTATTTCTTGAAAATCTAAACAGTCCTTTTACAGAAGGAGGTATTTTAGCTTTTATAAATCACCTGATTACGTTTGTATTACAACATTTCTAGCATTACTAGTTTTCGAATAAAAATATTATTATCAATATCCCGCCTAAATTCCTTGTCGCTGTCATACAAAAAGATTTATCTAGTCTCGCTAAAAGAATCAATACATCTGCATGCATTCCACGATAAATTAGAGAACAAATTAGCTAACAAGACCTCTAAAATCCAAAGACAAATCAAAATGCAACAGCGTAAGCTTGAAGATATACAAAAGCGTATTACTAACATGCTGTCAAAGCTTGCTGATGACTTAATTACAATCGACGAATATCGCCTATTCGCACTAGGTTAGGAAGCTGAAAAACAGGAGCTTGAAGACAAACTAGCTAAACATGATGGTGTTATAACAAACGAAATTAATGTTGAAACACTAATTAAATTACATGAAGAATTTAAAAAAGCGATGAACTTCGAGAATCTCCCAACAGAGATTCTCAATAGATTCATCGCAAAAATAGAGATTAAAGAAGATTGTGCTCCGCGCGTCTATTATAGATTCGCGGATTTTATTTAATCATCATCGTTCAAAGTGAGCCATGCACAGCATTCACAATGCGTCGAATGTATAAGGCAACACAAGGGTGCTGGTGGGTTTATGATATAGGCTTAGATCCCATTTAAGTGGAATCAAGCCTATTTTCCCTGTCTAATCTTTAACTATTGTTTATGCAAAAGCCAACGACAAACTTTCAATCACTGTTGAAGAGTTAAATAGTTTAGTTAAAGAAACATTATTGGAACACATCCATTCAATTTCCACCAAACATTTAAGAAACATTATTTCTAAACGCATCATAGCTGAAAATAAAAAACTACAAAAAGAATTAGAGAAAACTAAATCTGAATTCCTCGATAATTCTCTAACGCTATGCACTATTGATATAAAAAGAAAACCTGCTATAGCAGAGCTATTAGATAAAATACAATTACTAAAAGATAAGTACAATGACTTAGAACAGGATTTACAAAGTCTACAGAAACTGGGGAATGAATTTATAGAAATTCATTCGCTTTTATCACAGCTTACATTAGATTTCACACAGCAAGACCTTCAGCGACTGTCTGAATTGCTTATTGATAAAGTTAAAGTTTATGTACATGTGGAATTATTCCTTTCATCATATGGAGAAGAGGATAAGGTCTCATGACAAAACTAAACGTTGCCGGGTATTTACGATATTCCGATCAAAAACAGAACGATAATCACTCATTAGAAATCCAAAAAAGCCAAATTCAATTATTAGCTGAAAGGGAAAATCTCGAAATCATTGCATGGCGAGCTGATAAGGCTACTAGTGCATTTCATAATAACGTTAGTAAACGAGAAGGTATTCAACTAATTATTGAAGATATTAAGAATGGTCCAGAGGCTGTCTTTAAATCATTAACTAGAGCCTCGTAAACTTCATTATTAAATCTAGTCATTATAGTTGCTCCTTTCTAAGTTTTCGAAATGCAAATATTTCACAGTAGAAGACTGCCCTGCAAATCATCCTTACTACTAGTAGATTAGTCAAACGCTGTTCTACTTCATCTTCTGGAAAATCTGAACCATAACATATATTCTTGGATATAATTCTTACTTTTTGTATATGCAATTGGCCACCCCCACACTATTTCTTTTTTAGGTGTCATAGCCCATAACGTTTTTATTTCAGACCATTTATCATACTTTAGCCCATAAAAAATACTGAGCTAAGAGTATTCTTCCTAATGTATTTTGAAGAAGTGCTAATTAATTTTGAGAAGAATAACGAGATTCATATCAGTTATCGCCACTCTCCCTTTGTTTCATTAGAAAATGTAACAACTGGTTATATATCTGAATAAATGGGATGAGAAGCAATTTTGACTGGTTAGGAAACCGAAAGTTGAGGCGCTAAATTAATTTCATTAATTCATCACTCATAGAATCCCTTGTAACCAGGCTTTTTGGGTGTGTTCATTCGGTTTCCTGGCCATCTTGGAATATTTTGAAAATGCAGGTGCATAATAATCTTTTTGTGTCTGTAAAAGATAATTCATTACATTTACAGGTTGCCTCTACAAATAATATAAATATCCTCCTATGTATTCGTTTATATAGAACTAGCAATACTAACTTTAATTATAGTTGGAATTCCTACATTTTCAAGGATTTGTAAAAATTCCGAAATCTCATTAGTAGTTTAAATAGGTAGAACTTGAATTAAATATCGATATGTGTTTAGAAGTATCCTTTCTTTCAAAATATTACAGATGTTAATTTGTAAACTCGATAAAAGATGGGGGGGCCTGGGCCTTACCCCATCTTTATAATAAAACTTTTCTTTTCGATTCCACGAATATCTTAAAATCTTCCTCAGTCCAACTGACAAAACCGTATGTTTCATGAAATTCTTCATGCAACTCTTTATCGAGCGGAACTCCTAATCCATATTTAAAATGTAACTCTATGCATTTCTTTTCTAGTAGTTCTATTTGCTGTAATGTGAAGTCTCCGATGTTCGGTTTAATTTCAAATCCTAATACTTCAAAGGTTTCTTCTAAAATTTTATAAAAAGGGTGTTTTTCATTGGAATGATGAACTACTAACTTTCCACCTTTACCCGAAATAAAACATTTAAAATCATAATTCTCTAAACTAGCCTGTATCCAAGGTTTAATGGCTCTACGAAATTTTTTTGAAATCGGTGTTACACCTTCTTTCCAGTTTGAATGTTTTTCTGCTCTATGCTCTTTTTTTAAACAACCGCAAGATTTGGTGTGACCACTTAAAAGTTTATCCCTAGGAACAAAACTAATTTCCCCACATTCACATTTACATTCCCACAACAACTCATCTTTTGAACCTCTATGTTCAGCAAGCTTTATTACCGTTAACCTATTCCATTTAGTACCTGTTAAGTCTTCATATTCCCCTTCCAAACAACCACAACTTTTTTTCCTATCACCATTTAAATCTTGCGTATTTACTTCCACTGAATTCCCACAGTCGCATATACATTTCCACAAATAATAACCATTTTTCTTTTTACTCAATTTTTCAAGAACAATTAAACGCCCAAATCTTTGTCCATTTAGATTTGGAGATTTTAGGCACCCACACGAACTTTTACTTCCACTAGTTAGATCTCTAGTCTTTACTATAGTTTTTTCACCACAATCACAATGGCATATCCATAATAAAATGCCTTTAACAGTATCTCGTTTAAATCCTATCACTAATAATTTCCCAAATCGTTCTCCTATCAAATCTGCACTGTTTCCGTGAATGCAACCACAATTTACTTTGTTCCTATTCCTCAACTTTACACCATTGACTTCACATGGTTTCGATAAATCACAGTCGCATATGCATTCCCATATTATTGAGCCGTCTTTATCTTTACCTACTGCTCTAATAACCACTAATGCACCAAATCTTTGACCTGTTAAATCAATTCTCATAAATCCACATCCTTTATGATTTATGAGTAATATCCCTCTACAACGAAATTTCATTCATTTTTAATTTTTTTCAAAACAATATGAATTTTCATCAAGTAGAATGTTTTCACTTTTGGCCAAAGGAATTTTTATATTTAATTTAGGAGACTAACATGAAAACTACAAACTACTTTGGTATCAAACAAACGCTCGAATTGTTGTTTGACACATATCTTGAGCAGCCTTATGCTTCTACTTCAGCACACCGTAAACGTAAAGGTTACCTAGGCTGTTTTCGTATAATTTCACCGGTCCAAATGACGTATCCTGCTAGTAAATTATGAATGTAACATACTACTTTTTATAAATTCAAAAGGCATTATTTTTCTTAAAATAAAAACTTGATTTAAAAATGGTGAAAAAAGCTCGTCTTCTTTTAAATCTTCTCTTTTCAGATATATGTATAATAAATCTTTTTCAAATTGTTGCTTTTATTCTTCAATACTAGAATTGCCATCACCCTCTAATTCTCCTAATTCCTGAATTTTTTTAGTATCTTATCCTTCTAAGATTATTTTAATCTGTAATATGAATGAATAAATTTTTAAATAAAAAACGTTAAACAATCAACAGAAAGTGACTGTTTAACGTCCACGTATTAAAAATAAATTTTAGTAACAGTGGCTTTTCCTCGGATTACATCTTCCTTCGCTTTAGCTTGACGAACAGTTTTATCTAACTCTTCAATGTCAGTCATAGTAGCATCGCCAGCAAGTTGCAAATCAAAGCCAACGAAATTTGAAGTGTAGCCCTTAGCCTTCACTAACTCTTTTAAATCAGTTAAAAAATCGAGATCGATAGCATCGTGTGCAGAGTTGCATTCTTTTGTGCTTTCTTCTTGCGCCTCAACAATTGTACTTAACTGAATTGTAATTTGACCGTTATACCATTTATGCATTTATTGGACCTCTTTCATTTTAGAATCAAGTTTTAATCCATCCAGAAAGCCAACTAGATAAATTTGCTGCAGAATATTATGCTGATACTCAAACACTAAATCATGAATTTTTTCTGTAAATTCATCCTTTGCCTCTTTATTCAAGGATAAATTAGATTGATTTAGCAATTTATCGATACTCTGCGATAAACCTTCTTTTTTTACGTTTGAACTGATTTCATACAATACTCCATCAACGCGTTGATTCAAAAATTGTTGCATTGCTGCATTAAAATTATCGATAATTGCCATCTCCTTTTATGCAGTTTTTTAGAATTCTCAATAATAGTATAAAACATTAAATATTGATTGTAAAACGGAATAATTGTACGCTTAAATTGACTAACTAACTGGAGTTGATAGGACGATGAATGCTGTCTCAATCGGACGTACAATAAGAAGTTTACGAAAACAAAACAATATGAGTATGCAAGAATTAGGCGATAAGGTCGCACTATCTCAGGCCTCAATCTCGAGACTAGAAAGCGGTGTCACTGATATAAACTTTGCACAACTATCAAATGTATGTGAAGTATTTGAACTTACACTAACTGAATTTTTTGCTATGGTCGAAAAGCAAATGGACTTAAAATTAGATGTCTCTCCTGTAGAAGTTAAAACAATCGACGACAAATTAATTGATATCATCCAACAGTTATCAGATGATCAAAAAAAGGGGCTGTATGTTTTACTACAACCTTATGTAAAATAAAAAAATCGCTACTTAGAATCTAAGTGGCGATTTTTACTTTTTATAGATACTAAGAATATGCTTTTATAAAATCTTTCAATAATTCTGTTTCTCTATCAAGAAATCTTTATTTACTATAACTAAAACCAAATGTTTGCCATTAGGAGAGATTCTGAATAGTTACCAATAGTGGTTACCATTACTGGCTTTTTTTATAGTAACCAATAGTTTCAATTGATAATATTAAACATATTGCTACTTGACTAAACTGGTCATCTTCCCTTTACAGAAGGGATTCTGAATAGTCACCAATAATGGTTACTATAGCATTATTTATAGTAACTATTATTAGTTATCATATTGGCAAATAAGTACTTTCAATAGTATCTATTCGACATCATTTAGGATTTCAAATGAAGCGGTTTCTCTAATAATTAGGGATCTAGCTATCTGTTATGATGTAAATGGCATTACTAATATTTGCCTTACATTTTAAATGATAGAAGGCTATAGCGATTTTTAATAGTGGCAAAGATTAATTATCCATTCTCATCATAAATTGAATAACTCAAATTTATATAATCATCTACCGTTGTTCCTTCTTCTGGATTATTTAATGCCCATCCAAACTTCTGATACTCTTTGCCTCCATATAATATATTTCTAATTTTTTTAATCTATTTAACCATCGTTTCATACACTTAAAAGGGTATAGCTAAGTATACCCTTTTAAGTGTATGAACGACTTCATAACCCCAAACCTTTATAAGGCCATGATACGTCTATGTTTCATACGTGCAATTACAAGGCTTCCGAGCAGACAAATATCTCTGGGAAACCCCTAAAATGATCAAAAAAACATATCTAATTCACATCACATTTTTGGGGACTATTTTGTAATATTTATGCTCTTAATCAGAGTCTTTTAGTGACTTCAAATACCTAAGAATTAAAGGCATTCTATTTTTCTCTAGTAGAATACAGTCTTGTCGTAACCATCTAAATATATATCAATATGCTCTCTACTTTGATCAGACATGTACGAATCGTTTAGATTTGAATCCCTTAAAATTTCATTTATCAAAGTCAAAATCATCTTCCGCTTCTTTAATAAAATTCCTCAAGGTGCCTCGTTTCTTAAAGGACGTGATAATCGCGTGAATTAAAATCTCCCACCAAAAATTGTAAAAAAAGTATTCGAAATGAACAGCTCATTAGATCGGGGAGTGGACCGAAAAATGCTACAAGTCTTCGACCAAGAGGTTGCTAGATAGATCAATTCTTCTACATAGCTTTCTGTCATGGACACACCTCAAATTTCATGAGCTGAATGTAGAACTTCTAAAGAAAATCCCATGAAAAAGCCGACAAGTCAGGTTTTCGTGAAATTTTGTGCTGTGGTTGATGAAAAATCCAGTTATTTATTAGTTTCTAATATTCACTCTGAAATTTTAATTTCATTTCAAATCCTTATTAAAATATGGAGTTTTTCGGAATATAATATTTAAAAATCAGGAGATCTTTATGTATGAAAAAACAAAACAATTTCTTAGCATCTGCACTAACTAATGTTCCACACCCATCATTTTTTTATATTAATTGTAATAACAAATTATGTATTTCTGAAACTGATTGGATAGATCCAATTGATTTTAAATTATGCTGCTCAATGGATTCCAATGGCAAACTTAGCATCCGAGCCCAGTTATTGTTAGATAAAATAATTAAAGTGGCACAACTGACAGATAACATCACATTGTCTAAACAAGTAATCTATAAAAAAACAAATGCCATGTTTTCTTCTGTTAATCAATTAAATAAGGCACTTGCTTATCTATGTGAGCTTGGTTATATTTATTTAACTTCGGGTGGCGTATCTGGACGAATGCAATTGATTCTCTTAAATCCAAAGGCAATTTCAATTTTAGAATCAAACTCTTTATAAATTATTTTACGGTTAACATATTTCGGAAAAACATCAAAGGGTAATTTGTAAAACAAAAGCAGCAACACTGTTATCTTGATTAATGTATCAAGACGACAGTATTGCTGCTCTAGTAAAAATATTAAACTATCATTTTTCTACTCTTCAAAATTAAGTACCCAAATTTGCTTTAACGGGATTTCCGATTTAATCTCTAATGACAGTTGCTCATAATGAGTGAAGATTTCTCTAATAACATCATTCGCATCCCATAAGCGTAACTTAAAAAATTGCTTCGGTATTTCTTTCGTCACTGTCGTTTTAAAGCCACGCCACGATACCAATAAGCCATATTCCGCACCAACATTGCTCATAGTCCCAATCAATTGATCCATTGCTGGACGATCGACAGGAGCATCATGAGATTTCACTTGAACACAAATTTTTGTGCCACCAAATCCTAGCTCACCAGAAGCAGCTAAAATATCAATGCCACCGTCAGCCCCTTCTGGACTACGATATGTCGTATAGCCTTTTGCTTTTAAAATTTCTTCTATCAATTGTTCCAAACGATGCCCTTTAAATTTCCTTGTAATATAGTCCGAAATTTGATCAAACATATGCTCTTCAATATTATCAATGATACTACCCTCTTGCTCGTTATCAAGTGGCAATACATTTGTATGCTGAATTACATGTTTCCAACCATTATTAGCCATCGCTTTAATACGTTCTTCTGCATTGTTTTTATGAATTTGACAAACAGTCATAAATGCACCAAATGAATATAACAGATCTTGATCAAAATTATCGCGTGGAATATCCGTAGCAAACCATTTTACTTTTCGATAATGGAAGTAAGGGCTACCCAATGACACATCATAAGTATATTCTCCTGTAATTTCTCCAAAGTGAATAGTACGGCTACGTTTACTCGGCAGTACAATCCAATCACCAATTTGCATTCTCGAAACAATCGGATATATTTGAGATGCCCAGTTAACAGCCGTCTTTGGCTTTGCCAAATCGTAATGTTTAATTAAAAATTCTCTAAGCTCACTTGGTGACGAGAAATCTCTTAAATCAACGTTCAAGTCATTCCACGTTAAATATACGCACTCATCCTTCAAAAACTTTTCTTCGAATTCCCCTGCTGAACCTGCTCTAAATAACCAAATACTCATAGTACACCTCACACCAAGAATAATAATCAAAAATATAAAAAACTATTATCACTAAACATGTACATCTCTTTGTATAGATATAGTCCGTAATCGACTTTACTATTTTTCTAATAGCTGCTTCAAAACTTGCACTTCTTCCTCCGACAACGTAATACCCTTCCCCATCTTTTCTCGATTTGGTGTCAGCCCCTTCTGGACTATGATATTCATCATCGGAATTGCAATAACTATTATCCCACAAAACAAAAGGAATAATGGCTTTCCCCCTATTCCTTAAGTTAATATATTATTGTACTCCTAAAGCTTTAAAAACAGCATCAATCGGATCCGAATAAAACACCGGCTGCACCTTCACCAATAAATCTGGTGGAACAGTTTGTAAATCCATAACAGAAGCGGCTGGTATTAATACTTTCTTCGCACCAGCATCTACACAAACTTGTAGAACATTCGCGAATTCTTCTACTTTCGCAATTGTTCCACCAACCGTCATGTTACCGATAATGACCATACCTTCCTGCACAGGTTTTTCTAAAGCACCTGAGCAAAGACCAATCAATTCTGCAATAGCTAACTCTGACGTTAATCCAATTCCCTGTAAGTCCGTTATATGCATTAAATAATCCTTCGTTTTCGTGCTAATCGAATTACTTACGCTTTTACTATTCGCTGTAAAGAAACGGAAAGCTGTGTCTAAACTTTCTTTTGTATCACGTGAAGAACCTACCCCTGATTTATCAAACTTTCCTGTACCACTTACGACTTGGTTTTCAAGCTTGTACACGCCAATCATACCTGTATGTGACTGGCCAACTAAATAAACGTGTCCTGCTCTTAACATCCCTTCAGGAATCAGCTTACCGCCACCCTGCTCTGGTACAGAAACATGCTCTTCTAACATTGTTTCTTTATCCAAATAAGAAAACATCACATCGTAAAATTCCATGCCGCCGATTTTCTTTAGCTGCTCTTTTACACGACGACGACCTTCTAAAGCGTACTTTAATATTTCTTCGATATCTTCACGTGTAAATTCACCATGTGGATATAATAGCTTCACTAAGCCTGAAACTGTTTTACGTACTGCAATCGTATCACGTTGATTTAAATTGTTACCTAGTTTAAAGTAGTGATCAATTGAATCTGCAAACGAACGTTTACGCATCTCACGGAAAAATTCTGCAACGTAATCTACGATAAAACCATATCGATCCGTAAAGAACTCTGGTCGCATTTTTGGAATTTCCCAGCCTGGCATGTAATAATGCATACGGTCAAAGAATGCTGTATCATTGGCCATCTCTTCAGGGAACGGTGCAAATAAATGCGACGTTTTCAATAAGACATCGACACTTTGATTAATATTTCCTACAAATACCATTGATGCCGAAGCATTCTTCTCCTCTTTACCACGTGCAAATGAACCCGATGCCATATAGTCCTTCATAATTTGAATGCCATCTTTATCTTTAAAACGAATCCCAGCAACTTCATCGAACGCTACACAATCCCACATACCAACAAGTCCTACTTTACGAGTAGACATATTGTAGAAAAGGTTTGCCACTGTTGATTGGCCACCTGACACTAAAATCGAGTTCGGTGAAATTTCTTTATAAACGTGTGACTTACCAGTACCACGCGGGCCAAGTTCACACATATTATAGTTATTCTCTACAAGAGGCACTAAACGTAGCAGCAAATGCCATTTCACACGTTCTTCTAGCTGTGTTGGTTCCATACCTGTTGATCGAATTAAAACATCTATCCATTCGTCCTTTGTAAATTGCTTACGCCCTTCAAATACCTCGTTAATGTCCATATTCGGCATTTGAATTGGCTTTAAATTGCTCACGCTAAATGGATTCGTATTACGTACTTCCTCATCAAAGAAGTAATCTATTTTCACCATGCACCAAATACCGCCAACAAGTAGCTTATCGAATTCCTTTACATAGCTCGAGGACACTGGTACACCTTTTAAACCTAGATTAGAAAACTCCGCCTCATACGTATCGATTTTAGGATTAAGCGCAACTGTAATTTTATCGATGATAGAGTATTGACCAAGTTCACGAATTCGAGATTTAATTTTCTCCGCTTCATCGGGACGCACAAAATTTTCTGCAAGGATCTTTTTAACTCGTTCTACACCTTCACCGATACTTGCTTCATCATCCGTGGCAGCATACATTCCGAGCAAATATTCCAAGACGTATATTGGAACATTTGCCCCTTCTTTAATAAGCTTTGTTAAATCTTTGCGGACAACACGACCGGCAAAATGCTCATTTAATTTTTTGTCTAAATTAAGTGTCGAAACCTCTTCCATGTTCACACCCCACTATTAAAAGTCAAAATCACTCACGATACCTAAATTAATCGTAAATGGAATACGCTCAATTTCCATCTCAATTTCCGCATCTTTAATAACTAAATAATATGTCTTACTACGGTCATACGGAATATTTTTCAACGCAAATCTCAACTTAAATGTGCGTTCAGCTGGATTATCGAATGAACGATCTCCAATGACCGTTTCTTCATTTGATAAAATGTTGTTATCTTCATCAGCCATATATATGAACACTTTTCGAGCCTTTAATTTATCGCCAATCTTTTCTGTTTGGAAGAAGTTTAAATTGAAGATACGATTTGTTATTTTACGCATCGTGCTTGTTAACTTAATATCAACCTTTGCAAATTGCTGTGCTCCCTTTTGTCCTGCACGCTTATTTTTAAATGAAAGAAGCGGTACAGTGATTTCTTGCAAACTTGCCCCGCCATGCACAAAATTCACGCCCGCACCTTGCATACGATTACGAATAGTTCCCATTGGCACATATACATGAAACTGATGCTCATTTTGCACAATCGATGATAAATCAATATTAATTTGTCCATCGATTGCTTCGTTTTCTTTCGATAAAATGTAACGACGCTTTACCTCAAGTGTATCTATTTTAACTTTTTCCAGCTTATCGCTTTCTTCTAACGGTTCGCGTTGATATAAGAAACCATGATCCGCTGTAATATAAACATTTGTGCCACTTAGGTCGTCCCGAATAATTTTAACTAAATCATATAGCTGGTTCATCGCTTTTTCAACTGCATCAAATGTATAAATCTCCGTAGACGCCTTATCGCCCATTGCATCGATTGTATCGTGATAAATATAAATCAGCTTTTTACCTTTGAAGGCTTCACGTCTACCAGCCTTATTCATATCCATAATGTCTTGGAAGCGAACGGCCATGCTGTCTTCAACTGCTGACTTTAAGATTGTCTTGCGACTTTCTAAGCCCGATGAATCTTTTCCATTTACTAAAACTTGTGTCGATACATCAAAATCCAATGTCTTATGCGGAAGTAACGATGCCATACCGAGCTTTGTAATCGAAGGGATAACACTCAACATCGTTTGAATATTACAAGAGCCAATTGTTTCTGAATTTAAGCGTTCAGATAGTTCAACACCAACCTCATAGCGGAAAGCGTCCGAAATAATCACAAATACACGGTCACCATTGCGCATATGCGGTGCCACTGTAGAAGAATAGAACGATTGCTGATTCATGACACCTGGCAATGACCACTCTTCTGTCATCTCAGCCTTTACAGCTTGTGACCAGTTAACACTTAGCTCGCCCATAAACCAATGGGTATATAAGTGTTCCACCAGGTCTTTTAACTTTTTCAAAATCTCATTATTGCTCTCTGCATCATACGCCACATAAAACTTTCGGTAATATGTATCCATCACATAATACTTACTTTCGTAAGCTTTATAGATTTCTGATGCTTGACCTGAAGGAATGCCCTGGCGATACTCAGTATAAAACGCCTGCATTTTCACGCTATAAAATAACGCTTCGTAAATCGAGGAATAACGCTCGTAAAAATGCTTCGCTCTTCTTAGCTTAATGAGCTTAATATACTCTTCAAAATCCTCGCGTCCTTCTAAAAGACTGTTCGCAATATAGATAATGATTGCTTTATCGACATAAGGGAATGTATCCGCCTGCCTAAATTCATCGATAGAAATTGGTTGTAAAAGTTTCGAAAGTTGGATTTCTTGCTCTACGCTTTCAACATATTTATCATATAACTCAAAATCTGTTTTATGGTGCATCCAGTGGTCCATAAAGACAAGCGCATTCGTTTTACTACGAACCGCAACAAAGTCCTTCACATTCGTTAAATATTGCTCAGGTACACTATGACTAAATGCCGTAACCGCTAAATGGATAAGCAATGTCTTTATTGTTTTACTTTCTCGTTCATAGCCGTACATATCGGCAACACATTTCCAAAATATAGAAGAATCAAAGAACTTGTCCATTTGCTGTAAGTATTTATTATTTTCATCTTCCAGTGTATCTGTTAATACCGTTTTTAAAATTTCTTCAAAGTCTGGCACCTTCACGTTGCATAAAACACTCATAATCGCAAGTTCGATAGACTCTTCGCTATATACTTCGGTACCAATCGCTTGGAATTTTCGGTAACGCTCTTTATTTTGGAAGAAGCGCTCATATTTCTTTACGATACCTCGTAATGCTGGATCAATCTGAAGATCATTTAAAATAAGTGAGATACGGTCCGCATAAAACGTTTTTGAATACAACACCGTATCCGCTAACCAGTTATTTTCTAAACCTAATTCAATGTTTGTATAAATTAAATAATTGGACTCTGTATCCTCTTCCTCTAATAAATACTTCATGTAAAACTGATTGTTCCCCAATAATGTTTGGACTTTAACTCCATCCATAATGAATTGATCGATTTCCTCAATAAACTCTCGATCCTTATCTACCCAAAAGACAATTTTACGCTGTTCACCGCCTTTTAACGGCTCATTAAAAATGTCTTGTAATGCAGATGCTATTTGTTCAATATTCATTTATCTGCACCTTCTTTTCTGTTAATTTCATATCAATTATAACCCACTAATGAAAACGAGAGGCAAAATATCAAAAATTTTGCCCCTCCACTTTCGATTATATTTTCGCAACTAATCCTTTAAATAAATCATAGTTGTGCTTAACCCTGTCATCCAAATCAATGCCAATTTGCATATCTGCCATATGATGTAGTTTTTCATCATATGTTTTCAATTCATCAATCTTTTTGTCTAACGATTTCAGTTCTTTTTTTGCATCATTAATTTCTTTTGTTGTATAGTCGCCTTCAATAATAGAAAGTAAATCCTTTTTCTCCGCATCCATACGAGTTTGCAGTGGATGTAAATAATCTGTTCTAATGCGTGATAATGTCGTTTTATCATAACGATGCATGTAAATCAGACAGTTAAACGCCTTCTCTTTACCAGATGTAAATAACCAATAAATCGGTCGCTTCTTATACGTTTGTACATGATCTTTGTAGAAATCATTTAAGAAGTAACGACGAATCGCTTCTCTTGCCGTTTCATTTTTCTTACGACCGATTGCATCCGCAATAAAATCAAGGTTTTCTTCAAGTGTTTCTTCACTAAATGTGATACGAACAAAATCTAAAAATTTTGTTACAATGTCGTCTTCGAAATATGCACCAGGTAAGATTGGTAAAATATTATCTTCGTCCACAGGGAATGTTTTATAGCGTGAAGCATCAAACTCACCCCCAGCATAAATAAGACCTTCTTCATCTAATGAATATCGTCCGAACGAACAGCCCATAGCATATGAAATGAAAGATATTATATCTAAGTGCTTGTCTGCTTTATTTAAAGTTATTTTTTCATCTTCAATTTCAGGAGAAATTTCATCGTCTAATTCATATAATTCAATAAAATACCTATTTATATTTTCCTCAAACTGTTTAAGTTGATTAAACCTATGAAACGTATATCTTTCCCAATTATCAAAAGCTAAATTCAAATATTTAGATTCTTCTTTATACAATAAAATTGGATGTTTCTTAAAATCCCATGAAGATTCGTATGAATCCCATTCCTCTTTAGATAATGCAATACAATTATTACTTAATTCAATAATTGTGGAATCATATTTTATTTTTATTGGAATACTACCTATATGCCCAACTTCATAATTTACAGTAGGACTTAAAAAAGATAATATTCTTTGGGCTACTTTACTATTTAATAAAGCCGAAAAGTAGGGGATATTTTCTTCTAAATTACTTTCAAAAAAGATAGAACAACCCGCAACATCAAATAAATAACCTTTTGGGATATATCTAATTGAGAAACCACCTATTGTAACCTTAGACCATGTCAGACCTTCCTTTAAATAATAACGGGGACTTCTTATAACTGAACTTTTATGCTGTCTAATTTCGAAACCGTCACTTTCCCAATTAACTACATATTCACCATTTCCGTACCATTTCCTGAAAGCTCCCCCCTTATTATATGGGAACCACTTATAATTAGATTCTAAGGATTCATTTAAGTCACGTATTCCAAAACCAATTTTATTAAAATCAGTTTCATGCCAAAATCTTAAAAAAGTATCGTTACTACCTGTTTGAAGGCCTACTTTAGGAACTGCTAATTCATTTAACTTTTTATTTTCTTCGAAATTTTTCAAATCAATATTCTTTGCCCAATAAATAATAGGATTACCATTTACAAGCAGATAATTTTGTTGCTGATTTATATAGATTCCTTCATCAAAAAACTTCTTCTCTTTTAATTCTAACGAATCGACTGCTGATGGACTTTCAAAAAGCCTTTTATAAGATCCTCTATAATTTTGAACCTCTGAGTTTTGAATTACGAAAGCTGTTGTTCCAAAATCAGCTCCAAAAATCCCTCTACCCAAATGTAATAACGTTGAAAAAGTTGAATTATAAATTATTTTTTTTCGCAATTCTTCAAAACTACTTAAAAACATCCAAGATGGTATATTAATAATTGAATAATAACCATTTCTTTTAGTTAATCTATTAGATACCTCCATAAATACTGTACCTAAATCATTTTTTGAATCAGGATAATATTTTTTTACGTGTTCTAAAAGTTTACTATCCATACCTCCATTACCCATATATGGAGGATTTGTACATACGACATCATACTTCTCACTTAACAATTTTGACTGTTGAATTAAATTTGGTAATTTTTCAATTAAAATTTCTTTTTCAAGTAATTCAAAAAGAGTAACTTCTTCATTTTTATAGTCTGTAATAAATTTCTCTAAAATATCAACTTCTATTGGTTCTATTTTTAAAATTGAGCCATAATCCTTTGCATCATAAAATACTCTGTGAATTTCTTTTAAAGAAGCTTGAATTTCCTTATTATTTTCTGCTACTTTTTCTATTAACTCATCCGTTATCCAATTACTCTCTTGAATCGCATAAATGTTAGGTTTAACCATGTTTTTAAATACTTTTCTTGACTTTGATCTCGCTTTCATCATAACCGCAAATGACGCTAACTGAACTGCACGATCATCAATATCTAAACCAAATAAATTTTTACTTAGAATTAATTGCGGTATTTCACTTTCTACATATCCTTTATCGAGATACATCTCATAGAATATATCAAACGCATAGACAAGAATATGACCGCTCCCACAACATGGATCGAGGAACGTAATTTCCTCTGGACTTACATTTTTATAGCGAATTTTATCAAGTGTTTTTATTACGTCTTCATCTTGTTCAGCTTCGTCTAAATAATATTTCCATTTTTTCTTTGATTCACTATTCGGATAACTACCTATCCAAATTTTCCCTAAAGAATTCTCAACCATATAACGCACAATCCATTTTGGTGTAAATAATTGTGTGGCCGCAGGAATTTTATCTTTTGAAATTTTGATATTCTTTTTTAGATTAGCAAAAACTTCATCTTTTTCCTCAGAAATATAGTATTGATACAACCAACCAATAATCTCAACATTTTCCCAATCACTTTCAGAAATGATCTCTCTATTAGTTAATTGTCTTACAAAAGAGTCTGTCCCAAGCAATCCATCGGGAAATAAAATTTGTTTATAGTCATCGTTTGTGTCAAACATAAAAGGTAGAATTGTACTTAAATCATTACAATGAACCTTAATTAAATACTTAAATAACTCGTCTGTCTTATTTGCCATTTTTAGCTCATAAATATATTCTTTATCCAAATCTAAATCAAGCGACAATGCTTCTTTCATCATATCTGGCTCTGCACTATCTGCATTGTATGATGATAATACACGTACTTTAGTAGGCAAGTAATCATTTACCTCCATAAAGCGAAGTGCGATAAAACGGTTAAACCATGTATATGCTGTCTCTTCCATTACACGATTAAAGCCAATTTCCTCAATACGCTTGATTAACTTATTGCGTTGTCGTCTTTCAATATCTGAAAGTTGTCTGCCGTCAATAAAGACGGCATCCGAAGTTTCTACTGTTGCTTTTTGAATGGAGTCAGCAGTAATTCCGATTTTTCTTGCTTGTAGCTCTACACGTTCTAACAGCTCTTTACGTGCTTCTGTAGCGAACTTTTTTAGTGCACTTTTATTCACTCGACTCACTCCTAATCCATAAACTCAATTTGCTTATTAGCTTTAATAATTTGTTTTAATTTATTCGATAACGTATTAATGTATTGATCTACTTCCTCTTCTGTAGAAAGTGTCTTTATATTCATCAATCGTTTTACATCTACCACTTGTTTTTCAACTTCATCTACAACTGGTGGCTCTACGGATGTTTCACCAACAATCACTTGTTCTTTTGCTTGCTTACGTTTCCATTCCGCAATTTGTCTATGAATATCTAGTAATATTTTTTCTTTAAAGCTATGACTTTGAGAAATTGTTGCATCTACTTTGAAAATGTCTACGAATTGGACAAGGCTTGCATTTAAGCCTTCATAATATGATTCAATACGTTGTGTAGTTACAGTTGAAACACCATACTGTTTTGCATGCAATGCACACTCATCATAATCGGCTTTCAGCTTCTCTTTAGCATTGGCCATTTTATCTGCTAAAACAGCTGTCATTTCAGTATTTAAGACATGCAGATAATTCGAAATGTCTTTAATTTTTTTGTAAGGAATCGGATTTTGCAAAATGTCACGAAGCTCATTCATTGCTTCTTCCACTTCAATGCTTACTAAATATGCTTTGTTTTCCTCATATTTTGCAAGACCATTTACGCCTTGTTCAAACAAGTCTTTTTGATTTGTGCTAAAGAAGCTTTTTACAAGGCTAACATCGTCTTTCCAGTCAGCTAAATCCTCTTCCATATTTTTTAATTTAGTTAGGAACGAAACATTATCCAATTGTTGCGTAAACTGTCCAAAATACTCTAAGCCTTTATCTAATAAGCTAAGTCCTGGATATTTTTTATCCGTGGCATAGTTTGCTTTGTATTGCCTAATTTCTTCTACTTGCTGGCGAATTAAATTACGTATGTTTTGAATTAAGCTATCTTCATCGTCCGCTAAATCCATTGGTGGAAAGATTTCGCGACAAATGCTTTTCGCTCTTCGTAGTAATGCTTCATCAACCTTTACACGCTTCGTAAGTATCCCTTTATCTGCTTCACCCGTTTTACCAAACATCGTTACTAATTTATTCGTGTCTTGTCCTGGCTCTAAATATTCTGAGTTATAGCGAATGCGAATACGCTGTTCTTTTAATAGTTGTGCAAGTAAGCTCGCAATATCAAGTTGTTTCCATCCATAAGGCTTATCCATAAAACGATCATATACAAGCTTTACACGTATTTGCTTTTGCAGATCCTCTTGGAAGTTAATAAATTCCATCACTTCACTTTTGGCAAGTGCATTCGGACTCGCATTCATCTGCTCTTCAAATGATACCTGTTGATCATCCGTAGCTAAGATTGAAATAAGCTCACGTTCTTGCTCTACAAACTCTTTAATGTAGGATAATTTTGTGTATACATTATCAACTAAGTGTTTAAAAGCTGTATTAATTTTTTCTTTTACAGATGAACCTTTAACATCTAATTTTTCCCCATTAACATAAAAAGCCCCGTCTTTAATTGCATCTTCTAATAACTCTCGTACGCGACGTCTTCTTTCACGTACTTCCACTTGCTTGTTATTTAAGATATTTTGAATATTTTCAGGCAGCTGCGTAATGTTCTTTTTCTTACGGTATTCTTCTATACGAATTGCTTCTTCAATTTCATCTACGTACGCTTCATTACCACCAAGTTTGATAATCATTTCATCATTGCGAGATGACATCATCATTAGTTCCTGATCACTTTTTTGATAATGATCCGAAAGCGGTGATAAAATTTGCAAACCAACAGTTGCTGATTGAGCACCGTACGTTTTTTCATCCATTATTTGATTGTAGGCAAATGAGTATTGCTTTGAATATGAATAGCGCTTTTCTTCATATAAATCGTTGAAAATATACTGAGCTAATTCTCGTTTTAACACATCTTCATCAACATTAATTTGTTTAATTTCACGATTAATATCTTGTTCATCATCCGTCAGGAAGTCAAAGTTATCTCCGTTTTTTCCAATTAATGTTTGTCCAATTAATTTTCTTAGTGAACGATTAATTTTTTCTTTCAATTGAAGCTTATCTTCTTCAATATTTGTTACCATTAATGTTGCAATATTATCGATGTTCGCTGGTAATTCTTTAATATATTTAATCATGAACAGCACTTTTAAAACGTTTGTATTAAATTCATCATCTTTTAAAGCATCGTTTAATTTAGAACCTTCAATTACACGTGTAATCGATGGATTTAAAAATTCTTTAATCGTGTCATAAAACGCATAGAACGGAATTAAAGCGCCTTCTTCAGCATCTTTATACTGCAATCCCGCTTCCTTAAACGCAGAAAGCATTGAACGCTCACCTTCTGATAAATGTTTACCAGATGAACCATGCTTACGAACTTGCTCGAAGACATTTTGTAGCAATTTAAATTGGTACGGTACAAACGGATACACTTCTGCAAATTCCACATCGTCAGCATAGCCACGTAAATCTGCTGTACTTTCTTTAAAGCTAATTAAATTTTTCAGTATCGCGCTCTTATTTGGGAAATCTGCTCGTAAACGATCATGAATATGTGTATGTTTTTCTAAAATACGCTTTTTAATGACTTCGTCGACAGAAATCGACGATAGTGATAAACGCGTATCAAAACGGCCTTGAATACGTGAGAAATCATCGCCTTTTACTTTAATAATAGAATCAATGCTTTCCTGTGAAGTAACCATAACCCAAACTTTACCTTGCGCATAAGTTCCTAAATCTTCCGTTAATGTTTGCAAGTTAAGCATAAGATTTCGGTTATCTCCGATATACTGCCCAATTTCATCGACAAGGAACACTAAATGGAAATTAGAACCTTTGCTATCTACATATTCTTTTACGTCTTTCGCAAACTTTTCAATGCTAATTTCATAGTTATTAACACCGTTGTCAAACCAATTACCCGCTGATTCTACCGTCATGTTATTCGCTTTTACTAATGCACCAATAACATAATCACGGTCGAAATAGAAGCTATTTCGACGCTCTTCCCAAGGCTCGCCTGCAAGCGATTCAAATTCATTTTTAAACACATCGTAGACACCTTGTTGGTCCAAGTATTTCTCCATTTCTGCAACACCAGGAATGTCACCATAGTATCCACGATGCTCATAAAACACCTTCATAAACACGCGCAAAATAGCGTCTTCTTTTGACTTATTATCTAAAGAGCTTTTTGAATCAATATTAAATAGAATTACTTCTGTTTCAACATCTGCCGTACGTTTCATATTGGCATAAACAAGTGCATCTTTAATTTTATCTTCAAAGAAATCAACAGGCTTTTTTCCCTGCACTGCACTATTTTCTAAAAGGTACGCAAGTATTTTAAGGAAGTGAGATTTACCTGAACCGAAGAAACCTGAAATCCAAACTCCCATTTTGTCTGTGTTGTTATGGATACCTTTTAAGTAGTTTTCATAGAACTTCGAAAAATGTGTATGTAGCTCTTTCGTAACAACGTACTCGTCTAACTCTTGATAAATATCAGCTTCATTCGTTTGGGCTACTTTAATAACGCCACGAATATCGCGCTCAATATCTTTTACAAACATTTGTTTTAACTGCATTTGTATCCCTCCAATTAATCAACTAAACGAAAAGCTCGATAATAATTATCGTCTTTGAACTTATTAAATAACTCCAATGATTGCCCATCATACTGACCAGGGAAAAACATTATTACGGGTGTTTTGTCTAACACTTCTTGCAAATTGTTTAAAATGTTGTGAGAGCGAACAAATGGATATACTTTCCCTACACCCGTAATTAATACAACATTATGTTCTTCTATCTGCTGTTTAATTTTTTCCAAAAAAATCTCTGGCTTAGCAAAAGTTGTCATTGCTTGAAACAGCGCATCTTTGCCTTGTCTTGTTTCCATTTCTGCAATACGGTCAAAAATGTTTTTATCTTTCGTAATTTCAATTAGCATTTTATATAAATCGAATTCGATTACCCTTCGGTCATATAATCCACCTTTGAATTCTTTATGCAGGCCGGCAACATAATCTCGCACTTCTAATTCGTCTTTCGGATCATAGTCAAAAATGTAAAAGCTAATTTCGTTCCCTAAGCCCCGTCCTTCTATAAACTTATCTTCTTTTACTCGATCGCTAATCTTTCCTAATCTTTCTTTTAAAGTAGCCATACTTTCTTCACTCACCCATCGCTTTTAAATATTTAATATCGCCAATACGCTGTAATTGATCTCTAATACGATCATCAATCAATAAACGACTTAATTCGCCAGATTTTAAATCTTTCAAAAGCCCTACTTGAAGCAATATCTTTTTGAACACTTGTTTCAATTTTGCTACTGTACTTTCTGACCAAGAACTCATGAATTCACTTTGCTCCATCTTTTCTTCAAAAAATGCATTTACATCAACTTTATCCAAAAAATAGTTGTTGTTATTTAACTTTTCTTGCATAACATCTTGCATAAATTCGAAAAATAGAAGATCAAACTTCATGATGGCATATAAGTTAATAACCTTACCTACTTCAAAAGATTCTTCGATTAGTAATCGTCGTAAAGAATCATCTAACAAATCTACTCGCTTTAAAATATAGGGCAATGCTCTTTTAACGCTTGTTAATTTGTCATATTGAAAAATATTCTCCTCCAATACTTTGTAACGAATTTCTTTATCCGAATAACCTTGTTCTTTTAATTTTGCTACTTGCTTCACCTCATAAAGCATAAATCCAGCACCTGTTAAAACTGAAGAATATTCTATATCCATTGTCATTCATTCCTCACCTTCTGACAAGACTATTTTACTTGTTTATTCCCACGATTTTCATTATTAATAACAATCTTCGCTTTCCGCATTGTTGTTGAATAACTTTTGTGAAAACACCATCTTTCATTAACTTGTCTTGGTTATTTAAATACATACTTTTCACACCTAAAATAAGCTCTTCTTCAGTTATGGTATCTAACCAATAAGCATCGACTAAATCATTTATAGCCTTCGCTAAATCGCGCTGCGTACGATAAAAAAGCTTCACTGCCAATTAAAACACCTCAATTACATTATTAGTACAGTATTTATATCTTATTCTTACTTTATTCTTACTTTTAGAATAGCACAAGAGGACAATTTAGTATTATTAATAGAAGATATCTTAATGATCCAATACTCTTAAAAAAATGCCAGAATATTTATTGACTCATAGTAAAAACCTAGAGCAATATCGATCTTCTTGCTTCACCTGAATCCCCCTATTTTTTAATTATTTGAAACCAATTCATCTAATATTCGTATAACCTTTAAACACCATTTTAGTAGGAGGCCCATTATGAGAGAAGCTTGGCATACTAACGAAGAGAGACTTTACATACTCCCACAAAATTTACCTGTTGCTGAAGTAGAAAATCATAAACAAATAGCAAAAAAAGGGCCATTATTTGCCCATACTGCAAAGCGCAATTATATGTAAAAAGCGGAGAGATTTTAGGGAATTTCTTTTCACATTTGCACGGGGAGAGTTGTGAAGCATCCAAACAAAGCGAAGCACGTTATAACAAGTATGAAAAGCAAAAGAAGAATGACACACCACGACAACCACATATAGTAGCTTTAATAAACGACGAATTAAATGTATTAGCAAAAGTTTATCCACACGTTACAGTCAATCCAGGATACCTAAACCAGGACTTTTCAAAACACATCCCAGACATCACTTTAAAAATTAATAATTATAAGTACGCAATTACAGTTGTCACTAACATTACTGCATCTACAGATCAAGCTATTGCAAAATCCATTCAAAATCAAAAAAATTATTATGCATCATTAGGTTATGAACCACTATTTTTCATTGAGCGCAACCATTTGGGCATTGATATTGATGGACAATCACTCGTTTTATGGAGTACAGAACTACAGGCGTTAACAAGTCAAAAAGCAGATATTTATTGGAAGGATTTTTTAAAACAATTAGGGGAATTAGAGGACCTACAGGCGGTACTAAAGTTACCTAAAACAGACTTAAACGTGAAAAGTATAATGTATATTACGCCGGCTAATGAAGCCATTTCTATTGAAGCTTTCCATGTTTTAGAACACCCAAACACTTTACCACCTAAAGCGCACTTCTTCGCAATGCCTTATAAATTAACATTTTCTCAAGCATTTAACATTAACGATGAAAATCTTAGCCTAGCGGACCTAGACATCGAAATTAATAATCAATCAAAATATGCTGAACATTTTTTACAGGCAAAGGAAGCTTTTAAACGCCAACTTGAAGAAAAGACTCATTTAGCTAATTTAGCGGAGGAAGAAAAAAGAAAACAAGTTATCGAAAACCAGCAAACATATTTAGAAAGATATAGTCAAAGTAACTATATAAAATCAGATAAGGATAAAAAGCATGAACTAGTAATGAAAGCCTTCCTTTCTAATAATTAAATGTAAAATTTATTTTTCCTCAATTAAAACCAAATCATATATCAAAGAGCGAAAAGGGTTGTCCTAACGGGTGACCCTTTTTGCTTTTTTCATTGTCAATTACAAAACTATTTTATAACCTTCCAAAAGGTTCTTTAAACCTATAAGAATTAAAAAATCTAAAGATATACTGATTTGCAGATTTGAAACAATTCACTGGCACATTTACATTTAAAAAATTTTTAAAAAAAAATGATCAAAGCTATTCGAATATTTAAAATGCCCTGGTAGAATACTTCAAATTTTAGTAGGATAAGCCTTTTAGTCCTTCTAGGATTCAACAGCACCCTATCCGGAAGGGTTGCTATCAATGCATTTTTTAATGTCTAGGTATCTAGGCATTAAAATTAGTAATAACGGAGGAAAATGCGATATGCAAAACAATCAGGAATGTAATGAATTCGAACAAGAAAAAGATCAAGAAGTAGAAGACGCTTTTTCAGAACTAAAATTACCTGAAGCTAAATTAAAACTAGATTTCGAAAGTGAAGTCTCACCTAATGTTATAAGCGACGGATTTCAATTAAGTAATAATCTCTTTGAAGAGTTGTATGAAAGCATTAATAGTCTTGATGAGTATGGATTTGAGTGGCAACCACCAATAACATTTGAAGAATCAGCTCTAAAGCAATTTGACGTTAATATTTTTCCTAACACTTTAAAAAGTATGGTTTTAGCAGTAAGTCGCTTTACACAGACTCCAGTAGATCTTGCTGCAATTTGTTTAATTGGTGTACTATCAACTGTTTTACAAAAAAAGTTTCACGTTGAACCAATCAAAGGATGGCAAGAACCTTTGAACACATACACAGCCGTGCTATTACAAGCATCAAATCGTAAGTCGACTGTTTTTAGATTAATGATGGGACCTTTATTCGATTATGAATCGAAACTTATTAAATCACATCAAGAAGAGCAAAAAAAGAATGAAAACCAACTATCTTTACTAAACAAACGTATAGATAAACTGGAAAATGAGTATGCAAAATCAGGTGATAATGAAGTGCTAGAACAGTTGGAAAATTTGTGGACCTTAAGAGAAAAACTAAAAGCAAAACCAGATCCGGCACTCATTTTGGATAACTCAACTGAAGAAGTAATCGTCTCCAGGATTTCTCAAAATTCCGAACGAATTACGATTGCTTCTTCAGAAGGAGATTTATTTGAACGGTTAAAATCATCTATTAAATTTGAAGCAAGTAAATTAGATGTGTATTTAAAGGGTTATTCGGGTGACTCACTGCGAACTGACCGAATCTCAAGAGGTACTGAACGAATAGAAGAACCTTTAGTAACAATTTGCATCTCAGCTCAGCCGACCGTAATTCAGGATATGCCTCAGAAAATCATTGATCGAGGCTTAATTCCTCGTTTTTTAATTGCTATGCCTGAAGATTTATTAGGTAAACGAGATGTGTACAATGCTAAACCAGTAGACTCTGAAACTAAATATCTATATAACAATTTAATTTCTAAACTACTAAGTTTCGAAGATAATGATTCTGTTGCACTTGAACTTTCCGCGGAATCATACAATTTCCTGAAGAAATTTGAACACCATGTGGAGACATTATTTTTACCAGAACAGCTATATTGTGACTCCTTAAAAAGTTGGGGTGGGAAAATAATCGGTAATTTATTACGAATTACAGGTTTATTACATGTTGCTAAACACACTGACATCGCAAAGGATAAATCAGATATTCCTACAACAATTGAAGTAAAAACGTTAAAGGAAGCACTAAAGTTAAAGGAATATTTTGATTCCCAAATTATTAACGCTTATGGGATCATGTTTAGCAAGGAATCGAACGATATGGCTCAATATTTACTAGGTAAGTTAGAACTACTAACAGAAGAAAAGAAACAGCGTAAAGTTGCTAAGCAAGATTTATGGCAAAAGACAAAAAAGATTTTTACTACTGCCCCAACCTTTAACCTAGCATTAAAAATTTTAGAAGAGCGTGGCTTTATCCAGTTTGACTTAGGTGGTAAATCAGGACGAAAAGAATTTATTATCTTATCTCCTTTTGTAAACAATGATAAAAAAAATTAACAGTAGCTATTCGAAAATGAAAAAACCGCTGTTATTATATTTCCAGCTTTTAAACAACAAAGCTAGATATCAAGTCTTCTAGCAAGAGAAAGGAGGAAATTCAAATGCAACAACGTGACTTAGAAAATGATACATGGATGAATTTACAAACTGCTGCAAAGTATTTAAATGTATCTTACAAAACGCTAATGACTTTTCGTGCAATGGGATTAGAGGTAGCAGAGATTGGTCGTATTCGACGCGTATCAAAATCAGCATTAGATGAATTTATGAAACAAAATAGCTTTTAAAACTAGGAATTTGAGGGGGAAGTACTTCGCAAAACTAATCTCTTCAATGAAATAAAATTAAATCTAGGAGGATATATAACATGCAAAATGTTTCAAAAAAGTACCCCCAAATTAAAGCATATCAATTAAAGGAAGGAACAACATTATTTCGTTTTACGATTTACTTAGGAGTAAATCCATTAACCGGAAAAGAAGAAACCGTAACTCGAAGTAAATTTAAAACTGTAAAACAAGCGGAGCTAGCGATTGAAAAGTTAAAATTTGAATTTAGTAACGGGCTAAATCCCTCAAATATGTTAAAGTCGTTTAAAGATGCTTATGTATTTTGGGACGAAGCATATAAAGTATCAGGAATTACAATGAGTACTTACTCTAAAACAGAGGGTTATTTTAAAAATCATATTTTACCGTTCTTCGGCGAAAAGAAATTAGCAAAAATTAATGTAGCAATGTGCGAGCAATTTGCTATCGAACTTTCAAAAAAATTGAAGTATTTTCATCATATTGTTAACTATGCTTCAGATGTTATGGAAGCAGCGTTTCGTCTCGGAGATATTCATAAAAACCCTTTCAAGTTTGCGCGAATTCCAAAGGAAGTACCGCATACTCAAAACGATAATTACATCGAAGTAGCAGATTTCAAAAAATTACTTCAAGTTTTACCCGAACTAGATT
Source organism: Lysinibacillus sp. NPDC097195 (assembly GCF_044762075.1). Classification (NCBI taxonomy): domain Bacteria; kingdom Bacillati; phylum Bacillota; class Bacilli; order Caryophanales; family Bacillaceae; genus Lysinibacillus; species Lysinibacillus sp. NPDC097195. The sequence continues at coordinate 130,888 of NZ_JBIWDP010000002.1, read as the reverse complement.
ATAAAAAACAATGTTTATTACGTCTTCTTATGTTTACAGGGATGCGTAAAGGCGAATTATTGGTTTTAACCTGGTCTGATGTAGACTTTGATAACGGACAACTTTCGATTCATTTAGCGTACTCCTATTCTAAACATAACAGGGGTAAAAATGTTGGTCTTACTAAAGGGAAAATTAGTCATATTATACCTTTAGATCCTACAACCATAGAGATGTTGAAAACATGGAAAGAGTTACAATTTGGACAGTTGAATCAATTGGGTCTAGCTCGTAAATCGGATAACGAACAGATAATTTTCAACAACACAGTCAATAAATATTTAAGAACAAGTTCTCCAAATGACTATCTAACTGAAGCTATTGATAAAGCTAATATCAAGTATGTTACAGTTCATGGTTTACGCCATACCCACGTAACACACCTTCTTGAAGCCGAAGCAGACTTTTTTGGTATTAAGGATCGTGTAGGACATTCAAAAAAGGCGAATACGACTCATATGTTTTATTCTCATGCTACAAATAAAGTAAAACAAAATACTTTACAATGTTTACTTGATTACTATAAAGAAATTGATATCAATTAATCAGGAGGAAAAACAGAAGAAAAATGAAATTTAAAAGAAAATACCGGACTTAAAATGTGCGAAGAATACCTCACGAAGGAATTCACTTTATTCGATGACTTTTCACTCTTTATCTTCACATATCTAGTCGCATTAGTTATACGCAATGAGCCTCAAAACTCAATTGCGTTTTTTTGTCTTACAATATCTTATTTGCTAAAGCATCGCCTATCACATAAACTGAAACTGTAGTACTAGTAACTACAACCTCTTTGTCTCCGTAAGCACGAAACAGGAGGAACATATGGTTAATATTAAAAGTTACAAACTAAAAACTAATGAAATCCGATATAAATTCCACATTTATATTGGCACAGATCCATTAACAGGCAAAGAAAAAACAACTACTCGTAGCGGCTTTAAAACAAAAAAAGAAGCTAAAGAGGCTTATTATGAGTTGCAACAAGAAATTAAAAATGGTACTTTCGGAAAAGTTTCTAAAGACTCGTATCAAGAGGTCTATGAATTATGGTTGGAACAGTATGAAAATACAGTAGAAGATAGTACCCTATTAAAAACTAAACGTATCTTCATCAATCACATTTTACCTAATTTTGGGCCATATCGAATTGCTAACATCGATGCAGCGATTTGTCAAAAGCACGTTAATCAATGGGCAAAAAAGTTAAAACGTTTCAAAATGGTGAAGAACTACGCAGCTCTTGTTATGAAGTACGCTATGAAACATGGCATCATTGATAATAACCCTTTTGAATTAATTGAAATGCCTATTATTAAAACAAAAATTTCAATTGATGATGACGATGAAGAATTTGAAAATTTTTATTCGCGTGAGGAGCTTGTACAGTTCCTAACCCATTTACAAGAAGACCCTAATATTAAAAAGCGAACTGTTTTTCGTTTGCTCGCTTTCTCTGGAATGCGTAAAGGGGAAATTTTCGCTTTAAAATGGAAGGATATCGACTTTGATACTTTTGATGTTCGAATTACTAAAGCAGTGAAACGTGGCGAGAAAGGGCTTTATCTTGGACCAACCAAAAATGGTAAACCTCGAACAATTAAAATTGATGAAGAAACCATTGAGATTTTAAAATTATGGCGAGGTGAGCAAGAAAAGATTTTTGCTGAGAAAGGGATTAACACTAATAAGAAGCAACAATTAGTATTCTCTAATATTTACAACGTACTACAAGACCCTAATAAAACTGTACAATGGCTTTCAGACTTCCTTGAAAAACACAGTTTGGAGCATATTACGACACATGGACTACGTCACACACATTGCTCGTTGTTATTCGAAGCGGGTGCCTCGATTAAAGAAGTACAATATCGTTTAGGCCATAACGATGTGAAAACAACATTAGAAATTTATGCTCATGTTACGCGAAAAACGAAAGAAGGTACTATTAATAAATTTACAGCCTTTTTAAACAATGAATCCGAATAATTTCTAACAAAGGATTAACAAAGGTTAATAAGGTTTTTAATAAGGATTCAATCCAATTCAGTACAACTCAAAGGCAATAAAAAAGTGCCATAAACGTTGATATATCAACATTTATGACACTCCATGAAATTCGGTAAATTTCACTGTATGGAGACGGCGGGAGTCGAACCCGCGTCCAAAGACTCCAATACTTCAGCTTCTACGCGTGTAGTTTGTCCATTCGCAATTCGCGTAGCATTATGCCGACAAACAGGCGTCCTGTACGCTAACCTGGAAATCTCTTGCCGGTGACTCAGGTGGCACCATCGACCGTATCCCACTAAAGTTGGGCCCCACGTTCTCTACATGGGCGATAGAGAGGCAGAGCGCTTACGAGCTTACGCTGCGAAAGCTAAGTTTTGTTGTTTGCCAGTTATTATATAACTTCCGTTGATGACGGAGCCGAGACCTCCGACGCGCGACCAAAGCTTGAACCATCCCTGTCGAATCCGTAACGTCCCCTTGAATATGATGCGAGGCACGTGGCCACGATCAAACAAAGAGCTAGAATTGCTTCTAGTACGGTAGAAGAGTAGTACTACGCTTCAATACATCTGGCATTAACAATACATATTATAAAACAAACCTAGCTGTACTTCAAGTATAGTGGCTTATGACAGATTTATAGTTTTATATCAATCCACTAAAAACACCTTTAGAAAATTATTAATCAAAAGGTGTTTTAAGGTTATCGAATATCCACACGAATCGGTTCATCAAAGTAAATATATTTTAATTCTGTTTGACCGTAAAGAATAAACGAATTTAAATTAATTCCCTCATCAAATGTGAAGGTTATATACTGTTTTTCTTTATCCTCTCGGAATCGGGATGTATCCCATGCTGTTTTATTATCCACTGTAATATGCCAGTTTTTAATTGTTGTTGTCTCTGCATCTGATGAAATTTCTAGACGTTGGTCGGATAAGAGCTTTATTTCATATAATGTATCTTTATAAGTAAAGGTGTAAGGTAATTGGTCCAATGTTAGTGGATGTCGAACATTCGTCGGCAACTCAAACTTGGCACCGGTAACAGCTATATAGCCGCCTTCTTGTACGCTTGGATAGGCGCTAATTGTATCGGTATGAGCGTAGCGATCATTTTGAATATTGATGTTATCTTCTGGTACCGACCGTGGTAATTTTTGTCCATCCGCGTCAATAACGTCATAAAGTATTTGAGCGTTATAACCTGCATAAGCTTCCTTTTCCTTTAGCGGTAAACCAGCTGTAAATTTATCTACTTGTTGCTCCACAAATGTTGCCATCTCCTCCGTAAATTTCGTTTCAAATTTAAAGAGTGAGTTCTGTGGTCCATGTTGTGCGCGGATAAAGTTTACGTTAACGCCGTCTTTTTCAAATGTTGAACGTAATGTGACAGTCTCTGTTTGAGCTAACAATTCCCTTCGATCAATCGGTACTTCTAATGTCAACTGTCTATCTAAATCATTAATATTTTGAAAGTTAAAAAGCAAGGTAAATTCGTCATGTGTTATATCAAATAATGCGAACTCATAGGTAATTTCGTTTGTTGAATACTCTGCGAAATAGCTTGCATCTTCCCTTTTTCCATTTGGCAGTTCGAGTTCTACACCACGCTCGACGGATTCCCTGAAGAATAATTCATCACTATTATAGCCAGATGCAACTAATGTTACTGTTACGAAAGCATCTGTAAGCTTAACGTCTTTTACTTTTATCGTAATAGGTTTTGAGCTAGTTACAGGCTCCTGTTGCACAGTCGAAAATACTAGAAATAATAATGCGGCTGTGACAAATACAGCTGCTACAAAAGTAGCTCGCCAGTTGCGCTTTTTTGTATGTAGAGTCTTTTTCTTTGGTAATTGCTCCATCACTTGATTTGTAAATGAATCGTCTACATAAACTTTAGAAAACGGGGAGCTTATTAACTGTTCTGTTTTAAGTTGTTCATCCAATAAGGCGAAGCATGATGCACAGGATTGAATATGCTTGTCCATTTGCATCATTTTGTCGTCTACTATTCGTCCATCAATAAAATCGTGCATTTCATCAGTTGATAAGCAGTTCATTAGTAATCTCTCCCTTCAACATAGCATTTCTGAGCCGTTTTTTTGTTCTATGCAGTCGATTTCGTACTTCCGATATTGGAATATTAAGTGTCTCAGCGATTTCTTCGTAAGTGCAATTACTGGCATACTTTAAGACGAAAACTTGGTACGTTTTGTGTTCCAATGTTGCAAGCCATTGCTGAAGCAACTCGTTCTGCTCTTTTTCAATCATTAACGATTCAGGTGTTTCTAATGAGGGCGTTTCCTCAATTGGTGTCGGATCTTCTTTATGCTTTCTTTTTAAATCAATCAGTTGATTAATCGCGATACGAAAAAGCCATGCCTTAAAAGATCCACCTTGAAAATGAAGCAAGTTTTCATAGCATTTGATAAATGATTCTTGTGCAATATCTTTCGCCAATTCCTCGTCATTTGTTTGATATGTTAAATAGCTGACAAGTGGCTGCTTATATGTATCTACAATAATGCGAAATGATTGTTGATCCCCGGCAATGATTTTTTGTATCAATTGCATATCCATAAGACCCACCTCCTTACATTAAAAACGTAAATTCTTCAAAAAAATCTCACCTAAATGGAAATATATTTAATTTTATTGTACAAAGAAATAATTAAAGATGGAAAAACACGAAGTTTTTCCATCTCATTTTTTTGTTCTTGCTTCGCGGAATTATCCCCTCGTTCCGCGGAATTAGCTCTTCGTTTTGCAGAATTATCTCCTCGTTTCGCGGGATTCTGCCCTCACTTCGCGGAATTCTCCGCGGAAGCACCTAACCACTTACCTTAGTAGTCAATACTAGTTGATTGTAGCGAAGGGCGGGCGACTCCTGCGGGAACGCACAGAACGTAAGACGCAACAAACCGCGCGTAGCGAGGGTTGCGGCTTACGTTGTGCCCGCGGAAAGCGCCCCGCCCGTAGCGAAGATCAACGGCCTTAGTATAAAAAAACTCACCACGACCAGTGGTGAGCTTCCCTCGTAATCTATCAATATTGATTCTTCGCTTTGAAGGTACGTTCCATTTCGCGTTTTGCTTCTTTTTTGCGCATGTCGTCGCGTTTGTCGTAGTCTTTTTTCCCTTTGCCGACGCCGATAAGGAGTTTGGCGTAGCCGTCTTTAATATACATTTTTAAAGGGATGATTGTGTAGCCGTCGCGTTTGACGGCGCCGACTAGTTCGCCGATTTGCTTTTTATGTAGCAGTAATTTACGTTGGCGAAGTGGGTCGTGGTTGAAACGGTTGCCTTGGTCGAATGGGCTGACATGCATGTTGCTGATCCATGCTTCGCCGTTTGTGATTCGAACGTAGGAGTCGCGTAGTTGGACTTTTCCTGCACGAATGGCTTTAATTTCTGTGCCTGTTAGTACCATACCCGCTTCAATCGTTTCTTCGATAAAGTAGTCATGTCCCGCTTTTTTGTTTTGTGCTAATACTTTCCCAGTACCTTTTGCCATTATGTTCACCCTCAATTCAAAGGTTGAGCAGGACTTAGCCTGCTCACGCTGGATTTTTTATTTACGTTTTGTTTTTTTCTTTTTACCCTTTTTCGCGATGCCTTCGTAAAACTTTTGTTTTTGTTTTACGCCTTTTTTCGGGCCAGGGCTTGAGCTATCTTTGCGTCGGCCACGTGGATCGCGATCGCTTCCGCCACGTTCGCCGCGTTTCGGTGAGTCGCCACGGCTTTGTTTTTCATCGTCACGGCGACCTCTGCCACCGCCTGAACGGCTGCTTCGGCTACTGCGTCCGTCTTTATTATCACTATAGTTTTTACGTGCATGAATAACGGTAGGTGTTGTTTTTCTTGTTCTTCCATAAGAAGTTACCATTCCTACGATTTCAAAGTCAATCGATGACTCCTCGATAATAACGTTTGCGACGCGTACTTTCACTTCATCACCGATGCGGAATTGGCGGTTTGTACGTTCACCAATCATTATCATTTGGCGATCATCGAAGCGATAGTAATCGTCCGTCATATTGCTAATGTGGACAAGTCCTTCAATCGTGTTTGGTAGCTCGATAAAAATACCGAAGTTTGTAACAGAAGAAACAATCCCTTCAAATTCTTCACCAATTTTATCAGACATATATTGTGCTTTTTTCAGTGCGTCTGTATCACGTTCTGCATCGACTGCACGACGTTCGCGCTCTGACGTATGGTCAGCAATTTCGTCCATTGCCATTGACCACTGTGCAATCGTTTCCTTCGACGTATCTTTATTAATTAAGTACGTGCGAATTAAACGGTGAACCACTAAGTCCGGGTAACGACGAATTGGTGATGTGAAGTGCGTATAGAAATCAGTTGATAAACCGAAGTGACCGATGCTTTCTGGATAGTACTTCGCTTGTTGCATCGAGCGTAGTAACATCGTCGAAATAACAGGCTCTTCTGGCATCCCTTCAATGGCACTTAACACATCTTGTAATGCTTTTGGATGTACTGTATTGCCTGTACCTTTAATTAAAATACCGAAGTTCGTAACGAATTCAAAGAAACGTTGTAGTTTTTCTGGTTTTGGATCTTCGTGAATACGGTATAGGAACGGTACATTCATCCAATGGAAATGTTCTGCAACGGTTTCGTTGGCAGCAAGCATGAAATCTTCAATTAATTTCTCTGCAACAGTACGTTCACGTATTTCAATATCGACTGGCCAGCCATCTTCATCGACAATGACCTTTGACTCTTTAAAGTCAAAGTCAATGGCACCACGTTGTTCACGTTTATTCCGTAAAATAGTCGAAAGCTCTGCCATATGGTTAAACATCGGCACAAGCGGCTCATAACGCGCCATTAGTTCTTCGTCTTTTTCTTCTAAAATTTTGTAAACATCTCTGTACGTCATACGCTCTGTCGTTTTAATGACACTTTGGAAAATCTCATGTGAGATAACATTTCCGCTACCATCGATAATCATTTCACAAGATAGCGTTAGACGATCTACTTGCGGATTTAATGAACAAATACCGTTTGATAGTCGATGTGGAATCATCGGAATAACACGGTCTGTTAAATAGACACTCGTTGCTCGGTCGTATGCTTCAATATCTATTACAGAGCCTTGTGTTACATAGTAACTGACATCTGCAATATGTACGCCAAGCTTGTAAGTACCATCAACATTTTTCGTCACTGTTACTGCGTCATCTAAATCTTTTGCATCTGCGCCATCAATTGTGACGATCGTTTCATGGCGTAAATCACGACGTCCTTCTAAATCTGCTGGTGAAATTTCATCTGGCACGCGTTGTGCTGCCGCCACGACTTCTTCAGGAAACTCTGGTGGAATATCGTGCTTATATAAAATCGATAAAATATCGACACCTGGGTCATTTTTATGCCCTAAAATTTTTGTAATATAGCCAGTTGCTGATTTTAAATCTTCTGGCCATGTGGCGATTTCCACGACGACTTTATGGCCATCAACCGCGCCTAATGTATCGCCTTTCGCGATGAAAATATCCATCGGTAGTTTTTTATCGTCCAATACGACGAATCCAAAACCTCTATTAGCTTGGAATGTTCCAACAAATGATGTTTGCCCGCGTTCTACCACCTTTGTTACAGTACCTTCACGGCGATCGCCAAATGATTCTTTTAACACGCGAATCAGAACCGTGTCGCCATTAATGGCGCCATTTACTTCGTGTGGTGGAATAAAGACATCGTCCATGCCCTCCACATCAGGTGTTACGAAGCCGAAGCCTTTTGCATGGCCGATAAATTTACCACGTAGTAAATTCATGCGCTCCGGTAAGCCGTAGCGATTGGAGCGTGAGCGAACTACTAAGCCCTGCCCTTCCATTCGTACGAGCGTTTTGACAAGCTCCTTAAATTCTTCTGCATCTTCAAATCCAAATTCGTCTTCAATTTCTCCTACGGTTAAAGGTTTATATTCTTCTTCACCGAAAAAATCGAGCAAACGACTTTGTAGTGTATCTTTTTTGTTTGTCATACTTTTCCCTCCCTCATGTAAAAATACTAGGTCGTTTTTAGTGTGCCCAATTTAGGCCTTCTAAAAAACGATAAATATCTTCATGTAGTTGATCTTTTTCTTGATCTAATGTAATCACATGTTTTGAGTTTTCATACCACTTGATGTGTTTTTCAAGCGACTCAGTTTGGTTATATATAATATTGGCAGAATCTGTATCGATAACCTCATCATTTGTCGCCTGTACGACAAAAATGGGAGCATAAATCATATCGATTTCTTGTCGAGTCTGCGCAATAAACTCACGTAGTTGTTGTAATGATGGCATTCCTTTGTTAGCGATGGCCGAAACTTCTGCATCTATTTCCGCGTCGCTTTTGCCTTCATATTTTTTGTAGTCCTTTGCATATTTTAATACGCCTTCGAACATGATATCTGTTGTGCGCATTGTCATAGGTGCACACATAGTCACAATACCTTTTACAGGATTGTTGAGCGCGACATTTAAAGCCATTACACCGCCAAGTGATAAACCTGCTACGGCAATTTCCTCGTAGCCAGCATCTTGTAATTGTTGGTACGCCGCTTTAACATCTTGCCACCAATCAGTTGGACCTGTTGTAATGAGTTCTTCTGGTTGTACGCCATGCCCTTTATAATGTGGCGCTAATGTAGTATACCCTTTTTTCTCTAAATATCTACCAAGCATACGCACATCTGCCGAGCTACCTGTAAATCCGTGTAATAACAACACAGCACGTGGCCCTGCTTGAAAGAAAAATGGCTGTGATAATGATTTGTTCATTCGCAAGTTCTCCTTCACTGTAAAACATATTCTCTCTATTATAGCCATATCCATCTTATATTGGCTTATTTTAGTCCCGAAATACGCATAATTCATGACAATTCGTCTTGCATCTAATTATGTACATTGACAATAAAAGAAAACGCCCAACCATACGAGGTTAGGCGGCATATCTTCAACTATTATATTTTTGCAATCGTAACTGCTAAAATAAAGAATAAAATTGATAACACAATTGTTGCACGATGAAGGATTAAATCCATACCACGTGCTTTTTGCTTTCCAAATAGTTGTTCAGCTCCACCCGAGATGGCACCTGACAAGCCTGCACTTTTACTAGATTGTAATAAGACTACGACAATCAATGCTAATGATACGATAACTAAAGCTACTAATACTGCTGTATGCATACACTGCACCTCCCGAACTTTGAAACATCACAACACACTATATTATAACAAATAAAGGGTGCCATGACAAACATAGATTATAAAATGGTATTAACTTTCCAAATCTCACCGACAAAACTACTTCCCTCTCATTATAAAAAAACCCCAATAAAATTTAAAGTGACAGGCACTCACACAATTCTTAATTTTCTAAAATTATTGATTTTGTAAAAAAACACGTTGACTTTTGCGAGAACCTTCGCAACGTAGGACGCAACAAACCTCGTGACAGCAAGGTTTGTTGCGTTCCACATGCCCCTGGAAAGCAAAAAGATATTGCATGTTGGAAGTCGATTTTTTTGCCGAGTGTTGCTGAAAGAGTGACAGGCACTCACACAATTTAACTATATTAGTAGCTAATATCCGTTGATTGCAGTGGAGGGCGGCGACTCCTGCTCAGAACAGCACAGAACGTAAGACGCAACTAGCCGCCCACTAGCGAGGGTTGCGGCTTACGTCGTGCCCGCGGAAAGCGTCCGCCCGCAACGGAAATCAACGTTGCACAACGCTCTCCTCGCTCTACCCCAATCACGCGCTCAACTCGTTCATTTCAACAAAAAAATTGCCCCGACAAGCACTTCCATGCTATCGAGGCAATTTTTATATAAGAACGGCTAGTACTAGCTATTCATCTTATTTTAAGTTATAGAACGTTTTTAAACCAAGGTAATCTGAAGTTGCACCAAGTTGATCTTCGATGCGTAGAAGTTGGTTGTATTTTGCAACGCGGTCTGTACGAGATGGCGCACCTGTTTTAATTTGACCAGCGTTTGTTGCAACAGCGATATCAGCGATTGTTGCATCTTCTGATTCACCAGAACGGTGAGAGATAACCGCTGTGTAACCAGCACGTTTTGCCATTTCGATTGCTTCGAAAGTTTCAGTTAACGTACCGATTTGGTTTACTTTAATTAAAATCGAGTTACCTACGCCTTGCTCAATACCAGCAGCTAATTTTTTCGTATTTGTTACGAATAAATCGTCGCCTACTAACTGAACGCGAGCACCGATACGGTCTGTTAATAATTTATGACCAGCCCAGTCATTTTCGTCTAAGCCGTCTTCAATTGAGATGATTGGATATTTAGAAGTTAACTGTTCGTACCAGTCCACCATTTCCTCAGATGTTTTCACAACACCTTCACCATCTAAATGGTATTTGCCATCTTCTTTATTGAATAATTCAGAAGACGCAACGTCCATTGCTAATTTCACTTCTTCACCAGCTTTGTAGCCAGCTTTTTCGATTGCTTCCAGGATTACAGTGATCGCTTCTTCGTTTGAACCAAGATTTGGAGCGAAACCACCTTCATCACCTACAGCTGTGTTGTAGCCTTTGTCTTTTAATACTGCTTTTAAGCTATGGAAAATTTCAGCACCCATACGTAATGCATGACGGAAGTTTTCTGCGCCAACAGGCATTACCATGAATTCTTGGATGTCCACATTGTTATCCGCATGTGCACCACCGTTTAAGATGTTCATCATTGGTACTGGTAATTGTTTTGAGTTGAAACCACCAAGATATTGATAAAGAGGTACATCTAAATAATCTGCTGCAGCATGTGCAACTGCCATTGATACACCTAGGATTGCGTTCGCACCTAGTTTAGCTTTGTTTTCTGTGCCATCTAGCTCAATTAAAGCTTTGTCGATTACGACTTGGTCAAGAACTGAGAAATTGCCTTCTAATTCTTGTGCAATAATTGTGTTAACATTTTCGACTGCTTTTAATACACCTTTGCCAAGGTAACGTGATTTGTCACCATCGCGTAATTCTACTGCTTCGTATTCACCTGTAGAGGCACCTGATGGCACGATTGCGCGGCCAAAAGCACCTGATTCTGTAAATACTTCAACTTCTACTGTTGGGTTCCCACGTGAGTCTAAAACTTCGCGCGCATAAACTTGTGTAATAAATGGCATAATTAATTCTCCTCTTTTTCGATTAATGATTTACCTGTCATTTCAATAGGTTGTGACACCTCTAATAATTCTAACATGGTTGGCGCCAAATCGGCTAAAATGCCACCATTTCTTAACATTACATTCGGTTTCGTCACAATTACTGGAACAGGATTTGTTGTATGAGCTGTCATCGGATTTCCTTCTAACGTTACAACTTCGTCAGAGTTACCGTGGTCAGCTGTAATAATAGCTGCACCGCCTTTGGCAATTAGGGCATCTACTACTTTTCCTAAACATTCGTCAACTACTTCAATTGCTTTAATTGTCGGCTCTAGCATTCCACTATGCCCCACCATATCTGGGTTGGCAAAGTTTAAAATAATGCCATCAAATTTATCCGCTGCAATTTCTGCAAGCAATGCTTCTGTTACTTCGTAAGCACTCATTTCAGGTTTTAAATCGTATGTCGCAACTTTTGGAGAAGCAATTAACAGACGTTCTTCACCTGCGAATTTCTCCTCACGGCCGCCACTCATAAAGAATGTCACATGTGGATACTTTTCCGTTTCCGCAATACGTAGCTGAGTTTTGCCATTTGAAGCTAACACTTCACCAATCGTATTTTTCAAGTTGTCATTTTCATAAGCAACTTGTGCATTCACTTCATCACTATAATGGGTGAACGATACAAATTTAACATTTTGCGGGTGTTTTGCTGATAGAGCAAAACCGTCAAATGTTGGATTCGTAAATACTTTCGATAATTGAATCGCACGGTCCGGTCGGAAGTTGAAGAAAATAACCGCGTCATTATCCGCAATGGTTGCTACTGCTTCGCCATGTTCCTGAATGCTAAATGGAATCACAAATTCGTCCGTTACTTCACGCTTATAAGACTCTGCAACGCCAGTTTTTGCACTGTCCGCCGTTTGTCCAACGCCATCGACTAGAACATTATAGGTTAATGCCACGCGATCCCAGCGTTTGTCACGGTCCATTGCATAGTAGCGGCCATGGATAGAAGCGAATTTACCAATGCCAATAGCAGCCATTTGTTTTTCTGTTTCTTCGATATAATCGATTGCTGTCGTTGGCCCAACATCACGACCGTCTAAAAATGCATGAACATATACTTCGTCAAGTCCTTGTTCTTTTGCTAGCTTTAACAGTGCAAACATATGCTCATAATGGCTGTGCACACCGCCATCTGATAATAAGCCCATAACATGAAGCTTTGAACTATGTGCTTTCACATGTGCCACTGCATCTAAAAAGGCTTGATTTGTATAGAAGTCACCTTCACGAATCGATTTATTTAAGCGTGTTAAGCTTTGATAAACGATACGGCCAGCGCCGATATTTAAATGACCTACTTCAGAATTCCCCATTTGACCTTCAGGCAATCCTACCGCTTCTCCTGCCGCTGTTAAAGTTGCATGCGGATATTGATTCCACAGGCGATCGAAATTCGGTTTGTTCGCTTGCGCAACGGCATTGCCAAAGGTTTCTTCACGAAAGGCAAAACCGTCTAAAATAATTAATGCTACTGGCTTTTTAGGCATTTGCTGCCGCCTCCAATAATTTTAAATATGACTCGGCTTGTAAGCTTGCGCCACCTACTAAGGCACCATCGATATGCTCTTTTGCTAATAATTCTTCAATATTCTCCGGCTTTACGCTACCACCGTATTGAATACGCACAGCCTGCGCTGTCGCACTATCATATAATTTTTCAACCGTTGCTCGAATCGCCCCACATACTTGGTTAGCATCTTCTGCGGTTGCCGTTTTGCCTGTACCGATTGCCCAGATTGGCTCATAGGCAAGCACCATATGCTCCACCTGTTGTGCGTCAAATCCTGCAAGGGCTGCTGTAATTTGACCAGCTACCTTTTGCTCTGTTGTACCTGCTTCACGTTCTTGTAATGTTTCACCACAGCAAATAATCGGCACGATATTATGAGCCAATGCTGCTGCCACTTTTTTATTAATAGCTTCATCTGTTTCGTTATAATATTCGCGGCGTTCAGAGTGTCCTAAAATGACATAGTCTACTGCCACGCTCGCAAGTTGCGCTGGGCTAATTTCGCCTGTAAACGCACCTTCATTTTCGTAATGCATTGTTTGAGCACCAATTGCTAATTCAAATTCACTAGCGATTTGCACTAGTGTTGGTAGATATAGTGCCGGTGCACAAATAACAGCATCTACATTGTCATTTGAAGGAACTTTATCCTGTACACCTTCAACAAACTGTATTGCCTCATCAAATGTTTTATACATTTTCCAGTTACCTGCAATAATTGGTTTACGCATCGTTCTACCTCCTATCTTATTTATCGTTTAATGCCACAATACCAGGAAGTTCTTTGCCTTCCATTAACTCCAGTGAAGCACCGCCACCTGTCGAAATGTGGTCCATTTTATCTGCTACTTCAAATTTTTCAACAGCTGCAGCTGAATCTCCACCACCGATTACCGTGTAACCAGCCGTTGCTGCCATTGCGTCTGCAACAGTTTTCGTACCTTGGGCAAATGGTTCCAATTCAAACACGCCCATTGGTCCATTCCAAATAATTAACTTTGAATTTTCAATAACTTCTGCGTAGTGTGCAGCCGTTTTTGGCCCAATATCAAGACCCATCCAATCAGCTGGGATAGCTTCTACATCCACAACTTTAGTTTCTGCATCTTTCGAAAATTCATTGGCTACCACTGCATCGATTGGCATATGTAACTGCACGCCTTTTGCTTGTGCCTTTTCAATGAAAGATTTTGCTAGCTCAATTTTATCTTCTTCTAATAAAGATTTACCGATATCATAACCTTGGGCTTTAATAAAGGTAAATGATAGTCCACCGCCGATAATTAAATGATCCACCTTTTCAAGAAGGCTCTCAATCACACCGATTTTATCTTTTACTTTCGCACCACCAATAATGGCTGTGAAAGGACGCTCAGGGTTTGATAATGCTTTACCTAATACATCTAATTCTTTTTGCATAAGGAAGCCTGATACAGCAGGGATATGTTTAGCAATACCTTCTGTTGAAGCATGGGCACGGTGAGCAGCACCGAATGCATCGTTGACATAAACATCTGCTAGTTTCGCAAATTGTTCCGCAAGTGCAGGATCATTTTTCTCTTCACCAGCATGGAAGCGTACGTTTTCCAATAGGACGATATCGCCGTTTTGCATGTTTGCAACAGCTGTTTCTACCGCTTCTCCAATTGACTCATCTAATTTAGTGACTGGTTTCCCTAAAATTTCAGCAAGGCGAATGCCGACTGCCGTTAAACTCATATCTTCTTTTACTTCACCTTTTGGACGACCTAAGTGAGAAGCTAAAATGACTTTTGCACCTTGTTCGACTAAATAGTCAATCGTTGGAATGGCTGCACGGATACGTGTTTCATCAGTAATTACCCCATCTGCCATCGGTACATTAAAATCAACACGTACGAAGACGCGCTTACCTTTTACATCAATATCTTTCATTGTTTTCTTATTTAACATGAAGAAACCCCCTTCAAAGTAGTGGTACGGACATCATTAAATGTGTTACACCCATCTTGGTTTCACACATTTTGGACTAACAGTTTTATTAGCTTTAATAGTAGCAAAAGTAGCATTCGGTGTCTTGCACAAGCCTAAGGTGACTACTACCTATTTGCGCTCTTGCAAGTCATCCATTACATTATCCAATATTTATATTTAAAAAAGGAGTAAAGGTAACCGTCCCTTACTCCTTTTACCCTTGTATATTATATCTTTTCGATATTATAAAGGCTATACTTTTTGTGCGTAAAAAGCCGTATTATGTCACACTTTTTACTTTAAATTGCGAATTATGATACTTATTTATTATTTAACCCTTGTTCAGCAATGTATAATGCAAGGTCCATTAAACGAGTAGAGTAACCAATTTCATTATCATACCAAGCAAGAACTTTTACCATGCTATTTTCTAAAACCATTGTTGATAGACCATCTACCGTTGAAGAGTTGTGGTTGCCATTGTAATCAATTGATACTAATGGTAACTCGTTGTAGCCTAAAATACCTTTTAGCTCATTTTCAGAAGCTTCTTTTAACGCTGCATTAATAGACTCTTTTGTTACATCTGCTTTTAGTTCTACAACTAAATCCACACAAGATACGTTTGGAGTCGGAACACGCATAGAGAATCCATCTAGTTTACCTTTTAATTGAGGTAATACTTTTGATACTGCTACTGCTGCTCCTGTTGTTGTTGGAATCATTGACACTGCCCCTGCACGTGCACGACGTGGATCAGAGTGCGGGAAGTCTAGGATTCGTTGGTCGTTTGTATAAGAGTGAATTGTTGTCATCATACCGCGCTCAATACCGAATTTCTCGTCTAAAATTTTTGCTACTGGCGCTAGACAGTTTGTTGTACAAGATGCATTAGAAATAACATCATCTGTTTGTGGATTGTAATCTTGGTGGTTAACACCCATTACAAATGTCGGCATATCGCCTTTTGCTGGTGCAGATAAAATGGCTTTTTTAGCACCTGCTTTAATATGCAACCCTACTTCATCCTTTGAGCGGAAGTGACCTGTACATTCAAGCACAACATCCACGCCAAGTTCACCCCAAGGTAGTTGTGCCGGGTCTTTTTCAGCATATACTTTCACTGTTTTTCCGTTCACTACGAAAGAATCTTCATTTGCACTTACTTCAGCATCATAGATACCATGTATAGAATCGTATTTTAATAAGTGTGCAAGCTGACCAGCATCAGTTAAGTCATTCACTGCAACTACTTCAAATTCATCATGCTTCATTGCTTCACGAAATACTAAACGTCCAATACGTCCAAATCCATTAATTGCTAACTTTAATGCCATTGTCAATTCCTCCAATAATGTTTATTGATTTATTTTTACAGTAAACGTTCAGCGATTGCCTTTGCTGCAGCCTCATCTGTTATAAAAATCGTCTGCTTCGGTGCTACCTTAAAGTACGATAGCATGGCATCTACCTTTTGTTTTCCTGCTGCAACCGCAATAATATGTTTACTTTTTTCAACTTGTTCAAGTTGAATACCAATCGTACGAATACGATGCACAATATCTCCCTCGGCATTGAAATAATAGCCGAATGCCTCACTAACAGCACCCTTTTCTTCGAGAATACGTAAATCTTCAGCCGATGAATTACGGCGAATCGCCATTTCTTCAGCGGAGCCGATGCCGTGAATCACACAATCAGCTCGATCATAGTACGCCATGATTTCTGTCACCATTGGCTCTGTTAACATAGCTTGATATGCCTGTTCACTTAAATGCTCGGGTAAAAACAACGTACGGTGCTGGGCTTTCATTTGCATGGCGAATGTTGCAACGAGTGTATTAGCCTGCATTTGCATTTCATGTCCGATACCACCACGTGCAGCTACAAACGTAATGTTTTGTTGCCCATCAACAGGTTGTAAAAACTGCGCTAAGGATGCTACTGACTTTCCTCCAGTTACAGCTACTACTTGTTCACTAGCGATGGTCGACAGAAATTGCTGTGCCGCCTCTTTGCCAAGTAATGTTAGGACCGTTTCATCATCACTGTAATCACCTGGTACAACGAGCACATGCTGCAGTCCTAAGTGGGTTTCAAGCGTTTTACCTAGCTGCGTTAAACCAGACCATTCGTAAACTAATGCTCTTAGCTGTTCAATTACTTGTTCACCATCACTCGTACATACCATACCCGACTTTTGTGATTCTAATAACCCTTGCTCGCGTAAAATATCTGTTTCTTTACGAATTTCACGCTCTGTCATTTTGAGTGACTCTGCAAGCGTTCGTCTCCCAATCGGTTGCATTAATTGTACCGATTGTAAAATACGATATCTCGATTGTAGAAGCGGATTCATTTCTGGAAGTAGTCTTTGCTGTGCCT
The DNA here is from genome assembly GCF_044762075.1 of Lysinibacillus sp. NPDC097195. Classification (NCBI taxonomy): domain Bacteria; kingdom Bacillati; phylum Bacillota; class Bacilli; order Caryophanales; family Bacillaceae; genus Lysinibacillus; species Lysinibacillus sp. NPDC097195. The sequence continues at coordinate 113,743 of NZ_JBIWDP010000002.1, read as the reverse complement.
CGGGTACGGATACCATCTTCATCTACTCCCTTTCAATCTTAGTGGGTTATTTTTCATCCCACTACATTAAATAATGTCCCACCCATATTTTTATTATAATATGCTTATTTAAAAAGAGCAAGTAAATAATGGTATGAGCAGCTAACTGAAAATTTATACGTTTAAAAACTTGGCACCAATAAAAAATCTCGCAACCATCAAATATGGCTGCGAGACTGCTTTGTTTTTATTTTGTAAATGATAATACGGCGTTTTTCTTGAAGCCTGCTAAAGCTTTTGTTGCTTCTGTTTTGTTTGTGTACTCAAAAATACGAACGTCCTTTTGTTCAAATACTGTAATTACCCACATAGTTTATTCTCCTTTGATGTTTGTTTTTGTATTATAACAACCACGTAAAAATGTGATACATTTTGCTAACTGTTTTATAACAACCTCTTACTTGATTCCTATTCTACTCCAATTTTTTCAAAAGAAAAGTCCTATGTGAAGTTTTTCACAAATCGTTCATATTCTGAACGTTTTCATTGAACATTTTGTGAAATTAGTGGCTGACCGGTTTAAAATTAAAAATTCGGCTCGACTTTGATTATAGACTTGTTTTGGCTATTTGGTGATCGTAGTTACTCGCTCGCTAACTGTTCCATCAACGTTACATAATCGATATTGCCATACTGGATAACTGCACCATCTTTCTCTACGACTGGTATCATCAACATATATTTTTCATGTATTGCTTCGTCTTGTTCAATATCAATGATGTCGATGGTAAAACCAACTTCCTCTTGCACAAGCTTAAGTGTACGTAAGCCTTCCTCACAAAGTTCGCAATGGGAACGACTATAAAATTGCACGTCCATCTATCCAACCCCTTCCTATTTAATATTGTACCGCTATGCAAAGACCAGTGCCAGGCACTCAAACAATTCTGAAATTTGATAGTAAGATACTAGTTAAAATCCACGAAGTCTACTACTTGGAACAAAAGAAAAGTAAGTTGCAACAGTCTTCGCCTTACCATCTGGTATCGCTTACGGTATACCCGCGGGAAGCGTCGTGCGCAGCGTAAATCAACGGCACTAGTCCAATATTTAATTTAAAATAAAAAAGACTGTGCAAATTCTGCACAGTCTCGTAGTTTACTTTTTCAAGTGGCTATCAAGGAATTTAACCATCGCATTGTAGAATTCAATGCGGTTTTCTTCGTTTTGGAAGCCATGCCCTTCATTATCTTTCAGCATGTACTCAACATCTACACCTCTTGCGCGTAACGCTTCAACAATTTGATCTGATTCTGCCTGATTCACACGCGGATCATTTGCACCTTGCGCAACAAATAATGGTGTTTTAATTTTATCAACATGGAAGATAGGAGAAGCTTCTGTTAATAGCTCTTTGTCTGTCTCTGGATGCCCTACACGCTCATAGAACATGTTACGCATTGTTTCCCAATAAGGTGGGATTGTATCAAGCAATGTGAAGATATTTGATACACCAACATAGTCAACTGCCGCAGCATATAAATCAGGTGTCTTTGTAATACCAGCTAATGTAGCATAGCCACCGAATGATGCACCATAAATACCGATGCGGTCAGGGTCCGCGATGCCTTGATCGATTGCCCATTGCACGCCATCTGTAATATCATCTTGAATTTTTAGACCCCATTGCTTATTACCAGCTTGTAAAAATTCTTTTCCGTATCCAGTGGAAGAACGGAAATTCACTTGTAGCACAGCATATCCTCGGTTTGCAAGAAGCTGTACTTCTGGGTTAAAGCCCCACATATCACGTGCCCATGGACCACCATGTGGATTTACGATAAGCGGTAAATCTTTTGCTTCTTTATTTTTCGGCAATGTTAAATAACCGTTAATTGTCAGACCATCTCGACTCTTATAAGAAATCGGATGCATTTCTGCAAGTTCTTCTGATTTTAACCACGGACTTAATATTGCTAGTTCTGTTAATACATCTGTAACCGAATTATAGTAATAATATTTACCATATACAGTATCACTAGATACGCTGACAATAAATTTTGTCATTTCTTTATTATAGTCGTTGATGCCAAGTTCACTTTCTTCAACACCTAGCTTGTCTTGAATTTTGCGGAATAGCTTTTCAAAATCTTCATCGAAGAATTGATAGTGAACTTTATCCGTTACGTAAGCACCGTATAAAATTTTATCTTGTTCAGCATTGTATAATACACCCGATACGTCTACTTCTTCGTTCGACATAATAACTTCTTCATTACCTTCAAGATCGTATTTCACAACTTCTACTTTATCTCTTCCTTTATTAGAAGTTGCGTAAATATGCTTGTTATCTTTAGAGAAAGCAAGTGGCGTTACTTCATCCCCCGCTGCCATTTCAATAAAAGGTTTGAATTCGTCTTTTTCCGTGTCACGATATAGAATCATTCCTTCTACACCATCAGATACAACGGCTAAACGTATATTACCATCACGGTCTGCAACCCAATCTGAAATGTTACCAGGATTTTTTGCAACATGCTTTGTTTCGCCTGTCTTGACATTTAGCTTGTACACATCGAATACTGTTGCATCTTCTTTGTTCATCATAATTAAAATTTCATCTTTAACACCTTGTAAACTACTTAATATCCCAACTGTGACACCTGGATATGGTGTTAAATCTTTTTCTTCTGTTCCGTTAAATGTAGAAGAATAAATATGGAAGTTTTCATCTCCACCATTATCTTTAGCATAAAGTAATGTATCATCTTTCCAGAAGAAGCCAGCAATATCACGATCTTTAGAATTAGATACGCGAACAGGTTCACTATCATCATTCATTTTTTTCACAAAAACATTTGAGCGATTTTCCCATGCAGATGCAAACGTAATGTAATTACCATCTGGTGAAAGTTGATAACCGAAATTGCCTGGATTTTTCATAAAATCCTCTACCGAAATTTCTTTAACACCTTCGTTACTCGCACCATTTTTTATAGTTTTAAAAGTAGTAAATACTTTCATAGCATCTTGCTTTGTCAGAGTGTCACTATTTTCTGAAATACTATTAAATAAACCTAGCGTATTTGCTGTTGCCAAATAGTCTGCTAACGTTACTTCTTTTTCTTCTTTATCTAGCGCTCTGACTAATATTCGTGCCGCTTCATTACGTTTAATTGTATTACTTAAGTTTTGTAATTCGCCTTCTTTAACCCACTTATTCATCACTTCTTGACGCATTGATTCAGAACCATGTTGGAATGTTAAAGATGTTACAGCTAAATCAAGAAACTCTTGTGCTGTTAGGCGTTCCTCTTGAGCAATAGTCGTATTGCTAGAGTCATTTGCAGCGCGTACTTCATGTATGGAGACAGGATAAACAATTGAGGCAGTTAAAATAACTGCTAAAGATGCTGATAAAAATCTTTTATTCACAATACTTCCCCCTTATATCAATGTGCGTTATATCGTTTGTCGATACAAGAAAATTATACCAAAACTAGCACAATTGTCAATAATTGATAGTACTTATTTATTTATCCAAATTAAAAAGGACTCTCCTTAAGGTGAGTCCTTCCACTTTGCATAACATAGGCTTCTACATCGTAAAAATTCACTTCGCTTTCCACGGGCACGTCGTAAGCCACAACCCTCGCATTCGCGCGGATTGTTGTGTCTTACTTTGCGTGCGTTCCCGTAGGAGTCTGCGTGAATTTTTACTTAGTTATAAAAAAATAGCTTACTGAATTTAAAATACTTAAATACCTGGCAATAGTATGAGTCCTTTGAAAGATTCATTCTGCTATTATCGAGCTTCTATATCGTAAAAATTCACTTCACTTTCCACGGGCACGTCGTAAGTAAATTGTGTCGGTGCCAGGCACCGACACAATTCCACTCAATTAAAACTTTCGGCTTGCGCCACCGCCGGCAGATGAACCGCCACCAAAGCCGCCGAAGCCGCCGAAGCCGCCACCACTTGAACCGCCTCTGCCAAAGCCACCGCCGAAGCCTCCTGGATAACCTCCGCGCCCCCTAGAGCGTGGGCCACCTCCGCCATTGGAGAAAATAACGACCACGAGCACAATAATAACGATTAGCACAAACAGCCAATTGGGCATTGACTCATCCTCCACCGCTTGTGTCGGCATTTCACCATCCCAATTATATTCTGTTGCTACCGTTTGAAATAATGCTGCATAGGTCGCTTGAAATGCTTGATCTACCTGACCATTACTTGCAGCTGGATAAAAAGCTTCATCTAAAATACGACCTAACTTCCCATCTGGTAATGCTCCCTCTAAACCTTGACCGACGGCAATGACAACATCATTTTGTCCTTGCCCTTGCCCAAATGTAGCCAATAGCAGGACACCATTGTTTTTCTCTGCATCCCCAATACCCCACGCACGAATTAATTTAGTAGCATACATTTTGGCTTCTTGCCCGTGAATGCTATCTAGCGTGACAACCATGATTTCAGCACCAGTCCCTTGATCTAATTGTGTGGAATACTGATTCAGTTCATCTTTGACTTCAGGTGACAGTACATTGGCAAAATCATGAACATAGGTATTTTTCATTGGCGTCGGCAATTGTGCTTGCGCATTGTTGCTTGCTACAAGCCACATCAAACAAGCAACGAATAGTATGATTGGCAACCGTTTCATTATTGTTTACCTGAATCACTAAAATCAACTGCGGGTGCTTGCTCAGCCCCTGCCGCTGCCTTAAAGTATTGTTTTTGTTCAAAGCCAAATATGCTTGCCATGATATTACCAGGGAAACGTTTCACTGTTTTATTAAAGCCTTGCACTTCATTATTATAGTCTTCACGTGCTACTGCTAGTCGATTTTCCGTGCCCGCTAGTTCATCCATTAATTGACGGAAATTGGCATCAGCTTTTAAATTCGGATAATTTTCCACGACGACAAGCAATCGGCTAAGAGCACCATTTAACGCATCATTCGCCACCGCTTGTTGCTCCGGCGTTTGTGCATTGCCCATTTGTGCACGCGCTTCTGTTATACTGGCGATCACTTCTTGCTCGTGATTAGCGTATCCTTTCACTGATTGCACTAAATTTGGAATTAAATCATAGCGGCGTTGTAGTTGGTTTTCCACTTGAGCCCATTTTGAATCTACATTTTCCTCCGCTGTAACAAGACTATTGTATTTTGGAATAAATAATAAAGCTAAAACACCTAAAATAATAACGATTATGCCTACAGGTCCAAGTACTTTTTTCAAATGTGCATCCTCCCTTACCTTTCTGTTCTTATACCTCTAATGTGTTACAAAAAAACATCGCTATGCTAAATATATGCAAGCAGATTTATGTCGTATGAAACTACACATCCAAGACATACTAACTACTGCAACAAACTATATATTCAGGAGGCGTTTTTTTTGTCACAATCTTTTTACAATGAATCAAATGATGCAACAACACCTAACCAACAACAAAGCTTAAATCATGGTGGACACGAAGTAATGGACATGCATGAAACAATTGGCGAAATTATTGCGGGACTAAATCAATCCATCCTTTTACGTCCGCATGTAAAAGACCCAGAATTATTAAGCATTTTGGATAATCAATATAATTTCACACTCGGCATGTACAATACGATTGTGGAATCATTTAAAACAGGGCATGACCCATCTGTGCCAACCGGCCGTTATGAAATGCAAACAGGGAACAACTTCCAATATGGAATTAAACCAACTCAACCGAAAAAACCAATGCAAAATGCTGGCGAGATAAATGATGAAGTCATTTCTGGCTTCTTACTTGGTGCGCATAAAGGGTCAGCTAAATGCATGACTGCAGCAGCAACAGAAACAACAAACCCAGTTGTGCGTCGTGTTGTTGCAGATAGTATTCCCAACTGTATTGAGATGGCATACGAACTTTCGATTTACCAAAATAAGCATGGCTACTACCAAGTGCCACAATATACGCAACAAGATATGCGTGCAATGCTTGATTCGTTCACTACTACTACAAATCCTCTTCATTAAAAATAAAAAACCATTCATTGCTTATGCTTTGAATGGTTTTACTTCATTATAGAACTTTTCCTAAAAAGGCTTTTGTACGCTCATTTTGCGGGTTGCCAAAGATTTCTTCAGGTGTACCTTCTTCTACTATATATCCGCCATCCATAAACACTACACGATCGCCTACTTCTCGTGCAAAGCCCATTTCATGTGTTACGACAATCATGGTCATGCCTTCTGATGCTAGATTTTTCATAACGTCTAACACTTCCTTCACCATTTCAGGATCAAGTGCTGACGTTGGTTCATCAAATAAAATCGCTTTTGGCTTCATCGCCAATGCTCTAGCGATGGCCACCCGTTGTTGTTGTCCACCTGAAAGCTGTTCAGGGTAGCTATACGCTTTACTATCAAGACCAACCTTTTTCAAAAGTTCATGGCCTAGTTGCTCAGCCTCTGCACGACTCATTTTGCGAATTTGCATTGGTGCCATTGTGACATTATCGATGACATTCATGTGGGGGAATAAGTTAAATTGTTGGAATACCATACCAACCTCTGCTCGGATAGCATTAATATTTGTTTTCGGCCCATTAACTTTGACATCTTCTATATAAATAGCACCATCTGTCACTTCTTCAAGCATATTAATGCAACGTAAAAAAGTACTTTTCCCTGACCCCGATGGTCCAATGACACAGACAACTTGCTTTTCTTGAATTTCATAATCAATGCCCTTTAATACTTCGAGCTTACCAAAATATTTGTGTAAGTTTTCTATTTTAATCATCTTGCTTCTCTCCCTTCTGCTTTACGAGGGACATAGCTATTGCTGAATCGCTTTTCGATAAATGCGACTACTTTTGTTACAACATATGTTAATACTAAGTATAATAATGCTGCTACAATATACGGTTCCCAGAAACGGAAGCTCGCACCTGCAACAACTTTACTTGCATATAAAATATCAGGCGCAGCAATAACCGTTACTAATGAGGAATCTTTCAATAATGCGATAAATTCATTACCAAGTGGCGGAATCATCCGTCTAAAAGCTTGTGGTAAAATCACTTTTCTCATTGCTTGATTGTGTGTTAAACCAAGTGAACGTGCCGCTTCCATTTGTCCTTTATCAATGCTCTGAATACCTGCACGGAAAATTTCTGCATTATAAGCTGCACAGTTTAATACAAGTGCGGTAATACCAGATACCATATATCCTAGTGAATGACCAAAAATCGTTGGAATAACCGCTAAATGAATTAATAATATTTGCACAAGCATCGGTGTCCCACGGAATAAATCTACATAGAGTTTACATGGCCAATAAATGAATTTATTTTTAGAAACTTTCCCTAAACCTAATAGTAAGCCTAAAATAATACCACCAAAATAACCACTGAGCGTTAAAATGATTGTTACACCAATACCACGAATAAACATATCACGGTAGTTCCAAACTATGTCCCAGCGTAAATCAAAGATGTCCATTAGAACCCCTACTTTCCCATTCAAATTCTCTACAATAACGAGCTAATAAATCAAATGAGCCGCTAGCATTATTAAGCTAACGGCAGCATTCATTACTTAAAGTCCTTACCAGTAATTTCTTTTAATTTACCATTGTCTTTAATTTTTTGTAGACCTTCATTTAATAGGTTTAATAATTCCGTATTACCTTTCTTCACCATAAAGCCGTAATATTCTTTTTCGAATGCATCATCTTCCACTACTTTAAGTTTTGCTTTTGGGTTTGCTTTAATATATTCGTAGACAACTGCATTATCACCAATTGTTGCATCTACATTACCATTTAACATTTCCTGAATCGCTACAGGTTGGCTTTCGAATGCCATAATATTTGTGCTAGCATCACCTTGTAATTTTTTTGCAGCCATATGACCAGTTGCATTAATTTGTACGGAAATCTTTTTATCTTTTAAATCTGCTAAAGACTTAATTTTTGAATCTTCTTTCACAACAATTAATAATTGAGATTCATAATATGGCTCTGTAAAATCAAATGATTCTTTACGTTCATCATTTATCGTAATACCAGATGCACCGATATGTGTTTCACCATTTTTAATTGTTTGGAATACAGGCTCCCAACCAATATTTGCCCATTCCACTTTAAAGCCCATTTCATCTGCAATCGCTTGCAAAATATCGACATCTAACCCTACAATATTCCCTTTATCGTCAATCGATTCGAATGGTGCAAAGGTTGCCTCTGTTCCAACCTTGTATACTTTTTCATCTTTCGAGCCGCCATCAGCTGGAACATCGCCAGACGATGTATCTTCTTTTGTACCGCAAGCCGCTAACACAAGTGTAAATGCAGCCACGATCATTAATAACGTCCAAAACCGTTTTTTCATAGTTTTTCCCCCTAGACAATTAATAATTTTCCGAACTTATCGTTTTTCTATTCGGAAATGTTAGACTATTAGGTCAATTATAGTGTCAATAGAGTTGATATACAATACGGTTTCGTATAAAAGTGATTATTTTTTCATAAAAATGAATTTAATTATACAAAATGAAGAGAAATTATGTAATAAAAACAAAATACATGTCGAAAAATGTATACTTATGCAATTCCGAGATAGATTTTATGCGAATTTTAGCTAATTTTGTCCACAAAAAAAGAATCCCCTCAGATAGGATTCTTCTTTTGGGCTAGCACGCTAGCCTCACGTTCGTTATGTTCACTAAAAAAATTTTTGGAGTTTGTTGCATTTTGATGGTTTTGAAAGGCATAAAAGTGGGAATTAAACCTATGAGGCAAATTCCATCTATCCCTTTCTTTCTCCACTAAGCAGGCTGCTAAACCACTTATTGGGAGAATCAAGCTATAAAAAATCATTTAATCAGTAAAATGGTGCCCTTTGTAGGCTTAGTAAAAGTGCATAGTAAGGTTGTAACAACCTACATGAAAGAATCGCACTTAATACCTTTTAATACTTTACTAGTAAACGAAACCTTTAGCAAGTGCTAAATGCGTTTTGTTACTAAATAATTTAAATTGCTATGGTATTTTTATATTTGTAACATATATAGAAGAAAGTCACTCATTATTTTCACATGAGTGACTTTTTTTAAATATATGAAATGATTGCTTTAAGAAGCAATCGTATCCCTAAAAATACTTATTCCAAAAGCTAATACTGCACCAGCAAAAATCCAACCCATAGCATACTTTTTTAATCGGAAATTATTTATACTTATTACCAGGAAACAACTAGCCATTACAACTTGTTTCCAAATAGGTCCACCAAAGCTTTCTTTATTCACAATAAAGGAGTAAATAGTAAAAATAACTAAGCTAGCAAGTACTATTAAACCTAAACTTTTTAATACACTATATTTTTGCAAATCTATAGATCCCCCTTATTAAAGCTCTATATTAAAAAACCAATCACCATTAGCTCTTAAATGAACATTGGAGCAACTACGCTAGCATTACATGGTATATAATACCATTTTTAATTATTATATGTAATATTCATTGAAGATTAAAATAAATGGTTTAGTTTTCCACACAGACGGGTATCTTAATGAAGTACGCTATATGAGGGAATGAAAAAGATATCTATTTGTGTAGTGTGTTTCCTTTTCCATTGTCTTGTTGAAAGTGATGAGAAAAGAGAAAAAACCCTACAACCGTTGGTACAATAACGATTGCAAGGTTTTTCTTTTATATCATAAGGTTTTCTTACATGTAAAATGGCGCCCTCGGAGGGAATCGAACCCCCAGTGCAAGAACCGGAATCTTACGTGTTATCCATTACACCACGAGGGCAATTGTGCATAAAAAAAAAGTACTCACTCTAAGGCTTTACAGTAAAGCGTCATGTAGATAATCCTCGTTTCAGAAGCATACCTGCAAAATAGTGGATTGTACTTTAACTTACGACCTTTCTATTATACAAACGTATTGCTCACAATTCAACTATAATTCGCAATTTTTATTATAGATTTTATTTCTTTAATATCAGCGTTAATATTTGACCTTCCCTGACTATAATGTGTATGATAAGGTTACAACTGAAATATAATGGATTATTTCAGTAAAAGTATTCGAATTTAGCTTTTTAAGGAGGATTTAACATGAATTTAATTCCTACAGTTATTGAACAAACAAGTCGTGGTGAACGTGCTTATGATATTTATTCACGACTACTAAAAGATCGTATTATCCTATTAGGAAGTGCCATTGACGACAACGTTGCAAACTCAATCGTTGCACAGCTTCTTTTCTTAGAAGCAGAAGATCCAGATAAAGACATTTCTCTTTACATTAACTCACCAGGTGGTTCGATTACAGCTGGTATGGCAATCTACGATACAATGCAATTCATCAAGCCAAAAGTACAAACAATTTGTATTGGTATGGCTGCATCAATGGGTGCTTTCCTACTTGCTGCTGGTGAACCAGGTAAGCGCTACGCATTACCGAATGCAGAAGTAATGATTCACCAACCACTTGGTGGTGCACAAGGTCAAGCGACTGAAATTGAAATTGCGGCAAAACGCATTTTATTCCTTCGTGAAAAGTTAAATGGTATTTTATCAGAGCGTACAGGTCAACCTTTAGAAGTCATCTCAAGAGATACTGACCGTGATAACTTCATGACGGCTGAACGCGCTAAAGAATACGGCTTAATCGACCATATTTTTGTGCGTAACGAACGCTAATACAAAACCCGCTAAGTCCAAATGTCTTAGCGGGTTTTTTTTGTGTTTTTATGGTGCCAGGCACTCAAACAATTTCCACGCTAGCCATGTATACGGCGAATTACCGCTTACTGTGCTGAGCTAATAACGAAGTGAATTTTTCCGATTCAGGAGCCGATTGCTAAGTGCCAGGCACTCAAAATAATTTTACTCTCGTGCTATGAGCGTTTGAATACCCAAGTAAAAATCCACGTAGACTCCTGCGGGAACGCACGTAACGTAAGACGCAACAGCCGGCGCGACAGCGACGGTTGCGGCTTACGTCGTGCCCGCGGAAAGCGAAGTGGATTTTTACGCTGTAGGAAATTGCCGCCTTAGCGAGTTTTTCATTTGTCAGCAGAAGGTGCCAGGCACTGAAATATTAAATTCACCCCCGCTATGGTTTTTGAATACCCAAGTAAAAATCCACATAGACTCCTGCGGGAACGCACGTAACGTAAGACGCAACAGCCGGCGCGACAGCGACGGTTGCGGCTTACGCCGTGCCCGCGGAAAGCGAAGTGGATTTTTACGCTGTAGGAAATTGCCGCCTTAGCGAAAGCGCCGCCCGCAGCGGAAATCAACGGTGCAGAAAAAAAACTCTAAGTCCATGTGACTTAGAGTTCTTTATTTTTGCTTATTCTTCTTTTTCAATCAGCGCAGCTAATGATGTAACCGCTTGCTCTGCATCGCTACCTTCACTACTTAAAACAACCTTCGTACCTTTTGCAATAGCTAAGCTCATGACACCCATAATCGATTTAGCATTTACTTTTTTCTCATCTTTCTCAAGAAAAATATCAGCACTAAAACGATTTGCTTCCTGTACAAATAACGCTGCTTGTCTCGCTTGAAGCCCTAATTTTAATTTTACCTGGACTGTTTTCTCAGTCATTTGCGATTCTCTCCTTCACTACCGTTCATCTATTAGTATTATATTACCGCACTTAACAGCAGAAGAACAATAAGCGATTACGCATGCTTTCATATCTTTTTCAGATAAAAGCTTAACCGCCTATTTTTTCACCTCTTCTTAATGCCTCTGCTATTTCGTCTATTTTACGCAAGCGATGATTAACGCCTGATTTACTTACCGTTCCACTAGATACCATTTCACCAAGCTCTTTTAGTGTTACATCTTGGTATTCTACACGTAAGCGTGCAATTTCACGCAGCTTTTCAGGCAACTGATCCAAGCCAACTGAATTTTCGATAAAGCGAATATTCTCTACCTGACGAAGCGCAGCACCGATTGTTTTATTCAAGTTTGCCGTTTCACAGTTTACAATACGATTTACACTATTTCGCATATCCCGTAATATACGAACATCTTCAAATTTCATCATTGCTTGATGAGCACCAACAATATTTAAAAAATCGGAAATCTTTTCCGCTTCTTTTAAGTATGTCACAAAGCCCTTCTTTCGTTCAATTGTTTTTGCATTTAACTCAAATTCGTTCATTAAATCCATTAATGCTTCGCCATGCTCTTTATACAAAGAATAAATTTCTAAATGATAGGCAGACGTTTCTGGATTGTTTACCGAGCCACCTGCCAAAAACGCTCCACGTAAGTAAGCTCTTTTATGGCCACTCTTTTTAATTAGCTCTCTAGAAATCGTATGATTAAATTGAAAATCATCTGAAATAATGGCTAAATCAATAAGTAACTCACGTGCACCTTCTCGTACACGGCATATATATACGTTATTTTTTTTCAAACGCATTTTTTTACGAACAAGTAGTTCCACATTATATGGATATAACTTCTTCATAATCGTATACAGTCTTCTAGCGATTGCAGCATTTTCGGTTTGTACGTCTAAGCTTAATTGTTTGTTTGCAAAAGACAATGAACCATTCATACGAATTAATGCTGATACTTCCGCTTTCATACAAGAATCGTCCGCTTCTACTTGTGTTAGCTCTTTTTTTGTTTCTGAAGCAAATGACATGTCACGCCCCCCTTTCGACCTTTATTTCTATGTATATGTTCATCTTACCATATACAACAAGCATTCTTTAGGACTCTATAGTAGGCTTTCTTACTTTTTCCGTAAGATTTTCGCATAATCCACAAGCCATTGCGCAACATTTGCAGAATTATGGCGCACCGTCCCATCAGGTCGAATGGTTGCAATATCTCGTTTAATAACCTCTAATCCCATACTTTCAAGCTTTCCAACATCAAATGTTACGGGCTCTGCGCATTCCTCTTTATAAAGCTCTTTTACAGGGTGTGGTAGTTGTTCATCATTGACTAAAATAGAGTCGATAAAGGAATCTCCAACATGCTTGTGTATAGCTTGAACATGATCGCCTGCTGTGTAGGAAATCGTTTCGCCTTTTTGGGTCATTAAATTACAAACATAAATTTTGCGTCCTTTCGCTTTTACGACTGCCTCTCCAATTTCTTTGACAAGTAAATTTGGAATAATGCTCGTATATAAACTGCCAGGACCTATTAAAATATAGTCTGCTCTATTAATTGCCCGAATTGCCTCTGGTAACGGTTGCACATTTTCAGGCACTAAAAAAACGCGATCAATGCGCTTTCCTGCTGTTGGGATTTTAGACTCCCCTTCAATTACTGCTCCATCTTCTAATTCGGCATGTAATGTGATTTTTTTATTCGCTGCGGGAATAACCCGACCGTGGACTTTTAACACTTTTCCCATTTCACTAATGGCATGGCTAAAATCCCCTGTAATATCTGTTAAGGCCGTTAACATTAAATTGCCTAGGGAATGACCATTCAAATCTTCTGATTCTGAAAAGCGATATTGAAACATTTGCTCAACGAGTGGCTCTACATCAGATAATGCAGCAATGACATTGCGGACATCACCAGGTGGTGGGATATCATAATCATCACGTAAACGTCCTGAGGAACCACCATCATCCGCAACTGTTACGATTGCAGTGATATCAAAAGGGTGATGCTTTAAACCACGTAGTAACGTAGACAGACCAGTACCACCACCTATTACAACTAGTCTTGTATGCTTTTTCCCCATTCACTCAATCCTTTCTTCGATTGATGTCACGGTGCGATATCACAGCATTTTCATTTTTGGCAAAGTAAGCCCCAAAATATTCTGCTAACGTCACCGAACGATGCTGTCCCCCTGTACAACCAAAAGCAATGACAAGTTGTGATTTCCCCTCTTGTTTATAAAGCGGTACCATAAATTCAAACAAATCCGTCAGTTTTTGAATAAGGATTTGTGTATCCTCTAACGCTAGTACATAAGAAGAAACTTCTGTTTGCAAACCTGTTTTTGGGCGCAATTCCTCCACATAATAAGGATTTTTTAAAAAGCGCACATCAAACACTAAATCTGCATCTATTGGCATACCATGTTTAAATCCAAAGGACATTATATTAATGGAAAACGTATGATCTGCATCACTGGCAAATTCTTTTACAATTTTCTCGCGTAGCTCTTTTGGTTTCATGTTGGATGTATTGTAAACAAGGTGCGCGCGGCCTTTTACTTCTGATACAAGCTCACGTTCTTGTTTAATACCATCTAGCGGTAAACCGGTTACAGCTAACGGATGCGCACGTCTTGTTTCTTTATAGCGTCTTACAAGCGTAGCATCATCTGCATCTAAAAATAAAATTCGGATAGCAATGTCGCCTTCTTTTAATATATGATCGAGCGCACCAATAAGCGAATCAAAAAAGTTGCCGCCACGCATATCCATGACAGCTGCAATACGTGTAATTGTTTTACCAGAATCTCTAAGTAAAGTTAAAAACGTCGTGAGTAACGCTGGTGGTAAATTATCAATACAGTAATACCCTAAATCCTCAAAGCTTTGAATAGCTACGGTTTTTCCAGCTCCAGACATTCCTGTAATAATGACTAATTCATGTGTACATTGTTGACTATCAACCACCACTGTCATGCAGCTCCTTTATTGTTCTATTGAAATTTGTATTTTCTCATGAAGCAATTCAAAATCCTTCGTGTATTCGAATGTACCGTACTGAATGCCTGCTTGTGAGACCGCAAACTGTAAATTTGTGCGATCACCTTCAGCCATTGGCAAATGTTTTAAATCTTCAATTGGGTGCCATGCAAGTTTACCTTCTCTTGTTTCTTCGAATGGTACACCTTCAATATCGTTTGCCATAAAAGTATACAGCATCCATTCATCTACCTTAACGTTATCTTCCTTAATAACCATTGTATAGACACCTTTTAAATGCGGATTCAATGGTATAACATTTGTTTCTTCTCGAAATTCACGTAAAGCAGCTTCATAAATTGATTCACCACTCTCCATTTTCCCGCCCGGTGCTACATACCAGCCACGTCTCGGCTTTTGAAGCAATAATACTTGGCCGTCTTTCACGGCAATTAAATTTGCAATTCTTTGCATAGGCACACCTCTAATCTCTTCAGCATTTCTTTTTTTATTATAACAAGACATATCAGAGTTTGTCCTCATTTCACATCTATCGTATCTTGCGCAAAAAATCGATAATTTTAAAACATCATTCAGAGCATTAATTTCTTTTGAATAAAGCTTCGCATTACTCCCAATGGTCGTTATTTTACACGAATAATCATATATATAGGATACAGTTTTCTACTGTCATACATGACATCTATTAATAAGCTTAAGCACCCTCATGCTATTACGGTACAATTCACTGCGCTTTCCGCGAGCACGTCATAAGCCGCATCCCTCGCTAAACGCGCGATTTATTGCTTCTCACATTAGTTCGCTCAAAGGAGTTTGCGTTCAATAAATTCAGAATTGTTTGGGTGCCTGGCACTCTAAATATACACTAAAAATAGGCTGTTCCCACCTACTTTAGGCGGAAACAACCTACTAAAAAAATAAAAGGGGGATTGCTAATTACACTATTTATCTTACACCTTTTATATGTCATTCAAGTTACAGCAATATTAAAACCGTATTAAAAATTTGTATTTTTTTCCGGTAGTAATAGCCACCTTCCTGTGTCCGCCTCGTATGCATACACAGCTCGGGTCGCCCTATCATTATGACTATTAGGCTTTAATTTTTTCTAATAACTCTTCCACATAATGTTGTGCTGCTTGAGCTGCAATACTACCATCACCAGTCGCAGTTACGATTTGACGAAGTGTTTTTTCGCGCACATCACCTGCAGCAAAAATACCTGGTACTTTTGTTTCCATATTTTCATTTGTCACAATATAGCCAGCTTCATTTAGAATGCCTAAAGCTTCAAATGGTTTTGTTAATGGTAGCATACCAATGTAAATAAATACGCCATCTGCTTCAAATTCAGATTCTGTGCCATCAACAGTGGATTGTAATGTTACGCTGCCCACTTTACCGTTCGTCTCGTTAATTTCTTTCACTGTTGCATTCCAAATGAAATCAATTTTGTCGTTTGCAAAAGCACGATCTTGTAGAATTTTTTGAGCACGTAATTTATCACGACGGTGAACAATTGTTACTTTATCAGCAAAACGTGTTAAATAGACACCTTCTTCAACAGCTGAATCTCCGCCACCTACGACAACAAGATTTTTTTGTTTAAAGAATGCGCCATCGCATACTGCACAATAGCTGACACCACGGCCACCAAGCTCTTTTTCACCAGGTACACCCATTTTTTTATATTCCGCACCTGTAGAAAGAATAATTGCTCGTGTTTTGTATTCTTTACCGCCTGATTTAATTGTTTTATATTCTTCGCCATCGATGATTTCTGAAACATCACCGTAAGCATATTCAGCGCCGAATTTTTTCGCATGTTCGAACATTTTAGTAGACAGCTCAGGCCCTAAAATTGTATCAAATCCTGGGTAGTTTTCTACTTCTTCTGTGTTCGCCATTTGTCCACCAGGGATACCACGTTCTATCATTAACGTTGCAAGGTTTGCACGTGATGTATAAACAGCCGCAGTCATGCCGGCAGGTCCTGCCCCAATAATTACAACATCATAAATTTTTTCTTCTGACATACATACTTCCTCCTAAACTTGTAATACTTTTTCATAATAACGTTAGTATGTTCATCGTATGTGAAAGCAGTCAGTTATTCAACTTTGTTGCTCACAACCTAAAATTAATTAGTTGGTAAAAACATTAACAATTCTTCAATATATTTAGATAATGTTGATACAGATACCCCATACTGTTCAGCAATTTCTTTTTTCGTGACCTTCAACATACGAGAAGAGCGGAATAAATAATCATTGGCACCTGCAATAGCAGCTGGATTCGTAAAGCGATAATTTGAGTTCAGCGCTTGTTCACAAAGGACAAACCACATTTGGAACATCGGTGCAACAAGTGTTGTCAATTTGCCATAGTGTTCTAATAAAATTTCAGGTACACGTACTGCTCTTAAAAAGCTTGCCTCTACCTTATTTTTATCGTCAAATTGATGGCCAAGTCCATACGCTAGAAAGAGCTTTTCAAAAGCACCAAATTGGTCAACATCGATCCACGTAGGATGCGCTATAATTTCCTGCTTATGCGCTGTACGATTTAGCAAAAATAAACCGAATAGACGATCGCTGACATAGTTACTTTCCAATTTTTCTACGATATAATCTCGATCGTGTTCTAATGCGTCCAGCTCATATGTATTTTCCTGCTGACGCCATGGTTCAAAGCCCTCTTTTTCCGGATCCAGTTCAATCAACTGTTCCCAAGCACTTTTAGCAATTTCATCATAGCCAGAAAAATACGCTGCATGCGATAACCAGAAGTAAAAGCCTGGATCCCCTAAATAGCCTCGTTTTTGCATGCTACGTAACCATTTAAAGGCTATTTCATATTGACCAATTAGTGCGAGCGTTGCCCCTAATTTATAACGATGATCCCAAGCGTAAGGCTGAATTTTCACCAATACTTCTAGAAGAGCATTTAATTCCTCATCATTTTTCTCATAGTACGCAATAACCGTTAAATTACATAACGCATGTAAATTCCCTTTGTTTTCACGCAATACGGTGTTGAGGATAGCTTTTGCCTGCTCGGCTTCCCCGACATAAAAATAAGCTAAAGCTAAATTATTGTAGGCAGACCAAAATTCAGGTCGATCTTCTACTAATTGTTCTAATATATTAATGGCTTCAGGAAAATCACCCTTTTCCATACACCGACGCGCTTGCTCTTGACGATATAAATCTTCGCCACTACCTTCAAGCTCTTCATAATCATCCTGTTCAAATGCTACAAATTCTAAAATTTCTGCCGCTTCATCTGCATAAGCTCCATCAGGTTCCATTTCCAAGTATTGCTCTGCAAAGCGTTTGGCATCTTGAATAATGCCCACACAACCAGACACCTCTGCCATATAAAAAATAATTTCCGGTTCATTTGGGTCTAATTGATAGGCACGACGAAGTAAGTCATAGGCTTCTTCAAAACCTTGACCTTCTAGTTCTACAATCGCTAATTGCAGTAAAATCATCGGATCATCAGGACTTAAATCTACAGCTCGTTGTAAATATTTATAGGCTTTGTCCATCTGTCCACTATTCATCGCTTGTATTGATTTTTTATAATAATAGTCGCCTGTTGGAATGAACGATACGACATTTGTTTGCTTCTCTTTTTGACGTTTCTTTTCCAAAATATTTCCTCCGAAACAAGAAATAAGGAACGTATTAGACGTTCCTTTTTACAGTAACTTATATTATACCATACAATAAGCGATATGCTGTTATTTCTCCTCGTGACGTTTTTCTAAAACGTGCAATACATCAAATACGTTCACTTTTTGTTCTTGCAATAAAACTAATAGGTGGTAAATTAAATCGGCTGCTTCCCATTTAACTTCTTCTGTATCACGGTTTTTCGCACCAATGACAACTTCTGTTGCTTCTTCCCCAACTTTTTTACAAATTTTATCGATGCCTTTGTCAAATAAATATGTAGTATATGCACCTTCAGGCATTTCTTGCTCACGCTTTTCGATCACTTTGACTAACTTCGGAATAATGCCGACCGAACCAACCTTTGTCTGTTCTAGCACTACATTCGTAAAGCATGACGTTGTACCATTATGGCATGCAGGACCAGCAGGTAATACTTCTACTACTAAGGCATCACCATCACAGTCCGCTTTAATGGACACTACTTTTTGCACATTCCCACTCGTCGCTCCTTTATGCCAAAGTTCTTCACGAGAACGGGAGTAAAACCATGTTTCGCATGTTGCAATCGTTTTTGCTAATGATTCTTTATTCATATAGGCAACAGTTAATACTTCTTTTGTGTTGGCGTCTTGTACAACTGCTGTCACTAAACCCTTATCATCAAATTTAATGTTGTCCATCATCTTACTGCCACTCCTTTTTCACGTAAGTATTGTTTTACTTGCGCTACGCTCGTTTCTTTGTAATGAAAGATAGATGCTGCTAGTGCCGCATCTGCATCGACATCATCTGTTAATACTTCGTAAAAATGTTCGGCATTTCCCGCACCGCCACTTGCAATCACGGGGACTGTCACGGCTTGTCGTACAGCCTTCGTTAACGCTAAATCAAATCCTGTTTTTTCGCCGTCCTGATTCATACTTGTTAGTAAAATCTCGCCAGCACCTAAGCGCACTGCTTCTTGTGCCCACTCTATCGCTTGCCAAGATGTTTTATTGCGGCCACCATGTGTATACACCATCCACGTACCATCTTCTTCACTGTAGCGTGCATCAATTGCCACAACAATACATTGTGCGCCAAAAAAGTCTGACCCTTCTTTAATAAGCGCCGGGCGTTCTAGTGCAGATGTATTGACGGATACTTTATCGGCACCTGCGCGTAAAATTCGTTTCATATCTTCTAATGAGCGAATCCCGCCACCAACAGTAAAAGGAATAGCTAATGACGCCGCAGTTTGGCGTACTACATCGACCATCGTTTCACGACCTTCGTGCGATGCAGATATATCAAGGAATACAAGCTCATCTGCCCCTTGCGTATCATAAAACTTGGCCAGTTCTACCGGATCGCCAGCATCCCGTAATGAAACGAACTGTACCCCTTTGACAACACGCCCTTCCTTTACATCAAGACATGGAATTATACGTTTTGTTAGCACACCGCCACCCCTTTTAACCACTGTTGTAATAAGTAAACGCCTAGCTCACCTGATTTTTCCGGATGGAATTGCATACCTGTAATCGAGCCTTTAGCAACGATTCCTGGTACTGCAATACCATGGTAGTCAGCATAGGCCACTAGTTCTGTCGGTTCAATATTCGTCGCATAAAACGAATGGACAAAATAAACGTGCTCGGCAGGTGCCTCGTCTTGTAACCATACAGGGCGATTCATTACAATCAATTCATTCCAGCCCATATGTGGTACTCGATAAGTCTGCTCCCCTTGAACACCGCTAAAGCGTTGAATGCTGCCTTTGAAGAAACCTAGTCCCTTCGTAGGCGTCAACTCTGCACTTTCCTCAAATAATAATTGCATCCCTAAGCAAATACCAAGCAATGGTCGATTTTCTGCCTGCACTTTTTGCAAATAGCAATCTAATTTTGTGTCAGCTAAGCGTTTCATAGCATCTGGAAATGCCCCAACACCGGGCAGTAAAAGCGCATCAACTGCATCTAGCTCACTTTCTTGTGCAGTTACAATAACCTCGCAGCCAAGTCGTTGTAAGGCTTGCTCAACACTAAATAAATTGCCCATGCCATAGTCAATCACACCTATTTTCACGTTAACAGCCCCTTTGTTGACGGTACACCTTTAACACGAGGGTCAATCTCCACAGCTGCGTCAATTGCACGGGCTAGCGCTTTAAATATCGCTTCAATAATATGATGCGTATTATGTCCGTATGGCACAATTACATGAACATTCATACGGGCTTCAAGTGCGAACTTCCATAAAAACTCATGTACTAATTCTGTATCAAACGTGCCGACCTTCTGTTTTAGTTCAGGCACACGGTATTCTAAATGTGGACGGTTGGAACAATCGACAACAACTTGTGCAAGTGCATCATCCATTGGCACAAAGGCAGTACCGTAGCGTTTAATGCCTTTTTTATCACCGAGTGCTTCACGAATTGCTTGTCCTAACACGATGCCAAGGTCTTCTGTCGTATGGTGATCGTCAATATGCGTATCACCGTTCGCCTGAATTGTGCCATTAAAAAGACCATGTTTTATAAATAAATCCAACATATGATCCATAAAGCCGACACCCGTATGAATATCTGCTATACCTTCACCATCTAAATCAATAGCTACTGCAATTTGCGTTTCATTTGTTTTGCGCTCTACTTTTGCATAACGTCTCTTTTCTGTCATCGTACTACTCCTTTTCCCATCCACGAGATTCGACTGCACGCGCATGCCCCTCTAAACCTTCCATGCGAGCTAAGCGTGCGATTTTTGGGGCATTTTCGGCCCAAGTTTTTTCACTATAATAAACGATGCTCGATTTTTTCACGAAATCATCTACATTTAATCCACTGGCAAAACGAGCTGTGCTGTTTGTCGGTAACACATGGTTTGTACCTGCGAAATAATCCCCAACTGGCTCCGAGCTATAGCGTCCGATAAAGATAGCACCCGCGTGACGTACTTGCTGTGCAACAGCTTCTGCATTTTTGGTCACGATTTCTAAATGTTCCGGAGCTAATGAGTTTATAGCCTCCACTGCTTGTGTCAGTGTTTCAGCAATATAGATCGCACCATAATTTTCGATTGCGGCACGAGCTACTGCCTCACGGGGCAATGTCGCCAATTGTTTTTCTACTTGAGTTGCGACGTTATAAGCAAGCTGTTCAGAGGTTGTGACTAAAATGGCACAAGCCATTTTATCGTGCTCTGCCTGTGATAATAAATCTGCAGCGACTTCATCCGCAAAGGCTGTTTCATCAGCAATGATTGCAATTTCACTTGGACCAGCAATCATATCAATCGCGACTTCACCAAATACTTCACGTTTAGCAAGGGCAACAAATATATTGCCTGGTCCTGTAATTTTATCCACTGCTGGAATGGTCTCCGTGCCATAGGCAAGTGCCGCAATTGCCTGTGCTCCGCCCAGTTTATAGACTTCTTCAACGCCTAAAATATGAGCAGCAGCTAGCACGCCTGCAGGTAATTTACCATCCTGACCGGCTGGTGACGTCATCACAATTCGCTTCACACCAGCTACTTGTGCAGGGATAACGTTCATTAAAACAGAGGAAGGATATGCTGCTGTCCCCCCCGGAACGTATAGACCTACTGCATCGAGAGCAGTAATTCGTTGTCCAAGCCAGGAGCCATCTGCTAATTCCATGCGGAAACCAGCACGCTGTTGTTGCTCATGATAGAGACGAATATTTTGTGCAGCTTCTGTTAAATCAGCATAAAGTTGTGGATCTAATGCGGTTACGCCTTCTGCAATTTCTTCCTTTGTAACAAGGAAATTGTTAGGTGCAAAACCATCCCATTTTTCAGTATATGTACGTACTGCACTGTCACCTTGTGCTCGGACATCTGCTATTACTTGTCGTACAACCTTTAATTGTTCTTCATTGCCACCTTCAAGTGGACGTTTCAAAGAAATACCTTTTGCTAACTTCGTTATTTTCATGAAAAAAGTCCCCTTTATCTCTAGGTTCGTGCAACATCTTTTGGCAAAACATTTATTAGTCGACACATCGCTTTAAGCGTTTTACCAAGTCAATGATGCGTTCACCTTTCATACGGTAACTCACTGGATTGGCGATTAAGCGTGAGGAAACATCAGTAATAAACTCATATTCGACTAAGCCATTTTCTTTTAACGTACGTCCTGTTGATACAATATCGACAATGCGATCTGCTAAACCAATCATCGGCGCAAGCTCAATTGACCCGTTTAGTTCAATAATTTCAACTTGCTCGCCAATCCCTTTATAGTACTTCATCGCAATGTTTGGATATTTAGTCGCAATGCGTGGCGCAATTTCATTCATCGTCGTATTAGGCAAGCCGGCAGATGCGATATAGCATGTACTTATTTTTAAATCAAGAAGCTCATGTACGACACGCTGTTGTTCCAGTAAAACATCTTTGCCAGCAATGCCGATATCTGCAACACCGTGCTCGACATAAACCGGAACATCCATTGGTTTTGCTAGAATAAAACGAATTTTCTCTTCAGGGATTTCAATCATTAATTTACGCGTCATCTCGACTTCTTCTGGTAAATTAAAGCCTGCTTCTATTAGCATTTGATATGCCTCTTCAAAAATGCGCCCTTTCGGCATCGCAATTGTTAATTCATTCACCGCGATTTTCCTCCTGTCCAACAACTTCTACCTGTGAAAAATGCGTTAAGAAGGCTGCTTCATCAACTAAACTACTTCTCAACTGTAATGTCGCCTGTTTCCCTTCAGCTCGTAACGCTTGTATCTTTGCAAGAGCTGCTTCAAAATCTGCTTCCTCAAATAGCACAACAATGGCTTCTTCATTATCTAAAGCTTGGGCAGTTATTGTTTCCAACAATCTATCTACTCGAATACTGAAGCCTGTAGCACCTACTGTTGAGCCAAATACTTCAAGCAGTCCATCATAACGGCCACCATTCCCTAAAGGGAACCCACTGCCAGCCGCAAATACTTCAAATAACATTCCCGTGTAATAGCTCATATGGCTGGAAAGCGTAAAATCAAATGCTACATAGTGTGCTAAGTCCGCTACTGCTAGTAATTTTGCTAGCTGTTGCATATATTCTAGTGCGTCATTTTTGCGGACATATTTTTCGATATCACGAATTTCCTTTAAAGTCATAGCTTCTTCAATAAATTGTAATAGGGCATCCGATTTTGTTTTTGGTAAATCAAATGATGCAACAGCTTCTTCAAAGCCTACATAGTTACGCTGTACAAGCAGTGTACGTAATATATTTTGTTGTTCAATACTTTCTGTATAGTCCTGTAAAATGCAATTCAAAACACCTGCATGACCGATTGTTACTTTGAAATTTTCTATGCCAAATTGTTTTAACAATTCCATTGCTGTCATAATTACTTCAGCATCTGCAAATACGGAGTGATCTCCAATTAGCTCTACTCCCATTTGTTCAAATTCTGCTGGACGACCACCTTCTGTTTCCTGTGCACGGAAAACACTAGCAAAATAAGCTAAACGTAATGGAATCATTTCTTTTAATAATTTTGATGTGGCTACGCGTGCAATTGGCGTTGTCATGTCAGGACGTAGAACGAGCGTATTGCCCTGACTATCTACAAGCTTGAATAAATGCGCATCAGAAATAGCAGATGCTTTTCCTACTGTATCGAAATACTCAACCGTAGGCGTCTTGATAAATTCATAGCCTCTTGAGCGTAAAAAACTTCGACCAGTTTGTCTTACAGCTTCTACTTTTTCATATATTTGCGGAAATTTATCGCGCATCCCAAGTGGCTTTTCAAACATTTTAATCGCTGACATGTTGACACTTCCTCACGTTTTACTTTAATTCACTAGAGTGCTAGAGAATTAGAATATGAAAGTATTTTAACGCAAACTATCTTTACAGTCAAGGTTTGTACATTGAATTCTCAAATAATTTCAATTCTTATTATTCAGTTAATTATACACCTATTTATTTAAAGTGGAACTGTTATCAATCTCTATTACACAGCTTGAATAACGTAAAAATGGCTAGGACAAAAGAAAAAGTGTTAGATTGACTGCAATCAATCTAACACTTTTTCCAACGCCGTTGATGTCCGCTACGGCGGATGCTTTCCGCTCAGCACAGTAAGCCGCTACCATTAAAGCGCCTGGCACTTAGCATAGATACCTGGGAGAATATCGGTCCTAAATCGTAAAAATTCACTTCGCTTTCCGCGGGCACAGTGTAAGCCGCAACCCTCGCTGTCGCGCGGTCTGTTGCGTCTTACAACATATGCTGTTCCCGCAGGAGTCTACGTGAATTTTTACTTAGTAAGTAAATAATACATGGCTAGCATGGAAATTGCATTAATGCCGAGAATCCGTCCACCGTTAGATTTTATCTATTGCCAAAGAGTGAATAGCTAAGTTCTCCTTCAGAAAAATAGTAAAATTTACGAACACCTTTGTCCCTGTTTATCAATTACACCTCAGCGCAATTGTGTCGCAGCCTCATTATCTCACTTTTTCGGCGTGCACCATTGCACAACTTCCTTCTGTTTGCGCTCCGCCATTTGTTCGGCTGTATAAATAATTCGCATCGGATTACCACCTGCTAGACAGCCAGCTGGTACATCCTTATGGACTAGTGTGGCTGCTGACACAATGGCTCCATCACCTATTGATACACCTGGTAAAATGGTTGAATTCGCACCGACCATCACTTCATTGCCAATATGGACATCCCCTAGACGATATTCCTCAATTAAGTATTCATGTGCTAATATTGTCGTATTAAAGCCAATAACGGTATTATTGCCGACATGAATACGCTCAGGAAACATCGTATCTGGCATAACCATTAAAGCTATCGATGTTTGTTCACCAATTTTCATTTTTAAAAAAGTACGATACAGCCAGTTCTTCACGCGTAAAAAAGGTGTGAAGCGTCCAATTTGAATGACAATGAAGCACTTCATCACCTTCCAAAAGGACACCGTATCATAAACATTCCATAATGAGTTTGCTCCTTCGACACGATATCTTTCTGTTTTACGCGCCATAGCTTTACCCCTCTTTCACAATCGCAAGTAAATCCTTCATATGGTCTAACATATACTCTGGTTGAAACTGCTGTAAATATTGTTCCCCTTTTAATGACCATACAACACCCGCAGCTCTTACACCGGCATTATGCCCAGCCTCAATATCATGAGAATTATCACCGATCATGATAGCATCTTCTTTTGCTATATCGAGACGTGATAGAGCAAGTAATACAGGCTCAGGATCAGGCTTCACATGTTGGACATCGTCTGTCCCGACGATGACATCAAATAGATGGCTAGCTCCTAAAATATGCAACCCACGATCAATCATGGAATTACGTTTTGTTGAGACAATAGCTAATTTAATGCCCATAGATTTTAGTTGCTCTAACGTGGACACCACATCAGGGAACTCTGTTACAAGCTCATCATGATGTGGTTCATTCCAAGCGCGATATTTAGCCATCATTTCGTCTTCTTCGCCTGGCGTTAATTCACTAAATGTCTGTTTTAATGACGGACCCATGAATTTCAGGCAATCTTTTGGCGAATATTGCCCGGGAAATCTCTCTTCTAAAACATGCATAAATGATTGAATGATTAAATCATTTGTATTTAATAGCGTACCATCAAAATCAAAAAGCAATGCCTTTACAGCCATACTTTTCACTCCTTACTTATTGTCCAAATATTTTACTACAGGCTTTACTTTTAAACGGCGATATATTATTGCCACAAGTCCTACGACAATACCTATAATTGAAACAACTTGCGCCGAGCGTAAGTCTCCTACTAAATAAAGGCTATCTGTACGAAGACCTTCAATATAGAAGCGACCAATTGAATACCATATTAAATAGCTAAAGAAAATCTCACCGCGATTTAAATTCACTTTACGTAATACCAGTAAAATTATTAAGCCGACAAAATTCCATGCAGATTCATATAAAAACGTAGGATGAACATACGTCCCTAGTTCTTCAATATACATTTGGTTAATAATCCAATCAGGAAGCATCATATTTTCTAAAAATGAACGTGACACAGGGCCGCCGAATGCTTCTTGGTTCATAAAATTACCCCAACGGCCAATAATTTGACCAATTAACAGACTCGGCGCTAAAATATCTGCCACACGTAAAAAGCTTACCCCTTTTTTTCGAGTAAATATGTAAGCCGTCACAAATGCACCGATTAACGCACCGTGAATAGCGATACCGCCATTCCAAATTTGAATAATATTGCCCGGATTTTCGCTATAATAATCCCAACGCATCGAAACATAGTAGATGCGCGCGCAGACAATTGAGATTGGCACTGCCCATAATAACAAGTCTGCTAAAAAATCCTCAGGCAAGCCACGTTTGACAGCCTCTCTTTGTCCAACAAAATATGCTAAAATAATCCCCGATACAATTAAAAGTCCGTACCAACGTACAGGAATTGGCCCTAAATGAAAGGCGACAGGGTTAATATCTAAAAGTAGTAAATCCATTTTTTGCTCCTCTCAATATTGAACGATGCGATTAATCGTCTAATTCATCTGTTGAAGAAATCACTTCATCTAATCTTCTTGAAAACTCTTCCGCTGCATTGACACCCATTTTTTTCAAGCGGTAATTCATCGCTGCAACTTCGATAATAACTGATACATTTCGACCAGGACGTACAGGAATTGTTAGTTTTGTCAGTTCCGTATCAATGATTTTCATTTTCTCTTCTTCTAAACCTAAGCGATCATATACTTTCTCAGGATCCCATATTTCCAATTCAATAATTAAGGTAATACGCTTATAAGGTCGAACAGCACTTGCTCCAAAGAGTGTCATAATATCAATAATCCCAATACCTCGGATTTCTAATAAATGCTCTAAAAGCGGTGGTGGGCTACCTATTAAAAAGTTTTCAGATTCCTGACGTATTTCCACGCAATCATCCGCAACTAAGCGATGTCCTTTTT
Source organism: Lysinibacillus sp. NPDC097195 (assembly GCF_044762075.1). Taxonomy (NCBI): domain Bacteria; kingdom Bacillati; phylum Bacillota; class Bacilli; order Caryophanales; family Bacillaceae; genus Lysinibacillus; species Lysinibacillus sp. NPDC097195. Next base: position 86,459 of record NZ_JBIWDP010000002.1, on the reverse strand, counting down.
TAACAAGTTCAAGCGCAGTTTCACTTTTCCCAACCCCGCTTTTTCCGATAATAAGCACACCGATGCCATAGACATCGACCAATACCCCGTGTGCTGCTGTCATAGGTGCTAAGCGCCCCTCTAAATAATTGGTTAGCCTACTCGAAAATTTCGTTGTTGTCATATGTGTTTTGAAAACAGGTACATGCTTTTCATTAGCAGCTTGAATAAGCTCTTCCGGAACTTCTAAATCACGCGAGATAATGATAGCTGGTGTGTCCTGCGAACATAGTAACCGCATTCGTTCCAGTTTCACATTTACAGGTAACATTTCGAAAAAGGACAGCTCCGTTTTACCTAGCAATTGTACGCGATTAGCAGGATAATGCGTAAAATATCCCGCCATCTCTAAGCCTGGTCTAGAAATATCACTCGTGGTAATTGTTCTTCCTATTCCTTCTTCCCCACCTAATAACTCTAGCTTAAATTTTTCCATTACGTCCCTTGTCATTACTACGACCAATGTTTGCAGCCTCCATTCAAACGAATTGAATATTGTTTTATTTTAGCATGCCTATGTATAAAAGAAATGAATTTACACTTGTTTGCATGTATATTGCGTAATACCATTATACTTCCTTCAAGACAGCGGTGTAACATCCAAGTGCTATAATTGCCTATTATATGTAAAAACAGAAAAACTAGCGGTCTACAGAACCGCTAGTTTTTTCATCTATTTATTTTTGAGTCGCTAACCATTTTGCAACGGCTTCCGCGTCTGCACCTTTAATAAGTCCAGGTGGCATAGCCCCACGACCATTGTTAATGACATCCAAAATTTCCTCTTCCGATAAACGAGAGCCTACATTGTTTAGTGCAGGTGCACTACCCATACCTTGCAACTCGCCACCATGACAAGTAACACATGACTTCATTGCGATAGCTTTACCGTCTGGCTCAGCAGCCGTATCGTTATTGCCTGTAGCATTATTTTTGTCTCCGCCGCCACCACATGCAGCAAGGAAAATTGCTGAACCGAACACTAATGTTAACATTGCTTTTTTCATTAGTACCCCTCCTAAATAAATGAATATCTTTCCGTAATATTATACCAAAACTACGCGCGTTTGAAACCTTCACCTAATACCTCGTAAGCATCAGAAACGATGACAAACGCAGATGGATCAACGTTTTTAATGAGTTGTTTCAGCTTTGTGAACTCTGTTTGGTAAACCACAACCATTAACACTGGTCGTGCTTGTCCTGTATAACCGCCAATTGCTGGTAATTTTGTTACACCACGATTAATTTCGGCATATATTGCATCACGCACTTCATCTTGCTTCAACGTAATAATATAGACCATTTTAGATTGACTAAATCCAAGTTGTATAATATCAATCGTTTTGGTTGTAACATAAAGCCCAATTAACGCATAGAGTCCTTTTTCTAAGTCAAAAACAATCGCTGCACTAATCGCGATAATTCCATCAATTAATAGTACACTTGTACCAAGCGATAATCCGGTAAACTTTGTTATAATTTGCGCTAGTAAATCAGTGCCACCAGTAGAAGCATTCCCCTTAAAGACAAGTCCTATTCCTAATCCAACAACAATTCCCCCAAAAAGTGCCCCAAGCAAAGGATTGTCTGTCCAAGGTTCCCAATTATCTGTTATCAATACAACAAATGGTAATGTTATTGTACCAACAAAAGACTTTACACCAAACTTTTTACCAAGTATTAGAACGCCAGCTAAAAACAGCGGGATATTAAATGCATATTGAACGAGTCCAGGATTCCAGCCAAATAAGCCATGTAAAATGGTGCTTATTCCACTAACGCCACCTGATGCTACTTGATTAGGTAGTAAAAAGACATTGAAACCAATTGCCACAACTGCGGCACCAATAATGACATATACATATTCCAAAATACTTGTTTTTACATCTTGTGTTTGATTCATTTCCTCACGCCCACTTCAACTATCAGAATTTTTCTAAAGACGACATGATTATAGCAAATAGTTTACACGTTGAGAACTTCATCTTGATAAAGAGAAACTCCACTTTGAATGACTCTCTACTCCTAATACATCAAAAGCAAAAGAGAAAGTGTTAGATTGACTGCCGACAATCTAACACTTTCTGCCATACCGTTGATGTCCGCTACGGCGGTGCTTTTCACGGGCACATCGTAAGCCGCAACCCTCGCTACTGCGCGGGCTGCGGCTTACATTGTGTGCTGTTCTGAGCAGGAGTCAACGCCTTCGATACCATCAACCAGTGTATTCTCTTTACAAAATGTAGGTTATTTTTAAGCTATGTCACTACCCCATTTTTTATAGTTCATTTAATTATAGTGATGTTTCTGCCCATTCAAGTGCTTCATTGTAAAGTAAATCGATGCTTGTCATTTCTAGATTTAATTGAGGAGCTAATTGTTCTAAGCGTTGCCAATCTAATTTTCCTAGAGCAATACTAAATTCCAAATAAGGCGTCATCTCTGTTTGACCACCTAAAATTGTTTCGCTTATCGCCTCTGAAAAAGGTAGTTGCTGCAAAATAGCATGCATCGGTCTTTGTAATATCGTATCAATTAATGAAAACATTCCAACTAAAAAGTATTCAGAAAAGTTTTCTTTATAGGATAGCTTTGCTAATTTTTCACAAACCTTTGCTCTGAACAAAGAGGTACACATCAATTCTTGAAAAAGATCGGAATCTGTTTTACCGTCAAATTCACGCAAAGCTAATAAATAAATCCATTTCCGAAGATTCGCTAGACCAAGCAATAAAATCGCTTGCTTGATTGAACGGACTTTAGATTTTGAACGTCTATTTGAATTATTAATCATTTGTAATAATTTATACGTCAGAGATATATCTCGCTCAATATTTTCTGCTAACAGGTGAACATTTGGCTCTTCTTCTTTTAAGAGCGAAATAATATGGAAATATTGAATAGCGTTTGCTGGAATATCCATTGCTTTAATTATTTGAGGCTGTTCAAAAAAATAACCTTGAAATAACTCATAGCCTGAATGCATCGCTATTTTAAATTGCTGTTGTGTTTCGACTTTTTCTGCAAGCAATTGAATATGAGGGAAATTTTCTTTTACCAAATTTTCGATTTCCATTCGTTCAAGCACAGAAGATAATAAAAAATCTACCTTTATAAAATCGATATGTGGAAACAGGCTCTCATATACTTGGCTATCCTCTTTTAAAATAAAATCATCCAACGCTATTTTAAATCCATGTGACTTCAACTCTATGATACGGTCAACTAATTTTGGTGTTAGTGGTACATCTTCTAAAATTTCTATGACAACTTGCGAAGGATTTAAAAATTCCTCGATTGAACTCATTAGCAAGTTTTCCGTAAAATTAACAAAACAAGGCTTTCCTTTCGTCACCTCGTCGATACCAATTGATAAAAATGAATTCACTAACACATCCACTGTTGCAGCATCTGAATCGACATCAGGAAATGCATTCACATTATTGTTTCGATATAACAATTCATACGCAACGATTTGTTCGTGAAGATTAAAGATTGGCTGTCTCCCGATAAATACTTCCATTTCGTTGCCTCCAATTCACCATTTTCTAGTAATTATTATAGCATCTTTCATTACCTTACGCTTATTTTTTCAATATAACTTTAAGTTTTTCTTACAGAATAACTATTATATGCCTATAAATTTAGCTAATTATTACTTTCCAAAATAAAGTAGCTTTGCATAATATATTTTTGATATCCTTCTCCTCCACCATCTAACCCTGATAGTAAAAAAAGATTGTTATGCTAGCACTAATTAACAAATAAAAAAATGCCTCAGAATGATATCTGAGGCACTTAGTTATTTTCCACCAAGTTTTGCTTTTACAGCACCAACCACTGCTGGTACAACTGATATAAATATGATTAAAATTAGTACTACCGAGAAGTTGTCTTTAATAATTGGGATATTACCAAAGAAATAACCAAGTAATGTACAGCTGAATACCCATAACACTGCACCTACAATGTTATACAGTAAAAAGTAGCTATAGTGCATCTTACTTGCGCCTGCAACAAACGGGATAAACGTACGAATAAATGGCATGAATCGAGCAATTACAATCGTTTTCCCACCATGTGTGTTAAAAAATTTCTCCGCTGCTTCCATGCGTTCTTTTTTAACAATTCGGCCTAAAAAGCTTTTCGGTGGAATCGAAGTTCCGACTTTATGGCCTATATGATAATTCATTGTATCCCCTAAGATTGCCGCTGCCAAAAATACAGGAATTAAAACCCATAAATCAAAGGCACCCATCGCTGCTGTTAATGTACCACTAGCGAAAAGTAATGAATCACCCGGTAAAAATGGAAAAATAACAACACCTGTTTCGACAAACACAATGGCAAATAAAATGAGATAACTCCAATTACCAAAATCACGAATGATTTCTTCCAAATGCACATCAATATGCATTATAAAACTAATTAACTCTTGAATGAGTCCTATCATCGTTTTTGTAAGCTCTCTTTCAATTTAATTTTTCTAAAAGCTTGGACGTTGTTGCACACTAATGGGTTCCATAACAGCTTATATATTACTTCTCCCCTACTATATGACAAGCCCTTTTAAAGTATGTAGAAGTTTACACATGACTGATTTTATCACTACAGCTCTATGCACTCAACTTATTTCACAGTGCCAGGCACCCAAACAATTCTGACAATTTAAAAAAGACAAGCAAGCCCACCATATGATTTTCCATGGTGGGCTTGCTTTCTAGTATATTATTTTTATACTTTTGCTTTTAAGGAACGGCGCAAAATTTTCCCTGTTGTATTTTTCGGTAGCTCATCCAGTATTTCAACAACCTTTGGTACTTTGTATTTCACCATATGCTGTGCACAGTACGCCAATATGTCGTCTGTCGTTGTGGCCGCTACCTCCTTGAGCACAATGTAGGCATGAACTGCTTCACCAAAATTAGGATCAGGGTAGCCGACAACTGCTGCTTCTACCACATTATCATGGGCAAACAGCACTTCCTCTACTTCTCTTGGATAGACATTATAGCCACCCACAAGAATCATATCCTTTTTGCGATCAACGATATAAAAATAGCCTTCGTCATCTACTTTTGCCAAGTCTCCCGTGTATAACCAGCCATCACGGATAGCCATGGCCGTTTCTTCAGGCATTTTATAATAGCCTTTCATGACATTGGGACCACGAACGACTAACTCACCGACCTCACCAACCGGCACTTCTCGACCATGAACATCCACGACTCTATTTACAACATTATTGATAGATGTACCGATAGAGCCAGCTTTGCGGTCTCGATCTAATGGATTAAAACATGTTACCGGTGATGCTTCTGATAAACCATAGCCTTCTGATACACGTACATTAAATTTCTGCTCGAAATTATGTAATAGTGCGACAGGTAAAGATGCTCCACCTGAAATGGCTAAACGGATTGTCGCGAAATCTTCCGGCTTGCCTTCAGGTAGTAAATATAAAAAGTTATACATCGTTGGTACACCTGCAAAAACCGTTGCCTGTTGCTCCTTCGCTAACGCAAAAATTTCACTTGGACTAAAGCGCGGTGCCAGCAAAACCGTTGCGCCACTAATTAACGGTGCATTCACTACGACTGTTAACGCAAATACATGGAAAACCGGTAATGTTGCAATAATACGATCATCTGCTCGATAGCCTAAATACGTTGAGACGTCTCGTGCATTGGAATAAACATTTTCATGTGTCAGCATGGCACCCTTTGGAGTCCCTGTTGTACCTGACGTATATAAAATAATAGCCGTGTCATTTTGTGCTACGTTAGCAGGTTCTAATGAGCCAGTTGCACGCGCAATCACCTGTGAAAACAAATGCGTTTTTGCCTTTGCCTCTTGCGATAAAGCTGCTATTTTTTCAGCTACATCTGCTGTTGTTTCACAAACGACAAATGTTGCGACTTCCGGAAAGGCTTGTACACCTAGTTCGACTAATGGAAGCAGTGCATCAAGCGCAATAACCGCTTTAACATCGCCATTTCGTAAAATATAAGAAATCTCATCTGGTGTATAGATTGGATTGACAGGAATAGCTGTCGCTCCTAACCGCATTGTTGCATATAAAGCAATTAAATAATGTGGCGTATTGCCGAGTAAAAACGCCACGTGATCCCCTTTTTGTACCCCTAAATCTTGTAACCCTTGTGCAAAGCGACCAACAGTCTGTTCAAATTCCCCATAGGTCGTATCTTTCCCCATAAAATGATACGCAATTTTTTCCGGTTGCTCTGCTGCTTGTTGACGAACACATGAAACTAAATTCAATTACACCATCCCCTTATCGTATAAAATGAATCGTTATTCAGTAATATTATATAAGAAATATATCTAAAAAACAATGAGTCTTTTTACTTCATGTTGTTATTACCGTTAAATAATTCATTTTTTTCTCTTTCATACGAATATTTAAGAACGAATATGTGAGATGTAACGCCAACGAATTAAGTAAAAATAAATGACTTGTATTAGCACAAAAAAACCAAAGGCAAAGAAAACTTCTTTGACAATTGAAATATTGGCAATATCTTTTAAAATGCCCTGTACCATAAAGAAAGCAAAGGCACTGTGCATCATTGCAACACTCCACGGCAAGAAAAATTGTGGGAATAAATGGCGGTTGACCAGCTTTTTCAACTCTAAATCTGTTAAGCCCATCCGTTTTAATACATCAAATTTCCGCTTTTCTCGTTCAAGTGAAGTATGCAGTTTAAAGTAAATAAAACTACCAGCCGCTAATAAAAATACAGTTGCTACTAAAACACCAACTAATGTAAATAATGAGTAAGTAGCTAGTATATAAGAATAATTTAATCCTGCATTTTCAAAATAAAATGGACTATGCTTCCCCTTTTTAAGACTATGAAAATATTGGGTTGAAGCACTATCTACAATATCCTTGCCAATATCCTTCGTCTCCATCCACTGTGGAATATCAAATGTGAATAGGTGATAACTCGGCTGTACAACCCCCTTAGTTGTAATCGGGTTTACAAGCTTCACAAAATCTTCATCGCTAATGACAATCGAGTTCACGCTGACAATTGATCCAGGAAAAACAATTTTAGGGTATACACTGTCAATTGTAATAGGAATTTCGTTTTCTTCTAAAATAGTACGGACTTCTGTATTTTTAAGTTTATTCAAAGATTCTTCTGAATAAGGTATGAATACCGCCTCACCAGACGCTAAATCAATTAACGGATAGTTAAAGGAAGATAGCAAGACGTTCATATCTGATTCTCGGAATACTTCAACTTCATTTTGTGTAAAGGAGGAAGTTTGCTTAACCACAACAAAGCGAGATAAATGGTAGGATAAGCCCTTATCCTCTAACTGCATACGTAGAGAATTAATATGCTCAGCCTCATAAGGATTATCGATATCTCCTTTATAAATCAGTCCTAATGGATTTAATCGGTCGTATTGCGTCGTATAAGAGGACATTGTCGCTAACACACCAACAGATAAAAACGCCAACGTTGAAACCATCGTTACGACGAAAAACATTTTTACATTATCCATCATAATGTGTGTCTGCTCAGCTAAAGATAGGAGACGATAGCGCCGCCAATGAAATTTACGTTTCCCTCGAGCAATTTCTAAAAAGAACGGTACTGAGTCACTGAAAAAATAATACGTTCCAAAAGTTGCTGTGAACGGTATGAATAAAGTGAGACCAATCATAGTTGTGTGCGAAACGATAATAGCTAGTATATACGTTGCTAAAATTAAAGAAATGCCATAGATTGCACGAATCTTTGAATAGCTAGCCACACTAGTTAAATAATCATTTCCCTTAAGAAGATCACGCAATTTTCTCTCTCGTGTAAAATACACGCTGATGAAAGAAATAACGACAAAGGCACTCGTAAAGACGCCAATTGTTAATAAAAAGGGTTGCCATGAAACATAAAGTGGCAAATCTTCTAAATGCAAAATTTCACGCACAATCATAAAGAAAAACTTTGAAAATGAAAAGCCAAAAATAATGCCCACAATAATAGAGCCTGAGCCGATAATCATGGTTTCTAAAAAGACAAGCTTATTCATTTGGCGCTTTTCCATGCCCAGATGCAATAAAATTGCAAACTCATGTGATCTCGCCTCTAAAAAAGCACTCATGGAGTAATATAAAAAGAACAAAGTAAAGAGAACAAGTACGATTTCAGCTGCAACCATGCCAACAAGCGATACTTCTCCTAATATACCTCGTTCAATATCTGGATGAAACATGAGCATGGAGTAAATAAAAAATACGGCCACAGAAAAAAAGCTTGCCATAAAAAAGGCCCCGTAAATACGGCTGTTCCGTACGACATTACGGTAAGCGAATTGTCGAAAGGTCACCTACTTGCCCTCCTCCTAGTAAGCTCAACACATTTAAAATACGTTGGAAAAACATTTGACGTCGGTCATCGCGATAGATTTCATTGAAAAACTCACCGTCCTTAATAAATAGCACACGATCACAATAGCTTGCTGCGATTGGATCATGGGTTACCATAACGATGGTCGTTTGTTTTTCTTTATTAATTTTCGTTAATAGCTCCAGAACATCGCGTGAAGAATTCGAGTCTAAATTCCCTGTCGGCTCATCCGCTAAAATAAGGCTTGGATTATGAATTAACGCTCGTCCAATCGCTGTTCTCTGCGCTTGTCCGCCTGAAATTTCATTCGGTCGTTTTTGCAAAAAAGACGTTAAATCAAGTTTTTCTACTATCCCTGCAAGACGCTCTTCCATCACTTCCAATGGCTGCTGATCGAGCGTTAATGGCAACACAATATTTTCTTCGACGGTAAGCATATGCAATAAATTAAAATCTTGAAAAACAAAGCCCAACTGTCTTCTTCTAAAATAAGCAAGCTCTGTCGCATTTAGCGTATGCGGATTCATGCCGTCTAAAATGATCTCTCCACTAGTCGGTTCATCAATCGTCGAAATAATGTTTAATAACGTCGTTTTTCCACTTCCTGATGGGCCCATCACAGCTAAAAACTCGCCTTCTTCGACGTCAAAACTTAATTGATTGAGTGCACGATGGGTAACCTTCCCCTCGTATACTTTCGTAACATCATTAATTTGTAAAATCGGCATATCCTGTTCACCTTATTTCTCGATTAATTCCATAGATTCTGGTAATATCCATTTTAATACCACTTCAAAGCCAATTTGAAACTGCGAAGACTGGTTCTCTTGTTCCTGAATAAGACTAAAACAGTGCTCCCCAACGATGACATCCCATGCATCTACCTCACCTTCAAGTATTTCACCGCAAACTTTATAGTGTCCGCTATACATAACTTGCCCACCCTCTACGGGAAAAGCATTAAGCTGGCTTGGTTTATGTAAGTTTAGCCCAAGTACTTGGCAAAAATGCATGACCTCATCCTCTAGTAATAAACTTGCCTGACGGAAATTTTCACAAAACAAACAGTCACATAGCATTGTCTGTGAGTCATACAGCTCCTGCATTTGTTGTAATTCAATATTTAATAGCCAGTCATCAATACGTACTTCTCCCATTTTTTGCTCCCCCTAATTGGTAAATGTTACAGTGACAATCGTACCTTTCCCTACTTCTGATGTAATGTCTAATTGATGCCCTAGTTTTTCACAGATTTCCTTTGCTAAATATAGGCCCATACCTGTGGATTCCCCTGTTTTCCGACCATTTTCACCCGTAAAAAAGGCTTTCGTAACACGTGAAAGGTCAGAAGCAGGAATACCAATACCTTCATCGCATATGGCTAACTGAATATAATCATCTTTTTTAATGGCAGACATGATAATTTTTTTATTTTCTTCGAAAGTGTATTTCACAGCGTTTGTTACAAATTGCCCGATAATAAAGCGCAGCCATTTTGAATCACTTGCTACGATAATGTCATCTTCAATATGAATTTCCGGAAAAACACGATTTGTTATAAATAAACGTTTATTTTCATTAACTGTTGCAGTGACAATGGTTTTCAACGGAATTTGTTCTACTTGCATATCCTCTTCAAAGTTTTCTAGTCGCGCATTGACAAGCACCATATCCAACCCTCTGCGTAAACGATCAATCTCCTCTTGAACATTTTTCTTATCGAGAGGTCGCTCATCCTGTAATAGCATTTCGATAACTGAAATAGGGGTTTTCATTTGATGTACCCATTGATTCATAAATTGATCATGGCGCTTTTGGCTAGCATACAACGCATGCAGCTCGTGCTGATACAGTCGATATAGTTCATGCATATATTTTTCTACTTGCATTGCTTCTGGTGTCTTAGCATTTTTTTGTAACACATCCTCCATTGATTTCGGAAGATGTAATATTTTATTCAAATAACTTTGACGCATTAAATAGCGAATAAGTAAAAATGAGCATAGCAATACTAAACTAATACTCACAGAATAGATGGCCGTATCGACGTTACGAAAGCCATCAAGCCAGTACAACACCATAATAAAGCCAACTAAAATCAGCTGAAAGATAAAGAAGGTTGCATAATCACGCAAAAATAATTTCCAGCCCATTACAGCTCACCCTCACTCAATATAAAGCGATAGCCTGCACCACGAACAGTCTCAATGGATGACGAAATATTATAATCTGCTAGCTTTTTTCGAACTCTTGTCATATTAACATTTAACGTATTTTCATCGACAAATGCTTGATCATCCCATAGCTCCTCTAGTAGTTGCTCTCGCGTTACAACTTTTGGTGCATGACCCATTAACAGTTCTAAAATAATACATTCTTTTTTCTGTAATGGGATTTCTAAATCATTTTTGTGTAACTCCATACGCTCTAAATGTAAGACAAGTTGCCCTTGCTTAATTGTTCGCTCTTCTTGCCTTGCTGCATATTCACCATATGTACGACGCAAATGACTACGAATTTTAGCGAGAACAATTTCATAATTAAATGGCTTTGTTATAAAATCGTCACCTCCATTTTCAAGCGCAAAAATTTGGTCCATTTCACCAGATCGTGCTGAAATGAAAATGATAGGACACGTTGTATGTTGACGTAGCTGACGACACCAGTAATAGCCGTCATACGCAGGTAAATTTATATCAAGCAACACCATATGCGGATTAAACGCTGTAAACTCTTCGATTAGAAGATCAAATTCTTGAATTGTTTCCACTTCGTATTGATATTTTCTAAGTGTTTCTGCAAGTAATGATGCAATCTTTACATCATCCTCGACAATAAATATTCGATGTTTCTCCATACCGACACTCCTTTCTATCATATATTGTACCAAAAAAAGGCTACGCGCCATAACCTGCGCATACCCTTTTCTATAGTGAGCTGTGGATTTCCCTCCACCATATGTGACTCACAAATTTTTCCGCTGGCTAATGCATTCTACCTTCTAAGTATAGGCTAAAAATTTCTTTTTAATGAAAGGCATTTGCCAACGGTTTTTTGTCTATTTTTAATATATTAATTGTAAAAACTCTTCTGTGGAGATTCCACCAAAGTAAGTTGGTATGTCAATGCCAGCTAAAGCCTTTGCAATGGCAGCTCGCTCATAGTTTGTCCCAACTAAACGCTGCTCTACATCGGCAATATCACCAACCCCGAAGAAATCACCAAATATATGTGCTTCTTCAATCACGCCATGGTTTACTTCTAAGCGGATATCAATCCCACCTGTAGGGAAGCGATGCGTTTTTTGGATATTAAAGCGTGGAGATTTACCGTAATTCCATTCCCATGTTTGATAGCGTTCAGCGGATAATTTATGGATATTCGCCCAATCTTCTTCTGTTAGCTCATAGTAACGAATATTTTCTTCGCCACCGAAAATAGATTTTAAAATCTCTAAACGAAATTCTTCCACTGTCATTTTATGCATTAAAAACTCTGAAATATTTGCTACACGTGAACGAATCGATTTAATGCCCTTTGATTCGATTTTATCTTTCTTGACCTTCAAAGCAGAGACAACCGCATCGATTTCTGTATCAAACAGCAATGTGCCATGACTAAACATACGGCCTTTTGTAGAAAACTGTGCGTTTCCTGATACTTTACGTCCTTCTGCTAAAATATCATTACGACCCGACAGCTCAGCATTGACACCCATTTTAGCAAGCGCATCGACAACTGGTTGTGTGAATTTTTTATAATTCATAAAGCTATCGCCATCGTCCTTCGTAATAAAGCTATAGTTGAGGTTACCGAGATCATGATACACCGCACCACCACCAGAAAGTCGACGGACAACGATAATGCCGTTCTCCTCCACATAGTCTGTGTTAATTTCTTCAATCGTATTTTGGTTCTTACCAATAATAATGGATGGCTGATTTATGTAAAATAACAGCACTGGTTCCTTGTCAACATCCATTGTTTTTAATAAATACTCCTCAATGGCAAGGTTAATGCGTGGGTCATGTATCCCTTTATTATCAACGAAAATCATAATCGTTTCCTCCTTCACAAAATATCCATATTTTATTTTACCGTAAATTAGGCATTTTGTGTTGACGAAACGCATCTGTTATAATACACTAGAAAATAATAAAACAGTAATAGTACAGATGAACTTAAAGGAGGAGTCCACAATGTTAGAAAACGTAGTTGAATTTTTCAAGAACTTACCTGCAAAACAATGCACGGAATGCGGAGAAAAGATCGAAGAACAAAGCGAATGCTACAGCAACACTTGTGAAAAATGTAACTGCCTATAAGCATTTGCCTATTCTGTAAGTCATTACGTGCCCCACACGACCTAATGATGACACCCTTCATCATACATGTATGATGAACCCTTAATTAAATCTCTTACACTTACACAAAACAGCAGCTGATACGCTCATATCAGCTGCTGTTTTACTTTTAGAAAGAAATTGTATAAGTAAATTGTTTGAGTGCCTGGCACTATACATAGCCACCTGGCATACTATTAACTTCTGAAAGCGCAAAAATCCACTACGCTTTCCGCGGGCACGTTGTAAGCCGCAACCCTCGCTTTCGCGCGGCTTGTTGCGACTTACATTTCGTGCGTTCCCACAGGAGTCTTCGTGAATTTTTACTTAGATAACTCTACTAGCTGCGCCATGAAAATTCAGAATTGTTTGAGTGCCTGGCACTAAAAATGGTACTAAAAATAAAACACCCACCAAGTAAATGGTGGGTGCAAGTATTGCTTAATCTTCGGCTACTTTTGAGTAACGTTTTGTGTGTAATAGCAAGAAGTAACCAAACGTAATTGCTAAGAACACGATTAAGTATCCAAATAGCACACCGTAGTTTTGCCATAGATAAGACATATCACCTGTTGAGATGCTTGCTTTAAATGCTTGAACAGTATATGTCATTGGTAGTAATGTATTGAATACTTGTAATGGTGATGGAATCAATTCAAGTGGGAATGTACCTGCACTTGTTGTTAGTTGTAAAATTAATACAACAATTGCAATGAATCGACCTGGATCACCGAAAATAGAAACTAACATTTGCACTAAAGCTAAGAACACATAGCTTGTGATAACAGCTGTTAGCACAAAATAGCCCATGTTTTGAACTTCAAGTCCTAAGCCCCATTTAACAATTCCTACTGTTAATAGCGCTTGAATTAGGCCAACAAATGCTAGCACTGTTACTTTACTTGTAAACCATGTTGCACCATTTTTTGGACGAATGGCTGGCTCAACAAGTGGGAAGACAATTGAAATAAGTAATGCTCCAACGAATAATCCAAGTGAAATAAAGTAAGGAGCGAAACCTGTACCATAGTTAGGAACATGGTTAACTGATTCTTTGTCTACTTCCACTGGACTACCTACCATATCATACGTATCAGTATTTGCATGCACTTCATTTGCCTTTTCACTAGCTTCACCTAATTTGTTAGATAGCGTAGCTGTACCATCTGCAAGTTCAGTTGATCCATCTGCCAACGTAGCAGAACCTTCTGCTAACTCACCAGATTTAGAAGCAAGTGTTGATGTGCCCTCATTCAACGTTGTTGATCCACTAGCTAAGTCATTTAAGCCTGAAGCTAATGTTTGAGAACCGGCAACTGCTGTGTTGACACCCGCATGTAATTCACCTAATTTATCTGCAAGTGTTGTATTACCAGCTTGTAGGCTTTGTGCACCTTGTACTAGTTCATTGCTTTTTGCAGTTAATGCATTGGCACCTGCAAGGACTTCTTTTTGGCCTGCCGCGATTTGTGATGCACCGCCACTTACTTGGCTAGCACCTGCTTGTAATTTTTCAGTACCAGATGCTAATGAACTTAAACCATTATGCACACTTGCACTTCCTGCTTGTAACTCTGCTAACGTTTGTTTTAACACAGCAGCTTGCTCTTCTGGCATCGATGCAATCGCACTTTGTAGCTGTGCTGTCAAAGCTGAAATACCTGCTTCCACTTTGGCAGAACCATCTGCTAATTGATTTGCTGCACCATTTAAGGCACCAGCATTTTCAGCAACTGATGACGCACCAGCAATAATTTGCTGTTGTTTTTCAGTTAATGTTGTAAGTCCTGCTCCTACTTTCGCTACACCTTGTGTATATTGTGATACACCTTGTTCAAGACTTGATGCACCCGCAGCAGCCTGCTGTGCACCTTGCTGTAACTGCACTGTACCATTTTCTAATTTTACTAGCCCAGTTGACAGTTCATTAGCACCAGTTGCGGCTTGCGCTGCACCTTTAGTGATTTTATCTGTACCATCAGAAAGTTCGATTGTGCTCGAAGCTAACTGCTCTAAATATCCTTTTAAATCTTTTGCTCCATTTGCTACTTTTTGAGCGCCTTCATCCAGTTTAGCTGAGCCATCAGCCGCTTCTGTAAAGCCATCTCCAAGTGTTGCAATGGAATCAAATAATTTTTCTGCATATGTAGCAGACACTTGCGTATTCACTTCGGCACGAATGCGATCCATTGCTGTTTCACCGATTTGTGCACCTAAGAAGTTTAATCCTTCATTTGGAATATAGTTCATTACTAATTTAGAAGGTTTGTCATCAAGTAAAGTCGTAGCATGTTCTGAGAAATTAGCTGGTATTTCTAAAATCATGTAATAGTCTCGACCATTTAAACCTTTTTCTGCTTTTTCTTTTGACACTTCAATAAAATCAAATTGCTTACTATCGACCAGTTTATCGACTAAAGTATCACCTAATTCTAACTTTAAGCCGTCCATCTCTGCCCCATTATCTTCGTTGACAATCGCTACCGGTAAATTAGACATGCCTGCATATGGATCCCAGAACGCCCATAAAAACATACCTGCATACATGACCGGGATAAATAGGACTGCAATGATTGAAACAAGCATTTTTCTTGTTTTAAAGATTTTCAGCCATTCAGCTTTAATCATAGATTTCCCTCACTCCTATACTAATTGACCGAAAACGTCATTTGGTCATTTTTCTGCAAAAAAATCACAAACTTCACAATATGTAAAATTTGTCGATTCTTTCTTAAAGAACGAGTCCTCGAAAGATTGTTTCCTTGAAAAGATTAAGTATCTTTTCTTCAGGAATCATGTCGCCGTGTAGCTCATGCCAATCTACCACGAACGCTAAATACGCTTTTAACAACAGATAACTTACTAACTCCGCATCACACTCTCGTATCTCACCTTTATCAATACGTCTTTGGATTAACGTTGCCACATAAGATAAAATTTCAGACTCAATACGAATTAATACTTGTTTTACTGCTGGCGTGCGTAATTCTTTTTCTTCCTCTATTAACTTCGCAAATAAAAGATGCTTCTCACGGAATTGTAGCATTTTCATCAAAGCATTATGCGCATTATCCATAAAGCTAGCTGATACATCCAACACAGCATCCGCTTCCGCAATCATCTCACGTACAAGTGACATCGCAATCTCTTGAAATAAAATTTCTTTATTTGCAAAAAATGTATAAATTGTTCCTTTGCCGACATTAGCAATTTTCGCCACTTGTTCCATCGTCGTTGCCTTATAGCCAAACAACGTAAATGATTTTGCAGCTGCTTCAAGAATTTCCTGCCTACGATCCATTTGTGACATCCTTTCTATGTTAAGTTATGTACATTCTTTAGTACACAGAAACAACACTGACCAGAAAACCATTTCGGTCATCTGGTCATTATATTATGCCTATTTTAAAAAGAATGCAAGCTTTTTAATGATTATTTTTTCATTTTCTTTATTGCTCTGTATCTTCAGTTGAATCTGCACCGTGATCGGACATGTTCATATTCGCTTTGTCATCTTCTTGTATTACTTGCGTCATATCAGGTGTGCCAGCCGTAATTTGCTGCTTCGGCATATTATGAACCCCATTTGCTGTCGTATGAGCATACATAAAGTATACACCGTCATGATCGAATGTAGTCTGCGCTTTATAGACACCATCTTTCTCTAACTTACCTTCCAACATTTGCCCTTCATCACGCTTACCTGATTCCCATACTTCAAATTCAACTACTGCATCATCAATAGGTTGTTCTCCTTGACTAACTTGGGCAGCCAGTTCAATTGGGGCATTTATCGCTACTTCTTTAGGCGTTAAAATTGCTACGTCTGGTATTTGAGGCTCCTCTAATGTTGCAAGTGTTGCAGGCTCTTTCTTGTCCCCACAGCCTACTAATAATGCGGGTACAGCTATCAATGTAAATAACCACTTCTTCATGTACTATTCCTCCATTAATGGCATTGTAATTTTAACGATTGTGCCTTTGTCTAGTTCACTTTCAATGTCAATCTTACTTTGTAATTGCTTTAACAATTGTTCAACAATAGAAAGCCCTAGGCCGCTTCCACCATCTGCGCGACTGCGTGCTTTATTTACTCGATAAAACCGCTCTGTTACATGCGATAAATCTTCCTGCGGTATACCGATTCCCTCATCTTTGATCGTTATGAGCGCATGGCCATTATGTTCTATTGCGACAATGTCGACCTTCGACTGCTCATAAGAATAATTAATTGCATTTTCTATAATGTTGATAAAAATTTGTTTCAGCTTTACTTCATCTGCTTTGACAATCAATGCATCGTCTACCTCAAGATGCAAAATAATATGCTTTTTTTGGGCTTGATGCGTTAATATTTTTCGTACTTCTCGTAATGTCTCTGCAAGTGGAATCGGATATAGATCAACAGCCTTTTGTTCATTTTCCATCCGAGCTAGTTGAAGCAGTTCATTTGTTAAACGTTCCATACGATTGGCTTCTCGTACAATTAGCTGTATTGTCTCTTCTTGTTGCGTTTCCGCTATAATGCCGTTTTGCATTGCCTCACTATAGCCCTTTACATAGCTAATAGGTGTTCGTAATTCATGTGATACAGTGGCTAAAAAAGTCTTTTGAGCTTCATCTTCGCGTTGAATTGCTTCCGCCATGTCATTAAAAGTACTTGATAGTTTGCCGATTTCATCACTCGATTTAACAGGTACACGCGTTGCATAATGTCCATAAGACATCTCCTCCACCGCTGTTTGCAAGTCACTTAATGGTCGCATAATACGTTGAATACCTTTATAAACAAAAAAGCTCATTACTATCAAAAAGACAAAAGCGCTTAAAAATAGGAAAATGACTTCTTGACTTGCCAACTCACTTATTTTGGCTAAAGGGAAGTAAATATAAATAATGCCCTCCAGCCTATTTTGATCTACTAAAGGTAACACAACTGAAATCAGTTGCCGATCAAATCGGGGCTCATAGCCAATTTTTTGCACATACTTGCCTTCTAACAATTGCTGTCGTTCTTCAGCACCTATTAAAGTATCATAATCAATATCAAACGGGACACAGGCACTCAGTTCCCGAGGATTCCGAACAGCGAAAATATTTAAAGTAGAATAATCATTATAATGTTCAATATCAGCAATAAATTCATCTGTTACTTTGCCACTCGTATACATTGTCTGTAACTTTGTGCCGATCTCAATCATCATACTTTCCGTATCTTCCACATAAAGCTGTTCATATAAAAAATCCGTCAGTACATACATAAAAAGAACGGTAATAATCAAAAAGGCAAAAATTAATAGCCATATACGTGTTGAAATCTTTTTCATTCGCCTAAATCAAAGCGGTAGCCGACACCCCAGACAGTTTGGATATACCCTGCCGCTTCCTTTCCAAGCTTCAAGCGTAATGTTTTAATATGAGTATCGACCGTTCTTGTTCCACCTAAATAATCAATATCCCAAATGCGCTCTAACAACTGCTCACGTGAGTAGGCATTGCCTGGATTTTTCATAAATAAATGCAATAGTTCAAACTCCTTTAAAGTTAACGGGATTGCCTTTCCTTCCACCGAAACTTTACGCGCGATTTCATCTAATTTTATTGCGCCAAAAATAATATATTTTTGCTGTAAATCTGTAGTATTAGTGCCGCTTCTTCTCAGTACAGCATGCATTCGTGCCACTAGTTCATCATTTGTAAAGGGTTTGACAATATAATCATCTCCCCCAAGTGTCAGACCTTTCACTTTATCCTCATTAGCATCTCGTGCCGTTAAGAATATAACAGGTACATTCGACATCGCCCGAATACTTTGACACACTGCAAAGCCATCTTCGTGTGGCATCATGACATCCAATAAAACTAAGTCGATTTGTTCTCGAACAATAATATCGTATGCCTCCGTTCCACTTGCGGCTGTAAAGGTCTCAAACTTGGAATTATTGAGCATCATCTCGATTAAATTTCGCATATCTTGCTCATCATCCACAATTAATACAGTTGTCACTTTTCGTCCTCCCTTACTAACAGCTGGAATGCACCTTTACCAACATCCACTGTTTTTTGTACTTGACCATCATTAATAAAATATAATGTATGGTCGTCATAACCAGCCACAACGATATAGTCTTTAAACTGATTGACAACAAACGGATTAGCCCCAACCTCTTTTTGCCATGTCACGGTTCCCTTAAAATCCACAATATATAATTCATTATGACCGTGGCTAACAACTAAAACTTTATCTTTTGTTTTTGTTAAGCCTACAGGCATTAAGGGCATTTCTATTTCTCCTCGAACAGCCCCCGTTGTAAGATCAAAACGTTTCACTGAGCTATTCGGCTTGCTTCCTGCTCCATGACCGCCAATCCAAAGCTCATTCGTCTCTTCAATAATGACCATTCCATGCGACGATTTATCAATTGGCCACTCTTGTTCTATCGTTAAATCCTTCATTGCTAGTACTGATAGTTTGGTGTCTTTGTAATTCACTACGTACAGCTTATCTTTGTATGATGCCATCGACATCGGATAATTACCAAGCTGCTGTGATGCCAATTCATTGCCTTCCACATCAAAGCTTGTCACTGTATTCGTCGTACTATTCGTAATAAAAAATTGTTTAACTTGTGCTGCATAGTACACATTAGTTGTCCCTAGCTTCACTTTTTTAGAGTAAAGTTTTTTCCCTGTCGAAAGAGCATACACATCGATTTGATCCAATTGGTTGCCATATAACAAAACCCGGTCCTTATCTAGTAATAGTGCGCCTGTATAAGCTTTGTCAAATATCCATGACGCCATTACATTGCCCTCTTCATCAATAAAATCTAGCGATGGTTCTTGTATATTGAGCGACGCAATAAAACTTAGACTACGGTTAATTGGCTCAAATGATTTCTCGGCGCACCCCGCCAACCATATAATTTGTATAAAAGAAAAAATGAAGAAAACCCATTTTTTCAACATCATCACCTCTGCTCTTTAACTATACTTCACATTTGTGAAATCTGCGTGAAACTTGAAAGGTAAATTTATGACATATTACCAATCGATAGCAGTATAATTTGCGGTTAAGTAAGGGCAACTAGCTTCGCAAAAAATTTGAATGTCACATATACTACAAAGATTATCGTAAGGAGGAATCGTATTTTGGTAACCATTAGTTTATGTATGATTGTGAAAAACGAAGAAGATGTCATTGCCAGATGCCTTGAATCTGTAAAGGATTTAGTTGATGAAATAAATATAGTGGACACAGGCTCCAGCGACAAGACTAAGGAAATTGTTAAACAATTCACTGATCGTATTTTTGATTTTGAGTGGATCCATCATTTTGCTGAAGCGCGTAATTTTTCATTCCAACAAGCAACAGCTGACTATATTCTCTGGCTAGATGCAGATGATGTGATACTAGCAGAGGATCAAGAAAAATTTAAAGCCTTAAAAGAATCTTTAAAACCCGATATCGATGCTGTCTCGATGAATTATAATTTAAGCTTTGATAACGAAGGAAATGTCAGTGCTCTTATAAGAAGATATCGATTAGTAAAAAAAGAAAAACAGTTTCGCTGGATAGGGGCGGTCCATGAATATTTAGAGGTTGGTGGACATCTTTTCGACAGTGATGTTGCTGTTAGTCACCTACCACTTCATCATGATCATCAACGCAATATTGCTATTTATAAAAAACTCCTGCAATCGGGAGAACCACTTACGCCCCGTGACACTTTCTATTATGCCAATGAATTACTGGATCATAATGAGGTCGAAGAAGCGATATTTTATTACGAGCATTTTTTAACATCTAAATTAGGTTGGGTAGAAGATAATATTACTGCCTGTTTTAAATTAGCCGACTGTTATTCAAAATTGAATGATAAAGAAAATAATGTTAGTTCTATTTTAAGAAGCTTTGAATATGATACCCCTCGTCCTGAAGCTTGCTGTAGGCTTGGCTATCATTTTATGGAACAAGGAAAAAATCATGAGGCCATCTTTTGGTACGAACAAGCATTAACAATTAAACCAAAACCGCATGCTCCATTTCAAAATAAAACCTATACTACATGGTTACCCCATTTACAACTTTGTGTCCTCTACGACCGATTACAACAATATGAACTAGCTAATACCCATAATGAATTAGCTGGCGCCTATTTACCAAATGATCCTAAAATCTTACACAATAAAAACTATTTTAACCATTTGTTGAACAAAGACAATAGCAAGCCTTAATTTATTAGTACTGCACAAATTGATACTTGCTAAATTGCTTTATTTCTATTCCCTTCTCCATGTTTTACAGCGGACACTCTTAAATATCAATATTACTTAATTTTTAAATTATCATATTGACTCGCAAAGTAGTTAAGCGTCCTCTTCCTCTATCAATTTCTTGAATAGGATATTTGAGAGGGGAGGTGAATAAATGAAATTCGAAGATTATTTTTTAAATAATGTTTGTAGTAAATGTAAAACATTTCCTTGTGGTTGCGTAAAAATTCCGACTAACAATTACTCTGGCTGTATTAATATACCGGAATATAGCTGCGTATGGCCAAGTAAACCTACAGGTCCTACTGGGCCTACTGGGGCTACCGGTCCTACTGGTCCGACAGGTGATACGGGGCTTAATGGGGCTACCGGTGTGACTGGAGCTACGGGTAACACTGGGCCTACTGGTGCCACTGGTGAAACCGGCGCTACGGGGCTTAATGGACCTACGGGGGCTACGGGCAACACGGGGCCTACAGGCGTAACGGGAGCCACTGGCAATACCGGACCTACTGGCGTAACTGGCGTGACTGGGGTCACTGGTAACACTGGACCTACGGGACCTACTGGTGAAACTGGCGCTGCGGGGCTTATCGGACCTACGGGGGCTACGGGCAACACTGGGCCTACTGGCGTAACTGGAGCCACTGGCAACACTGGGCCTACTGGCGTAACTGGAGCCACTGGCAACACTGGACCTACGGGCGTAACTGGGGCTACTGGTAACACGGGGCCTACGGGGCCTACGGGTGAAACTGGCGCTGCGGGGCTTATCGGACCTACGGGGGCTACGGGCAACACTGGGCCTACTGGCGTAACGGGAGCCACTGGCAACACTGGGCCTACGGGCGTAACTGGAGCCACTGGCAACACTGGGCCTACGGGCGTAACTGGGGCTACGGGGCTTATCGGACCTACGGGGGCTACGGGCAACACGGGACCTACTGGCGTAACCGGCGCTACGGGCAATACCGGACCTACTGGCGTAACTGGGGCTACTGGCAACACTGGGCCTACGGGCATAACCGGCGCTACGGGCAACACGGGGCCTACCGGTGTAACTGGAGCCACTGGCAACACGGGGCCTACGGGCGTAACCGGGGCTACTGGTAACACGGGGCCTACGGGCGTCACTGGGGTCACTGGTAACACGGGGCCTACGGGGCCTACGGGACCTACTGGTGAAACTGGCGCTGCGGGGCTTATCGGACCTACGGGGGCTACGGGCAACACCGGGCCTACGGGCGTAACCGGCGCTACGGGCAACACGGGGCCTACCGGTGTAACTGGAGCCACTGGCAACACGGGGCCTACGGGCGTAACTGGGGCTACTGGTAACACGGGGCCTACTGGCGTAACTGGAGCCACTGGCAACACGGGGGCTACCGGTGTAACTGGAGCCACTGGCAACACGGGGCCTACCGGTGTAACTGGAGCCACTGGCAATACGGGACCTACCGGCGTGACTGGGGTCACTGGTAACACGGGGCCTACGGGCGTAACTGGGGCTACGGGCAACACGGGGCCTACTGGCGTCACTGGGGCTACGGGGGCCACTGGCAACACGGGACCTACTGGCGTCACTGGGGCTACGGGGGCCACTGGCAACACGGGACCTACTGGCGTAACCGGCGCTACAGGACCTACAGGGCCAGCATTTACAGAAGGATTCTCAGCCTTCTTAAGCACTTTAGCTGTAAGTAGCTCTGCTACTTTAACTAACTGGAGCGTCGCATCACCTTATTTCACAACACCAGCATTTAATCCAACAACTGGTATCTATACAGTTCCAACAACCGGTAGATATTCCTTCGAAGCAACAATCAACTATTCTACAGTTGCTGCCATAAGTCTTGGCATTGGTGCAGGCGTCAATCCTTCATTTGCCATTCGGAGAAATACAACAACTAACCTAATAAGCGGTTTATTCCCAGTATTAAATTTAGCTGTTACTCTTTTAACCATTAGAGCTGTTCTTGGTAATGGAACTGTCACATTAGCTGGCGAAGTTGAATTGACTGCAGGTGATGCCATTGATTTATTTTATAATGCAAATGGCTTAAGTATCGCATTAACATTAGGAGGCGCTAACTCCGGAGGTATTGTTTGGTCATGCCACCGAATTTCCTAATGATTGTATCAAATGAATATAGGCAAGGTTTATCTCGGCTAAAATAGCATTCACGACTTTTTTTAAGCCTTAAAATCCGCTTTGTCATACGCGAATTTTAAGGCTTATCTTAGATTTCACAGAGTCAAACAACTCTCCACTAAAAAAACGTATAATTAAGCCATCCTTTAATTAAAACCATTAAATAAAAAAAGTAGTACAAATATAATTTTGTACTACTTTTTTAGTAAACCTGCATAAACATTTCACTTAAAATTTCATTTGCCGCATTGCATCCTTGCTCTACACATTCAGGAATGGATATCCCCTCAAAAGAGCTACCTGCTAGTTTTACTGTAGGGAAATGCTCATACAGTTCTGCTTTCACACGTTCAATTTTAGCTTCATGTCCAACAGTATATTGAGGCATAGCGTTTTTCCAACGGGAGACAACCGTTGTCACTGGTTCTCCATCTATACCAATTGTATTTTTCAAGTCTTGTAATACAGTTTTTTCAATTTCTGAATCAGATAGGGCCACAATTGTTTCATCACCTACACGACCAATATAGCTGCGTAATAATACATAATCTTTAGGAGTAGTGTTAGGCCATTTACGATTAATCCATGTACAAGATGTTATGGAAAAATCACTATTTCTAGAAACATAAAATGCAAGTGCATCTAAATCACCAAGCTGTTCCTTTTTAAATGCCATCGTCACCGTAGCAATCGTTGCAGCTTTCATCGTATTTAACTCTGTCAGCAGTTGATGTTTAGTAAACATCATTTGCGCAACATTAAACGGTGTTGCAATGATGACAGCATCCGCTGTTATATGCGAAAAATTATTTAATTCGACCTGCACTGCACCATCTTTGCCATGGTCAATGTGCTCTACTTTTACACCCTTCAAAACTGTTCCAGGCGCTAACGATGCTTCTAATTTTTCAATAAGCGTCTCCAAACCATTTTCAAAGGTTTGAAAAATTCCTTTATCCTCTGCTATCTGATTGGAACTTAAAAAATTTGTCCCTGACTTTTTCATACCGATAAGCAAACTACGATACTTTTGCTCTAATTCATAGAGCTGAGGAAAAGTTGATTGCATACTTAGTTGTTCAATGTCCCCTGCTAAAGTTCCTGCAAGTAATGGTTCAACTAAATTCTCCACAACTTCAGCACCAAATCTTCTTCGAAAAAACTCTCCTAACGGCTGGTCGTCATCCCGTGCAGAACGCGGGAGAATAAAATCTCCCGCTGCACGAATTTTCCCGCTGAGTGAAAATAAACCTGATGTAATGAATGGCGAGATCTGTGGCGTTGCTCCTGACATTAGATTGTTCGGAATCGGATATAATTTACTTCCTACAGCTATATAAGTAGGTCCCGAATCCCCAGTTATTATCTTATGTTCAATGTTTAAATCCTTCGCAAGTGCTTGAATATAATTTTCACGATCGAAAAAGGATTCTGGCCCTCGCTCAATAATAAAGCCATCTTTTCTAAGAGTTTGGATTTTTCCGCCAAGACGTAATGACGACTCGACAAGTACGATATCTACCGGCAATTCTTTTGTACGCGCTTGTTTTTGCATATAGAATGCAGCTGTAAGGCCTGTAATCCCGCCGCCAACAACAACTACCTTACGTCTTTTTTGAGTCACCTACATCATCACTTTCTTTTCGCTTAGCTTAATTTTTTATGAATGGCATCTACCATAGCATCTATAAACAATGGATGTGTATTTGGCATTGCTGGGCGATAATAATTAGCACCTAACTCCTCGCAAACCACTTTACATTCATAATCGTTATCATAAAGTACCTCTAAATGTTCTGTTACAAAGCCTACTGGTGTGTAAACAAATGAACGGTATCCCTTTTGCTCGTAAAGGTCACGCGTTAAATCTTGGACATCTGGACCAAACCATGGCTCTGGTGTTTGCCCTGCTGATTGCCAGCCCACTTCTACATTTTTCACACCCGTAGC
Organism: Lysinibacillus sp. NPDC097195; assembly: GCF_044762075.1. Lineage (NCBI taxonomy): Bacteria > Bacillati > Bacillota > Bacilli > Caryophanales > Bacillaceae > Lysinibacillus > Lysinibacillus sp. NPDC097195. The sequence goes on along the minus strand of NZ_JBIWDP010000002.1, from coordinate 61,311 downwards.
TTCTTGAATTAGTCGAGCTGTTTCAATTAATTGGTCTTCGTATGGATCGCCTAGTTCTTTAATTTTCACTGGTAGTGAATGCGCTGATACAATTAAGCAAGCCTTCTCACGTTCTTCGTCAGACATAGCAGCAAATGTTTCATTCACTTTCCCTTGCCAATATTCAATAAACTTCGGCTCATCATACCAAGACTCTACAGAAGTTATTGTCAGGCGATCACCTGCTGTTTCTGCTGCACGACCATTATATGATTTAATAGAGAATGTTGAAAAATGGGGTGCTAATACGATAGAAACTGCTTCTTTAATCCCTGCCGCAACCATTTCCTCCACTGCGTCCTCAATGAAAGGATGAATATGCTTTAAGCCAATAAATAGTTTGTATTCTACTTCATCTTGCACTTCATTTAAACGGGCACATAAAGCTTCAGCCTGCGCTTCTGTTGCAGCAGCTAGTGGCGATAAACCGCCAATTGCCTCATAGCGACTGCGTAAATCTTCTAAATGCTCGTCAGATGGTCTACGTCCGTGACGAATATGTGTGTAGTAGGGTTCAATATCTTCTTCTTTATAGGGTGTGCCATATGCCATTACTAATAAACCTTTAACCTTTTTCATAAACCTTTTCACCTCTAAATAATAGTTAAACTATATTTTTTGTATGATTTCTGTACGCCAACAGCAATTACACCACTTCGCAATGTAATTGCCTCATTTAGAATTTACTCTCTTTGCGACTGTTCAATAACTTACGTTAATTCACACTAAACTTATTTTAAGAACGTGCTTGAATTTGTTGTGCACTGTATTCATGAATTAGTGTTGTTAAACGTTTTAATACTTCTGGATTAACTTCTGGGAATACACCATGTCCTAAGTTAAAGATATGACCTGGCACCTCTAGACCTTGATCAATAATATCTTTTGTTCGCTTTTCAATTACTGACCAATCAGCAAGTAACAATGAAGGATCTAGATTTCCTTGTACCGGCTTTGTAATGCCTTTTGCACGAGCTTCTTTAATTGGTAATCGCCAATCTAAGCCCACAACATCTATCGGTAAATCATGCCACTCTTTTACGAGATGGCTTGCACCAACACCAAATTGAATAAGTGGTACATTTTCTTTTTTCAACTCACCGAAAATACGTGTCATAACAGGTTTAATAAACACGCGATAGTCTTCAACATTTAAGGCACCTACCCAAGAATCAAATACTTGGATTGCTTTTGCACCAGCTTCTACTTGCGCTGAAACGTCAGCAATAATCATGTCTGCTAGTTTATCCATTAATGCAAACCATGCCTGTGGCTCAGAAACCATAAATGATTTTGTTTTATTATAGTTTTTAGAAGGTCCGCCTTCAATCATATAGCTTGCTAATGTGAACGGAGCTCCTGCAAAACCAATTAATGGCACATTAAGCTGTTCTTCTGTTAGTAATTTTATTGTTTCTAAGACGAAAGGTGTGTGTTCCTTTGCATTGAACTCACCTAAGTTTGCTACATCTGCAACTGTGCGAATTGGATTGGAAATAACCGGGCCTACACCAGCTTTAATTTTCACATCCACACCGATACCAGGTAGAGGTGTTACGATATCTTTATATAAAATTGCAGCATCCACATTGTAGTTTTCTACTGGTAAACGTGTAACATACGCACAAAGCTCAGGTTGATGTGTAATTTCCTCTAAAGAATATTTTTCTTTAATGGCACGATATTCTGGTTGAGAACGACCTGCCTGCCGCATATACCAGACTGGAGTATGCTCAGTCCTTTCCCCTCGTGCAGCACGTAGAAGTGTATCATTGAAAAGTGTTGTCATTGATTATTTCCTTCCCCTCGATGAAATTCATATCCTAAAAAATCACTTGTTTATTCCATTATTATTGATATCCGTTTTCAATAGTAAACGCTTCCTCTGCAATTGTATAGTTTTACTAGTGAAATGTCATAAAATTGTTCTTTCTGCGCGCTTACTTTTTTGACAAAGCGGGTAACTTACACTTAAATGGAGATAATAACGAAGTTATAGACATTCATAAGGAGGGCAAAATAATGTATATTTATTTAACTTCTGGTACAGGAGAATTTATGGAACAGGTGAAAAACAAGTACCCTGACGAACATATGATTTTAATGCATGGCGAAGGCAATTCAGTGCTTATCCATGAAACTCAGGGGAAAACTGTATTCGCTACACCACGTAAATTCGAAGTATTGGACTCAGTAAACGAATTAGAAGAACGTGGCTTCTTCGTCTTCAACAATATTCCTGTGACAGATGAAGGCCGCCCTGTATTTGAACACCGTTTTTTAAATCGCGCACGCGCGATTGAGGACGAGCCTGGTTTTATCGCTTTTCGTCTATTGCGCCCAATAAATGGTGATACGTACATTGTGATGACACAGTGGAATGGACCACACTCATTTGAAGCATGGAAAAGCTCAAAAGCGTATAATAAGGCACATGCCCAACGCGAAGAACCGACTGGTGTGCGCCAACAAAATATTTTTTCTGCCGCCTCCTATGTGTCGACTTATAGCGTTGCCCCGAAAGAGGACGACGAGGCATAATTTTTTTAAAAGGAGCACTTACTTATGAATCAACTAATACTCGATAAAATTGATGCCCATTTTGATGAAATGGTGGCCATTCGCCGCCATCTACATATGCATCCAGAACTCAGCTTCCAAGAGCAAGAAACAGCCAACTATATTATTGAATACTATCAAAAGCTTGGTGTTCCAGTTGAGCCAAATGTTAGCGGTTATGGACTGATTGCGCGCATTAAAGGGAGCAAGCCTGGTAAAAGGATTGCCTTGCGTGCTGATTTTGATGCACTCCCTATTCAAGACGAAAAAGATGTTCCTTACAAATCAACAGTAGCAGGAGTGATGCACGCTTGTGGTCATGATGGTCATACTGCTACGTTATTAGTCGTAGGGAAACTGTTATGGGAAATGCGAGATGACTTAGCAGGTGAATATGTGCTAATTCATCAACATGCGGAAGAAGCCGATCCAGGTGGTGCAATCGGTATGGTACAGGCGGGTGCACTAGACGGTGTCGATGCAATATTTGGTACACATTTATCTTCCAATCATCCAACAGGTATGATTGGCTATCGTGTTGGTCCACTAATGGCGGCCGTTGATAGTTTTGAATTAAAAATTCAAGGTAAAGGTGGTCATGGCGCACACCCTCACCAAACAAAAGATGCAATCGTTATTGGCTCACAACTTGTGATGAATCTTCAACAACTGGTAGCACGTCGTGTAGCACCAACAGAATCAGCCGTTCTTACCGTTGGCTCATTCGTTGCTTCGAATGCCGATAACATTATTGCCGATACTGCTTACTTAAATGGTACAATCCGTACTTTTGACAAAGATGTTCGTGCAACGATGGAACGTGAATTTAAACGTGTTGTGCAAGGAACTGAAATTGCCCATGATTGCACAATTGAGCTAGAGTACCGCAAAGGCTACCCAGCGATTGTTAATCATGAAAAAGAAACGTTATTTGTCCGTGATGTTGCCCAAGGCATCTGTGATGTTGTCGAAATCCCAGCAACTATGGGTGGCGAAGATTTCGCTTATTATTTAGAAGAAAAACCAGGGACATTCTTCTTTACAGGCGCTGAACCTGTTGACTATGCACCGCATCATCATCCGAAATTTGATATTGATGAAAAAGGGATGCTTGTAGCGGCAAAAGTTATGTTAAGCGCTGCGCTAGAATATCAATTCGTGGAATAAAATAACGAAAGCTCATCTTGCCTAGTTCTTGGGCAAAATGAGCTTTCTTTTTTAAGGTTTTGATACTTTCGCAGTAATTTCACTAACAACAAGGATAATGAGCGTTGTTACATAAAACATCGGCTGCATTATACCACATAGTGTCACAATAATCGCTTGCGCAATCATTGTCAGACGAACTACTTGCTTAACAGCCGCTTTACGGGCATTCTCTGGTAATGGATAAAGCATGTCCATCCGGAACTCTCCACTTGCTAATAATGCTTGCTTTAACTGAATCGTCGTCGCAAAGCTTAGGGCACCTGCTACAATCCATGTAACAACAGGAATATCCACAAACGCCGCAATAATAGCTGAGATAGCTGTTAAGCGGAGCCATAAATAGAAATGGTCATCTGTTCGTATAAAGGTACGGAACACTAAGTACTTTTGAGCATTTCCCTTGTGATAGGGAATAAAGTTATAAAACCAGTCAAGCCATGCTCTTCGTCGTATGCTGCCACGTAAATGAGGGACATCCGTGAAATAATTTGCAAAACGATAGAAACTCATCATCCGATTTTGTTCTAGTTTTACAAAATGCTCATACGGTACGGGCTCATGCGCACACTTTTTGCGAAACACTACAACATAGACACAACCAATAATTGCGCCAATCAATGCGAGAAGCAGTTGCATTTGCAGTCCCATATAGACAGTGACGCCAAAAATAATAGCTCGTACTAGTCTATCTATCCATACATAGTGACCACGTTCACTATAACGATAACTAAATTCCCCTTGCACACTAATAAACTTTAAAGCGATAGCTAGGAAAAATACTGTCCAAATATTCGCTGTTGTTAATTCTGTTACAGCTTTTAATAAAGGGATACTAACAATATAAACAATCGCCACCAGCCAAACTTGTGACCAAAATGTCCACGCTAGCGCCTTTTTAAAATACTGTGCCATTTTCGATTCTAATGGCAATAAATATACTTGGTCTGGCTCACGCAATAATGTCGTTGGGCGGCTAAATGCTAGTAATACACCTAGTATTAAGGCAATAAGCCCCTCAGCAGGAAAATCGGTCTCTACGATTTTCAACCACTCACTATATTGATAGCCCCCTGCTCCAACAAGAAACACAAGTACAATTGCTATATGTCCAGTAAAAATAAACTGCATATATTTTTGTACTTCGCTGATGTAATGCATGAAGCGCGAAGACCATACATCATGCAAGTTCTTCATGGTCCCGCTCCTTCGTCATCGCAATATATAGGTCATCTAAAGTCGCATGCGGCATACCAAATGCCTGACGTAAATCCGCCATCGTTCCTTGTGCTCGCACACGTCCTTCATGCAATAAAATAATGCGGTCACAATGCTTTTCAGCTGTCGATAAAATATGCGTCGACATTAAAATCGATGCCCCTTCTTTTTTCTTTGTATCCATCTGGTCGAGCAATGATTGAATACCGAGCGGATCTAGTCCGACAAATGGTTCGTCAATTATATACAAACTAGGGTTCACTAAAAAAGCACACATAATCATCACTTTTTGACGCATCCCTTTGGAGAAATGCGAAGGGAACCAATTTAGGCGTTTTTCCATGCGAAATTCCTTTAATAAAACTTCTGAACGCGCTGCTAGTGTCGCCTCATCTAAACCATATGCCATCGCTGTTAATGCTAAATGTTCACGCAATGTTAACTCATCATATAAAACCGGTGTTTCAGGGATATATGAAAATGATGTACGATACTTGTCCGTGTTTTCTTTTAACGTCACGCCATTAAGACGAATATCGCCTTCTTTCGGAAGCATTGTTCCGATAATATGTTTAATGGTCGTACTTTTACCCGCACCATTTAAACCAATTAGCCCGACAAGTTCTCCTTTACCTATTGTAAATGACAATTCTTTAATAACAGGTTTTTTCGTATAACCACCTGTCACATGTTGCACTTCTAATACCGACATACCCTCACTCCTCTTCTTGTTTTTATTTTATCAAAAATTAGCAAATGATTCAGTTATGAGTATGATAGAATAAACTTACATATAAAAATAAGGGGGATTTTACGAATGAGCGATTGCCTATTTTGCAAAATCATTGATGGATCAATTCCAAGTACAAAAGTTTATGAAGATGAACATGTCTATGCATTCACGGACATTGCACCTGTTGCAAAAGGTCACACATTATTAATTCCAAAACATCACTGCCAAGACTTATTCGAAATGCCAGAAGACGTAGCACGTAATTTATACGCAGTTGCGCCGAAACTAGCCAATGCTATTAAAGCCGCATTTAACCCTATCGGCATGAATACTATTAATAACAACGGTGCAGCAGCGGGACAAACTGTTTTCCACTACCACTTACATTTTATTCCGCGTTATGACGAAAAAGAAGGCTTAGGCTTAATTTGGCAAACACAAAATTACACACCTGAGCAATTAACAGACGTAGCCAACCGCATTCAAGCTAATTTATAGTGCCAGGCACTCACACAATTCTCGTACAATTTATCCAAAAGAAATCCACTGTGTAGCAAAAAGCATAGTGGTTTTTTCGTTAAATGTGTGCTTAAGGTGTGCCAGGCACTCACACAATTTCCAAACAATTTAGATAATGGTGCCGAAACGCTATTGTCAAATGCTCATTTTTAGTTTACAATCACAAATAAGTTTCGCTAACGGTCAGGAGGACACGTTAGGAGACAAACAGATTAGCATAGTCGAGGAGAGATTAGAAATGAATACAAAGAATTTAGTATTAATGGCGCTTTTAGTCGGTGTCGGTGCTGCCCTATATGTGGTCACACCAGGTATGGTAAATGGCATGAAACCTGATTTCATGTTAACGATGATGTTTATCGGTATTTTATTGTTCCCTACAATAAAGGAAACTTTTTTACTGTCTTTATCTACAGGCGTACTGTCAGGTTTGTTTACTACATTCCCAGCAGGCTTTATCCCAAATATTATCGATAAAGCTGTTACAGGATTTGTCTTTTTAGCCTTCCTGATCGTGCTGAAAAAAGTGATAAATCATTTTGCAATAGCAGCTGTCTTAGTTGGATTAGGTACGATTTTATCAGGTACTGTCTTTTTATCCGTTGCCCTGTTTGTATTTAATGCAAATGTTGGCGCAACATTTGCCATGCTGTTTGTTGGCGTTGTGTTGCCAGCTGTTGCTTTTAACGTTGTAGCATTTATCATTATCTATCCGATCGTTGCGAAATTAGTGAAGCGTTCTAAATTTAACACTGCGATTTCTCAAGCTTTATAAAACAAGCTTGTGCCTCTCTTTTTTAACAAAGAATGAATGTAGGCGTGAACGTTCGACGTTTTTAAGCATAGATAAAAGGGAAAGAAGCTAAAAGGTGACGCAAAATCACTCGTTTAGCTTCTTTTTTCTTTTTGAAACAATGGATTTCATGGTTTAATAGAAGAAAGATCACAAATATAGAAATGAGGTATTCACTATGAAAGCAAAACCATTCTTAATCGGATTAACTACAGGCATTATTGGTGGAGCCATTGCTGTCCTTTTGTCCACACCACAATCAGGGCAACAATTCCGTACGACTTTATTGTCCAATTCTGATAGCGCAAAAGAAAAACTACAAGATGTTAAACACCAACTTAATAACGTCAAACAATCTGTTGGTACGCTAACAAATGAAGCGAAAAATAATATACCGCAAATAATAAATGACCTAAAACAATCGATTACTAGCTTTTCTCAAGAAATCGAACCGACGAAGAATAATTTGCAACAAGAAATAGAAGCATTACAGAATTCAATTAACGAAATCGAGAAAAACATTGCACAATTCACCGATAAAAAGGAAAAACCACAAGAAAATGCACAGGTATAAAGATTTAGAACCTGGATATAAATGCCGTTTTTTTATCAAAATTCATTGTCAAAATGTTATTTTTTAACCACTTTTCAATTTTTTAATTTTTCTAACTTTAAACTTTTTTTCTTTATTGCTATAATATTTTTAAAACGTTAAAGAAAGCAGCAGGTGATGGCTTTGTCAGAGGAACTATACACTCAAAAAGAAGCAATGCTTTACAGTCAAAGAATTGCACAATTATCAAAAGCCTTGTGGAAAGCAGTTGAAAAGGATTGGCAACAATGGATTAAACCTTATGATTTAAACATTAACGAGCATCATATTTTGTGGATATCTTATCATTTAAAAGGGGCTTCCATTTCAGATGTAGCAAAATTTGGTGTAATGCACGTTTCTACAGCATTTAACTTCTCTAAAAAATTAGAGGAACGTGGATTACTAAAGTTTTCAAAACGTGATGATGACAAGCGTAATACGTATGTAGAGCTAACTGATACAGGGACAGACCTCATTATTGAAATGAATAGCAATTATCATAACACCTATCATTCTGTGCTGGAGGGATCTTTAGCATTAAAAGATTTATATGGTCGCTTCCCAGAATTTTTAGATGTGATGGCTGTCATTCGTAATATTTATGGTGAGGATTTTATCGATATTTTCGAACGTTCATTTCAACATTTCCGTGACTCCTTTGACACGTTTGAAGAACGTTCGACTGTAAAAGGATAAATACACTAAAAAGGAGGCATTTCAGAAACATTTCTGAAATACCTCCTTTCTCTTGCATTCTGATAGAAATCAATTTACATTAAATAGGACCCTTCACTATTTTGGAGTTGATATTTAATATGCACTGTTGGAAAATTTTAAACCTTGAGCATCATTATGGTACGACACGTATCATCATGATGGCTGTGATTGTCTTTCTCGCTGTCTTTTCAGTGTCCTATGTGACATTTAATTTATTTCATAATGAATACTATACTGATCATATGTTCTGGTTATTTGTGATGGCTATCCTCGCCCTGTATCCTATTCATAAAAGTTTGCACTTTCTTGCATTATATGACTTACGCCAGCATCTCAAATTACGTGTAAAGAAACAATTTTATGTTATTCCTGTACTGCATATGCGTATTCGAGAGCCCTTATCAAAAAACCGATATATTTTTGCATTACTTACACCATTTATCGTGTTAAATACAAGTATCGTGATAGGTACATGGCTGTTACCTGCCTATACACATTATGGAACATTACTGTTAGCGTATCATTGCAGTTTATGTTTAATTGATATTCTTTACGTGAAATATTTGTTGAATTCACCTAAAGATGCCCAAATTGAGGAAACACCTAAGGGCTATGAAATTTTAGTACCCCCTACGATTAACTGATTCGCTTGTACTTGTGTTTTATTGCCGTTTTTTGATATGCTAATAATACTGAAAGAGGGGAGGAATAGACTTGCTATTAATGATTGTAGTTCTATTCTCGGTATTCTATTTATTTCAAATTAACCGCATGACCTATGCACTGTGCATGCGACGTGAAATTCCCGAAGAAAACCAACCAAAGATATTCCGAACTATCAATATACTTATTACCATTTTACTTGTTTCATTTTATGTTGAAATTTTATTTGCAGTCTAATGAAGAAGCATCCGCGCCCGTCCGCACGCGGGTCATTACATGAACACATCCTTGAAGCTTGTGTTGACGCCAAGGTTCTTCTGGCCTCGACCCAAGCGTGCGGTGCGAATGCCTAGATATTGATAAGAAAAGCTAAGGAACAGCATATCCTTAGCTTTTCGGCATTTTATTAATTAGTATAGGAACGCTGCACCAACGATAATTAATAAAATAAATAACACAACTAATAAAGCAAAGCCTGAGCCGTAGCCACCGCCACCACCGTATCCTCCGTTGCTCATAACTTCACCCCCTTTCTTTTCTATATCCTATGCGCTTTGAATTTTGAAATTTAGGCTATACTCAAGGGGGGAACCATTTTGTTTTTAAATCGTTTATGTTATAGTAAAAAATGGACGAAACGAATTAAGGAGAGAATATCTAAATGAAAAAGACTGTATTATCTTTAACATTAGCAGCTTCAATTTTAGCTCTTGGCGCATGTAGTGGAGCTGATAGCAAAGCATTAGTTACATCTAAAGTAGGCGATATTTCAGTATCTGATTTTAACGACAAAGCGAAAACTTTAACAGGTTCTTATGTATTACAACAGATGGTTACTGAAAAAGTATTAGCAGACAAATATGAAGTAACTGATAAAGAAATTAAAGAACAATATGATGCAACTGCAGCACAGTTCGGCGATAGCTTTGCACAAGCACTATCAGAAAATGGCTTAACTGAACAAGGCTTTAAAGATTCTTTACGTGTACAACTTCTACAAGAAAAAGCTTTAAAAGCAAACATTAAAGAAGAAGACGTAAAAAAATATTATGAGCAAATGAAATCAGAATTAAATGGTCGCCATATTCTTGTAGCAGACGAAGAAACTGCTAAAGAAGCTATTGCAAAAATTAAAGGTGGCGCATCATTTGCAGATGTAGCAAAAGAATACTCAACTGACACTGGCTCTGCAGCAAAAGGCGGAGAGTTAGGTTGGTTTACTGTTGGTTCTATGGTAGATGAATTCAATGACGCTGCTTATGCCCTTCCATTAAATACATTAAGTGAGCCAATTAAATCAAGCTATGGCTACCACGTAATTGAAATTACGGACAAGCGTGATGTAAAAGGTGTAGGCTCATTTAAAGATGAAGAAGAAAAAATTCGTACAACAATGTTAAACAAGTTAACTCAAACTGGTGAAGCACAGACATTGTTAAAAGATATCGTCGCTAAATTAGCGAAAGATGCTAACTTTAAAACATCTGATAAAGAATTAAAAGATGCTTTAAAATCTTTCACAACAACAAGTGAAGAGCAAGCAAAAGCTGACGAAGAAGCAGCAAAAAAAGCTGAAGCAAATAGCAAAGACGATAGCAAAGAAGAAAGTAAAGATACAGAATCTAAATAGTAATTATTTTTACTATATGAAAAAGGGTTACGCCAGTACAGGCGTAACCCTTTTGCTTTACTCAATATTTGGCTTGTAGAATGAACGATTATCAAGTGGGAATAATCTCTCTGTAAATTCTCCTGGAGCCGTTTTCCCTAATGCGCGTGTAAGCATATTCATCTTCGCATCAATATTATCAATATAATGTAAGATTTCCGCTTCCTGAATCATCGGTTTCTTCGGACTGCCCCATTCTTCTTTACCGTGGTGAGATAACACTAAATGTTGTAACAGCATTACTTCTTCACCTTCAATTTCAAGCTCACTTGCAATTTTCGCAATTTCATTGACCATGATCGTAATATGACCGAGTAAATTACCTTCTACAGTGTACATTGTCGCCACTGGCCCTGATAATTCAACGACCTTACCGATATCGTGTAAAATAATACCTGAGTATAATAGGTCCCGATTTAATGTTGGATATAAATCAGCAATCGCTTTGCCTAGCTTTAACATGGATACCATATGGTCAAGTAAACCAGATGCATAGTCATGATGGTTTTTTGTTGCCGCAGGATAAACTAAAATCGCATCCTGATGCTTTTTAATAGCAGCACGCGTGATACGTGAAATATTCGGATTTTTAATATCAAAAAAGAATTGTGTCAATTCCTCATAAAGTTGTTCTTTTGGTGTTGCAGCAGAAGGAACTAAATCATTAACAGCAATTCCCTCCTCAGGCTTTGCCACACGAATCGTTTTTATGCGTAATTGATTTTTCCCACGATAGTCATGAATTTCTCCACCTACATGGACAATCGCCTCTGCATGATACATTTTTTCATGATCTTCGTTTGTATCCCATAGTTTCGCTTCAATATCACCACTTTTATCTTGTAACAACAGTGACATAAACGGCTTTCCTACCGTTGTAACTCCTTTTGTCGACTGTTTAATTAATAAAAATTGATCAACTGATTCTCCTACTTGGAGCGTCGTAATACCTTTCATGTTGACGTCACTCCCCTTTCATTTGCTAGTGCTCCTAGATCGACAATTTGCTCTTTTTGCCAAAGTTCGAGCATCTCTTCATGGCAAGTAAAATACAAAATTTGACGTTCATATCCTACTTCTTTCATTAATTGTACCATTTTGTTTGTACGGTTTCGATCAAAATGGACAAAAGGATCATCCATGATAAACGGAAATGGCGCTGACGTTGCAAGGGTTTTCGCTAGTGCTATGCGCAGAGAAATATAGACTTGCTCCTTGGTAGCTTGTGATAATTCTGCAACATGGTAGCGTAAACCTGATTGGGACTGCGCCTCAAAATAGCCTTCCTCATGAATAAAGAGTTTGTCGTACCGACCACCTGTTAACGAATGGAAAATAGCATTTACCTGAGTAAGTACACTCGGTAATTTTTCTTCACGCAGCCGAAATAGCGTTTCATGGATTGCTGTTGCTAATGCTTTTTTCGAAGCCCATTGAGCCATTAGTTGCTGTAAGAGTGCTTTTTCTTGTTCAAATTGTTGTAAGAGGAGACCATACTTTTCATCGTTAAGCAATTGCTCCTTTTCAATTTGTAGCGTTGCTCGTTCCTCTAAACAACAATCAATCTCCGCTTGAAGAGCTTTGCGCTCATCTTCTAGCGCTTGTATGTGGCCATGAAGCTGTTCATCATCTAACATACTCTTCTGCTCATCCATATCAAGTGAAGCTAATTGCTGTTCAATTGTTTGTAATTCTGACTGTAACTTTTGCTGCTGTTGAAATTGAGCAAACGCCTCATAAAAAGCATTTTCTGATACTACATTTGCGCTAGTCAATAATTGTTCAATTTCCATTTCATAGTTTTGAACAAGCGGTTGTACTTCTTGCATTTTTGAAACTAAATGCGCAAGTTGCTCCTTCGTTTGCAACAGTTGTTGTTGCTCTTGCTGACTTGCTAAATAAAATGATCGTAGCTGCATAAAGATTTCTTGCTCACTATATTCTTTCTGTAAAACTTGCAGTAATATTTCATACAGCTCGTTTTTGTCAGTTTGTATAGCACGTAATAGCTGCACCATGCTCGCTTTTTTAACTTCTAGCTCTTGCACAGCGCGGATGCGCATAAATAATTCAGGCAGTAGCTTTTTCGGTATATTTCCCTCTATACGGAAACGTTTCAAGAAGCTTTGAAGCAACTGATTAGCTTCAGCGCTTAATTGTTCAGCTTGTTGAATTTTATATTCAAGCTGTGCATACTGATGTTCTTTATCACGCTGTTGTTCAATAGCCAGTGCCAATCGATCTTCCAAGCGCTGTTTTTTCATAAGCAACTCTTGAACGATGTGTTCCTCTCGTTCTAATTCGGTTAATAATTGATGATTGTGCTTTTGAGGCACTTCATCTCCTTGTTTAGCTTGTTTTAAAAACACTAAGAATAATATTGATAATAAGGCGCCAATAACAAATACAGCCCAATTCTTTTCTAACACACCATAGAGAATTGCCACAATACTAATGGCTAACACGAGGAAAATAAAAAGTGTTGGCTGTTTTGGTTTTGAGCGTTGCGCTTTACTATGTCGCAATTGTTCCAATTGCCTTTTTCTCTGGGGCCACTGTGCTAAAATATGTTCTTCCTCAGCAGTTAATGACTCTTGCTCCAGTCGCTTTATCTGTCGAGCAATGCTATCTAGCTCTGCATGAATTTGCTCTAATGATTGAAGATAAAACTTCTGCTCTTCCTCCGCGGTATTTAGGACAGTCAACTGACGTTGAAATTGTTCCTCGTGTTGCAGCGATACAGTCCCCTCCAGTACAATTGCTTGCGCTTCCTTTTCCTGCACGCCTAATAAACGAAACTGTGCTTCAATGCCTTGCTCTATAACAAACAGCTCGTCCTTTAAATTTTGTTCTTTAACGAGGAGTTGATTCCATGTTGCCTCTTTATGCAACAGCCTTGCCATTTCTTCAATCGCTTGGTCATCTGCCGTCATTTGCAGTTTATTTTGTAAAGTTCGATATTGCTCCTCTAATTGCTTCAGCTGTAACGTTTCGTGCGTTAGTCGATCTTTAATCTGTTCATACCGTCTAATTCCTTCAGTAGGGAATTGTCTTTGGTCAAAACTTTCAAGTGACTGCTGTATGGCCTGTCGCTGTTGTATAAGTGGCAGTGCCTGCTTCATAATCGTCAGTTGTTGCCATTCTTGTTGTAATACTTTTTGCCGTGTATATAAATCCTGTAGTTTTTGCTCAAGTTGCTGTAATTTAATTGATTTATCTTCGAATGTATGAATTGTAGCCTGCTCTTTTTTTATGGTCTTTTCAAGCTGTTTTAAATGCTCCATTTTTTGATTAATAAGGGGCAGCTTACCGGATTTTTTAAATAGTTCTCCAGCATCTTTGTCTAATTTTTTTTCAAGCGAGGATAGCTGATGAATACCCGTTGTCCCAGAGGCGAGCAGTAAGTGTGTCAGCTCATCCTCCGACATTTTTTCAATTCCTTGTAGTTCATGAAGAGAAAATGAAAAAATAGCCTCAAACGATGCACGTGAATAGCCATACAAAAGTTTCGCTAACAGTTCATCATGCCCTTTTGTCCCATCTTCCATATAAACTGTGACATCACCCGTTGCTTTTCCTTTTACACGTTCAATGGTGCACTGTCCATAATGAGGATGGAGGATTGTCAACTGGCCACCAAATTTCGGTGACGTTTTCGGCTCGTATTTGCGCTGGCTTTGCTGCTTTGTTGGAAATCCAAACAGCATCTGCAAGATAAATTGCTGGATTGTTGTTTTACCCGCTTCATTCATGCCGTAAAAAATCGTCACACCCTCTTGCAAGGTAATGTTGATATTTTCATGTTTACCAAAGCCGTAAATGTGAATTTTCTGTATCGTTAGCAAAGTTCTCACGCCCTTTGAATTTCATCGACTAATAACTCCTGAGCCTCAAGCTTCAAATGCTCAATTTCACGTTCTGTTAAAGGCTCTACAAATCTTGCCCCATTTGCATGCTGGTACAAATCTTTTAAAATATCCTTCCACTCCGATATGTCCCACTGTTCCATTACACTAATGACCGATTCCGTCATAGCCGTTGACTCGTACGAAGATGACATTTTATGCAAGACAAGTTTTTGCACCCAGCCCATCGGTTCCACCCCTTCTTCCGATTCCCGAATCGTTTCAAGCCATTCTTCTACGGAAGCATGCTCAAACAAAGCTGCCGTCTGTTCATCAATATTTTTTAAATGAAGCTCTATAACGGACGCTCCGTATTCCATACGATTAGTAGCAATTGCTTCTTCACATTTATGCAATAATTCGTTGGCATGTTGCACATCTGTACAATCCACTTCGACAATGTTATAGACAACAGCCGATGTTGGGACAAATGTTAATTGTGCTGAGGTTTGTGATAAGGTTACATCGTAAAAACCTTTCACGCCTTGTTCATTGCGGTGGCGACTTTGAATATTGCCCGAATAAACAATCGGTGGCTCCTTGTGTAATAGCTGTCGCTTATGAATATGACCGAGCGCCCAATAGTGATATCTTTTTTCAAGCAGTTGCTCCTTTTTAAATGGCGCATAGACCGCATGTGTGGAATCACTAGCTTCACTACCATGAAGCATCCCGATATGGATAGCATGCTGATCTTGCGCAACAGGGTAACGATCAATCATCGCTTCTTTGACATGACGCTGTCCATAGCTAAAGCCATAAATATTTACTTGCTGGCCACGTATTTTTAATTGCACAACACTTGTGTCAGCTGGTAATTCGTAAACATTACTTGGTAAGGCAAAGCGTGTCCAAGAACCATGTAAATGATCATGATTACCATAGCTCACAATGACAGGAATGTTATGTTCAAAGAGCGTTTCCATCGCTGCTTGAAAACGTCTTTGCGCCTGTAAGCTGCGGTTTTCACCATCATAAATATCACCTACAATAAGCAAGAAATCTGGTCTTTCTTCTATAGCCTTGTGAATAATTTTATCAAACGCTTCAAACGTACTTGCTCGAATTTTTTTAAGATTATTGTCAGGTAAGCCAAATAAACCTTTAAAAGGACTATCTAAATGTAAATCTGCCATATGGAAAAAACGAATTGCGGACATCCAATCACCTCTACTAAAAATTAAACCTTCTTGTCTAAAACCAAAAGCGAATATTTGTTCTATTTTAACATACTTCATACAAGATGAGAAACGAATTAACAGCACTTTACACGCTGATGTTGTACTAAATTTTCCACAATTTTCGTAAATTATCGAAATATTCGCTAGATAACCCGTGAAGTTTATATTTCTTCTATGTATAATAGATATATATTTAAGTAAAGGGTGGGGTTTGTGTATGAATAATTATCGTTTTACAGCTTTTGAAAAAACTGGGGAAACACTTTATGATGAAACTTGGACTTTTGAAAACGATGAAGCTGCAAAAGTAAATGGTCAACAGCAAATCGTAGAAAAGGGCGTTGCTGACAAAACACATCGCCTTGTGAACTCTTCTGGAAAATTAATCTTATTCCATGTCTAATCTATTGCATAAGAAAAGTAAGTAGAAAACATGTCAACTAGTTCGTAGACTGCTATATCGTAAAAAATTGGCAAGCCCCCCACTTCACTTTGTGGATGAGTATTATGCGCCTCTCAATTGCTTTACGCAATGCTGGCCTCTCAACTCGCTACAGAAGTTTATGTGGGGGGCTTACGTCGTTAAACCATTCTTCTTTATTGCCCTACAAAGACAGGTGTTCTTTTTTCAACAAATGCATGAATACCTTCTAAGTGATCGGCCGTTTTGCGCATTGCAGATTGGCCTTGTGCTTCCATTGCTAAAACATTTTCTAACTGTGGCAAATTTTGAGCATGTAAAATCTTTTTGCTCATTATCATAGAGGCTATTGGTGAAGCAAGCATCTTTCCAACTAACTGGTCAGCTACTGCAAAAACCGAACCTTCAGGTGCTACATAATCGATTAAGCCTATGCTTTGAGCTTCCTCAGCTGTTAGTACTTTACCTTCCCAAATCATTTGCTTCGCCTTGACAGTGCCAACTCTTTCTTTCATAAAGAAATGACCACCACCATCTGGTATTAAGCCAATCCCTATAAAATTCATCGCAAGTTTACTATTTTCACAAGCAACGATAATATCTGCCCCTAGTGTTAAACTAAACCCTAACCCCGCAGAAGCACCGTGCACCGCAGCAATAACAATCATTGGTAGTTGGTAATATGCTTTAACGATTCTTGTTAAATAGCCCATTGCTTCCTCAATATTTAGCGGCTTATTTGGATCAAGCATTGCTTTAATATCTCCACCAGCAGAAAAGACCTTCCCTTCTCCACGAATAACTAAAACTTGTATATCTTGCTCCTGTTGTAAAGCCTCAAAGCACTCCGCTAATTCACGCATCATCACATCATCCATTGCATTCATAGCATGTGGACGATTAAGCGTTAATGTGGCACGACGCTCTAATATTTCTAACGATATTGTTGAAAACTCCATACCTTACACCCCCAAATATGAATAGTCATTCACTATGTACTATTCGAGTTTTTTTTGGAAACTCCTTCTGTCCTACGCAAAATAGTCGTTGTTATGCTATATTTAATGTCGAATAATGATATAAAAAGGTGGGTATTTTTTGTGACACAAAAGGACTTTCGGGTATTACTTTATTATAAATATGTTGCTATCGAAGACCCTGTAGCATTTGCTGCTGAGCATTTAGCGTTTTGTAAAGAGCTCGGATTACTCGGCCGTATTTTAGTAGGATCAGAGGGCATTAACGGTACGGTTTCTGGCACAATCGAGCAAACGGAAAGCTACATGAATTACATGAAGGCAGACCCTCGATTTAACGATATCATGTGGAAAATCGATGAAGTAGAAGGACACACTTTTAAAAAGATGCATGTTCGCCCTCGTAGTGAAATTGTTCATTTAGGCTTAGAGGATGATATTAATCCATTGGAAATTACAGGAGATTATTTGTCACCAAAAGAATTTATGACACGTATGCAAGCAGATAATACAGTGATCATTGATGCACGAAATGATTATGAATTTGACTTAGGGCATTTCCGCAATGCTGTACGCCCTGATATTGAGAATTTCCGTGATCTTCCCGATTGGATGGAGGAACATAAAGAAGAATTCGCTAATAAAGATATTTTAACTTACTGCACAGGTGGTATTCGCTGTGAAAAATTTTCTGGTTGGTTAAAGCGTGAGGGTTATGGTAAAAGTGTTGGACAACTACACGGAGGTATTGCAACTTATGCCAAAGATCCTGAAGTAAAAGGACAATTATGGGATGGTCAAATGTTTGTTTTTGACCGCCGTCGCAGTGTACCAATTAATCAGGTGGAACATGTGGTCGTTGGCAAAGACTATTTTACAGGTGAACCTACTGAGCGCTATACAAACTGTGCAAACCCAGAGTGCCATAAATTAATGCTATGTGAAGAAAAGCACGAGGCATTTTATATGCGTAGCTGCTCAGACGATTGTCGACGTGCAAAACGTAATTTCTTTGTTGAAGAAAATGGTTGGACAAAAGAGCAAGTAGAAGAACAAATAGCAAAAATTGCGCAAACTCAAGGATAATTTGTAACATTTAAATTTCTAAATGAGTGCTGTAGATTCCTAAATTGTTTGAGTGCCTGGCACTTTTTCGTAAGCCGTAACAATCGCTATCCGCGATTTGTTGCGGCTTACTTCGTTTATATTTTTCAGAATTGTTTGGGTGCCTGGCACTTTAGTAAAATGTTCGCATTCCGTATTAAATCAAAGAGAGTATTATGGAAAAAATCTAATTTATCCCAATCGATGTCGAGACTATTTTATTGCTCCAAATCCCCTTGCTATCTGTCTTGATACATTGATTAGCGCTTACATTGTCCTCCACAAAAAGACGAACAATTATAGCATTATATTTTAATATCGTTCGTAAATATGCAGTTTTCAGACTTTTGAAGTTAAGAATTTTAATATTTTTTTGAATTATTGTTGACAAAGGTGAACAATAGGGATTATGATGTTAACAAATTTAATCACAAAAAATATAACGACGGAGACACGCTAGTCGAAAGAAAATCCAAAGAGAGCTGATGGTTGGTGAAAATCAGTGATTTCTACGATATAGTTCCACTCCCGAATAGATAAGCCGAATTTCCCTAAGTAAGCCTATCCGTCTCATGCACGTTACGCATATAGCTAAGACTGCCACGAAAATTTTTCGAGCAGTAATTAAGGGTGGTACCGCGAACCTATTTATTCAGCCTTTCGCCCCTTACGACACAATAACTGTGTTCGTAAGGCGCGGAAGGCTTTTCTATTTTTTAAGATAAACAATTGTTTGCATGCTGTAGGATGACGCAACAAATGCGGACTGCACATTTAGACACCATCAATAATTTTTTTATTAAAAGGAGCTAATTACAAATGACTACTGCAACAAAAACTATTAACGTATTTATCGCTGACCCACTAAGTGAAGATGGTATTTTCCCACTACGCCAAGAAAAAGATTTAGACTTAAACGTTATTATTGATACTGGCCTAGCACCAGAAGAGTTAATGAAAAAAATTGCTGACATTGATGTGTTACTAGTGCGTTCTCAAACAACTGTGACACGTGAAGTAATTGAAGCGGCGAAAAACTTAAAATTAATTGGACGTGCTGGTGTAGGTGTAGACAACATTGACCTAGCGGCTGCCACAGAACACGGTATTATCGTTGTCAATGCACCCGACGGTAACACAAACTCTGCTGCTGAACATACAATCGCCATGATGACTTCACTTGCCCGTCATATTCCACAAGCATTCAACACATTAAAAAACGGTAAATGGGATCGTAAATCATATGTTGGGGTAGAGCTTAAAAATAAAACATTAGGTGTTGTAGGTTTTGGTCGTATTGGTGTTGAAGTCGCTTACCGTGCCAAAGGTCAACGTATGAACATTATGGCATACGACCCATTCTTAACAGAAGAACGTGCAAATGAGCTTGGTGTAACAAAATCTACGGTTGAAGAAATCTGTGCTGCTGCCGATTTCATTACAGTACACACACCATTACTTCCTGAAACACGTAACCTTATTAACAAAGAAAAATTCGCTATGATGAAAGATGGCGTACGTATTATTAACTGTGCTCGCGGCGGAATTATCAATGAAGATGATTTGTATGATGCGATTGTGGAAGGTAAAGTGGCAGGAGCTGCTCTAGACGTTTTCGTTTCTGAACCTGCGACTGATCATAAATTACTAACGTTACCACAAGTGATTGCAACACCACACTTAGGTGCATCTACAATCGAGGCGCAAGAATCTGTAGCTGTTGATGTATCAAACGATATTATTAAATTCTACAAAACTGGTACAGTAACTAACCCAGTAAATATGCCATCAATTCCGAAAGAACTACTTGCACAAGTAGAGCCATTCTTTGAATTAGCTGAAAAACTAGGTTCATTCTTATCACAAATCACTGTTGAGCCAGTAAAAGAAATTAACCTTTCTTATGCAGGAGAAGTAGCAAACTACGACGTCCGTCCTTTAACTTCTAATGCTCTAAAAGGTTTATTAGCGAAAAATCATGGCAATCACGTTAATGACGTCAATGCTCGTTACTTATCTGAACGAATTGGCATGAAAATTAATGAACATAAAACAACTACTGCTAAAGGCTTCACAAGCTTAATCACAGTTGAAATAAAAACAGCAAATGAAACACATACTGTTGCAGGTACATTGCTAAATGGCCTTGGCGCGCGTATTGTCAAAGTGGAAAACTACGTAGTAGACGTTGTACCTGAAGGTCACCTTCTTTACATTAAAAACACAGATAAGCCAGGTGCCATTGGACGCGTGGCAACGAAGTTAGCTGAAAAAGAAGTCAACATTGCAACAATGCAAGTTGGACGTGCTGAAGCGGGTGGAACAGCAGTTATGATGTTAACAATTGATAATGTAGTGACAGAAGAAGATTTAGCATTTGTTGCTCAACTTGAGAACATCGACGAAGTAAAAGCAATTAATCTTTAATTATAAATTTTCGTTAGTAAAGGCATCGAGAGCTTACACTCTTGATGCCTTTTGTTAGTTTCTTCTCATAGTTGCTGTGAGCTATGACTATAGTGTCCATACTCTTTTAGCATATTTGACGGTTTTATCGGCGATTTCCTACGTTCTATCGGCGATTCATGAAAAAAGGACTGATTAATTAAAAATCAGTCCTTTCTCTGTAAAGTTATTTACTTAAAGTTCTTTCAAAAGTTTTAAAAAAGCTGTTAACGAATCTACTTCGTAAGTTGGTGTGACATCACCTTGAGGTACATTGTTCTCACGGTTTATCCATACATTGCGCATGCCAACTCGAGATGAGCCTAAAATATCTGTATTTAAGTTATCACCAACCATAATGGCTTGGTCAGCAGTAATGCCAGCCTTCTCCATCACATGCTCGAAGATAGAAGCATCTGGCTTACCTTTTCCAAAGTCACCAGAAATGATGATATGATCGAAGTACGGTGCAATTTCCGGTGTTATTTCTAGCTTTAAATTTTGTAAACTTGGTGCACCGTTTGTTAGTAATATAAGTTGATATTTTCCTTTTAATTCATCTAAAACTGTAAAAGTATCTTCATATAAAAATGGCGATGCTTTGCGCTCTGCCACAAAGCGTTCTCCTAGTTCAGCACCTAGATTGGCATCTTCTATACCAAGCGCAGCTAAGCCCCTCGTCCACGCTTCTGAGCGGTAACCAGATACAAGTGCTTTCATTTTTTGGAAAGAGTCAGTTGGATCATCAAATGTTCCCCAAAGGCCTTCAAATGGATTAATACCAATTAACACCGTATAATCATATGTTTCATAGCTCTCATAAAGAGCACGTGCTTCTGTGCGCACGGCATCCTCTAATTCAGCTGAATTTACTGTATGTATTGTTGCTGCATATTCGCATGTTTTTTCAAATGCTGTTTTAACAGATTTTTTGTCCCATAATAACGTATCATCTAAATCAAAAATAATTGTACTAATTGACATTGTGTCAGCTCCTAGCTTCTTTTCTACTTGAATAAAAAGCATTCATATCGCTTATTTTAGCATATTTTCAAAATAGTTAGCATAGTTTTTGTGCACAGTTCCGCTTCTTCAAAATTACTTCTAAATCGTAAAAATCCACTACGCTTTCCGCGGGCACAGTGTAAGCCGCAACCCTCGCTAGCGCGCGGCTTGTTGCGTCTTACAACTTGTGCTGTTCCCGCAGGAGTCTTCGTGGATTTTTACTTCGTAAGCACCCTAGCCGTGACATGAATTTTCAGAATTGTTTGGGTGCCTGGCACTCAATTTTTTCTGCGTAATTTATCGATTAAGCTCTGCACTTCGGCTTTTTTTTGTTCTGTTTCTTCCTTCAATAGGTCAATTTGATATGTGTTATCGATTTCTTGAATGAAGACGCGATCGCCTGCTTGTAACGACTGATCAATGGCTGTGATAGGTAGTATCAATTGCTCTATTTCCTCAGGATATTTCAAAAAAACGGCAAATCCATCTTCAATGCGGTCTAATGTGTATTTAGTCGAGTTCACTTACAACTGCCCCTTTCGCATTCAGTAATTGTGCACTATCCCCATCATTCAGCCAAATCTGTCTTGTTGTCCATTTTAAATAATTTTGGCCCTCACGCGCGTTCGTTCCACTTGTGACATAAATTGTTTTTCCTGGCTGTAACATGACATTAGGAAAATTAAATACTTGATTTCCTTCTATAGATACAAGTTGCCAATCTTTTAAAGAAACTGTATCTGGCCCGTTATTTTTAATCGCCACTACTTCTTCAATTAAGTCCTTGCTAACTATTTCGACACCTTGTTGCAGTGTTGGCTTTTCGGCAATGGTTCCATCCCACTCTTTAGCACTTACTTGATAGCTTACCCCATCTGTCGAAACCGTAACTGTGCCAGCTTCTGCTGTTGCGTAAATTTTACTGCCAATTGCTTGTAAACGCTCCACAACTTCTGCGTGTGGATGTCCATATTTATTATCCTGTCCATAGCTTAAAATCGTCACTTCAGGTTGCACTGCTTGAATAAAGCTTTGTGAGCTACTTGTATTAGAACCATGATGCCCTGCTTTTAAAACGGTGGCCTTCACATCTTGTTGCAACATGTCTTTTTCTAAAGCAACACCTGCGTCACCTGTTAATAAAAATGAAATATTTCCATACGTCACTTTTAAGACAATCGATGCATCATTATTGTCTACTGCATTTTCATTGGCATTTAGCACCTTTACTTCAAGTTCATCATCAAACGTCATTCTGTCACCTGTTTTTGGCACATTATAAGGAATATTTTTCGTATCAATAAGTGACAGCATTTCTTCAAACGTTTGCGATGTATGTACTTTCCCAGAGTCATAAAACTGTTCAATAGGAATCGAATTTAATACAGGAATTAATCCACCGATATGATCGGCATCAGGATGTGTTGCGACTACAATATCTAGCTTATCAATTCCTAGCTTATTTATATAAGAAACAACCTGTTGACCTGCCCCTTTTACACCCCCATCGACAAGCATTGTCTTTCCATTCGGTGATTCAATTAAAATCGAATCGCCTTGTCCTACATCAATAAAATGCACTCGCATTTCATGACCTGCTGCTACTGGGACTTGCTCTGTTTCTAATGTTGACGTACAGCCTGCTAGTACAAAAATACTGAGGAGCACGAAGAGTAATTTTTTCATTGCATAACTTCCTTTCTCTTTTCTATTATACTAAAAAAAGAGAGCGAACCCGAAGGCCGCTCTCTGCTAAAACTTGTTAAACTAATATCCACCATAAAATCATTGTAATCACAATTGTGACAAGTCCCTGTAATAATGTCGCAACCGTTTGCGCTTTGTAGGCTTGCGTAACTTCCATACCACTATACTGTGTAATCACCCAGAAAAAACTATCATTCACGTGACTAACGGTCATTGCCCCTGCACCGATTGCCATCACCACTAATGCTAATGGAATAGCACCTTCGATACCAAGCGTTATAAGCATTGGTGCTACAAGTGAAGATGTGATCACTAATGCTGTTGTTGAAGATCCTTGTGCTGTTTTTAACGCAGCTGCTACGATAAATGGTACAAGTAAGAATAAACTGCCTGAAGCAAACATTCCTAAATCCATCTCTTGTAACATTTCACCAACGCCAGCATTTTTAATAACCGTACCAAAAGAACCGCCCGCACCAGTAATTAATAAAATCGGAGCAGCCTCTTTTAAACTATCACCAATCCAACCAGTTAACGTTTTTTCACTTATTTCAGGTAATAGGAACATCGCTGCTGCAACACCTAAAAATAAAGCAACGGTTGGCGACCCTAAAAATCGTAAAATCATATTCAATGTTGCTTCACTATCCCCAACTAGCGCTGCAATTGATCCTAGACCGATTAACACAATCGGAAGCACAATCGGTAAAAACGATTTAAACGTCGAAGGCATTTTACCAAATGATTTAATGATTTCTTCATAATCTAATGCTTCTAAATCATCCTCAGGTACACGAATTTTTGTTGCCACTTTCACTGACCATAAGTAGCCTACAAACGTCGCTGGTATCGCTACTAATAAGCCGATTACAATGACTGTTCCTAAATAATCTGCCGCACCTATATTACCAGCTGCTGCAATCGGCCCTGGTGTTGGTGGTACTAATACATGCGTGGCAAAAAGACCTGTAGCTAAAGCAACCGCCATCGAGGCAATCGTTACATTTGCACGCTTTGCCAGAGATTTTTGTAAACTTGATAAAATAATAAACCCTGAATCACAAAAAACTGGGATTGATACGATATAACCGATTAAAGACATCGCTAATTGCGGACGCTTTGGCCCAACAATTCGCAATACCACTTCTGCCATGCGATAGGCAGCCCCTGATTTTTCTAATATTAAGCCGATAATCGTTCCTGCAATAATGACTAAGCCAATACTTGTCATCAAGCCTCCAAATCCGGTATTAATACTTTCCACAACAGTTAGTAATGGCATACCCGAAGCAATGCCTACGAAAAATGCACTAATTAACAGCGCTAGAAATGGATGAAGCTTTAGCTTTGCTGTCCCAACTACAACAAATAACACCCCTAGTAAAATAATAACGAACAACATTTACTCATCCCCCATATGGACATAATTCTCAATCATTTTTTTAGTTTTTAGACGAATCAACCGATAAGGCTCTTGCATTGCTTGCTGAACAGTTGTCGATTCGTCGACAAGTGATTCAACAACTGCAAAATAATTGAGCAAAACAGGCTTATCTTCTTTCTCAATGGCACCAGACAATAATACGGCCTTAACGTTTAATGGTTTAGCAGCCAACGCTACCCCCAATGGCGCCTTTCCATGTAATGTTTGACGATCAGATTTCCCTTCACCCGTCAGAACAATTTGTGCATCTTGTAAATGTTTTTTTAACTGTACAGCCTCGATAACAATATCTATCCCTGCATGAAATGTACCATTTAAAAAGGCAATTAATGCGCCCCCTACACCGCCAGCAGCCCCCGCTCCTTTATAATCATGCAAACGAATGTGAAACTGTTCTTCTACAACATCTGCAAAATGCTTTAGACACTGATCAAAGTAAGCAATTTCATGCTCTTTCACACCTTTTTGCGGACCAAAAACAGCTGTAGCGCCACGCTCGCCTATTAATGGATTATCTACATCACATGCAATCGTAAACGTTGCTTCAGATAGTCGTGCATCAAGCTGACTACTATCAATGAATGCTAAATCTAATAATGCTGATACGCCATTCGCAATAGCTGTTCCATCGACTTTGTTAAATTGCAATCCGAGTGCCTTCAATAAACCGACGCCAGCATCATTTGTAGCACTGCCGCCAATGCCGATAATAAACTTGCGAAACCCTTTATCAAGCGCTGCTACTATTAATTGCCCTGTCCCATATGTCGAGGCCAGTTCCGGGTTTTTTTCACTGTCCTGCAACAGTGTAATTCCTGAAGCCTGTGCCATCTCAATGACACATGTTTCCTCATCACCTAGCACACCAAACTTTGCTTCGATTGTTCTGCCTAGCGGGTCAAGCACATGCTCAGAAATATACCTACCTCCTGTTGAAGCAATAAGTGAAGCTAATGTGCCTTCACCTCCATCTGCCACTGGTAAAATCACTGTTTCAATCGATGGATCAGCATCCAAGATTCCTGCTTGCATCGCATTCGCAACATCAAAGGCGGACAAAGTGCCTTTATAAGAATCTGGACTAATAATGACTTTCATGTTTAACCCCCACTTTATATCCATTCATATTTCCATTGCTAAGCTGTCAGACGATATAGTTTATCGCATACAAAATTTTCTTCAACATAATGTTAAGCGCTTACAAATTATTATAATGACAATAAATTCAGAAAACATTATAATGAATGTACAAATTAACTGTCGTATAACAGTAGTTTATTTATGCGGGGTGTATAAGCATGTTAACGAAAAAATTAGCTGAAGAAATCGTTCATCAAACGATGTTACGATTACGTCGCAATATTAATGTCATTAGTCCAAGCGGAGTAATTTTAGCATCTGGCGATAAAATGAGAGTTGAAAATATTCATGAAGGCGCTCTTTATGTTGCAAAAACAAAAGAGACTCTGATTATTAATGAAGACAATATTAATGCTTTTCCAAATACAAAGCCGGGTATTAATATGCCGATCATGTATCAAGATGAGGTTGTTGGCGTAATTGGGATTACAGGCGATTCTGAGGAGTTATTAGAAGTTGCTAATCTCGTTCAATTAACAACTGAGATGATGACCCATCAAGCAATTGTAGAATCAATGAGTGAATGGCAACGCAAAAATAATGACTATATATTTGAAGCGTTAGTACATGGCAGTAAGATTAATGCGGCCTTACAAGAACGCATTCAAAAGCTACCCTTCTCATTGGAAGGACCCTATCAAATCGTTTTACTTAGTTTGGCTGAAGCATCCGCTACAGAAAATAGTCTTCCTCTATTTTTTGAAGATTTATTTTATAAACAGCCTGTACTCGCAGGTCATAGCCAACTGCATGAATACTATATTTTACTCACTAATTATGATGAACAAAAACTGCAACATCTGATGAAAGCACTACGCAAAAAAAAGCACAAGTTACCTTCATTACAGATAGGGGTAGGCCCAAATGTAGCGAATTTAGCGCAACTTCCACATTGTTATAATGGGGCTAAAACAGCACTTGAATTTGCTTTTCTACATAAAGAAATAACGTTTTTTGAAGATGTTGAGTTATTCTCTCTTTTTAAAAATCGAGATTCCGAGGACGTCCAAGCATTTCAGCATCGCGTGTTAAAAAATATGAATGCTAAACAGCTTGAAACATTACAAACCTTTTTTGATTGTAATTTACAACTGAAACTTTGTGCACAACGACTTCATATACATCGTCATACCCTTACCTATCGATTAAATAAAATTCGAGAGCTTACAGGTTACGATCCTCAATATTTTGAGGATGCTGTTATTTTAAAAATGGCCTGCACTTTCCGATAACTCGCAAGGAAACTTGGACACAGTTTTAGTGGCGATATACGCAACTTTTGTGGCGGTTTCTTCTAATTTCCTGGCGATTGCTCGACTTTTTGTGGCGATTTCACTAGTTTTCGTCTTAATGCACAACGACAACATACTAAAAAAGTGTTAGATTGATGGCGTCAATCTAACACTTTGCTCTTTTATGCTTTATATAACTCATTTAATAGCTCAATTTTTTTGCCAATGGCTTCTTCGAATGTCATGATGTAAGCAGCCGGATCTTTTGGATTATGGAATTGTGTAATCTTACCTGTTTCAGGATGAACGAATTTCGAAGATGCGCCACAACCAATCCCTAAAATCGTCTGTACTTCCTCCATAATGACAATATTATAAATGCTTTCCTCGCCCGCTTTACTATAACCTACATTCTCCAAGTTACCTAATATATTTTTTTGACGGTACAGATAGTAAGGAACATAATCATTTTCCTTCGTCCATACTTGAGCCATCTGCATCATTTGTGCGACAGTCTCACGGTCTGCTACTTTGTATTTATCTTTATTGCGCGTCATTTCAGATGCACGTTTAAAAGATAATGTATGAACAGTTAACGACTCTGGTTGCATTTTTGCGGATTCTTCTAATGAATGCTGGAATTCTTCCGTTCCCTCATTCGGCAAGCCAATAATTAAATCCATATTAATATTATTCATACCGGATTCCCGAGCTAACCAAAACTTATCAATCGTTTCTTGCACCGTATGATGGCGTCCAATTGCTTTTAATGTCTCATCTGTATAAGACTGTGGATTAACACTTATACGATCTATGCCCCATTTTTTCAGCACAGCTAACTTCTCTGGTGTAATCGTATCTGGACGACCCGCTTCAACAGTTACTTCACGAATCGTTTCTGGGTGCGGGAAGGAGTCATACATCGTTTGATACAATGCATCCATTTCATGCGCTTCGATAGACGTAGGTGTCCCACCACCCCAATAAATTGAAGTAATCCTCATATTATTCTCCGTCAACCACTTACCCATTTCACGCAATTCGATGTGTAGTCCATCTAAAAACGTCGCAACACGCCCCTGTTTGCGGTTACTGCCAATCGCATAGGCTGGGAAAGTACAATAAGCACATTTAGTTGGACAAAACGGAATGCCAATATAGACGCTCATTTCTTTGCCGATATTATCTAAATCGGGAATCGTCACTAATTGTCGCGCAACGATTTCCTTTAACAGCGCTACTTTTTCCTCTGACAATCGGAAATCTCGCACAAGCACTTCAGCAATTTCTATGTCATTCATGCCGGCCTGGCGGAATTTATGATATAGCTTTGTAGGGCGCACCCCCGTTAAAATACCCCATTGCTGATGCATGCCAGTATGTTGTTCAAGTACATCTAAAAAGACATGTGATAGTGCACGTTTCATGCGAATATTTTGCTCACGTCCAACAGCTTCTGAGTCATAATCAATATGGTAATCATTTGTATAGCGATTACCATCCACATCCAGTACTGCGCTTGTATATATTGAATAATTGGCATCAACGCGGTATGTGAATGCAACAGACATATCCGCTTGTTGTGCAGTGGTAGTTAACTTTGAATCCTCAAAAAATAAATTCGCTATATGGTTTAATACCCGAATCCAATCTTCAGGATACTTTTGATCTATTTGAATAATTTTCATCATTTTCGCTCTCTTCTATCAATATTCCTGTGTACATTACTCAATAGTTTAACAAATTTTTATAATGATAAGCAAAGCTACTATTTATCAAATTCTTTTTACAGAATATTCAGTATACTTATAGACATATCATTTATTTCAACTTATAATTTTCATAAAGGCGGTGTTGCTAATGATTGTAACAAAAGACAATGATTCTTCTGTTTCTAGCTTTATTGCGCAATTAGAAGTGGCCTTCCATCATTTTGATTTGCAGCGATGTGATGAAAAGACATTATTTGTCACTGTATTACTGAAATATCGTGGGCAAAAAGTTCTTTGCGATTTTATATATATTATGAATCAACGAGAAATGTATGGGGCTATCTCTATCAACGAGCATTATAAACATGCAAGAACATTTATACAACAGCATTTTCGCCATACCCTTTTATACTCAGATGAATTACAGTTAGCTCGAAACTTTATGAATACATTGCATTTCAAACAAATTTTACATCAATTGGAAAATGAATATCCTACATTTATCGCATAGGACAAGCGCTAGTATTACTAATAAAAGGGAGGTGTCAGTACTTATCGACACCTCCCTTTTTCTGCTATTCCTTTATTATTTCGCTTAGCCCTGTAATATCTATGCCGTTTAACGCTTGTGTTGCCAGCCGATCCGCTTCTGCATTGTCTTTTCTCGAAATCAGTTTATAATCTGGTCGAAGGCTTAGCTCGCTTAATTTTGCATCAATTTTGTCTGCCCAGCTTGCCAAATCCCTTTCCAATGCTGGCCATTCCCCATTTAACTGATTAATCACTACTTGCGAATCCCCAATGATGCTGATTGGTAAATGATGAGCATTCAATAATTCCAGTTCTACTAAAGCTAAATAAAGTGCTGCATATTCTGCCTCATTATTCGATTTCAGCTCTGCGGAATAGGCATTTCTTCTGAGCCTATAAGTTTTACCGTTTTGCTCATAATAGATGGCACATCCAAGCCCTGATTGATTCGATGAACGATCAAAGCCTCCATCAAAATAAATTGTAATATTATGCGGTTCCGTGTCTACTTCTTTGACGTATGCCTTTAACTCTTTTAACGACCAATTCGTATCTTGACGATCGATAAATAGTAATGTTTTAACACGTCCCGTACGCTCCATATCTTCCGCTAAGTAAATTGCTTGTGCTGCTGGCATTTCTTCTGAGCGCAAAATAGTCCCTGCACCCTTTGGTGTCTTATACGTCCATTCAATGAAAACATGCATGGCATTCCCTCCATAAGTGAAAACGTGTCCCGAATAGCCGAGACACGTTTTTCTTCTTACTTTGTTATATGTGCAAATATTTGTGTATTTATTCATTTCACCATATTGGATATGCTATCGCTAATAGGCAGCTCTCTTACATGCCCTCATATAACGATTGTATTGGTTTTACTAAAATACGATTAACTTCTTCAATTACGCCACTTAACTTCATCTCTGCCTCAAGCATTGCCACAATTTTCTCGTTTTGTTGCGCGAGCTGGGCTGTTTTTTGGGCATAGATGAGTTCATCTTCCTGTAAATCCTCACCAGCCATTTGCTTTTGTTGTAAATCTATTTGAATCTTACGAAAGTTTTGGAATAGCTTGATTGCATCCTCATCCGCCTTCACTACTGCTACTGCCTCTTCTAATGCTTTAAATTCTGCAGTTTTGCGGAATGTTGCCTCCAAAGCATTAATTTCATTATAAATATTCACCATTATTTCTATTTCCCCTTTCTAAACGAAGTAAACGATTAAACCTTGCACAATACCAATTAAACCACCAAGAACTGCACCAAGCACCGTAATCATTTTAAATTCACGTTTCGAGATACCAAGAACAAGTTCTTCCAGTTTCGATACAGGGAACGAATCCACTTGTTCACGTACTACTTCTTGTAAATTTAGACGTGTTAGCACATCTTCTAATTTATCTTCTGCTCTCGCGAAAGCTTTTTCAACCATTTGTGGTACCACGATTTCTCTCATCCACGTACTACCTGATGGCCAGTAGTAAGAAATAGGATGCTGTAAGCGCTCTGCTACTGCTAATTGCTCTTTTACATAGCGTTGTAAATTTGCTAAAATCGGTTCAAATTCAATATCTTCTAAATAATCCATTGCCGGACGATCCTTTAACTTCTCCCACTCCTGTGTAAAGATATTCGTAAGAAGTGATGTTGTGCCAGGAGCTTGTAAAAACTTGACGAGCTCGCGTTGTACTTTGCCCACAAGTGAAGTGGAATCGCCTAAAAACATATTTATCATACCGCCAAGTGATCCTTTTGACGAGAGAAAGTCATCAATCATTCCCTTTATCGTCAACTCACCAGCTGGCGATAAAAAATAATCCTCACCTTTCTCTAAAATATGTCCTACTGCCACAGGAATTTTAGCATCAATAGTATTTTGAATGTCCTCCGATAACAGTGTACGAATTGTTCTCGTTGATAATGTATTCTTTACCGCTTCAAATTGTCCCGCTACAATTGCTTCGACCTTTTGTTCAATCGTTGAAGGCATATTAGAGAAGCCTGCTAAAGTCAGCCAATCTTGAATCGTTTTATCATTCGTAAAGAAAGTTTCCTCTACTTTTACTTGTACAAATTGTTCTACCTTATCTTGAATATCCTTTGAGAAAAATTTCTTTCTAAAGGTTTCAGGTGTCAATAAATAATTGACTACTGTCAGTCCGAGCTGTTTTGCTAATTCATCACGTCTTTTCGGAATAAGGCCCGGTGTAAATGGCACACGCCAATTTTTAATATAGATTGCTTCATGAGGTCGAAAAAGCATTTTAATTGCTAGGTGATTGGTTACACCACCAATAGCAGCACCGATAATTGCCATAAATAATAATGTTACTAAAAAATTGTCCATTAGCATCCTCTCATTTCAATCGTATTGACATTTGGCGTATTTTGTCGCCTATTGGACTCATTATAGCAGAGCAATGAAATCCAACGAAAGAAATACCCTCCATTTCATTGCGACAGACGATAAATATCTTTATTGCTTGTTATTACGAAATTGTTTTGTTGCAAATTTCCCACTATCCTTGAATAATAAATACATATCATTAGAAATGGGGTTTGTATATGATTCAGCATTTTAGCTTTAAACCTTTATTTGAAAATACACAACTTCCTGGATGGTCCATCTCGTTCTTCTATCAACGCGAACGTTATGCCGCAGAATACTTAAAAGATGGTGTTATCCAATGGGTGGGACCGATTCCTCCACATGAAGAAGATGTTAAAAAAATGATTCATGAACTTATGCTCTTCCATATTTATGACTAAAAAAAGCAATAGTTTTTTGCTGTCACCTACTTAAAAATACCTAATTTTAACTATCAAAATCATTGCTATTATACGATAAATGCTTATTTATATTGATATTCCTGCATTTTTCTTATACATTTAGAAATGAATTCTTATCTAAATGTTTTTTATGCAGGAGGCTATTTCAATGAGTAAAGTCGCACTTTCTGATGACTTAAACAACTATAATTCAAAAGCATTAATTCGTGCAAAAGTAAAAGAACTTTTTTCCGAATTTTCTGCAAAAATCTTCGAATTAGTCGATGAGGCACATACGATCGATAGTAAAAAATTCGAAGCACTATCAGGCTTCAGTAGTAATTTTTATAGCGAGTACTGCAGCCAGCTCAAAGCTCTTTTTGAATCACCTACTGTCATTGGGAAACGCGCCAGTAAACAAATGTACTTAATTTATAATGGCAATCACTATATCCTTACGCAACAAGGATTGACAGAAAAAGCGCCCATCACCATCTCAACTTATACAGAGGCAATACCTGTAAAGGAATCTGTGCACGATGTGGAAAAAGCTTGTCTTAAATTGCGCTTCCAACAGTAATTTTTTATCGATTTAGCAATACATAATGACTTTCTGACTGTTTACGCAAAGAAGAGGTTGCCTCGAATAATCGAGACAACCTCTTTTTGTTGCATATTAACAATAATTCATTTAAAAAAATCCACAAGTAAAGCTCTCTTGAGATTTTTGACGTGTCGTATTATATGAGATGCAATGCTTCTTTCTCTAAATAAACTATCCTTACTTCATATAAAGTTAGCATAATGCCTATCGATTTTCAATCTTTTGTCCTGGAAAAGTATCCGCATATTTTAAAAGTGCTGTCATTAGAAAATAGTATAAAAAAAGTCGATGTCAATATTTGTGTTTTAGTTACAAATAACTTATGATTAAAACATCCAACAATTTTTTAAATCATAGGAGGTGTACACTTTGTTTACTTCCCTCATTCGGGCGGGAACAAAGGGAATATTTGGACGGAGACATATTGGAAATAACCATAAGGTTGGCGGCATTCGCCCTACTAATCATAATGACAGGATTTTTCGTTGCAACTGAATTTGCAATTGTAAAAGTAAGAACAACCCGCATTGATCAATTACTCGCAGAAGGACATAAAAAAGCGAAAAATGCTAAACGTGTTGTTTCGGATTTAGACGAGTACTTATCTGCGTGTCAGTTAGGTATTACAATTACAGCACTTGGACTTGGGTGGCTTGGTGAACCTACATTTGAAATCATTTTACATCCAGTGTTCGAGTTTCTAAATCTGAACGGTAGCATAACATCTATCCTTTCATTTATACTTGCATTCTCAATCGTTACATTTATGCATGTAGTTATCGGGGAATTGGCGCCAAAAACTTTAGCCATCCAAAAAGCAGAATTTGTCACATTAAACTTGTCTGGTCCATTAATTTTATTTCACAACATTACGTATCCAATCATAAAATTATTAAATGGCTCTGCACGCGGTTTAACAGGTCTATTTGGTCTTAAAATGATGTCAGAATCAGAAATAGCGCATACTGAAGAAGAGTTACGTATGATTTTGTCGGATAGTTTAAAAGGTGGAGAAATTAATAAATCAGAGTATGAATATGTTAACAGTATCTTCGAGTTCTCAGATCGCCTTGCAAAAGAAATCATGGTGCCTCGTACTGAAATCGTCGGAATTGAAAAAGAGCTGACGATTAAAGAAGTATTCGATTTAATGGGTGTAGAACAATATACACGTTATCCAATTATCGACGGGGATAAAGACCATATTATTGGTTTAGTCAATATGAAGCATTTATTAACTGCTTATATTAAAGATCCAGCAAATGGTGATAAATTAGTAATTGAGTATATGCAACCGATCATTCGCGTGATGGAAACGACGCAAATTAATGAATTATTACTGAAGATTCAACGTGAACGTATCCATATGGCTATTTTAATGGATGAGTATGGTGGAACATCAGGTCTTGTAACTATTGAAGATATTATCGAAGAGATTGTCGGGGATATTCAAGATGAGTTCGACGAAGATGAAATCCCAGAAGTACAAGAAATTTCAGAAAATCATTTTATTTTAGATGCAAAAATGCTACTAGAAAACGTCAATGATATGCTAGGTACTGACATAGAAGATGATGATATCGATACGATTGGTGGTTGGTTCATGACGAAGCGTTTCGATGCAATCGAAGGTGATAGCATTGAAGAGCAAGGTTATGAATTTACAGCAAAAGAATTAGATGGTCACCACATACTATACTTAGAAGTTCTGAAATTACCTGAACTTGATTTAGCAAATGACATCGAAGAATCAAAAGATTATAAATAAAACATGCTAAGACGACTCCCTTTCATATAAGGGGGTCGTTTTATAATGCCCGAAAGTTTTGCGAGGAGGAAACAAAATGGAGCTCTATACAAATTTGCGACAAGGGGAAAAAGGAGCTTGGTTATCAATAGCTACTTACTTAATACTGAGCTCAGCAAAGCTAACAATTGGTTATATCGGAACATCTGAAGCTTTAAAAGCTGATGGATTAAATAATACAACTGACATTATCGCATCGATTGCCGTGCTAATTGGCTTACGTATTGCCCAAAGACCGCCTGATTCTAATCACCAATATGGACATTTACGTGCTGAGACCGTCGCTTCACTCGTTGCTTCATTTATTATGCTTGTTGTTGGCTTACAAGTATTAATTGCTTCATTACGAGGACTTTGGGAGCCAACTGGTACAACACCATCGCTACTAACAGCATTTGTTGCAGTAGGCAGTGCGGTCGTGATGTATGGTGTCTATCGCTACAATTTAGCTCTTTCCAAAAAAATACGCAGTGCTGCTGTCAAAGCTGCTGCCTATGACAATCGTTCAGATGCGCTTGTCAGCATCGGTACTGCAATCGGGATTTTCGGCGCCATTTTTGGCTTTCCAATTATTGATACATTAACAGCTCTTGTTGTAGCCTTTTTAATCTTAAAAACGGCTGTGGAAATATTTTGGGATGCCGTACAAAGTCTTACAGATGCCTTTGATATTGATGAAGTGGAAACATTGTCTGTATTAATTCGCAATGTCAACGGCGTTATTGAGCTGTTAGATTTCAAAGGACGTGCACATGGCAATATGTATTTTATCGATGTAACAGTTACGGTGAATCCTTATTTAAATGTTTTTGAAAGCCACCGTATTACCGAAGAAATTGAATATACAATTAAACGGGAAAATCGCTTCTGTCAGGTGCTTGTGCATATAGAACCGCATATTGAACAACTACCTCCAACAAACAACAGCCAGTCTCCTACCACTTGATGGTAAGAGGCTGGCTGCTTTGCTTTATACGAGGTAATCTCGGTCTACTACTTAACGGCAATATAAATATCGACCTGCGCTTCGTTCGGTTGGTTACATCGTTCACCATAAACTTCAAAATCACCTGTATATGTTCGTTCTAGGTCAGAGTTGGCAAACCAAGTCCAAATATTTTGCCATGCTTTAATGACTATCTCTGGCATAGCCCCTATCTCTGACGTAAAAACTAAATATTTTGAAGCTGGAATTGTTTTTATGACCAACCCTTTTGGTACTTCATTGTTCGCAGCTACTTCGACTCCAAGCGTAATAGAGTATTCACCATTGACATCTGTTTCATAGTCCGAATACAAGCCATACATAACGTCTTTATTTGGTAGTTGGCCCGCTACATTTTGTTGGAAATAACTTGTCCATAATTCAGGTATTTTTGCTAGAGGCGTTATTTCATTCGCATTATTTGTACGCGCCGAAATCCCTATTATGTGGAAACTATCCTTTTCTATTTGTACAGGTTGCGTCCCCTCACCTGTTGTCCAGCGTTTTAAGCGAGGTAAAAAAGAAGTTAACATTTGACGTGCCTGTTCTTCTGGCATACCCTCTTCTTTTAAATGAGGTATACATAGGTCAATCATTTCATTGACTGTTATATTAGGCTGTTTAAACTCACCTAATTCGTAACAATATAGGCAATAATCCTGACAAGCCTGACCATCTTTTTCTGTCCCTAAAATTTCAGTATTTCCTAATGGCATGCCACAGCTTTGGCAGTAACTTTGCATAATTTAACTCCACCCTTCAGTCTATTTGTTTACACTATAGCAAAGCAAACCTGACAACTGTATGTCATCTATTAAAAAGAAATGTTCATCTTTTAGGTTGTGCATATAATGCGACAATTTCCTGTGCACGCCTTTGCACGATGTCAACTAAGTAAGACGGCTCTATAAGCTTGATTCGATTACCAAAACTTAAGAGAAGACCATATAGCCATTCATCTTCTGGTAATGAAAGATGGACGATAGATTTTTCATAATCTATATGTTCGGCACCAAAAGTTTCTTCTATTAAAGTCTGAATCGATGTATCGAATGACAGTGTAAGTTCTACTAAGTTTTGTGGTTGTTGCCAAGCTTTATCCCAAGGTTGTTCGGATAAATGCACTTCCTTTCGTTGAAAACTTTGTAACTCTTCTTTTATATCCTTTATTCTGGAAATTTTAAATAAACGAAAACCATCTCTTAATGTGCAATAGCCATAGATGTACCACACTTTTCCTTTTTGAACTAACGTATGTGGCTCTATTAAGCGCTTAGTCATCGTGCCATGCGTGGTGGAATATAAAAAGCTAACACAATGTGCTTGCTCAATTGCCTTTTTCAATAAGGTGATTTGTTCCTTTAATAAGCTATTTTGTCCCCAGGGACTAAGGTCAATAAATAGATGATCAATCGATTGCTTAATTTTCTCATCTGCAACTCCTGTTAATTTTTCTAATACAGCTTTAGCATGCGTATCCTCATAGGACGTTAAAGCACTTTTCAAGGCAATTGACAGAGCAGTTAGCTCATCTTTCGTTAGCATTTGCTTATCCATTCTATATCCTTCGATTAAGCTTATCCCGCCATTCACACCTTGCTGACTTAAAACCGGTACACCGGCACTGCTAAGGGTTTCGACATCCCGATAAATTGTTCGAACGGATACATTAAATAACTCCGCTAATTCTTGTGCTTTCACTTTTTTACGATTTATTAAAATCATGGTCATTGTTAATAAACGATTTAATTTCATCTCTGCAGTCCCTCAATTTTGAACAAATTTTAAAATCACACACGGCTTTTCCACAACACAGTAATTTTCAATTACTTATATCCTATACTTTTTAAGTATTTTTTAAGTACCTTTTGAGTTTTCTTTAAGTCAAATGTACTATAATAACGGCTACTACATAATACATTCATTAGAATGTATTGACAAAATAAGAAAAAAAGGAACTTTCCATCCCTTCAGTCAAAAAGTGTACCTATTTACCCTTTTCTGTTTACAAAAATAGTTTAATGATAAACGCTTACATTATTTCAATTCTCTTAACACTACATAAAAAACTTTTATCCTCTATATAATGGGGAGACCTTTCAAAAACAATGAACTAGAGTTTAATGGTTTTCAATTTAATTGTATAAAGGAGATTTTGATGTGATTCGAGCCGTTTTAATAGACAATGAACCTCTAGCATTACAATATTTTCAAAATAAGCTACAAAACTTTCAACAAATAGAGGTTATCAAAACCTTCACTAGTGTAAAGCTATTTTTAAGTAGTCTGCCTACACTAGACTTTGAAGTAATATTTTTAGAAATAAAGCTTGATGAACTGAATGGACTTGAAGTAGCTGATATTATCAAAAGCAATCGACCGCATGTAATTGTTATATTTA
This sequence comes from Lysinibacillus sp. NPDC097195, assembly GCF_044762075.1. Taxonomy (NCBI): domain Bacteria; kingdom Bacillati; phylum Bacillota; class Bacilli; order Caryophanales; family Bacillaceae; genus Lysinibacillus; species Lysinibacillus sp. NPDC097195. The sequence continues at coordinate 23,228 of NZ_JBIWDP010000002.1, read as the reverse complement.
TAACTTCGTATTCAGATTTTGCCATACAAGCCTATGAAATTGGAGGACTTGATTATTTACTTAAACCGATTAGCTTAGCACGCTTAGAAAAAACCGTGTCACGTATTGAACACGAATTTTCTATGCAACAGCTGGTACAACAAACATCTAATACGATGTTGAACGTCCAATGCTTTAACCAATTCGCAACGTACAGCAACAACAGTCTTGTGTCCTTTAAAACCGAGAAAACAAAAGAATTATTTGCTTATTTTATTTTACATCCAAATATGCCTATTCATCGGGATGTTTTAATTGAAATTCTTTGGCCTGATTTAGATTATGTTCGTGCAAAATCTAATCTTCATACTGCCTTATCTTATTTAAGAAAAACATTAAATAATATGGGCTATTCCAACTGTATTATATTTTCTAATAAATATTATATTTTTGAGAAACCGAATATTCTATGTGATTTATATGAATTCCAAGATTATTACAGTGACTTTAAGAAATTAGACTTTCCGCCAATTTCATTAATTAATCAATGTCTTGCAATATATAAGGATGGCTTACTCATATTTGATGATTATGAATGGGCTACCGCCGATAGAGATAAATTAACGAAATCATACATAGAGTTATTAGAGAAAGGTTTTCAAACGAGCATCGTATCCGAGTCAGAAAAGGCAATTGATTATCTTAATCGTTTATTAGAGTTTGATCCTTATAATGAACATAAGCTTGAACAATATTTACAACTATTAGTAGATGCAGGTTTTCATACACAGGCATACACTATTTTTTTAGCCTATGAACAAAAATTAAAAGAAGACTTGGCACTTACGCCAAGTTCTACTTTACTAGAAATGTCGAACAAGTTATTTATCCAAAATCGATAAATGTATATGTACGGAGAAAAAGAATAAATCTTAAAAGCACTAGTTAATGGTAGTGCAAGACGCGACTCTACAGCAATAGGTTACGCTCAACTGCATTAATTCAAGAGATTGGAGCGGAGGTGGTGGAGCTTGAGGAGAAGTACATAACGTAAGCCGCAACAAGCCGCACGTTAGTGAGGGTTGCGGCTTACGTCTGTGCCCCTTGGCACTAGAGTGCACATCAACGGCAAAGAAGAAGTGTTAGATTGACGACATTCAATCTAACACTTCTTCTCTTTTGTCACTCTACTGGCCGCTGCCTTCTGTCAGTCCATGCTTTACTGCATAGAGTGCGGCTTGTGTCCGATCTTGTACTTGTAGCTTTGTGAAAATATTAGAAATATGCGTTTTCACTGTTTTTTCCGTAACAAATAAAGATGCTGCAATTTCTCGATTGCTTTTGCCCTTTGTTAGCTCAGCAAGCACATCTTGCTCACGAGGTGTTAGTGGATTTAAAACATGTAAGGCATTTTCATTTTCTTGGCGATCCATCTCCAGTGTGGAAGTCGCTTCAGGATGCAATGTATGCTCCCCTTGCATAATACGACGAATCGATAATACTAATTCATCAGGTTCAATATCTTTGAGCTGATAGCCAGCTGCCCCAGCTTCCATCGCTGGCACAACATGGTCGCGGTCAGAAAAGCTCGTTAACATTAATATTTCAATGTTCGGCAACTTAGCCTTAATGCGCTTCGTTGCTTGAATACCATCCATTTCAGGCATCACTAAGTCCATTAAAATAATATCAGGCTGAATACTTTCAGCTAGCTCGACTGCTTCCGCACCATTTTTCGCTTCCCCTACAACTTCAATATCCTTTTGTGTCTTTAAAAAAAATAATAATCCTCGTCGAACTACATGATGATCATCTGCAATTAGTACACGAATCATTTTCATTCCCCCTCAATATGGCAAGCGGATTAGCAGCTCCGTTCCTTTACCAATCTCACTTACCCAGTCCGCTGTACCTCCCACCGATTTCGCTCGATCTTTTATTGATTGCAAGCCGATCGATAACAGCTTTGTATTGTGATCAATTACAAAGCCTCGTCCCTCATCACGAATGACTAATAATATATCCGTAGCTGTGACAGTAATATAAAGTGCCGCTTCTAGTACGCCAGCATGACGACGCACGTTATTAAGGGCCTCCTGTGCCACACGAAACAAGGTTTCTTCAATACGGGATGGAAACTGTAACACACCCGATACTGTTACATGCAGCTTTAAGCCAAGCATTTCCGCATATACTTTGATTGCTTCTAACAAACCATTCTCTAAGCCTTTTGGTCTTAGCTGCCAAATAAGTGCACGCATTTCTGTTAACGCATCTTGTGTTAAATGCTGAATTTCTTTAAAGGTTTCTTTTACTTCACTATCGTTACTCATTTCAATGCCAGCCCTCGCCGTTAATGTGACAGAAAACAATAACTGGTTAACGGAGTCATGTAAGTCCCGTGCTAGACGATTACGCTCCTTCACGAGCGCCATTTCCTGCTCCTGCTTCGTCAGTAATATACGCTTAATGGCAGAACCCATTTGAAAAGCAACTGATTCCAGTAATGCAAGCTCTTCCTCTGAAAAACGCACTGTATTTTTTGAAGCGACATTCAAGACACCAAAGCGTTCCTGTCCTGATTGAAGAGGAACTGTCGCATGATGTGTAATCCCTTCGTGATCGCCAACATTGGCAGCTATTGCACTTTCAATGCGTTGACATTCAATTATATTAGAAGCTTTTTTTAATTCTTCATTGCGATAGCGCGAAACACACCAACAGCCTCCCTTATTTAAATAGTGGCAATTGTTATGTTCCAGTGCCTCAGGCAAATTTTCGTGGACAACGAGCTCTGATCGTCCCTTTTCGTCAATAAAAAATATCCACCCTGTTTCAAAATTTGTGCCGTTTAAAAACTTTACTAGTGCGCCTTTTAATGTCGTTACAATTTCTGTTTCCTCATTCAATAACTCAGCAATTTCTTTTAAAATACTAATATTGGAGTGCTCGTTTTCTTTCACAAAAACACCTCTTTTTCATGGCATTACTTAGTTTAATGATACCATTTCCAAGACAAAGGTGTGTGCCTGAGCCGTTCATACTTTAGACTGAATTTCAGCTTCATTCCTGATTAATAGATGGTCAATAGAGTTGATAATTGAAACATTTTACTTCTAAATTCAAAACACATATAATCGTAACAAGTACAACGTTATAATAAAGGGAGTTTTCATATGTCAAAAAAAGAGGAAAATGGCTTATTGTTTATGTGGATTGTCTCCGTCATTGCAACACTAGGCTCACTATATTTTTCCGAAATTCGTCACTACGAGCCTTGTAAAATGTGTTGGATTCAACGTATTTTTATGTATCCAATTGCGATTATGACCACAATTGCCTTTATTCAAAAAAATGCACGTATCGCTGTAACAACAGCCGTATTCGCCATTATGGGTGGCTCAGTATCACTTTATCATTATGGTATTCAAAAGCTCAGCTTCCTAGCTGCTTCCGCTCCTTCTTGTGGGGCTGTATCTTGTACGGGTCAATACATAAACTGGCTAGGTTTCATTACCATCCCGTTTTTAGCCCTAACTGCGTTTATTTTAATAGCAGGCGCAAGCTTCTACTTAATTAAAGCTTCAAAAGCTGCAAAATAATGCAATGATGGCCGTGCAAACATTACTTATATACAAGCATATGATTTGCTCGATTTATAGCATAATATCCGATAAAAAATTCGCGATATGCCTGCGGGATAGCGATTCAAACCAGATGATGCAATTCATAGCTGGTTTTACGAATCGTCCGCCTGTGGAAAATAAGCGAATTTTTTTGTACCAAAAAAGCAAAGAAAAAAATGATAAGGGTTTCCAAATAGAACCCATTCCACGGAGGACAATAAATGTTTCAATATGAAATAATAGACAATAATATAACGGTCGAGGAGCTATTGCGCAATCATTGGCGACTAGGCAAAAAACTCGTTCACGAATTGCGCATGGCAAAGGCTGTTACTTCGATTGATGGTGAGCCTTTACTTTGGAAAGAGCCACTTGCTGCAGGCACGATTTTAAACTTCACATTTCCGATCCCTGCCTCTAGCTATAAGCCGACGCCTGTTTGTGCGATAGATATTGTCTATGAGGATGATCACTGTTTAATTGTGTCAAAGCCAAAGGGTATGTCCACGCATCCTAATGATGACCGCGATACACACACTTGTATGAATCATGTCATGGCTCATATGAAAGAGCAAGGACGTGACTATGCCGAGCATGTACACCGTCTTGATAAAGGGACGAAAGGTTTACTATTAGTTGCCAAACATCCACTGGCAAAATCTATTTTCGATCGGATGATTGAAGAAAAAACTATTATTCGCACGTACGCAGCAGAAGTACAAGGAAATCTTCGCTCAACTTCTGGTACGATTGCCGAATCAATTGGCAAAGACCGTCATCACCCGACACGACGCGTCGTATCAAATAGCGGTCAACATGCTGTAACACATTATGAAGTTGTAGCACGCTATAAACATTCTTGTGTTGTCCACCTTGTCTTAGAAACAGGCCGTACACACCAAATTCGTGTACACATGGCGCATCTTGGTCATCCGATTATCGGTGATACAATGTATGGTGCACGCGAAACAGCTAGTGGTGACTATGAACTACATGCCATTCAATTGGAATTTGAACATCCATTTTTAAATAAACTTATTTTAGTGAAGGATGAACAATAGCAATACTTTAGTAGCACAAACCAAGCCTTGGTTTGTGCTACTTTTTTTATGGACAATGCCCTTACTTAATAGAGTACACAAAAACATTTATTGGTAATTTTAAGTATGAATATTAGAATTAATATTTCTTAACCTATATTTTACAATAATTTTAATATTGTTTTTCCAATATTGGTAATGACGATAGATTTCTTTCATGTTAGAATAGAGTAAATTGTCAGTCATCTGACATATAAATGAGGGAGGAATTTATTAATATGAAATGGGTTAAAAGTATTGCAGCAACAACTCTAGCTGCGAGTTTACTAGCAACACCTGGTTTTGCTGCACATGCGGCTGAAACTGCACCAACAGCGCCAAAAGAAGGATTCAATTTAACAATCTTACATTCTAATGACACACATGCACACGTAGAGGCAGCACCACAACGAGCTACTAAAATTAAAGAATTACGTGCTGCTAATGCTAACTCATTACTATTAGATGCAGGTGACGTATTCTCTGGTACGCTATACTTCAATCAATTCACTGGAGAGGTTGATATGAAGTTAATGAACTTAATGGGCTACGATGCGATGACATTTGGTAACCATGAGTTCGATTTAGGGGCAAGCCCAGAAGGTCATGCTGCACTTGCAAAATTTGTTAAAGGTGCAGAGTTCCCATTATTAGGAGCAAACCTAGACTTCTCAAAAGATTCCCTATTTGATGGCTTACAATTCAAAACAGTAGCAGAAGACTTCCAAAACGGCAAAATCTATAATGGTATTGTTAAAGAAATCGACGGCGAAAAAGTTGGTATTTTCGGATTAACAACAGAAGAAACACCGTCTATTTCAAGCGTTGCTAGCGTAGAATTCACAAACTATATTGACTCTGCGAAAAAAGCGGTAGCAGATTTTGAAAAACAAGGCGTGAATAAAATTGTTGCGCTTACACATATCGGCTTTGATGACTCGAAAGATTTCGATAACGACCAATTACTTGCAGCAGCAGTAGAAGGTATTGACGTTATTGTTGGCGGTCATACACATACAAAATTAGATAAAGCTGTGAAAGCTGAAACTTCATTCAAAAATCCTACGATTATCGTCCAAACTGGTCAATATAGCGAAAACTTAGGTCAGCTTGATTTAACATTTGACGATAACGGTGCTGTTGTTGAATACTTCGGCCAATTACATGCGTTAAATGATAAAGAAAATCCTGTAGCAGCAGACGCTGAAGCAGCGAAGTTATTAGCACCATATAGCGAAAAAATCGCTGCAGTTAAACAACAATCTACAGGCAATACAGCTGTGTCAGTACTTGATGGTAAACGTGGTCTTTGGGGTGTTCGTGCTGGTGAAACGAATCTAGGTAACGTTATTACAGACGGTATGCTTGCTGGCGCTAAAAAAATCGACCCAGAAGTACAATTTGCTTTCCAAAACGGTGGCGGTATTCGTGCGAGCATTGACGCTGGCGATATCACTGTTGGTGAAGTAATGACAGTAATGCCTTTCGGTAATGCACTTGGTATTGTTAAATTAACTGGTGCAGAACTCTATGAAATTGCTGAACATAGTGTCAAAGAATTCCCGAAAGAATCAGGCGGCTTCCTTCATTTCTCTGGTCTACAAGTAGAATTTGATGGTAAAGCACCAGCTGGCAAACGCGTTAAATCTATTAAATTAAATGGTAAAGAGCTTGATAAAGCAGCTTACTATAAAGGTGCAACAAACACATTCACTGCTAAAGGTGGAGACGGCTATGATACACTTGCAAAAGCTTATGCAGATGGCCGTGTAAGTGAGCCTGGTACAGTTGACTTTGAAATGTTTATCGATCATTTAAACACGCTTAAAACAGTAGATGCTAAAGTGGAAGGTCGCATTATTGCAACAATTCCATTTACTGATATTGCAAAAGGTTCTGAAACAGAAGGTTATGTTCGTGATCTTTACTACCGTGATTTAACACAAGGTACTTCAGCAACAACATATTCACCAAATGCTAACTTAACTCGTGCACAAGCTGCATCATTTATTGCGCGTGTATTAAAACTTGAAGCAAAAGGTGAAGCAACATTCTCTGATATTACTAGTTTAGAAGCAGCAACTCAAAAAGAAATTACAGCACTTGCAGAAGCAGGCATTGTCCAAGGTCAAAATGGAAAATTCAATCCTACTGCAAAAGTAACGCGTTCTCAGCTTGCTTTAATGTTTGCACGTGCATATAACTTACAACACGATGCAAAAACTGGCTTAACTGCTGATTTCAGCGATATTTCTAAATACAATAAAGAAACACAAGACGCTATCGCACTTATGCAAGATTTAAAGATTGCTAGCGGTTCAAACGGCAAATTCATGCCTAATAACAATGCTACACGTGCACATATGGCAAAAATGCTTTCTAACTACATTCCATATGTAAAAGAATCTAAATAATAAGACACAAAATCCCGCTTCAACACAGTTGATAGCGGGATTTTTATCGTTAAAAATTAAACTTAAAATTATCTGGATCTTGTCCAAAACGATGATTCTGATTTAACGTTGCGATTTGTTCCATCTGAGCTTGCGTTAATTCAAAATCATAAATTTGCGCATTTTCCTCAATACGACTCGGCGTTACTGATTTTGGAATGATTAATGTATCCTTCTGTAAATGCCAACGCAGTACGATTTGTGCTGCAGACTTCCCTAGTTCTTGAGCAATTTCAAGTATTGTCGGATTATCAAGCACACCCCCACGACCTAACGGTGACCATGCTGTAACAGCTATTCCGTGCTCTGCACAAAATGCCTTTAACGCATCTTGTTGTAAGTATGGGTGCAATTCAACCTGATTAACCATTGGCGCAATATTGGCTTTAGCTAACAGCTTTTCTAGGTGATGTTGATGATGATTCGACACACCTGTTGCTCGGATTAACTTTTCATCATACAGTCGTTCAATTGCTCTATATGTTTCCTCAAATGTTTCAGGCACTGCCCAATGCGTTAAATATAAATCTAAATAATCCATATTTAATTTTTTTAATGACACTTCAAAAGCACGTAGCGTTGCATCATATCCTTGGTCAGTATTCCACACTTTTGTCGTGACAAAAATATCGTCACGCTTTATGCCGGAGTGGCGAATCGCCTCCCCCACTTCTACCTCATTACCATATAACGAAGCAGTATCAATCGCGCGATAGCCAACTTTCAATGCTTTATCGATTGCTTGCAACGTTTCATCACGTTCTGTCATTTTGTATACGCCTAGACCAAAGCGAGGCATTTCAATACCATTTGTTAACGTTTTTGTTGATTGTAAATTCAAAAACATCAGCCCCTTTCTTTTTCTAGTATCATTATACAAAACATTGGATTGAAAATAATGCAATTCGATTCTGTTGCAGGTATTTTGCTATGTTTCGTGGGTTGCTTGCCCCGCTTCGCGGATTACTTTCCTGCTCCGCGGGATTACCGCCTTACTTCGCGGAATTCTTGCCTTGCTCCGCGGGATTCAAACCCTGCTCCGCGAGATTCTCTCCTTATTCCGCGGAATTCTTGCCCTGCTCCGCGGAATTCTTGCCTTGCTCCGCGGAATTCTTGCCTTGCTTCGCGGAATACACACCGCTCCGTGGGATTACCTCGCTGTTTCGCGGAATTCTCAACCTGCTCCGCGGGATTACTCTCCTGTTTCGCGGATTTCTACTCCTGCTCCGCGGGATTACTCTCCTGTTTCGCGGATTTCTACTCCTGCTCCGCGGGATTACTCTCCTGTTTCGCGGATTTCTACTCCTGCTTCGCGGAATTCCCGCCCTGCTCCGCGGAATTCTCGCCTTGCTTCGCGGGATTCTCTCCTTATTCCGCGGAATTCTTGCCTTATTTCGCGGAATTCCCGCCCTGCTCCGCGGAATTCTTGCCTTGTTTCGCGGAATACACACCGCTCCGCGGGATTCTCTCCTTATTTCGCGGAATTCCCGCCTTGCTCCGCGGGATTACTCTCCTGTTTCGCGGAATTCTCACCTTGTTCCGCGGAATTACTTTGCTGTTTCGCGTGATTCAAACCCTGCTCCGCGAGATTCTCTCCTTATTCCGCGGAATTCTCAACCTGCTCCGCGGGATTACTCTCCTGTTTCGCGGATTTCTACTCCTGCTCCGCGGGATTACTCTCCTGTTTCGCGGATTTCTACTCCTGCTCCGCGGGATTACTCTCCTGTTTCGCGGATTTCTACTCCTGCTTCGCGGAATTCCCGCCCTGCTCCGCGGAATTCTTGCCTTGCTTCGCGGAATACACACCGCTCCGCGGGATTACTCTCCTGTTTCGCGGGATTCTCACCTTATTTCGCGGAATTCTCGCCCTGCTCCGCGGGATTCTCACCTTGTTTCGCGGAATACACACCGCTCCGCGGGATTACTCTCCTGTTTCGCGGAATTCTCAACCTGCTCCGCGGGATTACTCTCCTGTTTCGCGGAATTCTCAACCTGCTCCGCGGGATTCTTGCCTTGCTTCGCGGAATACACACCGCTCCGCGGGATTACCTCGCTGTTTCGCGCAATTCTCAACCTGCTCCGCGGGATTACTCTCCTGTTTCGCGGAATTACCTCGCTGTTTCGCGGAATTCTCTCCTTGCTCCGCGGGATTCTCTCCTTATTTCGCGGAATTCTCTCCTTATTTCGCGGAATTCTTGCCCCGCTTCGCGGAATTCCCGCCCTGCTCCGCGGAATTCAAACCCTGCTCCGCGAAATTACCCCTTAATTTAGTTTTCAACCGTTGCTTCATGAGTAGCTTTATTATTGTTTGTCTTCCGGTTCATCGTCTAGTTGAATCGGGTCAGCTATACGATCATCTTCGGCTAGTTCTAAACCATCTCGTAAATGCTCCATTTGTTTGCCAAGATCTTGTAACTCTTTAAAATTGCTAACCATTGTACCGTTTTCTATTTTCGGGACCTTTTTTTCCATTATTATCACCTCTGGTATAGTTTTCCCGAAAGTTTGTGTTCTGAACCATTTCTGACATATTTTATTCAGCTAGGTCGTTTCATTTTTATAATAGATAGGCTATACTAAAAAGAGATTTGCTTATAACATGAGGAGGGTTCTTCCATGAAGTTACTATTAATAATTGGTGTAACTGTTGCTTTCTTAGCTGCTATTTTCACTGCTGGGTACGAAGGCGACTACAAAGCGGACAAATAATATCTCAAGAAAATCACTAAGTATATTTGAATGCTTAGTGATTTTCTTATTTTTACGAAGTAGCCACTTACGGTTACTTCTTTTTTTGTGGCAAAACAATCTCTTGACTTCCAATACTTTATAAAATATACTTACTTACAATAAGTAACTTGATAATTATTGATAACCATAGAATTGGAGGATTACTATTATGCATTTTCATGAAAAACCGAACACATATGTCACAAATGTTGAGATTAAAGTAAGTGATCTACAACGGTCCTTAACATACTATCGAGAAATTATTGGCTTTAAAGTTTTACAACAAGAATCCACACGCGCTACCTTAACTGCTGATGGTAAAACAGCTTTGCTCACTATCGTTCAACTACAATCGGTCGAACAAAAAATACGTACTACAAGTGGCCTTTATCACTTTGCATTACTGTTACCAACGCGTCGTGATTTAGCAAATATCATTACCCATTTCCGTGAAGCAGGCGTATATTTTGGTGCATCTGATCATGATGTAAGTGAAGCACTTTACTTGCAGGATCCTGATGAAAATGGTATTGAAATTTATGTAGACCGCCCTGCAAGTGACTGGACTTGGCGCTCAGACCAAGTGTATATGGTAACTGAGCCACTTAATATTCAATCTATATTAGTAGAAGCGAATGGTGGATGGGATGGTCTTCCTGCAAATACGGTCATGGGTCATATTCATTTATCAGTTTCAAACTTAGCTGCAGCAGTGGAATTTTATACAAAAGGCTTGGGCTTTGACATTGTGACTCGCTATGGAAAACAAGCATTATTTATTTCAACGGGTCGATACCATCATCATATCGGCTTAAATACTTGGTATTCAGAAGGCGCACCAAAGCTTGGAGAAAACCAAATTGGGCTAAAAACATATACGCTTCGTTTAGATAATGAAGTGCAAGCAAATACATTAAAAGCAAACTTACGCCAACTAGGAGCGCCTATTATTAATATGGATGGCGGTTTCCAAACTGAAGATCCTGCCGGTAATGTTATTTTACTGAAATTTTAAGGAGGTTATCTTATGGAGTTTGGCGTCTATACATTAGCAGATATTGGGCAAAATCCCCTAAACGGTCACACACTTTCCGTTAAGGAACGACTAGATGAAGTGATGCAATATGGGCAACTAGCGGATGAAGTTGGTCTACAAGTATTTGGTGTTGGAGAACATCATCGCTTAGATTATGCCGTTTCAGCTGTGCCCGTGGTATTATCAGCGCTATCACAGCGAACAAAAAGCATTCATTTAATGAGTACCACTACTGTGCTGAGCACCGTTGATCCAGTACGACTTTACGAGGATTTTGCAACACTTGACTTACTTTCAAACGGGCGTGCAGAAATTGTCGCTGGACGAGGTGCCTTTATCGAATCTTTTCCACTATTCGGCTATGATATTGATAATTATGATGCGCTATTTGAGGAAAACCTAGCCTTACTATTAAAACTAAACAAAGAAGAACGGGTAACGTGGAGCGGACTTTATCGCACATCACTTCAAAATGCCGACATTGCACCACGCGCTAGCCGTGAAATCCCCATCCATGTTGGTGTGGGTGGAACACCTGAAAGTGCTATGCGGGCAGGACGGCACGGCGTTGGCCTAAACTTAGCTATTTTAGGTGGAGATCCAATCCGCTTTAAGCATTTAGTGGATGTCTATCGTGAAGCTTTGCACCATGCAGGTCATGATGTGCATACAGCGAAGATTACTGTATCTGGACACGCTTACTTTGCCGACAGTTTAGCACAGGCTAAGGAAGAATTTTATCCACATTACTCAAATTATTGGCACTATGTTAACGCACAACGCGGCATGCGTTATCATTTATCTAAAGAAGGCTTTGACAACATGACGGCTGGTCAAAATGCCCTATTTGTTGGGAGCCCAAATGAAATTATTGAGAAGATTTTAATGCAGTATGAACTGTTTGGTCATTCCCGATTTATGGCACAGCTTGATATTGGTGCAGTACCGTTTAAACAAGTGGCCAAGTCGATTGAACTACTTGGCACGCAAATTATGCCAGCAGTCAATAAAGCGCTAAAACAATAAATCATTCTAGAAATGCCTGACACTTGTTGTTGAAGCTGATAGAAGTCCGGAAATCGCCGATAAAATTACTCATAAAAAAAGTGTTAGATTGCAATCAATCTAACACTTTTTCTTAATGTAACCCAGGGTAGCCCTGTTGTCGAAGAGCCTCATAAATAACAATCGCAGCTGTATTCGATAAATTTAGTGAACGCACATGTTCACTTTGTGGAATTCGGAGGCACATATCTTTGCGTTCAGAAGCAAAGTCCTTTGGCAAACCGGTTGTTTCTTTGCCAAACATAAAGTAAATATCGCGATCTTTATTGCTAAAATCATGCGTAGTAAACGGTTCTTCACTATATGTTTCAATTAAATAGACATCACCATTTTTAGATACTTCTAAAAAGTCCTCAAGTGAATCGTGATATACGACGTTGACACTATGCCAATAATCTAAGCCTGCGCGTTTAAGCATTTTATCGTCCGTTGAAAAGCCTAGTGGACGAATTAAATGTAGTGAGGTATTGGTACCAGCACAAGTACGTGCAATGTTCCCTGTATTTGCTGGAATTTCTGGTTGATATAAAACGATATGCAATGGCATAACGAAACACTTCCTTAGCTAAAAAATTGTAATCCTTTGTTTATTTCCAAGAGGACTTCTTCGTCTTGTTCTTTATCCTGTGCAGTGAGTAAAGCATTTTGCGCTTGCTCTCCACCAATTTTACCTAATGCCCATGCAGCCGTTCCGCGAATAACTGGTCGTTCATCTGTTGTCAAAAGTCCAACTAAATCAGGAACTGCCGCTTCCTCTTTAAAGTGCGCCAACGCTAAAATGGCATTGCGCTGTATCGGCTTTTTGCCTCGCCAAGAGCCGGAAACATGCCCAAACTTCTCTTTAAACTCTCGATTAGAAATCGTTAGTAGAGGTGTTAATAATGGCTTGGCAAGCTCTGGATCAGGCTTAAACTCCTCATGTATCCAATTAATCTTGCCTTTATTTTTTGGACAAACGGTTTGGCAAGTATCACAGCCATATAAGCGGTTTCCTATATGTGAGCGGAACTCGTCTGGGAGAAAACCTTTCGTTTGCGTTAAAAAGGCGATGCAACGCTGTGAATCGAGCTGCCCCCCTGCTATTAGCGCGCCCGTTGGACAGACATCCAAACATAAACGGCACTCTCCACATTCGTCTTCCATTGGTTTATCTGGCGCAAATGGGATATTCGTTACGAGCTCTCCTAAATAAACATATGAACCAAACTCCGGTGTAATAATTGAGCAGTTTTTCCCACTCCAACCGATGCCTGCACGCTCAGCAACCGCTCTATCTACAAGCGCACCCGTATCAACCATCGATTCAATGCGTACATTGCTCACTCGCTCTTCAAGCCAAGCTTGCAATAATGCCAAGCGCTGTCGTAATGCTGTATGATAATCGACGCCCCAAGAAGCTCTGCAAAATATGCCACGTCGCGCTCCTTTTTTACCAACAGGTGCATCTTTCATACGTGAAGGGTAAGCGACAGCTATCGCAATAATACTTTCTGCATCATCTAACAATTGAAGCGGTTCCGTACGTTTTTCAATATCGCTCTCTTCAAAACCTGATTGGAAACCAAGCTCCTGTTGGCGACGCAGTCTATTCTTTAATTCTGTAAAGGGAGCTGCCGTTGTGAAACCAATTTTATCAACGCCAATGGACATTGCATACGCTACAAATTCTCGTTGCAGGTCATGTATGTTCATTTTATTTCCAACTCCTTACATGATATAATAATTAAAATAAATAAAGTAGGTGATTTTATATGGAAGTATCACTTAATCCCTCGTTGTTATCGCAACTTCCAGAGCTGAAAATCGGCATTATTCATTATACCAAAATTGTCGTAGCAGAATCGCCCCAAATGATTAAAGGTCGCCTGCAATTATATCAAGAAAACCTCTATTTAGAAATGCAGGACCAACCTGTCACTGAACGTAAAGGTATTGCAGAATGGCGACAAATTTGGAAACAGCTCGGCGCAGATCCGAACCGCTATCGACACTCTGCCGAAAGCTTAATGCGTCGTGTAAGTAAGCAAAATTATTTAACACCTATTCATTCAGGTGTCGATTTAAATAATTTTTTCTCCCTTCAATACGAAATTCCAGTTGGTATCTATGATATAGCTCGTGTCAAAGGTAATGTAGAAATTGCACTTGGCGATGAGGAAACAAGCTATGAAGGCTTAAATGGGCGCTTAAATACGCTAAATCATATTCTATATAGTCGTGACGAGGAAGGACCCTTTGGTTCACCATTCGTTGATTCACAACGTACGGCAGTCTCCGAGGCAACAACTGAAGCGCTCCATATTTTCTATCTTCGCCCTTCCCTTTCAACTGAAGATGCCCATAAGCTTCTTGCCTCAGCAGGTAAAATGTTTAATCAAATACATGGTGGCGATTATCAAGTTGCTCTGTTAACAAATGCTACGCCATCTACTACTTTATAAAGGACGTGTTTGCATGATAAATCTTGCCGAAGCAGTTAAACTGAAAAGCATTTTAGCAAAAAAGGTTCAGGAACTTATTAATGAATTACATCGCAGTTCCTTTGTAACTGTTGAAAAAGGACAAGCACCTAAAACGAGTAATCGTGCTATGACTGCTATTGAAAGCGAATTAGCTCAAGTACGGCTGGATATAAGAACATTAGATCGACTTGTCTATGAGGCCAATATTCATAATAAAGTAGACTTTAAAGGCGAGCAACTTGCACTTGTTGAGGCCATTGAACTGGCTTCACAACTTCGCGCTGAAGCTGAACTTTGCAAACACTTGGGTACACATGAAAAAGAAACTGTTCGTATGGGCTATGGTGAAGGCACAATATTATATGAAATTGCCATGTTTGAGCCAGATGCCTACCGTGAACGTTCACTTCAACTAGAAAAAGATGCACATAAACTCTCTAATTTAATTAATGCTAAAAACTATAGTGTTGAGATACAATTTGATGATTCTCGCTATTTCTAAGCTCGGGGCGGTGAGACTCCAAACCGAGTCGGATGTGCCGTTTTCAAAACTACTTTAATGTAGACTACAACTTGGATCAACCAATGACATGTGACCAGTTACTTTATGACCGATGACCTATCACCAACTATTGGCAATGGCATGAAAAAACTTACTCAGATGAATTGGAAAACGCCGTCCGAAACTCTCTTACACGTTGTGTGTAGGAGAGTTTTTTTATGTCTATTTTGCCAATCTATTGGACAAACTTTGCTTAGTACAATTGGAAGGAGCAATAATATGAACCATTCTCATGAGAAAGATGATACACTAACTAATCGTCAAGGCCATCCGATCACAAACAATCAAAATTTACGAACAGTCGGCAATCGAGGGCCTGCAACACTCGAAAATTATGATTTCCTTGAAAAAATCAGTCATTTTGACCGAGAGAGAGTTCCTGAACGTGTCGTTCATGCTCGTGGGGCTGGAGCGCATGGCTACTTTGAAACATACGGCACTGTTGGCAATGACCCTATTTCCAAATATACAAGAGCCAAAGTTTTTCAGGATAAAGGTAAACAAACGCCTGTTTTTGTCCGCTTTTCTACTGTTATACATGGTGGGCATTCGCCAGAAACATTACGTGATCCGCGAGGCTTTGCTGTAAAATTTTATACCGAGGATGGAAACTGGGATTTAGTTGGAAATAATTTAAAAATTTTCTTTATTCGAGATGCCATGAAATTTCCTGATATGATTCATGCCTTTAAGCCTGATCCAATTACAAATATTCAGGATGTTGAACGCTTTTTTGATTTCTGTGCAAGTTCTCCAGAAACCTTCCATATGGTAACCTTTGTGTATTCACCTTGGGGCATCCCAGCCAATTACCGTATGATGCAAGGCTCGGGTGTGAATACGTATAAGTGGGTGAATAGCGAGGGTAAAGCTGTTCTTGTCAAATACCACTGGGAGCCATTACAAGGCATTAAAAACTTAACACAAAAAGAAGCAGAAGAGATTCAACAAAAGAACTTTAATCACGCCACACAGGATCTATATGATGCCATTAAACGTGAAGATTATCCTGAATGGGAGTTAAATGTACAAATTATGGAGGATGGTCCACATCCTGAACTTGATTTTGATCCACTAGATGATACAAAACTATGGCCGAACGACAAGTTCCCCTGGTATCCGGTAGGAAAAATGGTATTAAATAAAAATCCTGAAGATTATTTTGCTGAAGTTGAACAAGCTACTTTTGGAACAGGTGTCCTCGTTGATGGCTTAGATTTCTCAGACGATAAAATGCTTCAAGGTCGCACTTTCTCTTATTCTGATACACAGCGTCATCGAGTTGGTGCCAATTATCTACAACTACCTATTAATGCACCAAAGAAGCGAGTAGCGACTAACCAAAGTGGTGGGCAAATGATGTATAAACGTGATCTAGCCCCTGGACAAAATCCACATGTTAACTATGAGCCATCTATGTTAAATGGTTTAAAAGAAGCTGCTCAAACAGCGAAAGAATATACACCTCATATTGAAGGGAATTTAGTGCGCGAATCCATTGATCGCCAAAATAATACGAAGCAAGCTGGTGAAACGTATCGCAATTTTGAGCAATGGGAACGCGATGAACTACTAGAAAACTTAATTCGAGATTTATCGACTTGTAATATAGCCATCCAAGAAGCCATGATTGCATTAGCTTCTGAGGCAGATGAAGAATATGGCCGCTTATTAAATGAAGGCCTACAAATGGCACAAACAAATGCATCTTCTGCAAAGCCTCTCGGCAATATTGACGGTGCTCAAGCCCCTAAAGACGCAGTCGACAAAGGCCACGATGCAGAACCTTACTAATTTCGGTGCCAGGCACCCAAACAATTTTGAATTTTCTAAAATTAACAAAAATCCACTTTTACTTCTGCGGCTTACACTATGCCCGCAGAATGTAAAGTGGATATTTTAGTAAGTGCCAGGCACTCACACAATTCTCATACAATTGCTAAATGATTTAATGTACACCCGGTAAAAGTCGTAGTACTTTTTCTTGCGCATCTAAAATTGCATCGACACCTAATGGAATCGCAATATTCGTTGTTTCATGCCCGATTTTAAAGCCCGCTACAACAGGTATTCCTAAATCACTAAAATACTCGCTCATTAATGTTAGTAGAGCCTCGTCACTTGCTTCAGTTTGCGTAAATGATCCAATAATCACACCTGCTAATTGTTCTAGCTTTCTTGCTTGCTTCAATTGCTGTAACATCGCATCGATTCGTGGTATTGTTTCGCCAATATCTTCTATCAATAAAATTCTACCTTCAGTACGAACTTCAAATTTAGTGCCTAACGTGCTAACTAAACGTCGTAAATTACCACCTATCACAGGTCCGCGTGCTACCCCAGAAGCAATTGTTGTTAATGGAGAAATCGCTTCCGAATACTGTATTTCTATTGGGGAAAACAACTGTAAAAACATCTTTTTCGATAATTCATCCATTCTATTTGCAGCCATTAACATTGGTCCGTGGAAGGTCACGATATTTGCAAATTCATTGATGGCACAATGCAAATAAGTAACATCAGAAAAGCCCCAGAAAATTTTCGGATTTTCCGCCAGTAACTCATAATCAATTTTGCCAGCAATACGTGCAGAACCGTAGCCACCTTTAACACAAAAGATTGCCTTCACCTCAGGGTCTTGAACCATTGCATGAAAATCCCCAAGCCTAACGTCATCACTACCTGCTAAATAGTCATGCTTTGCTGTTATCGTATCCCCTATTTTATAGCGGAGGCCTAACTCGTCTAGAAAAGCTAAAGCATGTCCTAATTTCTCTGGCTCCACAAGGCTAGACAAACATACAATGCCCACTGTATCGCCTTTTTCTAAATGTGCTACTGTACTTATCATGTTACCCCCTCCTATCCTATCTCTCATTCTAGCATATATGCCTCCACTTTCAGGACAAATAAAAAGCGTAGACTGCAAAATGAAGTCTACACCTTAATATTTTATTTTGTACCACCGTAAATAATGGTTACATTCGGATGATTTAATAATGTGCTCGCTGGGAACTCCTCAGTTACTTCCCCGCTTTGTAATTTTTCTATCGCTTCTAACTTCTTTTCACCAAAGGCAATTAGCACAATTGCCTTTGCATTCATAATAGATTGAATGCCCATTGTAATCGCATGTGTAGGTACTTCATCTGGATGATTAAAATAAATTGCATTTTCAGTTCGAGTTGATGGTGTCAGTTCTACAATGTTTGTAAGTGAATCAAATGACGTACCAGGCTCATTAAAGCCTATATGTCCATTTACCCCAATACCAAGCAACTGCAAGTCAATGCCTCCTGCTTCTGCGATACGTGCATCATAGGCCACACATTCAGCATCTAAATCTAGCGCCTTGCCATTTGGTAAATGTATATTTTCCTCGTTGATATCCACATGATTAAATAGATTTTCGTGCATAAACGTCCAATAGCTTGCCGGGCTAGTTTGTTCTATCCCTACATACTCATCTAGATTAAATGTTCTAACATCTTTAAAAGAAATATCACCAGCTTGATAATGTTTCACTAATTCTTTATACATGCCAACGGGTGATCCACCTGTAGCTAGCCCTAAAATGCTTGCTGGTTTTACTTGTAGTTGCTCGGTAAAAATATTTGCAGCTACGGTACTCATTTCATCGTACGAATTTACTTCTATCCACTTTATTGCGTTCGTCATTCATATACCTACCTTTAGAATCGTTATTTTTAACTAAAAATGGGAAATTCATTACTATCTAGTAGTGAATACATTAATTTTACAAGTTATTTAGCTTCATTTCTATTATTTTCTTTTTCAAATTTTTTCGTGTATTCTATTATCATTTCGGTTATGTTAATTAGTAAGGAAGTGAGGCGATTTTATGAATTCACAAATACAACAATATTTAGACTATCTTCAATTTCAAGGATCTATAGAACCGTCTATTAAATTACTTGGTCAGTTACAAACACAACATCTCCATACCATACCTTATGAAAATTTAGACGTCGCCTTGAAACGGAATATTTCCTTCGCGATCCCTGACCTTTATCAAAAAATGATTGTTCAACATCGCGGAGGCAATTGCTTTGAGCTCAATATTTTATATAGCTGGCTACTTCGTGAGCTCGGTTTTTCTGTAACAAATCGCTATGCACAGTTTTGGCGTAATATAGATGCACAGACACCAATCGAAGATGTTCCTATGCACCAGCTACTTCTCGTTCACTATGATGGTATACCATATATTTCGGACGTTGGTGTAGGTGCTCTTGCCCCCTGTAAACCAGTTCCATTAATTGCAGGGCACGAACATCGTGAAGGAAAAGAGCTATACAAAATTGAATTGCATGACACATATGGTTGGATGCTATATGAGCAAACACCTCATCAGTGGCGCCTACTTTATAACTTCACCGATGATGCGAATGATGCCAACTTTGCCCCAAGGCTTTCTCAGCAAAAAAATAAAATTGCCATGATGCGTACTCCTTCTGGTCGACATACGATGTTTAATAATGAATTCCGTATATATGAAGGGCACACTTTAACCACCTATACAACACATACTGAGAAGGAGTGGCAACAAGCCCTTCAACGTTATTTTCATATATCTCTTACTTCATAATGTAGTTCTAAATGTAAAAAGTGTTAGATTGACTGTAATCAATCTAACACTTTCTTATTTCCCGTCTTCTAATTAGCTGTTCGTTTTAGCAACTCATAAACAACTTCCCCATCATGAAGTTCCTTAACTAAGCCAATGCCATCAACAAAATAATAAGTTTTCACTACATCAATATATTTAAATTTTTCTTCTAATATCGCCACATTTTTATAATTAACTCCACCAGCACGTACCGTTCCATTCGTCGTTTGAACGGTAATACGATTGCCGTTTACTGGACCTTCATCGTCTTCGTGAACTATTACACCAATTCTAAGCGGTAAACCTATATAGAAATCGTAATGTGAGCTGTACTCCTGAGCAATTGCTTGCGCATATACAAAACCATCGTAATATAGTAATTCATCATTAAATTGCTTATTATTCGTCATATTAGCAATTGTCCAAACATCATTTTTATTATCATTGTGACTATATTGATAATTTAATGTATATCTTCGTCCATCCTCTGATGAATAAAATGCATAGCTGTATTGGTAGGCTGGATCCTTTAATAAATTGGGCTTTGTCAAAGTCATTGCACGCGCAACAAATGCCGAGAAATGTGCGCGCGTTAGCGCCATTTTCGGTTTAAATGAACCATCTTGATAACCTCTTGAAATATTATTGTTCGCTACGGCTAATATTTCTTTATAACCGGCTGTCTTTTCCGTAACATCTGTAAAATAATAAGGGCTTTTTCCTTTTAATTTAAATGCACGTTGTAAAACAATGGCCATATCAGCCCTCGACAGTGTCCCATTCGGATTAAATTTCTTTGTTGCATCAAATATTCCAGCATTTTGTGTTGCAGCAATTTCTTTATAGTAAACATGCGATGTCGGAACATCTTGATACTTCGGATTTTTAACGTTCGTTGTTTTTAATCCTAATGCACGCGTTACCATAACAGCTACCTGTGCCCTTGTTACATAATCATTCGGCTTAAACGTGCCATTAGGATAGCCTTTGATAATCCCTTTCTCTACTAAATAATCTATTTCCGTATTTAACGTATTATCGGATGACACATCTTTAAAACTAGCCGCATATGCAGACTGTACTTGTAATAACCCAAACATTAAAACTACAATCAATATTCTACTTAATATCTTCATGCCATTCCCCCTATATTTTTTTCTCGTCTTTGTTATCCTATTCAACTAGCAAAATAAATATTAATATAAATTACTTTTTTAATAGTTTGTTAATCATTCCATACCCATAAAAAAATACTTTACACTAGCACTTGTAAAATAAAAAACCCCTGCAAAACATTGCAGAGGTGTAAAATAGTATTATTTCTTATTTTGAATTAAAGCAAAACCTAGTCCAGTAGGATCTACTAAATAAGCAAGATAAAATTCATCAAACTCCATTTTTTCTCGGACAATATTAGCGCCATTCTCCATCGCTTTCGATATAGACTCGTCAATCTCATCTACTTCGATCTGCACGCGTATTCCATGTGGATAGTCACTTGGACCCTTTCCTATTCCACCGTTTATGCCATTTTGCTCGCTGCCACCTGTCGTAACAGCCCAGTAATCCCAACGAGGCTCAGCTATTTCCCAAGCAAAAACTTTAGAATAAAAATCCGCAGCTTTTTCGGGCTCCTGACTATTTAGTTCAAATCCTATTACTCTACCCAATTTATTGCCCTCCTATTTTTGAAGAATAAATTAAAGTTCCTGCTAGACATATAAGCACGATATCTTTTTCAACATTGCATAATCGCTAAATATATTTCTAAAGGCGTCTAGTAATAAAAAATAGCTGCTAGGAGTAGTAACAAGGTTAAAAGTTTATTTTCATAAGTATTACCTCCAAACCTAACATCTAAAAACATCATAACATAAAATTCATAATATACTGACTTCTATCTAGTATCTATTGTTTTATTTGTTCCATTGAACTTGATATTTGCACCATTGTTTAAAAACAAAAAAAGACCTCAACACAGTTGTTGAAGTCTTTTTTAATATACTTTGGATACCGGTGGTCGGGGTCGAACCGACACTCCAAAGGAACACGATTTTGAGTCGTGCGCGTCTGCCAATTCCGCCACACCGGCATAATACTTTAGAGATAAAAAAAATCGGAGTATCCGATTAAGAAAAAAATATGGAGGCGGCAACCGGATTTGAACCGGTGATAAAGGTGTTGCAGACCTGTGCCTTACCACTTGGCTATGCCGCCATATTATTGGAGCGGAAGACGAGGTTCGAACTCGCGACCCCCACCTTGGCAAGGTGGTGTTCTACCACTGAACTACTTCCGCATAAATGGCTGGGGTACTAGGATTCGAACCTAGGCATGACGGAATCAAAATCCGTTGCCTTACCGCTTGGCTATACCCCAACAATGGGGCGACTGATGGGAATCGAACCCACGAATGCCGGAACCACAATCCGGTGCGTTAACCACTTCGCCACAATCGCCATTGCTTTATAGTTATATTTTAATTTTATATTAAATGGGGCGACTGATGGGAATCGAACCCACGAATGCCGGAACCACAATCCGGTGCGTTAACCACTTCGCCACAACCGCCATAAAATTAATTGGCAGGGGCAGTAGGAATCGAACCCACACCAAAGGTTTTGGAGACCTCTATTCTACCGTTGAACTATGCCCCTATTAAATAAAAAACTGGTGGAGGGGGACGGATTCGAACCGCCGAACCCTAAGGAGCGGATTTACAGTCCGCCGCGTTTAGCCACTTCGCTACCCCTCCGGGAAAACATGGTGCCGGCTATAGGAATCGAACCCACGACCTACTGATTACAAGTCAGTTGCTCTACCTGCTGAGCTAAACCGGCGGAAAACATGATGGGTCAGGACGGAATCGAACCGCCGACACTTAGAGCTTCAATCTAATGCTCTACCAACTGAGCTACTGACCCATGTTTATAATTTAAAAATGGCGGTCCCGACCGGGATCGAACCGGCGATCTCCTGCGTGACAGGCAGGCATGTTAACCGCTACACCACGGGACCATTTTGGTTGCGGAGACAGGATTTGAACCTGTGACCTTCGGGTTATGAGCCCGACGAGCTACCACTGCTCCACCCCGCGACAATACTAATTTAATTTTTAAAAATGGTGGAGGATGACGGGCTCGAACCGCCGACCCTCTGCTTGTAAGGCAGATGCTCTCCCAGCTGAGCTAATCCTCCATCTGGGTATTCGTTATAAATGGTGACCCCTACGGGATTCGAACCCGTGTTACCGCCGTGAAAGGGCGGTGTCTTAACCGCTTGACCAAGGGGCCACTTTATGATTGGAATCCTAAAGTGCTGGCGGAGAGTAAGGGATTTGAACCCTTGAGACAGTGTTAACCGCCTACACGATTTCCAATCGTGCTCCTTCGGCCACTCGGACAACTCTCCAAGAATGGCTCCGAAGGCAGGACTCGAACCTGCGACAACCTGATTAACAGTCAGGTGCTACTACCAACTGAGCTACTTCGGAATAATTTTAGTATGTATAGCCTAGCGACGTCCTACTCTCACAGGGGGAAGCCCCCAACTACCATCGGCGCTAAAGAGCTTAACTTCCGTGTTCGGTATGGGAACGGGTGTGAC